>CAMCHQ010000007.1 GCA_945874765.1 uncultured Clostridia bacterium
ATTATATATCGAGGCATAAAAATGGACGATAAAACAAATGTAATGAGAATACTTGACCAAAAGAAAGTCAAATACAGCGAACACACATATTTAAACACCGACGCAATCGGCGGACAAGAGGTTGCCGACGCATTGGGCGAGGACGCAAACAAAGTTTTCAAAACGCTTGTAACAGTCGGCAAAACAGGAAATCACTATGTATTTTTAGTACCTGTCAATAAAGAATTAAGTCTTAAAAAAGCGGCCAAAGCAGTCGGAGAAAAGAAAATCGAAATGATAAAATCAAAAGAACTTTTACCGCTGACCGGCTACATTCACGGCGGCTGCTCACCGATAGGAATGAAGAAATTTTTTAAAACAACAATCCACGAAAGCGCAAAGGATTTTGACACAATAATGTTCAGCGGCGGCAAAATCGGATATCAGGTTGAAACAACGCTTGACGGACTCAAAAAGGTTATCAGATTTGACCTTGCGGACATTGCGGAATAAGGGGTTACTATGGATTTAAAGCAAATTATTGACGAATGTAACAAAATCGTATTTTTCGGCGGTGCGGGTGTATCGACGGAAAGCGGAATACCCGATTTTCGAAGCGTAGACGGGCTTTATAATCAAAAATATGACTATCCTCCCGAAGAGATACTTTCGCATACATTTTTCTACAGCCACACAATTGATTTTTTCAAATTTTACAGGGATAAATTACTTATCGAAAACATCAAGCCGAACAAGGCACACTTAAAACTTGCCGAGCTTGAAAGAGTGGGAAAGTTAAGCGCAGTCGTAACACAAAACATTGACGGCTTGCACCAAGCGGCAGGAAGCAAAAAGGTATACGAACTTCACGGTTCAACGCTTAGAAATTATTGCACGAAATGCGGTAAATTCTTTGATGCAAACTATATAAAAAACAACACCCCTATCCCCTATTGCGACAAATGCGGAGGTTTGGTAAAACCTGACGTCGTGCTTTATGAGGAGGGGCTTGACAACGATACGGTAAACGGTGCGCTTGAAGCAATAAGCAATGCCGACTGCCTGATTATTGCCGGAACGAGCCTGACTGTTTACCCTGCGGCAAGTTTTGTTAGATATTTCAGAGGCAAATACTTAGTGCTTATCAACCGTGACGAAACACCGATGGATAAAAATGCCGACCTTGTTATTCACGATAAGGTTGGTGAAGTTTTATCAAAAATCAAGGTATAAAAATTATGAAACCTATAGGAAAAATATATACACCTTTGCCTCAAAAATTCGGCGCACCACGTCAAAGCGGACTTGTTGAGGAGTTGGAGGGAAAAATAATTCTCGATTCTCCTTACAATGTCAAAGAAGCGTTTGACGGGATAGAGGAATTTTCTCATCTTTGGATTTTGTGGCAGTTTTCAGACAGTGTGAGAGATGAATTTTCACCGACTGTAAGACCGCCGAGGCTTGGCGGAGAAAAGAGAAAAGGCGTTTTTGCCACCCGTTCACCGTTCAGACCCAACAATATCGGCTTATCATGTGTGAAGCTGATAAAAGTTGAGCAGACAAAGGAACACGGCACGGTGCTTACTGTAGGCGGTGTCGATATGAAAAGCGGCACTCCGATTTATGACATTAAGCCGTATATAAAATACGCCGACTGCCACCCTGAAGCAAAATGCAGTTTTGCCGACGAGCACAAGGCGGACAGGCTTGAAGTTGAAATAAACGATACCGAAAAATCTCTTATTCCAAGCGATAAAATCAGCGCACTTATAGGAATTTTAAGTTGCGACCCACGCCCCGCATATCAAAACGACCCCAACAGAATTTACGGCGTTGCGTTTGAAGATATGAACGTTAAGTTTAAGGTTGATGGGAAAAAATTAACTGTTTTGGAAATAGAAAAATAAAACGGGCGATCAATGATCGCCCCTACGAGAATCAAATCACTAAATGACTGTAGGGGCGAACTGAGTTCGCCCGTTAATTTTATTTTGTATTATTTTGCATTAGGTGTAAGAACTACTGTTGTTACACTCTTTGCAGGGATTGCAACAGCCGCATTTGTGTTGCCCGACTGATATTTTTCAAGGTCACGGCTATCGTCTGTTACATAAGTTTCAAAGCTCTTATAATCCGATGATGAGAACTTTGTATATTCGTTTGTATCGGAATTGTTGATATAAACTACTACAACTGTTCCGTCCGGATTAAGATAAGCAGACTGCTCAATGTAGTTATTCTTATCCGAGCCGTGAGTAACCTTTGTGGTAAGATTAGAGCCGAATGACGAGCCTGTTGAAACAGAAACTCTCTTTGCACCGTCCTCAATAAATCTTGCGTAGTTACCCATTACCCAAAGTCTCTTTGAAGTTTGAACATCATTGTGGTTTTGCTTATTTACATAAACAAGTGCGTCGGGATATACGCCCGGTCCGCATGCTACCCACCAATCCCATTCAACAGCGTTAAGAATGGTTAAATCCTGATACATAATATCTGCAAGAGCAAGGCCGTAATCGATACCGAGACCGTTTGTTGTGCCCTCTTCCTGAATAAGACCGTAAACACCCGAGTTGCCGTCATTAGTCATCTGGCAATACTCTGTGCAGCGTACCTTTTTAACAGCGGAATAGTTATTAGATATAGAATTTCCTGCAAGTGTGCTTGCAACCTTTTGCCTGTCGCTTGTTGACGCCCAATAGGAGTGAGTGCCGAGAGAATCGACATAATCTCTGATATTTGAGTTATTTGAAGCGTAGTTTGGATAAAGGCTGTATGACGAGAACATATTGTTGAGGAAACCGCTGAAATATTTAGAATGATTGAGCTGAGCACATTCCCAAACATCTACACCAACCTTGCCGTTAAGTTTTTCGCTGTTCTTAATAGCAGGAATCATAGCGTTGTTATAGAAATCTCTTGCCGCAGTATCAACCCAATGACAACCTTCCTGAGAGGTATAGCCGTTTGAATCCGCTGCCCAATCCCATTCAGGCTCGTTGATAGGTGAAACCTCTGTTACATTATAACCCTCATCGATAAAATGTTCCGAGCACTTAACAACAAACTGTGCAAATGCGTCATAATTACTTGAATCAAGGTTAGATGAAGCGCCGTTTGAACAATATGCCTTACCGTTTTTGGTAAGCCAAACAGGTGCGGAGTTTGAGAAAAGAGTTACTTTTAAATCGCTGTTGGCTTTTTGAGCAGAAGCAAGCGCCTTTTGTGCGTTAGCGTCTTGGCTCCAATCATATGAGCCATCTTTTTGCAAGAAGCCCTCTGTACTTCTGTCAACGTCGGTAATGTAAGAATCGCCCTTTGAACCTGCGCCGAGGTTGTAACGGTAGATATTAAGACCGGCGCCCTTTTCCTTACTGTAAAGAAGCTCCATAATCTCATCTACATTATCCCAACCGCCGACATATTGTGCCCACCAAGCGGCAGAAGCGCCGAAGCCCTCAATTGTTTGGTAAGATGTTGAAGTATCAATAGTTGTTTGCTTATTATTTGTATCAAAATTATTAATTATCTTGCTAAGCATACTGTAGTCCTTAGCGTTGATAAAGCCGTTGCGGTTAAGGTCATACTTTCCGTCATAATTTGACTGAGTATAAGCAGCCGCTTTATCGTCTGTAGTTATTGCGTCTTTGAAATTTGAAGCAAGAGCAAGTGCGTCAAGCTGAAGATTTGTTTCGCCGCAGACACTGCATTTATAAACAACGCTCGGTCCGTTTACACCTGTATATTCATATTTATGACCGGCTGGATCTGTATAGTTAGACTTAGTTTCATCTACATCACAATCGGCACAATATGTAATATCGTAACCTTTTTCGGTACAAGTCGGTGCAACTGTTTTTGTAACATAATTATGATTATCATTAAGGCAATAATAATGCCAATCGTAGCCCTTTTCCTGACCTGCCTTTACATAGTCACGAACACCTGAATTTGCAATGCCGAAAAAGCGTGCATATGAGCCGGAGCCGTTACCGAAAGCATCGGTACCGATAGTAATATTCTTGCAATCGAATTTATTATAGTTAAAGTTTGTATTAGAAAATGCATTGTTTCCGATTTTAGTACAGTATGACGGAATATTAAGCCAATAAGTTGAATTAATCAAGTTTTGGAAAGCACCGTTCATAATTGTGAAATTACCGTTTGTGCCCGTAAAATCGAGTTCGGTAATAAGTGCACTGTAAACACTCCAAGGGTTTGAGGTCATATCGCCGTTTCCGAGAATGCTTAACTTCTTATTTTCAGCGTCATATTTATAGCTTAAAGTTGTGCCGCAAAAGCCGTTTACATTTTGGAATGAAAGCGCACTTGTTGCATTGACAAGAGAGCTTGTACCTACAAGTTTACAGCTTGACGGAACATTTGTTAAAGCCGAACTTGCAATAGATGAAAGATTACCGCTTGCCCAAACAATACTCTTAAGTTTAGAACAACCCTTAAAAGCATTATTGTCCATACCCGTATGACCGCTGCCTACATAAACCTGCTCCAACGAGGTACAACCGCTGAATAAACCTTCAGGGATTTTGCCCTTATAACTGTCGGTGTTATTGGTTGTAGGGAGTGAAACATATTTAAGCGAGGTACAATCAAGGAAAAGTTCCTTATAATAATATGTCGCATTTTCAGGAAGAGTTATATTTGTAAGCGCTTTACAGCCTCTGAAAAGGTCCTCTCCCAATGTGTCAAGACTTCCACCGTCGTTAAACTCAACATTAGTCAAATTAGTACAATCATAAAACCAATATGAGCCGATTTGAACAACGCCCGATTCAATCTTAACCGTTTTGATTGAAGAACGGTCTGAATACCAAGGCTGGTTATTTCTTCCAAAAACTTGATACTTTTGATAATCGGCGCCACGTCCGTTGCCGTTTTTGGTAACGGTAAATACACCGCTTGATTTATCAAGATTCCAATTTACTCCGCCCGACGTTCCGCTTGTAGCGGCATAAGCGGTTATTTCAAGTCCTGCAAAAACAGACAAAATAAGTGCAAGGCTCAAAAATATCGACAATATCTTTTTAAATTTCATAATACGATATTACCCCTTTTCAAATTTCGCATTTATTATAAATAAAAATTATACAATATTCAATAGATTTATAAAAAGTTTACATTTCAAAGTATAAAAAAGAAAGGAATCAGAAACACGCCAATAAATACGTATTTCTAATTCCCTTTTATTCCGATACGATTATGACTGTTTATTCACAACCGACTTATTTAATTTCGCAAATCCAGCCCTCAGGTGCTTCGATTTCACCCATCTGGATACCGGTAAGAGTTTCATAAAGCTTCTTGGTAACAGGACCCATTTCGTCCATACCTGACGGCAAGCAAATTTCTTCACCGTGATTTACAATCTTACCAACAGGTGAGATAACTGCTGCTGTACCGCAAAGACCGCACTCAGCAAAATCTTTAAGTTCGTCAAAGTAAACTTCTCTGTGTTCAACTTTAAGACCAAGATACTTCTCGGCAACAACCATAAGTGAACGGCGGGTAATTGACGGTAAAATAGAATCAGACTTAGGAGTAACAACAGTGCCGTCCTTAGTTACGAAAATGAAGTTAGCGCCGCCTGTTTCCTCAATCTTTGTTCTTGTAGCCGGGTCAAGATACATATTTTCGTCAAAGCCGTTTTTATGAGCGTCAACAATGTTATGAAGTGACATAGCATAGTTAAGGCCTGCTTTGATATTACCTGTACCGTGAGGTGCTGCACGGTCAACGTCAGATACACGGATAGTGATAGGCTTTGCACCGCCCTTGAAGTAAGGACCTACAGGAGTACAGAACATTCTGAATTCATATTCATCTGCCGGCTTAACACCGATAACAGGATTAACGCCGAATACATACGGACGAATGTAAAGAGTTGCACCGCTGCCGAAAGGAGGAACCCAAGCCTCATTAGCCTTTACAACTTCCTTAACTGCTCTCAAGAACATTTCTTCGGGAACAACCGGAATTTCAAGTCCACGGCAAGAATCGGCAATACGCTTTGCATTAAGGTCAGGGCGGAAGCAAACTGTTCTGCCGTCCTTAGTTGTATATGCTTTAAGACCTTCAAAGCAAGTCTGAGCGTACTGGAGCACGCCTGCACATTCATTGAGCGTAATTGTATCATCATCAACAAGCTGACCTTCGTCCCACTTGCCGTCTTTGTAGTGAGCTACAAAACGTTTGTCTGTCTTAACATAGCCGAAGCCGAGGCTTGACCAATCGATATCTTTCTTTTGCATTTGTTAAACATCTCCTATATTTGCGGCAAAGGCTACATTACCGATGCCTACAATAAATTATAAATAAATTAATATTACAAAAATTATTATAGCACGTTAATTTCATTTTTCAATATAATAAAGCAAAAAATTCCGTTATCTCTCCCTGCCGTCGCTTATTACCTCATTGTTATCCGTATTGCTGTCTATATTCTCCCGTTTTTTCAAAGAAAAGCTCTCTAAAATGCTCTTATACGTCTGCGTTTTTTGAGATATATATTCCTTGGTAAAATCAGCAATAACCTTTTTCAAAATCTGCTTGAATTTTGTTTTGTGCTCATCGTCAAGAGTTGTAATGGAATCAATTAAACCGAGCGCTTTTTTAATATCAAATTCCTTTGTATCATAAAAATCCTCAATGCCCATATTTTCGGCAACATATTCAAGCGTGTCAAAGAAAAGTTCAAGCTCCTCATCGGAAATATAATCAATAAGTTCGTTGATATAATCGCTTATGAAATCGCTTGTGCGCTCATATTTTTCCTCATACTTAAATCGGTCGCCGTCGACCTCCCACGAGGAAGCCTGATGCTGTTTAAGACCTGAATTTTCACTGTGAACGATAACAGGTTTTGCATCGTGGAAAAGCATTCTGCCTATAATTGAGCCTTGCGGAGTAAAGAAATGGATTTTATCTTTAATTTGGCAATAATCGTATCTGTCGAAAAAGTATTTAGGAAATCCGGGAGCGTCGTCCTCATAAACAGCTTTTAGTCTTTTTTTAAGAGAATTTGAGCAATTGACTGCGGCAAAAACAGCAAGATTACCGCCTTTTGAATGACCGCAAAGGATGATATCGCCCGAATGTCTCATACACGTTTCCTGAAAATAATACAAAGCCTCAATTTGCGCAGGAACGGGGAACATATACGAAAGCATTGCCGACTCCTTAACTCCCGTTACCGTAACGTCGGTTCCCCTAAACGCAACTACGTCGCACCCGTCATCAAGAAGAAAATGTATAGCGGAAAATTGCTTATCGATATCGTCGCTTACATTATTAATATAGTCGCACAAAATAACATTTTGAAATCTCTTTGTCATACTGCAGCGCCTGAGCAAATCGGCACTTTTTACACTGATTGCAATAAGTTCGTCAATTTCCTGCTGCGTATACATTGCAAAAAAGAGCTTTGCCCCTTTTAAAAGCGGCACACTCTGCTTGTCTGCAATATCTTTAAAATCCGTATATGCAAGCTGAGAAAATATAAGATTATCAACCTCATTAAACGGTTTTTCTTTAAAAGAATAATCACCGTATTCCTCTATGTAATCGAGCATATTTTTCACAATACCGACCTCCCTTTTACTCTTTATATTATATCAAAACAAAGTAAAATTGTCACTTTTAAAATTACTTTTTTACAAATATGCAAATTAGTACAAATTCTGTTGAATGAGCAAAATAAATATGGTATGATATTGTTATTATATTGTAGGCAAAAGAGGGATATTTTTATGGCTGAAATTGACGTACTTCAAACAGGTAAAATGCTTGTGTCAAGTGCTGTTCATAACAGAGACAGCAAAAGCGGAAAATTTGCATATACAGGTTTGTTTCAAAGCAAGAAAGGCAGAAACGACGTACCTGTCAAAGCATTTTTGATAAGAATAAACGGCAAAAATATTCTTGTTGATACCGGCTGGAGTGAGCAATGCGCCATAAATCCAAGGCATCACCTCGGTCTTGCGCTTTATTTTTCAAGCCAGCCTACAGTTACTTTAAACGACTGTGTTAAAAGGCAGCTTGACTCACTCGGCATTACTCCCGAACAGCTCGATGCGGTCATTTTAACCCATCTTGACTGCGACCACGTAAGCGGTCTTAAAGATTTAAAGGGTGCAAAACATATTTATGCCGCAAAAGAGGAGCTTGACATATCGCTTCTTCCTAACCCGAGATACCATAAAGCGCTTTGGCAGGGTGTTGAAATTGAGCCGATTGAAATGAATTACGACTCCCGTGCACCGTTTGGCAAAAGCTGTGATTTATTCGGTGATGGCAGTGTAAGAATTGTTTATACTCCCGGTCATTCTGCAGGCTCTGTTTGCGTTGTTGTTAAGCAAAACGGCAAAATGGCAGTAATTGCAGGCGATAACGGAATAAGTGAAAAATCGTGGAGTGAGCTTATCCTTTCAGGTCCTATACATAATATTCAAAATATGAAGATTTCTCTTCGTTGGCTTAATAAGATGTATAAAAACGAAAAATGCGTTGCGGTTTTAACTGCTCACGATAAGGATTATAAGGAAACCAAAATCGAATTTTAAATTGATTTTAAGTTATAATATACAAATTAATATACAAATAAAAACACCGAGGCATTACGTCTCGGTGTTTCTATTCTTTTTATCAATATAAAAAAGAGGAGGTAAGGATGAAAAATATTTTATGCGCATCGGGAAGTAGCACCTTTCCCTTTGCAACTACAAATATACTGTTCATAAATATACTGCGTATGAAATAAATATGAACATTATTAAATAATATGTTAAATAAATAAAAACAAAGGCTTTTAAATAGTTCTTGCCAAATAGAATTATATATGTTAAAATCGCCAATAATATATAATAAATAAGGAAATAATATAAATATGAAAAAGAAAAGTGCTTCAAGCGAATTTGCAAAATACGTTTCGCAAAATGTTTTTGCAATGATAGGAATGTCGTGCTACATTTTGGCTGACACCTTTTTTATTTCAAAGGCAGTCGGTGCAAACGGCATTACCGCTTTAAATCTTGTATTACCGTTATACAATTTAATATTTGCCATAGGCTCAATGATCGGCGTCGGCTCTGCAATACGATTTGCAATAGCTAAAAATCAAGGAGAAAAAAACAACAGATATTTTTTCAACGCAATGTTTTTTACAACGGTTTTCGGCTTGATTTTTATGGCGATAGGTGTTTTTATGCCCGATAAACTTGTTGCTCTTTTGGGCGGAAGCAGTGAAATCGTTAAAGTCGGCACACCGTACACAAAAATATTTATGTGCTTTGCACCGCTTTTTATGTGGAATTATGTTTGCAACGCATTCGTAAGAAATGACGGTTCTCCGTCAATAGCAATGGCGGCTACGGTAATAAGCAGTCTTTTTAATATCGTTATGGACTGGGTGCTTATGTTCCCGCTTAAATTGGGTATGGCAGGTGCGGCTTTGGCTACCGCTTTAAGCCCTGTTGTCGGCTGTGCAATTTGCTGTATTCACTTTTTCTCAAAGAAAAACAATATCAGTTTTAAACCTTGCGTACCGTCTTTCGTTAAATTGTTCAACTGTGCGAAACTCGGTGTTTCCGCATTTGTCGGTGAATTTTCGTCAGGCGTAATTACTGTTGCATTTAATATGATTATATTGAAATTGGTCGGCAATATCGGCGTTGCGGCTTACGGAGTTGTGGCTAATATTTCACTCGTTGCCGTATCTGTATTCAACGGTGTTGCACAAGGCTCACAGCCTCTTATCAGTAAATATTACGCAAAGGGCGATATCAAAGACCTTTCAAAAATACTCAAACTCGGCATTATCACCTGCCTTTGCTTTGCGGGAATTATAATCGGTGTAGTAAACGCTTTTGCCGCACCGATTGCAAATATTTTCAACAGCGAACACATAGCCGCACTTACCGATTATGCAGTAAAAGGCTTGAGAATTTACTTTATAGGTTTCATATTTGCAGGACTTAATATCTTCCTGTCGCTTGCTTTCAGTTCAATGAGTAAAGCAACACCTGCATTTATCATTTCAATTATGCGTGGCTTTGTTGTAATTATCGCAAGTGTATTTTTACTTTCATACCTTTTCAAAATGACAGGTGTTTGGCTTGCATTCCCTGCCGCCGAAGCAATTACGTTTATCGTATCGCTTTCATTTTTGATTAGTATTAAAAAGAAAAATAATATATAATTATGCAACATAAAAACCACCGGTCAATCCGGTGGTTTTATTTTATCCCATCATTGAACTGTTTTTAAAATGAAGTTCTCGCATACCCTCAACCTCGTCGCAAATCGGTTTCAGGTTGCACGCCGAGCAGTCAAAATTAATGCCCTTCATAATATGGTTGAGCGTTTTTGTGATTTCGCTGTTTTTTTGCGCAAGTTCATCAAGAGCCGAATAATCGAAACTGTCACTTGTTATAAAAACGGTTTTTACATTTTTAACGCTTGCGTTTTCAAGGAATTTTGAATTGAGAAGATTACCCACCCTCTCAAACGAAATTCCTTTTTTTATTGCGCTTTTTGCCACTCTGACAATTTCCTTTTGCTCCTCTGACGACGTCCTAATCATATAGCCCAACGGGAAATAGTGGTATTTAACATATTCTATTTTGCGAATAAGATTATACGCCTTTTGCTCATCGTTCACGTCGTCTATTTCAATAATCGACACACGGCAGAATTTTTTATTTTTCTTGATTTTATTCAAATCCTCGCCGATAAGAACCGTTTCACTTTTGCCGACAGGCTTAGAAGTCACAAGATTAAAGCCGATACCGTCAAGTTCAAACGCAGTGTCCCTTTGCAAAACAATGTGGCTTACCCCCGTATCCTCCCAAGCTTTTGAAGCGTCATAAGGAAACGATTTTTCGTCAAAATTAGATATAATCTCTTCACTTTTGGATATAAGTTCGTCAAAAAAATTCATATTAATTATAAAATACCGATTTTTTCAAGTGCCTCGGTAGTTCCTTTAACAATATTTGAATTATCGGGAAGCTTTGTGATATTTTTACCCTCGATATCGAAAACGGCAAGGTTTGAATCAACAGGAATATATGACAAAACAGGAATACCGTTTGTATCAATAAGTTTGATTACGCTTTCATCGGGAATACGGTTGATGATTGCACCGATTTCATCATACATAACAAGTTTATCGGCAACCTCTTTAATAGTGTTTATAACCTGAGTGCCCTTTTTGCTTGCGTCGGAAACGAGAAGAAGATGAGTAACCTTTTCCATAACTCGTCTGTTAATCTGCTCAATTCCCGCTTCGCCGTCAATAACAACATAATCAAAATCGCCGCTGATAAGGTTAATTACCTCTTTAAGATATGTATTAATCTTGCAATAACAGCCTGCGCTTTCAGGTCTGCCGACAGCGATAAATGCAAAGCCGTCCGTTTCAACGATTGCGTCAAAAATTTTATATCTTGCGTCACCCAAAAGTTCAATAGCCGCCTTTGTCTGACCGTCCTCTACAGTTTCAACAATTTCCTTGCGGATATCGTCAATAGTTGTTTTCACATCAATTCCGAGTGCGGTTGAAAGACCGACTGCCGGGTCTGCGTCAATTGCAAGAATTTTTTTATCAGGATATTTTTCAACAAGAATTTTAACAATAGTTGCGCTGATTGAAGTTTTACCTACTCCGCCTTTGCCTGCAACTGCAATAATTTTAGGTGAATTTGCCATTTCTTTATCTCCTTATGTTAATAAATTAACAAAGTATAGTATATCAAATTCCCACCTATATTTCAATATTTATACAAAAACTTTTAAATGAACAAATAAAAACACGGTACAAAAAATTTTGTACCGTGTCTGTATCATTATTTCAAAAGAGATAATTATTTATCAAGGTTTGACTTAACTTCAGCAAGTACGTCAGCAAGCTCCTTAGGAAGCTTATCGCCGAACTTAGCATAAAGTTCTTCAACGCCCTTGAGTTCTTCCTTCCAAGCGTCCTTATCAACGTCAAGAATCTTCTCAAGGTCAGCCTCTGTCATATCAAGACCGTCAAGGTTGATATCCTTAGCATAAGGAAGATAACCGATAGCTGTTTCCTGAGCGTCAACCTTACCTTCGCAACGGTCGATAATCCAATCAAGAACTCTGAGGTTATCGCCGAAACCAGGCCACATAAAGTTGCCTTCGTCGTCCTTACGGAACCAGTTAACGTTGAAAATCTTAGGAGCCTTATCCTCGTCAAGAGTTTCGCCGATTTCAATCCAGTGCTTCCAATAGTCGCCCATATTGTAGCCGCAGAATGGGAGCATAGCCATAGGGTCACGACGAACAACGCCAACCTGACCTGTAGCAGCAGCGGTTGTTTCAGAACCCATAATTGAACCTACGAATACACCGTGATTCCAGCTCTTTGACTGATATACAAGCGGAGTGAGCTTAGCACGACGGCCGCCGAATACGAATGCTGAAATAGGAACACCGTTTGGATTTTCAAATTCAGGTGAAATGCAAGGGCAGTTAACAGCAGGAGCTGTAAATCTTGAGTTTGGATGAGCACCCTTTTCTGTGCTTGTCTGACCGTTCCAAGGATTACCCTTCCAGTCAACGCCGTTTGTAGGTGGATTCTTGTCAAGACCTTCCCACCAAACTGTATTGTTATCAAGGTTAAGAGCAACGTTTGTAAAGATTGTGCCCTTCTTTGTTGATGCAAGAGCGTTAGGGTTAGACTTCTCGTTAGTACCGGGAGCAACGCCGAAGAAACCGTTTTCAGGGTTGATAGCATAAAGACGTCCGTCCGGACCTTTCTTAATCCAAGAAATATCGTCGCCTACGCACCATACTTTGTAGCCCTTTCTCTGATATCCTTCAGGTGGGATAAGCATAGCAAGGTTTGTCTTACCGCAAGCTGATGGGAATGCAGCGCAGATATACTTGATTTCTCCGTTTGGCTTTTGAAGACCGAGGATAAGCATATGCTCTGCCTGCCAGCCTTCGTTCTTACCTTGGTAAGAAGCAATACGAAGAGCGAAGCACTTTTTACCGAGAAGTACGTTTCCGCCGTAAGCTGAGTTTACAGAGATGATTGTGTTGTCCTCAGGGAACTGGCAAATCCATCTCTTCTCAGGGTCAACGTTACACTTGCAGTGCATACCACGTACCCAGTCATTTGAATCGCCGAGAGTATCAAGAACTTTCTTGCCGATTCTTGTCATAATATTCATATTAAGAACAACGTAGATTGAGTCTGTAATCTCAATACCGATCTTAGACATAGGTGAACCTACAGGACCCATTGAGTAAGGAATGATATACATTGTTCTGCCTTCATAAGAACCTGCTGCGATGTCATAAAGCATCTTGTAGCACTTATCAGGAGCCATCCAGTGGTTAGTAGGACCTGCGTCCTCTTCCTTAGTTGTGCAGATAAGAGTTCTGTCCTCAACACGGGCAACGTCGTTTTCTGCTGTTCTGTGAAGATAGCAGTCAGGAAGAAGCTCGTCGTTAAGCTTAATCATTTCGCCTGTTTCAACAGCCTCTTTTTTAAGAGCGTCGATTTGTTCCTTTGAACCGTCAATCCATACAATGTTTGATGGTTTAAGGAGTTCTACTTTTTCGTCAAGCCAGTCAAGAAGTGACTTGTTAGAAGTAAGATTTGTTTCCATATCTTTATTCTCCTTTGAAATTATTTACAAACAAATTGAACTCGTTGAAAAACAATCAAAGTTTCCCAATTTCATTCTCATTAATTATACCAAAAAATCCTTAAAATTCAATAGAACTGTCAAAAATTCATTAAAATGTAACAATAACATAAAATCAAATTAATCACTTTATGTGAATTTTTTGTCAATTACTGCTTTTCATATGCTTGGTCAATCGGCATTGTCGCATAAGCATTAAGACTTTCATCGGCGCTGACACCGCCTATAAATTCATAATATCCCTGCGAACCTATCATAGCTGCATTGTCGCCGCAATATTTAAGCTCCGGCAAGTAAAGCTGCCACTTATGCTTTTGGCAAAGTTTCTCCGCTTCTCTTCTTAATTTAGAATTAGCAGAAACACCGCCCGCTATTACAATTTTTTTGAAATTTTTATCAATTGCCGCTTTTTCAAGATTTTGAATAAGACAATCAACTACGCTTTTTTGAAACGAAGCCGCAAGGTCGGGTATATTTATTTCCTCGCCTTTTTGTTTTGCATTATGAACGGTATTGATAACACTTGTTTTAAGACCCGAAAACGAAAAATCGTATTTGCTGCCGCTGACTCTCGGGTGCGGAAATTTAAAAGCGTTTTCATCGCCCAGCTTGCTGATTTTATCAATACTTATTCCGCCCGGATATGCAAGACCCATAGTCCTGCCTGCCTTATCAAGTGCCTCACCTGCCGCATCATCACGTGTTTTGCCTATAATTTCAAAATCGGTATAATCATTAACGGCAACAATATGCGAATGACCGCCGCTGACAACAAGGCACAAAAACGGCGGTTCAACGTCGCTTGAAATGTAATTTGAAGCAATATGACCTCTCAAATGATGAACGGGTACAAGCGGGGTATCTGTAGCAAACGATAATCCCTTTGCAAAATTAACGCCTACCAAAAGCGCACCGATAAGCCCCGGCGCATATGTAACCGCAACTGCGTCAATGTCTTTCATAGTGCAATTTGCCTTTTCAAGCGCCTCTTTCACAACACCGCTGATTGACTCTGCGTGCCGCCTCGACGCTATTTCAGGCACAACTCCGCCATAGAGTTTGTGCTCTTCAAGCGAGGTTGCAACAATATTTGATAATACTTTTCGTCCGTTTTCAACAACAGCGCAAGCCGTCTCGTCACACGAGGACTCAATTCCTAAAATTTTCATTTTTCTATTTCCTTATTGTATGTGTATTATTTGCTAAAGTCAAAGGCGACCGCAGGTCGCCCCTACGATATCAAATTGCATTTTTGATTAAATTTATATAATCAAAAATTCTTAGTCATAATCACTGCGTCCTCGTCGGGTGCGGTGTAAAAACGAGGGCGGATACCGACATTTTTAAAGCCTGCTTTTTCATAAAGTTTTATTGCGGGAGTGTTACTCTTTCGCACTTCCAAGGTTATGAAATTCATTTCATTTTCAAACTCGGCGGATATGAGCCTTTTGGCAATACCACGTCTGCGGTATTCGGGCAAAACGCCAACATTTGTAACATACCCCTCACCCGAGAAAATCTGAAGTCCCATATAGCCGACCGCTTTTCCGTTATCAAGTGCAACAAGAAAATGAGAGGTGTCAAGCGAAAGCTGATTTTCAAGGTCTTTTTTGCTCCACGGGTGAGCAAAGCAGGCACATTCTATTTTATAAACATCGTCAAGATATTTTTCACTGAATTTTTCTATACTAATCATATTACATTAATGGGCGTCAAACCACGTGTTACCGATTTTGCCGTCTGCACGAAGGAGCACCTTCATCTTGCAGGCGTTTTCCATTTCCTCACACACGATTTCAAGCGCCTTTTGTGCCTCGTTTTCCGGTGCTTCAACAATAAGTTCGTCGTGCACCTGAAGAATAAGGCGGGATTTCATATTTTCTCTTGTAAGCCTGTCATCAACCTTAACCATTGCGATTTTGATAATATCGGCGGCAGTACCCTGAATAGGCATATTCCTTGCAACACGTTCGCCGAATGCACGCATCATATGGTTAGACGAAGCAAGTTCCGGCAAATATCTTTTTCTGTGGAAAAGTGTTTCGCTGTAGCCCTTATCTTTTGCAAGGTCTATCATCTTTTTCATATAATCGTCTACGCCGCTGTAATGAGCAAGATAATTTTCAATATACTGCTTTGCCTCTTTATTCGAAACGCCGATATCCTTTGCAAGAGAGAATGCGCCGATACCGTAGACAATGCCGAAATTGACAGCCTTTGCCCTGCTTCTCATCTGAGGAGTAATCATTTGAACCGGAAGATTAAACACCTGAGAGGCAGTGATTGTATGGATATCCTCACCCGAATTGAATGCGTCAATCATATTTTTATCATTTGAAAGGTCGGAAAGAACACGAAGTTCAATTTGGCTGTAGTCGGCATCAACAAGTTTTTTACCCTCACCTGCAATAAAGAATTTACGCATTTGGCTTCCGAGTTCAGTCCTAATCGGGATATTTTGCAAATTGGGTTCAAGAGAGGAAATTCTGCCCGTTCTTGTTTCAACCTGATTAAATCTTGTATGAATCCTGCCGTCGTCTGCAATAACCTTTAAAAGTCCGTCACAATAGGTGGATTTAAGCTTAGAAAGCGAGCGATATTCAAGAATTTGGCTGATTGCAGGGTGCTCGCCGACCAAGCCTTCAAGTACCTCGGCATTTGTTGAATATCCCGTTTTCGTCTTTTTCCTGCACGGCAATTTGAGTTCTTCAAAAAGGGCGACGCCGAGTTGCTTAGGCGAATTGATATTAAATTCATACCCAACGCTTTCATAAATGGAATCGGTCAAATCCTTAATTCTTTCACCGAGCATTTTGCCGAAAGCCTCAATACCGTTTTTGTCAACCTCAAAGCCGACATATTCCATCTTGGCAAGAACACGTGAAAGCGGAAGCTCGATTTCTTCAAGAAGCTGCCTCTCCTGCGCCTCGTCAATAAGTACGTCCGTCTTTTCAAACAGAGGCTTAACAACAGATGCAAGTTCAACATTTTCATCTTTTGTGCCGAGAGAATTAAGAAATTCGGGAATTTTGACACCGTATTCAAGGCAAAGGTGAGCAATATCGTAATTGCTGTCACTCGGTCTTAAAAGATAAGCGCTGAGCATTAAATCGCCTTTAACACTCTTCAATTCAACGCCTAATTTGCAAGCAAGACGGTGAAGTTCTTTAGTATTAAAACTGTACTTTTTCGCACTTTCGTCCTCAAAAAATTCACGGACAAAATCCTCATATCCCTGCACTTCAGGTGAAACCGAAACAATTTCATCACCGAACGCAAAATACAAATCCGTCACGCTGCCGTCAATAATCGAGGGATAAAAATACACGTCGGCGCCCTTAGTTCTTTCAAGCAAATCGTTTGCATTGTCGCATTTTACTAAACTGATATTTCTTTCTTCAACTTCCTCTGCTTCAATCTCGCCGACTTTATTGGGGTCAAGGTCAAATTTCGGAATAAGCGAAAACAGTTCAAGCCTTACAAATTGAGAAACCGCTTTTTGCTCGTCCCTGCCTGAAACAACATAAGAATTAATATCCGTATCAATCGGCGCTTGGGTGCTGATTGTGCCGAGTTTTAAAGAAAGATACGCTTTTTCCTTATCGTTTTTAAGCTTTGCTTTAACACCAGGTTTAATATCAAGTTCGTCAAGATTTTCATAAATATTATCAAGTGTGTGAAAACGTGAAATAAGGTCAAGCGCAGTCTTTGCACCGACGCCTGCGACACCGGGAATATTATCAGAAGCGTCACCCTGAAGCGCCTTAACCTGAATAAGTTCGTCGGGTGTTACGCCGTATTCCTCATCAATCGCTTTTTCATCATAAATATCGGTAACCGCCTGTCCCATTTTGGTACGTGCAAGAAGCACCTTTACACCGCCGTGTGCAAGCTGAAGAGAATCCCGATCCCCCGTTGCAATAAAACATTCGTCACCGTTTTTCCTGCAAGAAGCGGCAAGAGTACCGAGGATATCGTCAGCCTCCCAGCCCTCTTTTTCAATCGTTTTTATTCCGAGATTTTTAAGTATTTCTTTAAGAACAGGCATTTGGGCACGAAGTTCATCGGGCATACCCTTACGGCCTGCCTTATATTCATCATACATTTTATGCCTGAAAGTAGGCGCATGAACGTCAAATGCAACGGCAACTGCGTCGGGCGAACAAATATCCTCGAGTTTTAAAAGAATATTTAAAAAGCCGTATATTGCATTTGTATATTCTCCGTTTTTGGTTGTTAATAATTTTATGCCGTAAAAAGCACGGTTTACAATACTGTTACCGTCTAAAACAAGAAGCTTCATAAACTCAGTTCCTCACATTTAAAATCATATTATTATATCATATAATCGATTGATTTACAATTCATAATGTGATATATTAATTGCAAGTAAGAAAAAAGGTAATCAATATGAAAATTAAAGATATCGAATTTAAAAACAACATATTTTTAGCCCCTATGGCAGGAATTGCGGACAGAGCGTTTCGTGAACTTTGCATAAATTACGGTGCAGGCTACACGGTGACCGAAATGGTATCAAGCAAAGGTCTTACAATGGGTGACAAAAAGAGTAAAGAGCTTTTAACGCTCGGTGAAATCGAAAATCCGGCAGGTGCTCAAATATTCGGCGACGACCCTGAGATTATGGCGCAGGCGGCGCAAAAGTGCCTTGAATTTCACCCTAATATTATCGACATAAATATGGGTTGTCCGGCACCCAAAATTGCAATGAACGGCGGCGGTGCAAGCCTTATGAAAAATCCGCAACTCGCAGGCGAAATAGTAAAAGCGGTCAGTGAGGCTGTCGACATTCCCGTAACAATAAAGATAAGAAAAGGCTGGGACGACGAAAACATTACGGCAGTTGAAATTGCAGAAATTGCAGAAAAAAACGGTGCTTCGGCAATTACGGTTCACGGCAGAACGAGAATGCAAATGTACTCGGGCAAAGTTGATTATGACATAATCGCAAAGGTAAAAAAAGCGGTTGATATCCCTGTTATCGCAAACGGAGATATAGTAGATGAGCAGTCGGCGGCAATTATGCTTGAAAAAACGAATGCCGACGCAATAATGATTGGCAGAGGTGCACTCGGCAATCCGTGGATATTCAGAAGAATTAACGCATATCTGAGCGAATGCAGAGTATTGCCCGATGTAAGCATTAACGAAAAAATGGTGGTTATGCTAAAGCACATTCAAAAAATTATCGAATACAAAGGCGAATACACCGCTATGAGAGAGGCAAGGCACCATGCGGCATATTACACGAAAGGCATACGTGGCGGTGCGGCACTGAGAAAGGAAATAAGCACATTCGAGCATTTTGAACAGCTTGAAGAGCTTGCATATAAAATTGCAAAGGAAAATGAGTAATGATTTTTAAAAATTGCACTTTTTTTAACGAAAACTTTGAAAAAGAATACGGCGACATAGAAATCGAAAACGGCAAAATCAAGCAAATAGGCATACTTGACGGCGAGGGAAAAGATATGTCCGGCAAAATTATTATACCCGGTTTTATTGACGTACATATTCACGGCTGTGCAGGCGGTGACGCATCGGATGCAGACAAAAGCGGTCTTGAAAAAATGGCAAAGGAACTTGCAAAGCACGGCGTAACGTCATTTTGCCCGACATCAATGACATTGCCGAAAGAAAAGCTTGAAAACATTGTTGAAACCGTCAAGGAATTTAAAAGTGAAAGCCACGAAGGTTCAAAGGTTATAGGAATAAATCTTGAAGGTCCGTTTATCGCAATGAGCAAAAAGGGCGCTCAAAATGCCGAATACGTAAGAGGCGGCACGATTGAGGAATTTGACGATTTATACAAAAAAAGCGGAGAACTTGTCAAGCTCATCACCATCGCACCCGAAGCATTTGACAGTGAAAAATTCATAAATCACGCAAAGGATTATACAAACGTTTCAATCGGTCACTCCGCAGCAAATGCAGATGAATGTAAAAAAGCGATTGAAAACGGTATTAATCACGCAACCCACCTTTTCAACGCTATGACACCTATGGCTCACAGAGAAGCGGGAATAGTTGGAACGGTGCTTGATGACGAAAGAGTTATGTGTGAACTTATTTGTGACGGCGGTCACATCTGCCCTACCGTTTTGAGAAACGCATTTAAGATTTTAGGTGAAAACAGAGCGGTTGTTATCAGTGATTCTATGAGAGGCGCAGGGCTCGGCGAGGGTGAATTTGAACTCGGCGGTCAGGCGGTTTTTGTAAAGCCCAACGGTAAATATGCCGTTTTGGAGGACGGAACAATCGCCGCTTCGATTTCAAACATTCACAGGGAATTTAAAAATCTTATTGAATTCGGAATTGATTTTAAAACAGCGCTTAAATCGTGCACAATCAATCCGGCAAAATCGATAAACGAGGATAAAAACGTCGGTTCAATCGCCGTAGGAAAGTGTGCCGATTTGGTAGTGCTTGATGAAAATTTGGATATAGAAGAGGTATATATTAATGGATTACTCGCTTAACATTGCGCTTATCGAGCCTGAAATTCCGCAAAACACGGGCAATATTGCAAGAACGTGTGCGGCAACGGGTGCAAGGCTTCATCTTGTCGGTCCTATGGGCTTTACAATTACCGACAAGCAGGTTAAAAGAGCAGGTCTTGACTATTGGGACAAGCTTGACATAACCTTTTATGACAGTCAAGAGGAATTTTTCGAGAAAAACAAGGGCGCAGAGTTTTATTATTTTTCAACCAAGGCTGAAATCGCACACTCGGATATGGAATATAAAAACAACGCCTTTCTCGTTTTCGGCAAGGAAACAAAAGGTCTTCCCGAAGAGTTGTTAAAGGCAAATCACGACAGGTGCGTAAGGCTTCCTATGAGGGGAATAATAAGAAGTCTTAACCTTTCAAACGCCGTTGCAGTCGGAACATACGAGGTTTTGAGGCAATGGGGATATCCTGCTTTAAGTCAAAAAGGCAAACTGACAAAATACGACTGGTAATATTGCAATAATCAAAACACTATGATAAAATAAAAATATCTTAAATTTAAGGAGCTTTTCAAATGAGTGAAGAAAAGAAATCAAAAGGCGGAGTATGGCAGTTTATTAAATTTGCGTTTTTCTCGGCATCGGCAGGTATTATTCAGGTGTTGAGTTTTACTCTTATGAGTGAGGTAATCATCAAACTTCCTGCACTTCAAAATCTTATGGACACAAATGCAACTTTCGCAAAAATTATGCAAAATGAATACGGCCCTATGTACCTTATTGCGCTTCTTCTTTCAGTAATTTGGAACTTCACATTCAACCGTAAATTCACATTCAAATCGGCTAATAACGTACCTATTGCAATGCTCAAAGTGCTTGCATTTTATTGCGTATTCACCCCGATTTCAACAATTTTGGGTAACCATTTCACGGCAAAATTTGCAGATGTAACCGCTATTAACTACATTGTTTTGGCTTGCACAATGGCTTGCAATATGATAACAGAATTTCTTTATGATAAATTTGTTGTATTCAGAGGAAGCGAAAATACTGCAGTTAAGAAAAAATAACGGTTTTCAGGCACGAGCATACGGACACCATTCAAAGTTCTTATTGTCAAAGCAAGGGCAAAAAGGTATTTGAAAAATCAGTAAAACACAAATATACACCTTACAGAACAGAAGTACCTATCAGCTGCCCGCCGACCGTTCCCGTTTGGTGGTACGTGTATAAATTTTAACCGAATTAAAGAATAATCCCTCGAAGCATTATAATTAATAGCTTCGAGGGATATTTTTTTGCAAAATCACTTGAACTGTAAATACTTTTTTACCTTTTAATCTGCACATATCAATCAAATCTTTTATAAAATCATCTTTTCCGTCCCAAAAGATTGTAAATTCATCTGCATAATCAGACACTGCTTCATTTCTCAAATTATACGCCTGTTTTTCATTCATTGTTTTATCAATAGGAAATACTTTCAATTCAATATTATTCGAATTTGCGTATTGTATTACTTCATTATCAATAAGCGTTTCACACCCGCAAACAATTTGTGTTACATCTTTTGATACATAGTAATTTATGTTCTTTAACAGTATTTCATTACTGCTTATCAATCCTAAAATCATAATAGCACCTCAAAATCATTACACCATTATGACGTCATTATACCACCATTTTCGTTTTGACGCAATAATTTCACTATAATTAAGTCATAATGACATCATAATATATAAGAGGTTATTGCTATGGACGAAAAACTTGTAAGATACACATTAAGAGTTGACAGACTTTTATTCAAAAAATTCAGATATATTGCCGAGAGTGAGGGACGTTCTGCAAACAAGGAAATTGAGCAATATCTTAAAAAGAGAGTTGCCGAATTTGAAAAAGAAAACGGAAAAATCGAAGTAGAAGATAAATAATTATTAAAAGCGGATTGAGCTTGAAGTTCAATCCGCTTTTGCTTTGCGTGTATTTTACTTTTTCATCTCTGCTCTTGCTTCTTTAATTCTTTCAACAAAGAGTTTACCTGTTTCGGTAATTAAATCATAATCGCCTGTTTTAGCACCCTTGATAAGAGATGAACCAGCGCCGACTGCTACTGCGCCTGCTTTAATCCAATCCTTAACGTTGTCAACGCTGACACCGCCCGACGGCATCATAACCGCATTAGGGATAGGGCCGTGAATATCCTTGATAAATGAAGGAGTTGCAATATCGCCCGGGAATACTTTAAGCACGTCGGCACCGCATTCCATAGCGTGAACAGCCTCGGTAGGAGTGTAGATACCCGGCATTGACGGAATACCGTAGCGGTTACAGGTCTTAACTGTTTCAGGGTCAAAGTACGGAGAAACGATATACTCTGCACCTGCCAAAATAGCAATACGTGCAGTAGCCGCATCCATAACAGTACCTGCACCGATAATGATTTCACCGCTTGAGTACTTAGTTCTCATAGCCTCAATAAGCTTGTCTGCGTGAGGAACGGTAAATGTAAGCTCAATAGCAGCAACACCGCCTGCGATACAAGCGTCTGTAATTTTTTCAGCCTGCTCAATTGAAGTAGCACGAACTACTGCAACAATGCCGACATCTTGAATTTTTGCAAGTGTTTCAATTTTATTTGACATAATTATATCTCCTATGATTTTTATATATCAGGCGAACAAAGTTCGCCCCTACGATTTAAGAAGTAAATAATAAATAAAAGTTATTTTGAATGATACGCAGTCTGCGACGACGAGGTGTACTATCTCTGAACTCTTGCAGAGCCGCCGTTTACCTTAGCCTCAACCTCTTTAAGAGAAGCCATTGAAGTATCGCCCGGTGTAGTCATTGCAAGTGCGCCGTGAACAACACCGTAATTAACAGCTTTTTGTGCGTCCTCATAAGTCATAAGACCGTAAATAAGACCGGAAGCGAAAGAGTCACCGCCGCCGACACGGTCCATAATTTCAAGACCAGGAAATTCGAGTGAATTATAAATCTTTCCGTCAGCCCAGCAAATAGCTTTCCAGTCATTTACCGTTGCAGTCTTAACAGTACGAAGAGTAGTAGCAATAACCTTAAAGTTAGGATAAGCCTTTGTAACGGTTTCAATCATCTTATAGTAGCCGTCGATATTAAGTGATTTAAGGTCTTTATCGTTACCCTCAACCTCAAAGCCGAGTGAAGCGGTGAAATCTTCCTCATTACCAATCATAACGTCAACATACTTTGCGATTTCCTTATTTACCTCTTGTGCCTTAGCTTGACCGCCGATACCTTTCCAAAGTGACGGACGGTAGTTAAGGTCATAAGATACGATTGTGCCGTACTGCTTAGCCTTTTTAACAGCCTCAATAACCGTATTTGCGCTATCCTCTGAAAGAGCAGCATAAATACCGCCTGTATGGAGCCAACGAACACCGAGTGTGCCGAAAATATAATCCCAATCGATATCGCCCGGTTTGATTTGAGAAGCGGCAGTGTTGCCTCTGTCCGAAGCGCCGACTGCACCACGAATACCAAAACCACGTTCTGTAAAGTTAATACCGTTTCTTACATTTCTGCCGATACCGTCATAAGGTACCCACTTGATAAGAGAAGTATCAACACCGCCCTGAAGAATAAGGTCCTCCATAAGATAGCCGATTTCATTTTCTGCAAAAGCGGTAACAACACTTGTCTTTAAACCGAAGCAACGGCGAAGTCCTCTTGCAACATTATATTCTCCGCCGCCTTCCCAAGCACGGAAAGAACGGGCTGTTTTAATTCTGCCCTCACCCGGGTCAAGTCTGAGCATAATTTCGCCGAGTGAAATTTCATCAAAAGTACATTCCTCTTTAGGTCTTAAATTAAGATTCATAATGTTCCTCCATATTATTCAAAGTTGAAATATTTAATAGCGTTATTATATGAAATACCCTCAACGATTTCCTTGAGAATATCCTCATCATATGCATACATACCCTTTTCAACCCAAGAGCCGATAAGGTTGCACATAATTCTTCTGAAATATTCGTGTCTGCCGTAAGAAGTAAACGAACGGCTGTCCGTCTCCATTCCGACAAACTTGCCCAAAACGCCGAGATTGCCGAGTGATTTCATTTGAGCGGTCATACCGTCCATTGTATCCAAAAACCACCAAGCAGGACCGAACTGAATTTTAGATTCGGCGTCACTTGATTGGAAATTACCGAGCATAGTTGCAAGAACAATATTATCCTTATCATTAAGGTTAAACAAGATTGTCTTTGGCAATTTATCGTTGACATTAAGAGCGTCGAGAAGCCTTGAAAGAGGCTTTGCGATATTGTCATCTCCTACAGAGTCAAAGCCTGTATCGGCGCCGATTTTATTAAACATAAGCGTATTATTGTTACGCATTGCACCGATATGGACCTCCATAGTCCAGCCGAGGTCGTGATATTTTTCACCCAGAGCAATCACAATCGGGGTTTTATATACATTACATTCATAATCGGTAAGCTTTTCGCCGTTCATAGCCTTGTTAAATACAGCGTCAACTTCTTCCTTGCTTGCAGGTGCATAAGGCGGGCAGTCAAACGCTTGGTCGGACACACGGCAACCGACAGAATTGAAATAATCGGCTCTCTTCAAAAGTGCACTGATTACATCGTCGACGCTTTTAATATCAACACCCGAAACTTCACCGAGTTCCTTGATATAATCGGCAAAACCGTCAAGATGAATGTTAAGCGCCCTGTCGGGTCTGAAAGTAGGCAAAACCTTACAGTCAAAACCGTCAACATTCTTTAAAAGTTTGTGATATTTCAAATCGTCAATAGGGTCATCGGTAGTACAAACAACTTTGACATTGCTTTTTGTAATAAGGCTTTGAGGAGCAAAATCACCCTCGGCAATCGCCTTATTTGCACGTTCGTAAATATCGTCTGCGGTTTTTGCATTAAGCGGTGTATCGATACCAAAATATCTTTGAAGCTCAATATGTGCCCAATGATAAAGAGGGTTGCCTATGCAATACTGCAAAGTATAAGCAAATTTTTCAAATTTTTCCTTAGGGCTTGCGTCACCCGTGCAATATTTTTCCTCAACACCGCAAGAACGCATGGCTCTCCATTTATAGTGGTCGCCCGAAAGCCACAAATCGGAAATATTATCGGGCTGATTATTTTCATAAATTTCCTTTGGGCTTAAATGACAATGATAATCGCAAATCGGCATTTTTTCGGCATAATCGTGAAAAAGCTTTTTTGCCGTGTCACTTTCAAGCAGGAAATCTTTATCCAAAAAGTCTTTCATAACCTTCTCCTAAAAGTATAATTTATCATAATTTCAATGTAATTATATACCTATAAAAAAATATATTCAATATGCAATTTTAATAAATATTCTTTAAACATTTTAAACATATTGAATAAATAGTATATATATGATATTATATTTTTGGAGTTTTATAGATAAATTTGAGGAAATGGGTTTATTATCTATAATTTATTTTTGAAAAAGGAGAGTATTTTATGCAATACGAAATTAAAGGAACTCCGTTCCCTGCCGTTATCTGTCACTTACAGGACGGCGAACAGATGATTACAGAGGGCGGCGGAATGAGCTGGATGACGCCTAATATGGTTATGGAAACCACAACAAACGGCGGTCTCGGCAAGGCTTTCGGCAGACTGTTTTCGGGAGACAAAATGTTCCAAAACAGATACACCTGCCGTGGCGGTGAAGGTATGATTTCATTTACAAGCTGTTGCCCGGGTGACATCCGTGCTATTGAAATTCATCCCGGTCAGACCGTTATTTTACAAAAGAGTGCATTTTTAGCTTCCACACCGGGCGTTAATATGTCGATTTTCTTCAGAAAAGCACTCGGCGCAGGTCTTTTCGGCGGTGAAGGCTTCATTATGCAGAAATTTGACGGTGAGGGAATTCTTTTTGTTGAGCTTGACGGCTCTACCGTTGAATATGAACTTCAGGCAGGAGAACAACTCATTCTCGATACAGGTCATCTTGCAATTATGGACGGCACCTGCACTATGGATATTCAAACTGTTAAGGGTGCTAAAAATATTTTCTTCGGCGGCGAAGGACTTTTCAACACAATTGTAACAGGACCGGGTAAAGTTGTTGTTCAAACTCTTCCTGTCAATAAACTTGCACTTGAACTTTACAGTTATATGCCAAAATCAGGCGGCAACGGATAATAAAAAATCGTTAAAAAACGGCTTGAACGAAATGTTCAAGCCGTTTTCATTTTCTTGCTGTTATGTTTTTTATAAATAAATGCACAAATTGCCGAAACGAGTGCCGTGAGCACAAATACGATTACAGCCATTTTCACGTTATTATGCATAAGCTCATTGCCGCAAATCGTAGAGGTAATTATTGACGGAATACGTGCTATTGTGGTTATTGCAAAAAATCTTACCAAATTGATATCGGTTGCCGAAACGATATATGTAAAAATATCCTTCGGAGTTCCGGGAACAAGATAGAATATCCATAAAAAGAGGTTTTGATTATCGGTATTACTGATTATTTTAAGCTGTTTAAACTGTTCTTCATTAACAAAAGCACCGATAAATGCCTGACCGAAAGTCTTTGACAGAAGAACGATTACAAGCGAGCCTAAAAAAGTACCGATTGAGCAGTAAAGAAGCCCACCCCAAGTGCCAAATGCGTAGCCCGAAGCAATTTCAAGCGGTTCGGCAGGAATGATTTTAATAACGGTTTGAAACGCACGGATAAGAATAAATACGACTGCACTTAGCCCCTTATATTGCTCAAGCCACGCATTAAAGCTCTGGGTATCGGAAACAAAAGCGGTAAGCTGCTTGCCGAATGTGAAATAGACCGACAAAAAGGCAATGAGAATAACACCGATTGCAACGCCGTAAATTATGCAGACATTCTTAGAAGGAAGCTTGAAATATTTTTTAAGCCGTTTCATTATAATACCTCCTTGCCCTGTAATTCGGCATACGGTCAAAATGGTGCCAATAGCCGTCGAGTTCGCCCTTGTATTCACTCTTCCACGGTTTATATTTACCGTTAAAATGGATAATATCGGTGTGCTCATTTATATACTTTTTTGCCTTTTCAAAAGATTCTTTGTTTAAAAGTCTTGCAAAGCAACGCTCGTCAAGATTAATAACGTATTCGTCATAAAGACCGATATAGCCGTCATACATAATATTAATTACGTCTTGGTCGGCAAGAAACAGTATCGGCTTTTTCTTTTTAATAATATCAAAAACTTTATCACTTGAAAAAAGCTCTCTCATAAGTTTCAAATTAAAAAGCATTACACCTGCATTAATATATCTTTTGGAATACTTAATGCCGAGCCTTTTCCTGTTCCAAATATCCATTGTGCCGTCAAAATGCTTAGCACCGATTAAAACATTGCCGTCAAAAGCCGCATTGTAAAAATCGTCAAGCCGATTGATTACAACCGTATCTGGGTCAATATATAATATTCTGTCAAGGCTCTTTGGCAAAAGCTCGCTTGCAAAAATCCTGTAATAAGTTTCCTTAGAAATTCTTTTGCACGTCGGCGCTCCGTCAAAAAGCGAATTGTCAACCTTTATCGGATGAAGCGTAATATCCGTATTTATAGTTACGGCATTGATTTTTTGAAAATCGGCAAGAGTAAGCGACGAATGAACGATATATAAATCAATATCCGTTCCCTCATTTGAATAAGCAAGTGATTTAAGCATTGTGCAAAGCGGCAAAACATATCCGCTGTTAAGAGTTACCAATATATTCATATTTCCATCTCCTTATATATTCCTTATATGATAAGCTTTAAAATCAACTCTAAATGAGTTATAAAATCAAGTTAAACTTTTCGTTTACGCCCTTAATTTTACCAAAGCATTTCTCACTTTATGTTAAAGAAAAACAAAGAAGTGATAAAGAAGTTCTTACAAAATTATTAAGATAAGTTTTCCTCTTTCATCAATAAAGAATACACCCTAAGCCTTACTTTTACGTGACTTTATCATTACAAAAACGTAAGAAAAAGCACATTGATTTTTTCAATGTGCTTTTTTGAATATGAATATTAAATTTTAATAATTAATCAAATTTGTTAATATCAATCATATTTTACACTGTTAAATATTTCTCCAAACAACCTCTGCCTGAGTAATTATATCTCTTATGCAATCATTTGAATCAAGTCTATAATTTAGCAATTCACCGACAGTTTCAAAATGGCACTCTGTTTCAGGCTCAGGATTGCCGGAGTTTTGTCCGCTTGCAGAGCCGCCACCTTTTACAATGCCTGCCGGCAATATTTCCGTAGCAAAGGTTTTGGTTACTAAAAAGCTCTTGCTCAAATTATTCGTTTTAGCATAATCGACTTCGAGAAAGTAAGATAAATTTCGTCTTTTGCGAGCGGAGCTGTTTTATTCCACTTGCTACGAAACAGTACACTGTACTGTTTCTCCCAAATTCACAAGTTAATTTGGAGCCACGTGTCTCTTGTGCTTCGCACAATTCACTCCACCGAGCAAAAGACGGAAAGCGCCAAAAACGGCAAGGACTCGATGTCCTTGCCGTTTTTCCAATCCCTCTAAGTGCAACAAGTTGCACCCACCTCTCTTTACAAGGGAGGCAAAGAGGTTTATTAATTATTTCAGGCGCTTTATCAAAGTCTATCAGCTTAATTTTGCCTTGCCTGTGCAAAGCTCATAGTAACGACCCTTTTGAGCCATAAGTGCGTCGTGGTCGCCACGTTCGATAATTTCGCCGTGTTCCAAAACCATAATTGCATTTGAATTACGGACTGTTGAAAGCCTGTGAGCGATAACGAATACGGTTCTGCCAATCATAAGTCTATCCATACCGTGCTCGATATGAAGCTCTGTACGGGTATCGATTGATGAGGTTGCTTCGTCAAGAATCATAACAGGCGGGTCTGCAACAGCGGCACGTGCAATTGCAAGAAGCTGTCGTTGACCTTGGCTGAGATTTCCGCCGTCACCTGTAATTACCGTATTATATCCCTCAGGAAGCCTGCGGATAAATGAATGAGCAGAAGCAAGCTTAGCCGCCGCAATACATTCATCGTCTGTTGCGTCAAGTCTGCCGTAGCGGATATTATCCATAATTGTTCCTGTAAACATATGCGTATCCTGCAAAACAATTGCAAGGCTCTTTCTTAAATCGTCCTTTTTGATACGCTTAATATCAATAGAATCATAGGTGATTGAACCACGTTCAATATCATAAAATCTGTTGATAAGATTTGTAATAGTGGTTTTACCTGCACCGGTTGAGCCTACAAAAGCAATTTTTTGACCCGGCTTTGCATAAAGGTTGATATCCTTGAGCACTTGCTTTTCGGGAACGTAACTAAAATCAACGTCCTTAAATACAACCTTACCCTCAACAGGAATTTTCTTATCCCCGTCAATCCAAAACCACTTTTTGCCGTCAGCCGTTTTTTCCTCGCTGAGAGTTACCGTACCGTCATCAACCTCCGAACTCATATCCATAATTTCAAATACACGTTCTGCACCTGCAAGAGCAGAAAATACAGTATTCATCTGGTTTGCTATTTGGTTAATCGGTTGGGTAAACTGCTTTGAATAACTGAGGAAAGTAAAGAAAGTACCGATATCAAGACTTCCCGTCAACGCCAAAAGTCCGCCTACAAGTGCAATAGTCGCATAACTTGCGTTATTAATACCCGTTGAGCAAGGACCCATTATACCTGAGAAAAAGTTAGCGTTTGTTGCGGCTTTTCTGAAACTTTCGTTTGTTTGCTCAAATTCGTCAAAAGCCTGCTGCTCGTGGTTGAAAACTTTAATAACTTTCATACCCTCGACGGATTCCTCAATATTACCGTTCATAACGCCGAGGTTTTTCTGCTGCTCTCTGAAATATTTTCTTGACTTCTTGCCTATCTGCGATACAGTAATCATCATAATTACAAGGAAAATAAGCGCAAAGGCAAAAAGCGTCGGGCTTAATACTATCATCATTACAACTATGCCGATAAATGTAAATGCCGAAGAAACAAGCTGAACCATTGATTGTTCAAGCATCATTTGAACGTTGTCGACATCGTTTGTAAAACGGCTCATAATTTCGCCGTGTGTTTGAGAATCGAAAAATCTGAGCGGTAAAGTCTGCATATGGTCAAACAAGTCCTTACGAATAAGGTTAGTGGTCTTATATGCAAGAGTTACCATAATCTTACTTTGTGCAAATGAGAATAGCGATGCGCCTACATATAAAAGCGAAAGCTTAATAAGATTTTTAACAAGGGTTTTGATACCCTCATCCATAAATGTGCCTGCCTTGATAGAAGCGGCAATATCGTTGAGTATCGGCTTTAAGCAATAAGATGCGGCAATATTGCAAACCGTACTTAAAATAAGCATTAAAAATACAACAATCAAAAAGAGCTTGTTTTTGCCCATATATTTTAGGATTCTTGTAAATGTCTGCTTAGCATTCTTGGGCTTTCTGAAATCATTTCTTTTGCCCGGAGGTCCCATTGGTGGCATTATTCAAGCACTCCTTTCTGTTGTGTATTATAAATTTCCTGATAAATCTCATTAGTTTTAATAAGCTCATCGTGATTACCTATACCCTTGATTTCGCCGTCATCAACAACAAGAATTTCATCTGCGTCCTTAACAGACGAAATACGCTGAGCAATGATGAATACGGTTGTATCTTTAAGGTCGCTGTAAAAACTTTCACGGATTTTTGCCTCTGTTGCGGTATCAACCGCACTTGTCGAGTCATCAAGAATAAGAATTTTCGGCTTTTTAATCATAGCACGTGCAATACAAAGACGTTGCTTTTGACCGCCTGAAAGATTAAGACCGCCCTGTGAAAGATAAGTATTATATCCGTCAGGCTGTTCATTAATAAATCCGTCTGCCTGCGCCGCTTTACAAGCCGCAACGATTTCCTCGTGTGTAGCGTCTTTTTTACCCCAACGAATATTCTCCTCAATCGTTCCGCTGAAAAGAACGTTCTTTTGAAGCACAACGCCTATGATTTCACGAAGCGATTTAAGGTCATACTTCTTAACGTCAACGCCGTCAACAAGAACTTCACCCTGCGTTGCGTCATAAAGACGTGGGATAAGATTAACAAGACTTGATTTACCGCAGCCGGTACCGCCTACGATACCTACAATCTGACCCGGTTTTGCCTTAAAGCTGATATTTTCAAGAATATTATCACCGTGAGATTCAGGGTCATATTTAAAGCTGACGTTTTTAAACTCAACCTCACCCTTTGGCTCGGTAGGAACAAATGCATTTTCCGGATTAACAATATCAATATCGGTATCAAGAACTTCAACAACACGTTCTGCACAAGCTTTACCTCTTGCAAGCTGTAAAAGCATCATTGAAATCATAACAAGGTTCATAAGAATCTGAACAACATAGGAAGCAAATACCGAAATTTGACCTACCTGCATAACGCCCTCGTTAGCGGAAAGCGCACCCTTATAATAAGTGAATACGATAACGGCATTGAAAAGAAGCATCATAACAGGCATAACAGTAACGATAAGTCCCGAAGCCATAGCGCCCTGCTTTGCAAGGTCATCCGAAGCCTTATGGAATTTATCCTTTTCGTGGTCCTCACGTACAAACGCCTTAACAACACGCATACCGATAAGGTTTTCCTGAACTACACGGTTTACGTTATCAACCTTTTTCTGCATTTTTTGAAACATAGGAAAACCGAACTTCATAATAAGCGCTACTATAACAATAATAATAGGAAGCATAATAAGAAGCGTTGCCGACATTTTAGGGTTAATTCTTACCGCCATAACTGCCGCAACAATCAAAAGTGCAGGACCTCTTACCAAGATACGAAGCGACATCATAACCACTTGCTGAAGCATTGTGATATCGTTTGTAAGTCTTGTTGTAAGAGAAGCTGTTGAAAACTTATCAATATTTCTGAATGAAAAATTACTTATCTTTTTATAAACGTCATTTCTGAGCCTGAATGCAAAACGTTGGCTGACTACCGCCGAAGCTTTCATGGTTGAAAGACCGCCGCAAAGACCGACAACTGCCAAACCAAGCATACCGAATCCCATTTTCAAAACATAAGCCTTTGTCTGCTCGGGTGTGGTTGTAACGTTTACGGTTTCATAAATATTATTTGCAAGCGACGGCAATGCAAGCTCGCACACTGCCTCAATAATCATACCGAGAGCACTGATAAGTGAAAGAAATCCAAGCCCTTTCATATATTTGCCTAATTTTTTTAACATTTTCTCTCATCTCCTTTTTCACGGCATTCGCCGCATTCTTCTAATAAATTATCAATCGCACGCTGTAAATAATGCGCAAACTCGAGCGCCTTATCCTCATCCATTCCTTTTTTAATTATAGCCTCAAGCTCGTTCATCTTTTTTCTTGTATTACACGGCACGGCTTTTGCCTTTTCAGTCGGATAAATATGCATTATTCTTGCGTCGTTTTCATCAGGCTTTTTAATAATAAAACCCGCTTTTTCCATTCTTTTGACCGACACACTCATAGTTGCCGCCGACACACCTGTAATTTCGGCAAGTTTGCTCGAAGTTATTCCCTCATTTTCAATAACGGCAAAAATGATATCCTGCTGACCGGAATAAAGCCCCTCTTCGCTTATAATGTCATTGAATTTGCAACGAACAAGACGGGATAAAAAATTAACTCTCGGTCCTATAAGCTCCTCCGGGGGCGGCTGCCTGCGTTTATAATTCATTATTTCACCACCTTTTCAACTCAATTTCAACTAATAATAACATTAATTTTCAATAAAGTTAGTCAACTAACATTAGTCGACTAAACGATATTTTAGCACAATTTAACAAAATGTCAAGAATAATATTGTAAACTATTTTTGAATGTGATAGAATACACGCAAAATGAAAACAAATTAATCGAATTTAACTCGTAGGGGCAACATTGCCCGCCGGATAATTCGCCCTGCTCTTGTTAGGCAAGGCACAGAATATAGGTCAGGTGTAATATGGACTGTAATTTATATGATATCAATACAATTAAAAAAATACTTTCAAAATACGGCTTTACCTTTTCAAAAGCACTCGGTCAAAACTTTTTGATTGACCCTGACGTATGTCCGCAAATGGCACAATCGTTAAATGCAGACGATAAAACAGGTGTGCTTGAAATCGGACCGGGTATAGGCGTTCTTACAAAAGAACTTTGCAAGGTGGCAAAAAAGGTTGTATCAATCGAGCTTGACAAAAGGCTTTTACCCGTTCTTGACGAAACGCTTAACGGTTTTGACAATCTTGAAATTGTAAACGGTGACGTTATGGAGCTTGACCTCAAAAAACTCATTGAAGAGAAATTTGAGGGATGCGACAATATTAAAGTATGCGCAAATTTACCTTATTATATTACGTCGCCTATAATTATGATGCTGCTTGAAAACGAATTGCCTATTGACGAGATAGTCGTAATGGTGCAAAAGGAAGCGGGAGAAAGGCTTTGTGCCGAGGTCGGAACAAGGCAGGCAGGCGCAGTGTCGGTTGCGGTTAAGTTTTATGCAAGCGGTGAAATTCTTTTTAACGTGCCGAGAGAAAGTTTTATGCCGAGTCCGAAAGTTGACAGTGTTGTAATCAAACTCACACTAAACGGCGAGGGCAAATATCAAATTGAAAACAAGAAAAAGTTTTTCTCATTAGTTAAGTGTGCATTTGCTCAAAGAAGAAAAACGGCGCTTAACAGTATATCAAACACAATGGGTGTTTCAAAGCAGAAAATTACGGAGATTTTCAATGAGCTTGGGCTTGAAATCAATATCAGACCTGAAAAACTCACTATGCAAAATCTTATTGATATTGCGGACAGATTATAATAAAAAAATCGGTTTTCACGGCAAATATTACGAAAGGAAGAATGATATATGAAAGACAACACTAAAGTTTTCGAAGAATACACAGTTCCGAAAGCGGTTATGACTATGGCTTTGCCGAGTATGCTCAGTATGCTTATTAATATAGTATATAACCTTGCGGACACATTTTTTGTAGGTCAAACGGGCGACAGCAATCAGGTAGCCGCCGTTTCGGTTTCAATGCCTCTTTTCCTGCTTTTCATTGCAACGGGTAACCTGTTCGGTGTAGGCGGCTGCGCATTTGTAAGCCGTTCACTCGGTGAGGGCAGAAAAGACAGAGTTAAGACAATCAGCGCATTTTGCATTTACGGCTCAATCGCAGTAGGCTTAGTGCTCGGAATAATTTTCTTTACTTTAAAAAATCAAATTCTTATGCTTGTAGGTGCAAGTAAAAACACGCTCGCCTTAGCCGCAGATTATCTTAAATGGGTAGCGCTCGGAGCTCCGTCAATCGTGCTTGCAATCACGGCGGCAAACCTCGTTCGTGGTGAAGGTGCGGCAAAAGAATCAATGATAGGCTCTGTTATCGGTCAAATAACAAATATAATTCTTGACCCTATTTTCATTTTACATACAGGCGACAAACTTTTCGGCTTCACTATGCCGTTCGGCTTTGATATGGGTGTTGCGGGTGCGGCAATAGCAACCGTTATCGGCAACATAGTAACGGTAATTTATTTTCTTATCTATTTCCTCAAAGGAAAGAGTATTTTAAGCATTTCGCCTAAACGTTTTTCTATGGGGCACAAAATTGCAAAGGGTGTTATCGGAGTAGGACTTCCTGCCGCAATTAACAATCTTCTTATGAGCATAAGCAACATTATTGTAAACGTTGTTCTTATCAAATACGGTGACAACGCAGTTGCCGCAATGGGAATTGCAATGAAAGCAAATATGCTTGTTGTTATGCTTCAAATCGGTCTCGGTCAAGGTGTTCAGCCGCTTGTAGGCTACTGCTACGGTGCGCAAAACTACAAGAGAATGAGAAAATGTCTGCGTTTCAGTATAATTTGCAACATTATTATCGGCTCGGTTATGACAGGATTTTATCTGTTTTTCAGAAGAAACGTTATCGAGTTGTTTATCAATAACACACAAGTTATCGACCTCGGTGTTAAAATGCTTCTTGCTCTTATGGCGTCGGGTCCCGTTATCGGCATTATGTTTGTACTCAATTTCTCATTTCAGGGAATGGGAAAAGGCGTTCAAAGTATGGTGCTCTCACTCGGCAGGCAGGGACTTATCTATGTTCCTATGCTCTTTATTATGAATAAACTTATCGGACTTGAGGGCATAATTTGGTCGCAGGCAACAGCCGATATCTGCTGCGTAATAATGAGTATAATTATGTTTATATTCATCAATAAGGGTATTAAAAAACAGGAAAACGCTCTCGCAAAATAAAATATAAATACGCAAAAAATTAAGCGTTGGAGATTTTGATTATCTCCAACGCTTTGTTATTTTATTTGATTTTTATAACGCAGAGGCAAACATTGTCTCCCGCTTCGTCAAATTCTTGCTACGCCGTCATTTACAGCCGCATCTGCAACAGCCTTTGCAACGGTATCCTTAATTCTTTCATCAAATGCATAAGGGAGAATATAATCAACGCTGAGCTTATCGTCATCAACAAGAGAAGCGATAGCATATGCTGCGGCAATCTTCATATTCTCTGTAATCTGACTTGCCCTTACATCAAGTGCACCACGGAAAATGCCCGGAAATGCAACAACGTTATTAATCTGGTTAGGGAAGTCGGAACGGCCTGTACCTACAATCTTAGCGCCTGCGGCTTTAGCCTCATCGGGCATAATTTCAGGAGTAGGATTAGCCATAGCAAGAACGATAGGGTCTGCGTTCATAGTCTTAATCATTTCAGGAGTAAGAACGCCCGGAGCAGAAACACCGATAAAGATATCTGTACCCTTAACTGCGTCTGCAAGCGTACCCTTTGTCATTTCTCTGTTAGTAACCTTAGCAATTGCTTCTTTAGAAGGGTTAAGTTTTTCTCTGCCCTCATAAATAGCGCCTGTTCTGTCACAAAGAATAACGTCACGAAGACCTAAAGTCATAAGAAGTTTTGCAATGGCAATACCTGCTGCACCCGAGCCGTTAATAACAGCCCTGCAATCAGAAAGCTTTTTACCGGTAAGCTTTGTTGCATTAATAAGCGCTGCCGATACAACAACTGCGGTGCCGTGCTGGTCATCGTGGAAAATAGGAATATCGCACTTAGCTTTAAGTTTTTCCTCAATTTCAAAGCAACGTGGAGCCGCAATATCCTCAAGGTTAATACCGCCGAATGAACCGCTGATATTATAAACAGTTTCAACAAATTCATCTACATCCTTAGTGCGAACGCAAAGCGGAAATGCGTCAACATCGCCGAATTCTTTAAAGAGAACGCATTTACCCTCCATAACCGGCATACCTGCCTCGGGACCGATATCGCCAAGACCCAAAACTGCGGTACCGTCTGTAATAACGGCTACCATATTCCAACGTCTTGTAAGCTCCCAGCTCTTTTTATAATCATCTTTAATTGCAAGGCAAGGCTCTGCAACGCCCGGAGTATAGGCAAGTGAAAGAGAATCCTTATCATTTACCTTTGCCCTTGCGTTCACTTCGATTTTACCTTTCCATTCTCCGTGAAGCCTTAATGATTCCTTACGATAATCCATAGTTTGTGTCACCTCATAATTTAAACTTTATATATTATTCCCAAGGGAACTTATATTGTGTAAGACCGAGCTCGTCACGAACCTCGTTCATTTCCTTTTGAACAGACTCGTTGATAGGAACACCGCTGTCCTTTCTCTGCTGCCAAATATCATATTCCTTTTCACCGGCAGTGTAAATTCTGTCACATCCCGGTGCCTTTGTTGAATTACGAACAGAACGGATAATTTCGCCTGCTTTCTTTCTCGTTTCCTCTTCGCCTACAAAATGACCTGTATCAATAGCAATGAAGAAATGACCGAGATGATAAGGAACGAGATTTCCGTTTTCATCTTTGCCGTTGAGCGCCTTGCCGTAATTACCGTCCTGCAAAGCGGCAGAAAGAAGCTCAATAACCATAGCGTAACCATAGCCCTTGTATCCGCCGAGAGCCTCGCCGATACCGCCGAGAGTAGTAAGCGCAGCGTCGCCCGAACGAATCTTTCTCAAAGCCTCGCCTGCGTCACCGCTGATTTCCTTACCGTCTCTGCCGATAATTGTACCCGGATGAACTTTCTCTCCGATTCTCTCATAATATTCGATTTTACCGTTTTGAGTAATAGAAGTTGCGCAGTCGATAACAAAATCAAACGGTTCATCTGTAGGAATACCGATAGTAAGCGGATTAGTACCGAACATACCGTCAACGCCGAAAGTAGGAGCAACAGACGGACGTGCATTAGTACCCGTAATACCGATACAGCCCTGCTTTGTTGCCATAGTTGCATAATAGCCTGCAATACCGTAGTGGCAGGAATTACGAACGGCAACCATACCCATACCGTATTTCTTAGCCTTATCGATAGCCATTTGCATTGACTTGTAACCGATAACCTGACCCATTCCGTCATGACCGTCAACTACTGCGGTACAAGGTGTTTCCTTAACAACCTCAAAATTAGTAATCGGGTTTTGAATACCTGCCTTAATTCTGTCAAGATAAATAGGCTTAAAGCGGTTACAACCGTGGCTTTCAATACCTCTTCTGTCCGATTCAAGAAGAATATCGGTGCAGATTTCGGCATCTTCTCTCGGAATACCGTAGCCTACAAAAGCATCTGTTACAAAATTAATCAATGTGTCCCAAGGACAAACAACTTTACCCATAATTTTATCTCCTTTTTTGATAAATATCAATATATTTTATTATTTTTATCTTTCCCAATTGCGAGAGCGCTCAACAGCACGCTTCCAATCGGAATATTTTTGATTACGTTTTGAAATTTCCATTGACGGAACAAAAATTCTGTCAACAGCTCTGTTAGCCTCGATTTCCTCAAGACTGTCCCAAACACCTGTAGCAAGACCGGCACAGTAAGCCGCACCGAGAGCCGTGGTTTCAACATTCTTAGGTCTGTTTACATTAACGCCTGTCATATCCGCCTGAATCTGCATCATAATATCGGAAACGGAAGCGCCGCCGTCAACTCTCAAATCCTTTAAAACTATGCCCGAATCGTTCATCATTGCTTCAAGCAAGTCTGTCATTTGATATGTTATACTTTCAAGAACGGCACGGCAAATATGCTTTTTATTAACGCCACGTGTTAAGCCTACCATAACTCCCCTTGCATACATATCCCAATAAGGAGCACCCAAACCCGTAAACGCCGGAACGAAATAAAGACCGTTTGAATCCTCAACCTGCTCGGCATAAATATCACATTCACGTGCGGTTTTGATGAGCTCAACCTCGTCACGAAGCCATTTGATAATCGAACCTGCATTGAAAGCGGAGCCTTCAAGCGAATATGTAATCTCGTCTCCGATACCCCAAGCGATACCTGAAAGAAGATTTGACCTCGAATTAACACGCTTGTCGCCTGTGTTCATAAGAAGGAAGCAACCTGTGCCGTAAGTATTTTTGGCCTGCCCTGCCTTAAAGCAACCCTGACCGAAAAGCGCACCCGGCTGGTCGCCGATAGCACCTGCGATAGGCACGTCTGCAATTTCCTCAATACCTGTTATATGCGCAAGTTTGCCGTATATGCAACTTGACGGTTTAACCTCGGGAAGCATACTCATAGGAATACCGAGTTTTTCGCAAAGATACGGGTCCCAGCAAAGCTTATTAATATCAAAAAGCATAGTTCTGCACGCATTTGAATAATCGGTTACGTGCACCTTGCCGTTAGTTAAATTCCAAATAAGCCAAGTGTCAACCGTGCCGAAAAGAAGTTCTCCCCTTTCAGCCTTCTCTCTCGCACCGGGAACATTATCAAGAATCCACTTGATTTTTGTACCGCTGAAATAAGCGTCAATCAAAAGACCTGTCGTTTCCTTAACGTAATCGGACAAGCCCTCCGCTTTAAGTTCCTCACAAATAGGAGCGGTACGTCTGCATTGCCAAACAATCGCATTATAAACAGGCTTACCCGTTTCCTTTTCCCAAACAATTGTGGTTTCACGCTGATTTGTGATACCTATGCCGACTATATCCTTAGGGTCGACTTTTTCAAGCCTCAAACACGTCAGCATTGCACTTGTTTGCGAAAAAAGAATTTCCATAGGGTCGTGCTCAACCCATCCGTTTTCGGGATAATGCTGTGCAAATTCGTTTTGCGCTTTGGCAACAATTTCTCCTTTTTTATTAAAAATAATTGCCCTTGAAGAAGTAGTACCTTGGTCAAGAGCCATAATGTATTTTTCTTTTTCTGCCATAAGTGTTGCACCTCTCAAATTGGTTATAAAACGCCTATGGTTATTTTACCGCTTTTAAAAGTTATTGTCAATATATATAAAAATTATAGACATAGTTTTTAGACTTTTGTAACATTTTGTTTAATTAGTAAATTTTTATTTCGGAATATAGAAAAAACAGCCATAATCCGTCTATTAAAACGAATTATGACTGCAATAAAAATAAACGTCAAATATTGTTTTCGATGAAATTAAGCATATCGCCCACAGTTTCGATTTTTTCAATAATTTCATCAGGCACTTCAAGCTTAAATTCATCTTCGACAGACATTACAATATCAATAGCGTCAAGACTGTCGGCACCGAGATCCTCGATAAGAAGACTGTCCTTTGTGATTGAATCGGCGTCAACATCAAGCTGTTCTGCCAAGATTTCCTTTAATTTTTCAAATACCATAATTATGTTCACCTCAAAAAATGTTGTTTAAATTAATTCATTATGTTATTATCATATTATAAAATTATTTTTGACTTGTCAATAACTATTTTAAACTATTTTCAAAGAGGCGAATATTAATGAATAATTTTTGTTTAATCGGCTACCCTTTGGGTCATTCTATGTCACCCGTTATCCACAGGGAACTTTTTAAAATCAAAAAAATCGACGCAAATTACAATCTCAACGAGATTGCACCGGAAAACTTAAAAGATAAATACATTGAGCTTAAAAAGCTTGACGGCTTCAACGTTACAATTCCGCATAAAACAGGCATTATCCCGATGCTCGACGGTTTATCGCAAAGAGCAGAGCTTTTCGGCGCAGTAAATACCGTTAAAATCGAAAACGGCAAAGCAACCGGTCACAATACAGACTGCTTCGGCTTTCTTCGTGCGCTTGAAATGGCAAAAATTAAACTCGGCGGAAAGGTACTTTTATGCGGAAGCGGCGGTGTTGCAAGAATGTTTGCGTTTGAAAGCATACTTGCCGGCGCAGATTTAACAATTGCCGTAAGAAGCGACGACATTCCTGCCGCAAATCTCATTAAATCGGAAATAAAGAACAAGCTGCTTGATAAAGACGCAAAAGTAATTACGCTTGACGAGGTTGAGGGTGAATTTGATTTACTCATAAACGGCACCCCTGTCGGTATGTTTCCTAAAGTTGACGCAAGCGTTTTGCCTAAGGAAAAAGTGCAAAAATGCAAGGCTGTTTTTGACGCTGTTTACAATCCGCAGGAAACCTTGATTTTAAAATATGCGAAAGAGGCGGGAATTAAATATTCAAACGGACTTCCTATGCTTGTTTGGCAGGCTGCCGTTGCGCAGGAAATTTGGTTTGACACCGAATTCACTATGGACGATATTAAAAAGGTTTTAAAAATAACACAAGAGGAAATGGAAAAGATATGAATATAATTTTATGCGGTTTTATGGGTTCGGGCAAAACAACAATCGGTCACGAGCTTGCGAAAATGACAGGCAGAAAATTTGTTGATACAGACGATATGGTTGAAAGCGAACAAGGCACTCAAATAAAAAATATTTTTGCCGAATACGGCGAGGATTTTTTCAGAGAGCTTGAATATCAAGCTTGCAAAAAAGTTGCTTCTATGCAAAACTGCGTTGTATCAACGGGCGGCGGCGCCATGACATATCAGAGAAACGTCGACGCAGTTAAAAATTCGGGCAAAATAATATTCCTTGATGTTGATTTTGACGTTATTTGCGAGAGAATAGGCGACACGTCAACACGTCCTCTTTTTCAAGATAAAGAAAAGGCAAAAGCGCTTTATGACGAGAGAAAATCAAAATATCTTGACTGCGCAGACATTGTAGTTGACGGCAACAAAAGTGTAAAAATCGTAGCAAGTGAAATAGCAAAAATGTTTAAATAAATCATATTAACATTATTTTTGTTGAAAAATGAAACATATTGTGATATAATTCTAAAACGTTAGATATCATAATAAATATGAGGTGCTTATATGAGTACAAGTAATAAAGAGCTTGACCGTAATGTTAAGACCTTTAAAAAATATAAAAATCTTTTAAAGGAACTTACCGCTAAAAACGTTAAGCTTAAATACAGAAATTCATGGCTCGGTATTCTTTGGAGCTTTATTCAACCGCTTTTGCAAATGATTGTTCTTTCAGTTGTATTCGGCGGTATCTTCGGTAAGTCGAACAAGCACGTAATCTGCTTCCCTGTTTATCTTTTCACAGGCCGACTTTTATTCAGCTTTTTCACTTCGTCAACAAAGCAGGCTATGACTTCGTTTAGGCGAAATGCAAGCATTATTAAAAAGGTATATGTTCCTAAATATATGTATCCGCTTTCGTCGATTTTTTCAAACTTCGTTACGTTTGCGATATCGCTTCTCTGCCTTATCTGCGTATGGATATTCTTTAAGCTGACAGGTATAAGCGGCGGTTCAAATCTTCATATCACTCCTTATGTGTTTATGGCGGTTGTACCTATGTTCCTTTTGCTTATCTTCTGCACAGGCGTAGGACTTATCCTTTCCGTTATCGGCGTATATTTCAGAGATGTTGAATATATTTGGGACGTTCTTACTCAGCTTCTTTTCTATATGGTTCCTATCGTATATCCTTTCCAGAGAATCACGGGACATTGGACAAGAATGCTTATCAAGATTAATCCGCTTTATTCAATGATTGAAATGTTCAGGCAAAGCGTTCTTTACGGCTATATGCTCAGCCCTAAGCTTCTTGCTTATGCAACCGTTGTATCGTTTGCAACGCTTGCAGTCGGAATGTGGATATTTAATAAGAAGAGCGATGACATTGTCTTTCATCTTTAATATTAAAATTGATAAATTAAAGGCACGAGAAATTCTCGTGCCTTTGTTTTTTATTCCTCTGCGTCTTGCTTAACAGTCAATAAGCAGGAAATTTCAATAATTGAAATTAAAATATAGATAATCATACAAACGATAAGCCATATTTTATCTGCCGCAATATCGGCTCTGATTGCATTAACAATCCCCAAAATCGCAACTATCACGCTCGGGATTAAAAACAGCGGCGAAAAGTTTTCCAATATTTCAATCGGGGAATAAGGAATATCGGTAACAAGATAAGTAAGTATCACCGTGATAAGCACCATTATTAAAACAAGCGTCATAAAATTAACCATCATAATTTGATTGACCGAAAGCGGTGCACTGATAGGAATAATAGACGTTATATCCTTGCCCAAAAGAATTTTAAACTGCGATACAAAGCCTGCAAGCAAATTTAAAATATTTAATATCCACAGAAAAATTATTGCGCCTTTTTTACCTGTTGTCATTTAAAATAAACTCCTTAGTTTTTTCAAGAAAAATATCCATTTCCTCGTTTGTGCCGATTGTAATTCTGACATAATTTTCAATTCTCGGCAAAGAGAAATAACGGATAAACACCTTTTGCGTTTTAAGATATTCAAAAAGTGATTTCATATTATGCTCATTATGCGTTGCAAAAATAAAGTTTGTTTGAGAGTCGAGAACGTCAAATCCGAGCTTTTTAAGTTCAAGCGTAACCCTTTCCCTCGTTTTAATAACCTTTTGGCAAGTTGATTTAAAATATTCGTCATCTTCGATACTTGCCGCACCCATTTCAATTGAAAGAGAATCGACCGTATAAGAATTATACGAATTTTTGACAGCCTCCATAACGTCAATAAGCGCCTTACTGCCTATTGCAAAACCGATACGAAGCCCTGCAAGCGAACGTGACTTTGAAAAAGTACCCGTTACAAGCAAATTTTCATACTTATTAATAAGAGGAATACTTGAAGTGCCGCCGAAATCGACATATGCCTCATCAATAATCACAACGCTGTCCTGATTATAATTAAGTATTTTTTCCACGAAATCGAGACCCTCACCGAGAGAGGTAGGCGCATTGGGATTAGGGATAACTACGCCGCCGTTTTGCTCCTTATAATCCTCGGGATTAATCCTGAAATCGTCACCGACAGGATAATTTTTATATTCAATGCCGAAAAGCGAGCACCAAACGGGATAAAAGCTGTATGTCAAGTCGGGATAGACAATCGGTTTGTCACTGTTAAAAAACGACTGAAATGCCACCGCAAGCACATCGTCTGAGCCGTTGCCGACAAATACGTTAGACACGTCAACCTTGTAGTATTTTGCAATTGCCTCTTTGAGCCTTGTTGAATTTGCATTTGGATAAAAGCGCAAATTATTTGTATCAAAGTTTTTTAATACCTCAACCGCTTTCGGTGACGGCGGATAAGGATTTTCATTTGCGTTGATTTTAACTATATCCCTATCCTTACTCTGCTCACCCGGAACATAAGGCTCAATATTTCTTAAATTTTTTGTCCACTCTCTGCTCATATATTTACCTCACAAAGATTCAGTTTGTAACACGTCTATTTTAGCGCATTCGCTCTGAAAAGGCAATAAAAAATAAGCGGTACGCAAAAAAATCACATACCGCTTAAAATTATTTAACTTTAACGCTTTTAACATTTGACCATTTGCCGTAAATTTTCTTACCGCTCTTATCTGTTTTATAAGCACGGACACGTACATAATATCTTCTCCTGCTTTGAGAAGTTTTAATCGTAACGTTTGTTGATTTGGTGGTTTTAGTCAAAAAATTGGATTTAAAGTTTTTGTATGTGGACCACTGATATTGATAGCCCGTTGCATTAACCTTTTTAAACGAATAAGTTATTCTCCTGCTGCTCCTGCTCTTTGCGGATTTATTGGAAACCTTTTTCGGAGTTGTTACGGCAGTAAAAGTATTGCTTTTTTCGCAATCCGTATATTTTTTATCGGCACAAACCCTGAAACTGTAAGACGTACCGTCTTTAAGATGAGAAACTTTTAAAGAATCGATATTTCCCTCTGTTTTGCCGACAAATTCAAATTCCTTTGAAGCGCCGTTATATTGATAAACGCTGTAACTTTCGCAGTCGGAAATTCTGTACCACGAAAGAGTAAGTGATTTCTCTCCTCTTTCACTGACTTTGACACCGCTGATTTTAGTTCCCGTCGTTTTGCCCGAAGTATAATCCGACGGCTCCCCCGACAAAGTGCCGCCCTTAGCGTTATATCCGAGTGCACGAACCGTAACGATATATTGATTTCCCTCAATAAGACCGCCGATTTCGCCCTCGGTCGTACCGTGTACCGTTTTGGTAAATGTTTTTATGTTATTAAGACTTTCGGCAGTAATAACGTAAGCGCTTGCACCGTGAACGCTGTTCCAAGAAAGTTTCAACGACGTATCGCTGCTTGAAACATATTTAAGGGATTTTACCTTATCGGGTATAATATCAAATGTATAATTTTGTTTTAAACCTTTATAAGCGCCCATACCTTTTAATGTAATATGTGCCGTACCTATATTGATATTATTTGAATAGGTCAAAGTGTAATCAACATTTTCTTTGAGCTCTTTACCGTCAATTGCAGTATAAACGCCGCATTCAATAGGCTTGCCCGTATATACCTGCGTGCCGAGGAAAGTTGAATTTTCGCCCTTGTACCAAAAGTTGATATCAACATTGCCTCTCATACCGCTTACTCTTCCCTTTGCCGTATGCTGCCAAAATTCATAATCGCCTCTATAATTTGTTTTAGAGCTGTAATTTGCAAGCCAAACCTTAAAACTCGGCGAAATTTGATTGGCATAGAGATGTTCTTCAAGGAAATTTTCACTCGCATAAATACAAGCGTCATATCCTGCATCCGAAACCGTATTTAAAAACGCAAGCGCATTTGCAGTCATATTTGTTTTTGAAAGCCTTGCACTGTCAAGCCTGCCTTTTTTTGTATCGGCAAATTCATAGTCAAACACAACCGGCATAGTTATGCTGTATCCCTTGATTGCCTTTAAAAGAGCACTCGCCTCTTTTTTAGCCTCACTCACTTTTGTGGATTGAGAATACCAATAAACGCCGACATCAAGACCTGCTTTGGTTGCGTCTTTAATATACGTTCTGTAATTTTTATCGTAATTAAGTGAAAAAGACGATTTTGTATATCCCGTATAACCCACACGGATAAAAACAAATTTTATTCCGTCTTTTTTAACCTTATTGAAATCTATTTTGCCGTTGTGCTGTGAAATATCCATACCGTAAACAAGTTCTTTATTATCAAACTTGGAATTATGAGTATATGTTATGCCCGTATATTTACTTCTCGTTTTAGTGCTTGCATAAACAGCGGTTGACGAAAAGAGCATAGCAAACGCAAGCAAAACAGATATTATTTTAGAAAACCTTTTCATTTTTCTCTCCTCACTTCTGCTTTTTGCTGTACCAATAATTTAAGTCAATATATTTGCTTTCGACGCTGTCGCTCTTGCCTGTCCTTGAATATTGCCAAATATGATACGCCGACGAGGTTGTGACCATTTCATTATAATCCGCCACCCAAATAACGGTATCTTTCGGAAGCTTTTTGGTATTTATATCATTGTCGTAAAGATAAGACGAAGCATAAACACCTGCCATATAGCCGTACTTTTGCACTTTCTCACAAAAAGCATTAATTGAATTTGTGCACTCCTCTTTTGAAAGCGACGCTTCCCACATTCTGCCCGTATTCTCGCCGTTTTCATCAACAGGATACTCATAATCTATAACAATCGGAAGTTTCGGTTTATAAAGTGCAAGCGTTTTGATAACAAATCTTGCTTCCTCCTCCGCCTCCTTTTCGTCGGTTGCCTGAGAATAAAAATAAACGCCGTAAGGAATACCTGCTTTTTGAGCGCCTTTCAAATTATCCTTTGCGCACTTATCCTCGCAAATCGCACCCGTTCCGTAGCCACGGTACCCCACACGGATAAATACAAAATCGACCTCGTCTTTAAGCGACTGCCAATCTATTTTGCCGTTGTGTTCGGACACATCATATCCCCTTGCGGTATCTTTGCCGAAATCGTAATACACTTTTTCATCCCCACGAAAAGCATACGTAAATCCGCCGATTGCAACCGCAATTACCAAAACAGAGCAAAGCGCTATAATAAGTTTATTCTTTTTTGTTAATTTTTTGGTTTTTCTCTTTTTTCTTTTTGCCTTAGCCTTTACAGCCATATTTTAATATACCTCTTTTCAAAACAAGAAATATCTTACCATATTAAAAATGTAAAATCCACAAAATCACATTAATGATTAAAAAAATTTAACAAATTGTATAAAAAAGCAGCTTGAATATAATACTCAAACTGCTTTGAAAATGTATAATTTATAAAACCGCCGCTCGCTTCATACCGACACACTTAATTTCTTTCAGGCGGGGTATAGAGATGTATTCTTCCGGTATCATTGAACGCTTTTACGGTCATAACGCAAATTGGAACGATAAACATACCCATAAAGCCAAAGAGCTTCAAGCCGAAATAAAGACCTGCAAGGGTAACAAGCGGATGAACGCCGAGAGAATTGCCGACAATCTTAGGCTCGATATACTGACGGATAACCGTAATAATCGCATAAATTATAAGCAAGCCTATGCACTGACCGACATTGCCGGAAACGAGTGCAACAAGTGCCCACGGAATAAGGATACCGCCAGAACCCGCAACAGGGAGAATATCAAACACGGCGATACATATAGCAATTACAAATACATAGCTGTTATCCATAACGCCGATTAAATTAAGAATACTCAAGCCGAGGAAGTTTTCGCAAAATGTGATGAACATAATAAGCCCATAAGCCTTGCACATTTTAAGAATAGTTGACGAGAATACCTTTTTTGTTTCACTCAAAAGGTTTTTATGCTTTTCAGGTAACTGAAGTTTAATAAATTTAACAACTCTTTTATAATCCTTAGTGAAAAGAATACAAGCGATAATACCGATAACGACGCCGATAATTATTGACGGAATATTTTTAACAACGCTGTATACTCCGCTTATTCCGTTTGAAAGGCCGGAAGTAATCGAGCTCATATTAATGCCGAGCTTTGATACGTCAAAATCATTAACAAGATTGCCGAAAAACTGAGTTATATTTTCAGACACACTCGTGTAAATACTGTCGGGTAAAAATTTGAGCGCTTTGAGTATTTCGTTTTGAAGCGTTACAAGAAAAGTGGGCAAATCGTTAAGCTGTTCACCCAAGTAGGAAATGAAATTACCTATTTCCTTAAACAAGGCGGCAAATATAGAAATAACAGGGCCTAAAATAATTGCCACAAGCAAAATTACGAGTAAAATCGACCACAAGGTATGGCATTTATTTTTCGTCTTTTTATCAAGCCACCTAAGCGGTCTTTGCAAAATAACAGCAAAGAAAAACGAGAGCAAAAACGGAGCGGCGACAGCAAAACAGTATTTAAAAAACACATACAAAAGACCTATAATTGCCGCAGCATAAAGAAGGTCAATTAAAAATGCTCTCCTTTTTTCAACTTTGGAATTCATATATTTATACTTCCTTTTGTTCAATATATACATTATTTTAATGTATAATACAGCGTTAATCAAGTAATTTTAATAGAAATTAAGATTTTTTTAAATTTATACTTGATACTTGTTCATTTTTTTGTTAATATATAGAAAGTGTTTTTCACAGTAATACAGTTGTCCGTGTACGGAGGACACTTTGATTATGGAAAAAATTAATTTCTATTTGATAAACGCAAGCATAGTGCCCGACATTTACAAAAAGGTAATTAAGGCAAAGGATTTGCTTGCAAGCGGCGAGGCAAAAAGCACATCGCAGGCTGCGAAAATGGCAGATATTTCAAGAAGTGCATACTATAAATATAAGGATGCGATTTTTGAATATCACGGCGACGACAGCAGCGACACTGCCACAATCAATGCAAAGCTTATGGACAACGCAGGAGTTCTTTCCAGCCTAATGAGTGAGCTTTACAAGGCAGGTGCCAATGTTTTATCGGTAAACCAAAGCGTACCGATTCATTCGGTGGCTGACGTTTCGGTAACCGTACGAATTGCCGAGATGACCGCTACAAAAGAAGAATTACTTAAATCAATCAAAGAAATTGACGGTGTAAATTCCGTCGTTTTATCATAGGAGGTAGAAAATATGAAAGTTGCTGTTATGGGCTACGGAACAGTCGGTTCCGGTGTAGTTGAGGTTATTGAACATCACAGCGATATTATTCCGAAGAGAACAGGCGGCAAAACGCTTGAGATTTCGCACATTCTTGATTTGCGTGATTTTCCAAACGACCCGCACAGAGATTTGTTCACCAAGGATTTCAACGATATTTTAAATGATGAGGAAACAAAAATCGTTGCCGAAACAATGGGAGGAATCAACCCTGCCTTTGATTTCACAATGAAGCTTCTTAAAGCCGGCAAGAGCGTTGTTACATCTAACAAGGAACTTGTTGCACAGAGAGGACTTGAACTTTTGCAGGCTGCCGAGGAAAGCGGAGCAAATTATCTTTTTGAAGCGTCTGTAGGCGGCGGTATTCCTATTATCCGTCCTCTTTGCCAGTGCCTTGCGGCTAACTACATTGAGGGTATTGCAGGTATTTTAAACGGTACAACAAACTTTATTCTCACAATGATGATTGAACAGGGTATGTCATTTGACGAAGCTCTTAAAATCGCACAGGAAAAAGGATATGCTGAAAAAGATCCTACAGCAGACGTTGAAGGTCACGATGCATGCCGTAAAGTTTGTATTCTTGCATCTCTTGCTTTCGGCAAACACGTTTATCCTAATCAGGTTGAAACCGAGGGTATCACAAACATTTCGCTTGAGGACGTATCATACATTGAAAACGCAGGCGGTGTAATCAAACTTCTCGGTCAAATTAAATATATCAGCGATGATGAAATTGCCGCTTTTGTAAGTCCGGCAGTAGTTTATAACGGCTCTCAGCTTGCAAGCGTTAAGGACGTTTTCAACTCTATTCTCGTAAGAGGTGACGCTGTAGGCGACGTATGTTTCTACGGACCGGGTGCAGGTAAACTTCCTACCGCTTCGGCAGTTGTTGCAGATATTATCGACTGTGCTAAGCATACCGACAGGAAAAAGATTTTCGGTTGGGGTCCGGGTTCTGAGGATTACGTTGTTGATTACAAGGAAAGAATTGAAATGCCGTTTTATGTTCGTGCAAAGGCTTCGCCGAGCGAAATCAATTCAAGATTTGCAGACGTTAAATTCCTTTCAAGAAAAGGTCAGCCAAGCGACGAGGTTGCATTTATCACAGACATTATGACCGAAAACAAGCTTAACGAAAAACTTGACGGCATTAATGTTATCAACACAATCAAGGTTACAAACTATTAATATTTATCAATACAAATTATTTTGGAGGATTACAAACATATGGGACTTATTGTTCAGAAGTTCGGCGGCTCATCGGTAGCCAATGCCGAACGTGTAATGAATGTTGCCCGCATTGTTACAGACACATATAAGCAAGGCAATGACGTTGTAGTTGTTGTTTCTGCGCAGGGTGACACAACAGACGACCTTATTGAAAAGGCAAACGAAATCAATCCTAAAGCTGCCAAAAGAGAAATGGACCAACTTTTAACGGCAGGCGAGCAGATTTCTATTTCACTTCTTGCTATGGCGATTGAAAAGCTCGGTTTCCCTGTAATCAGTCTTTTGGGCTGGCAGGCAGGCTTTAACACAAATTCGATTTACACAGCCGCAAGAATTAAAAACATTAAGCCAAACAGACTTCAGGCTGAAATCGCAAAACGCAATATCGTTGTAGTTGCAGGTTTCCAGGGTATCAACAGATACGACGACCTCACCACTCTCGGAAGAGGCGGTTCGGACACATCTGCCGTTGCAATTGCCGCTACTCTTAAAGCCGATAAGTGCCAGATTTTCACTGACGTTGAGGGTGTATATACAGCAGACCCACGTAAAGTTGAGGGCGCAAAGAAGCTTAAAGAAATCACATATGACGAAATGCTTGAACTTGCAACACTCGGTGCTCAGGTACTCAACAATCGTTCGGTAGAAATGGCAAAGAAATACGGCGTAGAGCTTGAAGTTTTATCATCATTAAACCCTGTTCCGGGTACAATCGTTAAGGAGGTAACAAAAATGGAAAAAATGCTCATCAGAGGCGTAACAAAGGATAAGGACGTAGCACTCGTATCAATTCTCGGTTTGCAGGATACACCGGGTATCGCTTTCAAAATTTTCTCAAAACTTTCTGCAAAGAATATCAACGTTGATATCATTCTTCAGTCATTTGGCAGAGACGGCACAAAGGATATCGTATTCACGGTAAGCAAGGAAAACGGCCCTATCGCTGTTGAAATTCTTGAAGGCTTCCTTGACAACTGCAAGATTGTTTGCAACACAGAGGTTGCTAAGGTTTCAATCGTAGGTGCAGGTATGGAAACACATCCTGGCACAGCTTCAAAAATGTTTGAGGCTCTTTATGAATCAAACATCAATATCCAGATGATTTCAACATCTGAAATTAAGATTTCGGTTATCATTGACGCAGAGAATGCAGACAGAGCCGTTTCGGCAGTACACAAAGCATTTATTCCAAATGATTAATATAAGATAATCTAAATGAATAATACTATCGTAGGGGCGACCATCGGTCGCCTCCTTTTGTTTATAATATTTACTATTTCTTAAATAATAATTAATTCCTTGTTTTTAGTTTTTATATATAGTATAATAACTTAAATGCAGATATTGATATAGAAACGGTGCAAAATGAAAATACTTACTATCGGAGATATTGTTTCAAAGCAGGGATGCGAGTATCTGAGAAGCACTCTGCCAACATTAAAAAGAGAGCTTGAAGCCGACATTGTTATCGCAAACGGTGAAAACTCGGCAGTCGGCAACGGCATTTTACCACAAAGTGCGGAATATATACTCGACTGCGGCGTTGACCTTATCACACTCGGCAACCACAGCTTAAAGAGAAAAGAAATATACGATTATCTTGACTCTTGTGCCCCTATTATCAGACCGGCTAACTATCACAAAAGCGCACCCGGTCGTGGAATGGAAATTATAGACAAAGGATATTGCAAAATAGCGGTAATCAATCTTCAAGGCGCAGTTTATCTTGACCCGATTGAAAACCCTTTTTCCGTTGTCGACAGTTTAATTGACAAGGCAAAAGACGAGGGTGCGAGTATAATAATTATTGATTTTCACGCTGAGGCAACTGCCGAAAAGAAAGCAATGGGATTTTATGTTGACGGCAGAGTATCGGCAATATTCGGCACTCACACTCACACCCAAACAAGCGATAATCAAATTTTACCTAACGGCACCGGATACATTACGGATATCGGAATGACGGGACCGTACTACAGCGTTTTGGGTGTTGCGGTTGAGCCTGCCATTCAAAAATTAAAAACAGGGCTTCCCACTCGATTTATAAATGAGGACGGAGTTTGCGTCCTTGAGGGTTGCCTTTTTGAAATTGATGAAAAAAGCGGTAAAACCGTTAATACTATGCTTATCAGGAGGTAGCTATGGCGAAAAAAATATTCGCTTTTATTATGGCGGCAGTTCTTGCGTGCACCGCTTTGGCAGGATGTACGGCAAAAAGAAGCGATAACACTGCTGTAGAAAATATTTCGACAACTAAAAAGGTTACCGACGATTCCAACTTTAAATTAAGCTATACTCAGGCGGACAGCCTTGACCCGTTCAAAGCAAAAACGCAAAACAATCAGGTGCTTTCATCTCTTGTCTTTGAGTCACTGTTTGACCTTGACGAAAGCTGGGAGAGCGTGCCTAACGTTGCAACAAAATATGAATTTACAGACGGCAAAACATTAAAAGTATATTACAATACACAGTTGACATTTTCCGACGGTTCTCCTGTTGAAAGTGATGATATAATATACTCCTTCAATGCGGCTAAAAAGTCGCCTGCGTATAAAAACAGTTTAAAATACATCAGCTCGGCTTCAACAGGGGCTGACAATACGATTATTTTTTATCTTAAGAAAGCAAACCCCAATGCCGTAAATCTTTTAACTTTCCCTATCGCAAGCACAAAGGACGATAAAAACGGTTATCCTATAGGAAGCGGCAGATATAAATACGTAAAAAAAGACAGCAAAACATATTTAAAGGCAGTTGTCACAAAGGATTTCAATCCTTATATCACAACAATCAATCTTGTAAACATTGCGGCGGCTGACTCGATAGACAATGCGGTGAATATCGGCAATATTTCATATGCGTTTCGTGATTTAAGCTCAAATGTTGCAAAAAGAATGACGTGCAACAGAAAGCTTATCAATATGAATAATCTTGTTTATATCGGTGTCAATTCGCTTTCGGGAATTACTGCCAATGCGCAGATAAGAAAGGCGATTTCGCTTGCGTGTGACAGAAATACATTTGCTGAAAGTGCATATAACGGATACGGCACGGCGGCGACTTCACCGTTTAATCCGCAGGCAAAACTTGCACAAAATGTAAAGATTTTTTCAAGTGAGGCGGACACGACAACCGCAAGGCAGGCAATAGCGCAAAGCAAAATCGATTCAAAAGAATTAAAATTAAACATTCTTATAAACAAAAACGACAACCGTGCGGCTTGTGCGGCTCTTCTCAAAAACCAGCTTGAAGCAGTCGGCTTTACGGTTACGATTGACGAAGTGAGCACAAAGGAATACACAAGAAGGGTTAAAGGCGTTGAATTTAATTTATATATCGGTGAGGTTAAACTTTCAGACGATATGTGCCTTTATCCGTTTTTTGACGATAACGCAGGCGGCGTAAGATACGGAATCAACAACAAAGATTTAACGTGCGACGACCTTTACAGCGCTTATCTTTCGGGTGAGGCTGACCTTGGCAAATTCATACTTGCATTTAACGAGGAAATGCCTTATATTCCGCTTATATACAAAAAAGGAATGATATGCTATACTAAGGCTATGAGTGGCGATATGCAAGGCTATTGGGGCAATTTCTTTTCTAATATCGACACGTGGCATTTCGAATAATTTTTACGGAGGTAATACTTATGATAAAGCTTGAAAATCCTAACGGATATATTGAAGTTACAAACAATTATTTTGCAAACCTTGTCGGCAGAGCGGCGCAAAGCTGCTTTGGTGTTACGGGTATGGTTAATTCCAATGCATATCAAAGCTTAAAATCCGTTTTAAAAAATAAATCGGCTAAGGACAATTTAGACCAGGGCGTAACAGTTAAAAGTGTAAATGACGATTTAATTATCGAGCTTCACATCTCTGTTTCCTACGGTGTAAACATCAGCGCAATTGTTGAAAGCATAGTAAACAAGGTTCGCTATACCGTTGAAGAGGCTACTGATTTAAAGGTATCAAAGGTCAATGTATATATTGACGCACTCAACTAAACTATAGGAGATTTAATTATATATGATTACCGGTTTACTATTCAGAGATTCAATTATCTCTGCCGCAAATAACATTTCAAACAGCAGGCAGGCAGTTGACGCACTCAATGTTTTCCCTGTTCCCGACGGAGATACGGGTACTAATATGAGTATGACCATTACTGCGGCGGCTAAGGAAATGGCTACACTTGACGACGATTGCACTATTGAAGAAGCTTCGGCAAAATGCGCTTCGGCTCTTTTAAGAGGTGCAAGAGGTAACTCAGGCGTTATTCTTTCACTTATTTTCAGAGGATTTTCAAAAGGCTTCAGAGGTTTAACTTCAGCCGGCGGAAAAGACCTTGCAAATGCATTTAAAGAAGGTGTTGACGCCGCATATAAAGCTGTAATGAAACCGACAGAGGGTACAATTTTGACCGTTATCCGCAAGGCAAGCGAAGCTGCGCAGGAAATGGCTGAAATTCAGGACGACCCGCTTGAAGTAGGTTTTGCCGCACTTACTGCCGCTAAAGAAGCACTTGCAAAAACTCCCGAGCTTTTACCTGTTCTTAAAAAAGCAGGTGTTGTTGACGCAGGCGGTCAAGGTCTTGTCCTTGTTTTTGAGGGAATGGAAAGCGTTTGGAGAAACGGCGTTATCATTCAACCTCTTGACGGTTCGGGCGTAACTCCTGTTTCAATGCCGTCAAAAGCAACGGTTGCCGCCGCAAGCGACGATATTGAATTTGGCTACTGCTCGGAATTTCTTATTGAAAAAAGCGAAAACGCAAAAGAAAAGGACCCGCTTAAACTCAGGGCTTATCTTGAATCAATCGGCGACTGCGTTGTAGTTGTTGATGACAGCAGTATTATCAAAGTTCACGTTCATTCAAACTGCCCGGGCAATGTTATTCAGGCTGGTCTTAAATACGGTCAGCTTATTAATATTAAAATTGACAATATGAGATATCAGCACGCTAACGCAGACGTTGGTGTTAAAGACGGTGACAAGGTTATTGAGCCTGAAATTAAAGAACCTGAAAACGAATACGGTTTTGTTGCCGTTTGTGCAGGCGAAGGACTTGAAGAACTTTTCAGCGATATCGGTGCAGATACAATCGTAAGCGGCGGTCAGACTATGAACCCGTCAACAGACGATATTTTAAGCGCAATTATGAAAACTCCGGCAAAGGTTGTTTTCGTTCTTCCTAACAATAAAAACATTATTATGGCGGCTGAACAGGCTGCTCCTCTTGCTAAGGACAGAGATGTAAGGGTTTTGCCTACAAAGACTATTCCGCAGGGTATTTCGGCTATGCTTATGTTTGACGAAACCGTAAGCGCAGATGAAAACCAAATGAGTATGCTCTCTGCCGCAGAGGGTGTTGAAACCGCACAGGTTACATTTGCCGCAAGGGACAGCGAAGTTGACGGCAAACCGATTAAGCAAGGCGAAATTATGGGGCTTTGCAACGGCAAGATTAAATATATCGGCGATAACATTACGGATATTGCCGTTAAAGCTACTCACAAGCTGTTCAAAAAAGGCGAACATTCACTCATCACAATCATTTTCGGTGACGGCGCAAGCGAAGAAGACGCAGAAGTTGTTGAAAAAGCGCTTTACGAAAAATACGGAAGTGATGTTGAAATCAGCATTGTAAACGGCGGTCAGCCTATATATTATTTTATCATTTCGGTGGAGTAAGACATGCTTGATTTAGATAGCAATATACAATTTATAAAGGGTGTCGGCGAAAAAAGAGCCAAGCTGTTTAACAGTCTTGGCATCTTTGACGTTGACAGCCTTATTCATTTTTATCCAAGAAAATATGAAGATTGGACGGCAAACAAAACCGTACAAGACGTAAACGACGGTGACACTGTTTGCATTAAGGCAACGCTTATCATTCCTGTTAAGGAAGCTATGATAAGACGTGGCTTAACTCTTTTTAAATGCAGATTTTCAGACGGTGAAAACGTAATTGCCGTAACAATTTTCAATAACAAATACCTTGCAAAATCACTGAAGGTTTATGAGGATTACTTTTTATACGGAAAAATTGACAAAAGCTTTTTAACAGCTTCCATGAGCTCGCCTAAAATCGAAAAGGCAGAGAATGTTCTTGCAATTCAACCCGTTTATCCCGCAAAAGAAAAATTGACTTCCCGTGCAATTTCAAAAGTTATGAAAACCGCACTTGACGAAATTTCTCAAATTCCCGAAACGTTGAGCGACGAAATAAGGCAAAAATACGGCTTAATTTCTCTTGACAAAGCAATAAGGGATATTCATTTTCCAAACAGCGCCGACGATTATTTGCCGGCAAGAAAAAGGCTGATTTTCGAGGAACTTTTAACTCTGCAACTTGGCTTATTAAAGCTAAAAAGCAACAAAAAATGCGAAACCTCACTAAGAATTACAAAGGATTACAGCAAGGAATTTGAAACTTTTTTACCATTCACTCTCACAAATGCGCAAAAGCGTACAATCGGCGAATGTGTGGCTGATATGGAGAGTAAATTTCCGTGCAACCGTCTTGTGCAGGGTGATGTAGGCTCAGGTAAAACCGCCGTTGCGGCAAGTCTTATTTATACAGTTATCAAAAACGGATATCAGGCGGCCATGATGGCACCGACCGAAATACTTGCCACTCAGCATTTTGAAAGCCTTACAAAAATGTTTTCAAAAACCGATTTAAAAATTGCTCTTTTAACCGGCTCAACCCCCGCAAAGGAGAAAAGAGAGATAAAAAATGCGCTTTTCAATAATGAAATTGATTTACTCATCGGCACACACGCTTTAATTCAAAATGACGTTGAATTCAGAAACCTTGCACTTGTTATCACGGACGAACAGCACCGCTTCGGTGTAAATCAAAGGGCAACACTTGCTCAAAAAGGGCAACACGTTCACACAATCGTTATGAGCGCCACCCCGATTCCGAGAACGCTCGGTCTTATTCTTTACGGCGACCTTGATATCAGCATACTTGATGAACTTCCTCCGGGCAGGCAGACTGTTCGCACGGACGTTGTTGATTCAAGATATCACAAAAGGCTGTTTAAATTTATTAAAGACGCAATCGCACGTGGTGAGCAATGTTATATAGTTTGCCCTGCGGTTGAGGAAAACGAAACCAATATAAAAAGTGCCGAAGAATTTGCCGAAGAACTTGCAAACGGTGAATTTAAGGGCTATAATCTCGGAATACTTCACGGCAAAATGAAAGCTAAGGATAAAGAAGCGATTATGAAATCTTTTGCCGACGGTAAGGTGAGCATACTTGTTGCAACCACCGTTGTTGAGGTTGGTGTCGACGTGCCGAATGCAACAATTATGGTGATTGAAAATGCCGAACGCTTCGGTCTTTCAACGCTTCATCAGCTTAGAGGACGAGTAGGCAGAGGCAATAAGCAGAGCTACTGCGTGCTTGTGTCCGACACAAAAGGCGAAGCCTCACGTGAAAGGCTTATGACAATGAAGCAATTCAGCGACGGCTTTAAAATCGCAGATACAGACCTTAAACTTCGTGGCCCCGGTGACTTTTTCGGCTCACGCCAACACGGTTTGCCCGAACTTAAAATTGCCGATATGGTGGAGGATATGGACACACTTCAAAAAGCGCAGGAATGTGCAAAGGATATTTTAAAATCAGACTTTTCACTCTCCAACTCCCCCGCCCTAAAAACACAAATGAACAAAATGTTTGAAAAAACGGTAAATTAAAAAGTGTCAAAAAACATTTAGGAAGTCTATGAATATATAGGCTTCCTTTTTTATACGGCTTTACGGCGGGAGTTGAGGTCAAACACGCTTACAAAACAGCCGACTACGAGCAAAACCGACAGCGTTATATTCACGCTTGAAAGTTTGACCGGTGTTGAAGAGTTTGCAAACACGGACACATCAACAGGGAAAAAATACAAAAGAAGTTTCATAATAAAATAAGACAATACGCTTGAAACGAGCCTGAAAAGCAGAAATTCAAAATAGCTCATTTTAAATTTTCTCAGCACGCTCGAAATTTGAAGATGAATACAAATTCCGCCAAAGGAGAGAAATGCGGCAGTAAGCGGCAGAGAAAAATCGCCGTTGCAAACTCCGTTTGTCACTTCAATAATCGGCAAAAGAGGCTCGGGAATTTTAACTATACTGCTAAGGGCTGAAAACAAAACGATATATGCCGTTATCACAATTACGCTTTGTGCCGCCTTAGGTGCGGCAAGGGTGAGTGCGTCGCCGAGAGAGACGGAAAAGGCAAGAGGATACTCGCTTTTTTCAAGTCTTTTTTCCTTGAACGAAAGGGCAAAACCGATTAAAATTGACGACAAAACGTTTGACAAAAAGAGCATTACGCCGACACTTGTGCTGTTAAATGTGGCGGTGCCGACAGCGGTAATTATGAAGCCGCAGCCGCCGCAAAAATTAAAACACATTAAGCGTTTTGCCTGATTTGAATCTATCTCCCCTGCCTCAAAAAGTTCTTCGGTTAAGAGTGCACCCGTTGGATATCCGCCGACAAGGCCGAAAAGAATTGCCGAAAATGCCGCCTTCGGAAGATTAAAAAATACTCTTGAAAAATTGCCGAATAGTTTAATCAAAACATTATTTGCGCTTGATTTCATAAAGGTAAGAAAAATAATCAAAAGCGGCAAAAGCGACGGTGCAACGGTATTCATTGCAAGAGTTAATCCGTCATAAGCGCCCTGACGTGTATTTTTCGAAAAAACAACAAACAAAGCGGCGAGAAAAATCAGAAAAAGCATTTGGAAAAAGGAATATGTTACATTTTTTATTTTCATTTATACCACCACTAATACTATGGTTAAAATTTACATTTTATACAATATAATATATATTGATTAAATCAGCATTATATAGTATAATAATTAAACTATCTTAGATTGGAGATAAAATATGGACGAGAAAATTCCTAATATGGATTATGATGCCGATGAGGTTATCAACGAATTCAAGGAAAAAATCAAATGGCCGAAAAGCGACGAGGTAACGGCGATAGTTAAGCCGACCAAGTTGCCGCTTCGTTTGCTCATTTCTTTCCTTATCACAGCGGTGGTAGGCGGAATCGCTTACTATATGATGCTTCCGGCATTGAATTTTAAAGACACACAAATGTATCTTTTCTTAATTCTTCTTGTAGTGGTATTTATGTTATCATTTGCGCTTGTTTGCAGAGCCAACAAGAAAATCGAAAGAAAAGAATATGTCAAGAAAAAATCTTTAATACCATTGATAATTGTCGGTGTGCTCGTGGTTGTTATGGCAGTGGGATATCTTACAGGCGTAACACTTTTCCGTGCAAAATCGTACAGCGAACTTCTTTCAATCAGTGACGGCAATTTTGAAAGCGACTTTAAAGATATCAGCTATGACAAAGTTCCACGTCTTGACGCCAGCCGTGCAATTGCGCTTGCCGACCAACAGTTAGGTTCTCTTGAACAATACAAGAGCCAGTATGTTGTAAGCGACAATTCAACGCAGATTAACTATAAAAACACACCTTGCAGAGTTGCATATCTTCAATATGCCGACTTCTTCAAATGGATGAACAACACTAAAAACGGTACTCCGGCTTATATGCTCATTGACCTTGTAAGCCAAAAAGTTACGGCAGTAAACTGTGTTGACAAATTCGGTGAGGGTATTAAATATTCGCCTGCCGAACTCTTTAATGAAAAACTTATTCGTCATCTTCGTTTCCAGTATCCTACAGAACTTCTTGATACTCCGAACTTTGAAATTGACGATAATATGCATCCTTATTGGATTACAGCCGTGCTTGACAAAACTATCGGTCTTTACGGCGGTACAGACGTCAAGGGTGCTATCATTACAGACGCACTTACAGGCGAAAGCAAATATTACGATATTGAAACAGTTAAGAATGACAAGAACCTCAACTGGATTGACGTGGTTTACAGCGAGTCACTTCTTATTGAGCAGTACAACTATCACGGCAAGCTTCAAAACGGCTTTTGGAACTCGATTATTTTCCAAAACGACGTAAACATTGCTTCAACGGGAAGCGGTAACATTGCTATGGACGATGACGTTTGGGTATTCACAGGTGTAACATCTGCCGAAACAGATACATCAAACTTCGGCTTTATCCTTATCAATCAGCGTACCAAGGAAGCAAGATATTACAAGAGCCCGGGTACTACGGAACTTTCGGCTCAGGAATCCGCAACCGACGCAGTACAAAACTACGGCTATCAGGCAACGTTCCCTATTCTTTTGGGAATTGACGGAAATCCGACCTACTTTATGTCACTTTACGGCGACAGCAACACGGTTAAGGGCTACGCATTTGTAAGCCTTAAAGATAAAACCGTTGTAGGCACAGGACTTCTTGACACGGCAAAGAGTGACGCAAAAGCGCTCAACAACGCTATCGAAAACTACATTGACGCACTCAAAGAAAAAGGCGTTGCAGACAATGTTGATAAATCAAACGTAATTGTTGACGAAAGCAAGATAAACGAATCGAACAATTCCGACATTACGGATGATAAGAATAACAATAATACAAACGATACAAATAATACCGATACCGAAACGACCACAAAGCCGAGTAAAGAAACCGCAAAGGGAACAATTACAGGCAAGGTTGAAGATATCAAAACAAGCGTAAATGACGGCAATTCGGTTTATTACCTCAAAGTTGACGGAAAGTATTATTACATCAACGTAGGCGACTGTATGGAAGTAATGCTTGTTAATAAAGGCGACACCGTTGAAATTACAACAGACGGCGGCAAGGGTACATTTATTAAGGCAAAGAATATTACAGTAAAATAAAACAGATAAAACGCAACAAAGGGATTAGATATTTAAAATATCTAATCCCTTTTTAATATGCCGAAATTTATTCAAACACGTAGTTTCTTTCGACGTAGTGTAGGGCAGAGGTTTACTCCTGCCGTTTTGCATTTCTTCTTATGAAGCAAGCCCCATCCCTACGATATAATTCTTATTTAGTCTTAACAGATTTAACCTTAGACCAAGATGAATATACCTTAACGCTCTTGCCGTTTACCTTTGCATTCTTATATGTACGAACACGAACGTAATAAGTCTTTTTAGCCTTTAAGCCTTTAAATGACTTAGAAGTTGTCTTGTTGCCCTTAATTGAATATGTTGAGGTTTCTCTTGAGAATTTCTTTGAAGTTGAAATCTGAATCTGATAACCTGATACGCCTGTTACCTTTTTCCAGCTTGCCTTAAAGCCTTTCTTTGCCTTTGAAAGCTTCTTGATTGAAACGCTCTTTTGCTTCTTGTTTACATAGCTGCCGTCCTTAGCATATGTTGCAGCCTTAGTTGTAGGCTTCTTTGTAGGAGCGGTAGTAGTTGTGGTTGTTGTTGCGTCATAATCCTCTTTAGCCTTAAGTGCGTCATAGAAATACATAAGACCTGTGAGTGCGTCTGCTGTTGCTGTTTTGTTTTCGCTTTTATCGTCAGCTGTGAAATAGTAAGCGCCCTTTGTATCTTTACATTCAAATGTTGAAAGGTCGCTGTAAATCTGCTGTGCCTTATCAAGATTGCCGGCAGTAGAATAAGCGGCAAGTGCAAGACCTGTTGAATCGGCGTTTACCTTAGTATCAAAATTATAAAGATAGCCGCCGTCTTTCTTGAAGTTTTCAATTGAAGCAAGCGCATCATCTACAAATGACTGATAACCTGCATACGGAGCAATAGCAACCACAAACTGAGATGTACTGTCTGTGCTTGTGTAATATGTTGAACCTGTACCGAATTCATAGTAATTGTTTACAAGGAAGTTTTGAGCTTTCTTGAGATAATCTTTAAGACCGTACTTGTTAGCTACAGTAAAGATTGAAGAGAAGAGGTACTGATTTTCATTATCCTTAACGAGTTTAAGATTTTCAAATGCAGATACAATATCATAGCCCTCAAAGCTCTTTGCATTATAACCTAAGCTGTCAAGTGCTAAAATAACGTTTGCATAAACGCCTGCCGATTCATTTTTGATAGGAGCCCAGCCGTTATTTTCGTCATATCCTACAACTGTAACAATCTTACCGCCGTTTGAATCGAGGTTTTCCTTAACGCTCTTTGCAAATTCTTCTTTATAGTCGCTCATATTTACGCCTGCACGTACAAAAGCGTTAAAGTTCTTAACGTTGTCAACTGTGAAGCCTGTCTTTTTAACAGACATAAGATATGTTGCGCTTTCGTTGATTTTTGTTTTAACGTCACTGCTTGTTACTTTGCTGTCTGCCATTGCATAAATCCCTGTGAAAAGAGACGTCAATGCAACACAAATTGCAACTGTAACTGAAATTAATTTTTTCATATTTATTAACCTCCTAATATGAAATTATTTTTTATATGAACAGGTGTATGTAAATACAACCTTATCACCGTCTTTAAGCTTTTTTGAATCTACGCTTATATTTGGATATTTGCCGTTGACATTATACATCCAACCGCTTTGCTTGCCGCAGTCAAATTCGTCAATGTTATTTATCCCGACAATATAAACACTATACATCGTATCCTTTGCAGTATAGGTTATGCCTTTATCATTACACGCTTTTTTCAGCAAATCGTAAACCGTGCTGCCGCTTTTAAGGGTGGTTTTGTAATTTTCAAGCATAATTCCGTTTTTTGGAACATAGCTTTCGTGCCCTTTTTTCAAATCGTCCATATTATCAAGAATAGATTTACATTCAATGGTAATTGAACAGTTGATTTCCGACGAAGTGGTATGGGTTACTTTGCCGTTATTTTCTTTTGGGGAAGTTGTTTTCGGCTTGTCCGCCTTAGCTTCTATGGCTGATTTTTCAGCTTCGGTCTTTACATATTTCTTTTTATCTTTAGAATTATTTTTTGAATTGCTGCTTGATTTTTTCGCGGCAGTAGTTTCTTTATTATCTTTTTTTGAAACCGACTTAGCAGTAGTTGAGGTCTTTTCGCCTTTTTTGGTTGTTTCTTTTTTTGCTTTTTCCTTGTCTGCTTTTTTCTTTTCTGCCTTTGTAATTTGAGCCTCGGTTGCCGTTACCGTTACTTCTCCGGCGTCCGTCGTCTGCTCACTCGAAGTTGATGAGGTAATGCCCGTGCTCTCCGGCACAGCACTGTTTTGACCGTTTGAGCAGGCACAAAACAAGGTGAGGCTCAATATTATTGATATTAAAACGCATAAATATTTGCGCATACGCATAAAAAAATCCTCCGTCACTTAGGACAGAGGAAACGGCGCAACAATAGTACGGACTTTTAAATCATTGCTTTCCCTTGCCCAAAAGCTGAATTTAAATTTGCGGCAGGTCTCCCGACTTATGATATAGCTAAGCGTGAAAAATCGCCTTCTCGGTTTCCCAATGGCTGATGATTTTCCTTCATCAAATACGGTAATGGCTGTTGCTTGGGATTCTGACCCAATTCCCTTTTAATTTCTCGCAAAGGAGAAAACCGTCTTTTATTTAATTATATATAATTTATTATTTTTCGTAAATGCTCTTTTTAAGAACACCGATATACGGCAAGTTACGGTAATACTGGTCATAGTCAAGACCGTAGCCGACAACGAAAGCGTCAGGCACATCGGTACCCACATAGTCAGCCTTGATATCCGCAACACGTCTTGCCGGTTTATCAAGAAGAGTGACAACGCCGATAGATTCGGGGTTGCGCTTAGAAAGCATATCGTGAATATATTTAAGCGTATTGCCGGTATCGAGAATATCCTCAACAAGCAAAACGTCAAATCCTGTCAAATCATCTGCAATATCCTTAATAATATTGATATTACCGCTTGAAACGGTACCCGAGCCGTAGCTTGAAGCCTGAATAAAGTCAATATTGCAAGGCAAGTCGATATATCTTGTAAGGTCTGTAAAAAAGTAAATCGAGCCTTTAAGAACTCCTACGAGCAAAAGCTTTTTGCCCTCATAATCCTTAGTAATCTGCGCTGCCAAACGATGTGCGATTTTGTTAAGCTCTTCCTCTGTTACGAGTATCTTTTCAACATCCTGATGCATAGTAATACCTCTCTCTTTTTATTACCGTTAAAGTATAGCATTGTTTAGATATAAAGTAAAGTGTAAATTAAGTTTTAAAAGATTAAATCTGCCGTATTTCGACAAAAAAGACATTCACTTGAAAAAAGCGAATGTCTTTTGAATTTAAAACAGACCGGTTTCTTCAACCTTCTTCTCAAAGAAGCGCATAGGCTTGCGGAAGAGATATCTGAAGAGTGTACCGATAAGAAGACCGATAAAGAAGTAAATAAAGAGCTTACCGAGACAAATCCAATAATTATTGCCGTATGTGCCGCAAACACATTCTCTGAATGCGTCGATAACAAATGTATAAGGCAAGTAAGGATTGATTGCCCTAAAGAAAGCAGGTGTAACGTCAATCGGGAATGTACCGCCGCAGCCGCCAAGCTGAACAACAAGCAAGATAACGGCAACAGCTTTACCGATATCGCCCCAAGCGGCAACAAGTGAATAAATAAAGAATGTAAATACAAACGAAGCACACAGACCTGCAAAAATAAACTTAGCAGGGTGATAGCATTGTATCTTCAAGAAGTAAAGGTCACCGAGACAGATGATAAGACCTTGAACAAGCGATATGGTAATAAATATAAGCGACCTGCCGAAATATTCCTCTCTCGGCTTAATGTTACCGAGTTCTTTCTTATTTACAACATTCGGTTTGATAAGGGCTACAAGGATAATTGCGCCAACCCAAAGCGCAAGGGTACTGTAGAACGGTGCCATTGCCGAGCCGTAATTATCAATGCCGTAAACCTTATCCGTATCAACTTTAACGGGACATGCGATAAATGCACCAAGCTCATCAGAATTGCCGTCAGTCAAATTAACAAGGGTATTGACAATTTCGCTGTCGCTCAAACCGTTGAGTTTCTTTGAAAGATTGTCAAGCTGCTTTGCACAATTGCTGATAAGAGAATGAAGTGTGGATAAAAGGTCATCGCCCGCCTCAACAGAACTGTTAAGGGATTTAACAAGTGTATTAAGCTGAGGTGATTGATTTTCAACAGTAGTCAAAAGATTTGATATATCAAAAAGTACATCAAGCAAACTGTCAACCGTCTTATCAAGCTGCGGCTTAATTTCTTTAGTATATGTTGAAAGGCTTGAGTCAAGTGTTGTTGAAATACTTGTAAGCTTATCGGCAACATCATTTATTTTCTTAGAACTGTCGCCCCGAAGTATCTTGTTAAGCTCGTTTTCAACACCGCCGAGCCTTGAATCCGCTGTTTTAAGAACCTTGATAAGTGCTTCAACTGCGCTTAAAGGCTTCGGCAAATTATTATTTACCTTTTCAAGAGCCGGAACGATTGCCTGAAGCTCTTTTCTTGCCTGAGCACATTCTGCAAGAACCGACTTGATTTCTGCCTGCGCCTTATCCGAGGTTGTATCATTTATTTTTTTAAGATTACTTGCCGAATTTGTAAGCTTCTTACTTGATGATTTAAGCACGTCGCCTACAGATGAGGTAACAACGTCAATACTGCTTTCCGCTACTTTGATTGCGTCCTCAGTATCACTGACAGCAGTTTTTGTATCGCCCAAAATCGAGCTAAGGTCGGATTTGCTCAAACTTTTATTAAGGTCCTGAGCAACTGACATAACGCCCTCAAAACCGTCAATTGTTTTTTCAACCGACTTTACTGCCGACTGTGCCGAATCGATTTGATTTTGAATATTTTGGAATATATTTGCTCCGTCCTTCTTGCCCTGCTCAATAACAGTGCCGAGAAGCTTATTTACAAGGTTAATTACAGTTGTGACAAACGATTCGTTTACCTCTGTTTGAACTGTTTGAACTACCTTATCGGTAATCTTTGTGGCAATTGCGTTTTTCTTTTCATTGGCATAATAAGTAATTTTCGGCTGCTTAAAGTTTTTGGTCATAATACTTGTAAGCGATTTACTGAAGCCCTTTGGAATTTCAATGCCGGCATAGTAGTCGCCCGCCTTAATTCCGTTAAGTGCTCTTTCCTTAGAAACGAACTGCCAATCTATAATGTCGTTGGCTTTCAAATTACTTTTAATTTGGTCGCCGACGTTAATTTCAACTCCCTTAAATTCGTAACCCTCGTCATTAATAACAACCGCTACTTTCATATTGCCGGTGCTTGCAGGGCCGTACGGGTCCCAGTTGGCATAAATATTAAACCAAGCGTAAAGCGACGGCAAAACAGCTATACCGACAGCAAGAATAATTGCCATCGAATTAGTAAAAATTTTCTTTAAATCACGCTTATATATCTTAAAAATGTTTTTCACTTAGTCGCCCTCCCGTTTTTATGTTTATTTTCCTTGTTCTTTTTCTTCTGTTCTTTCTTGAGCTTCTTTTTCAGCTTCTTTTCTTCCTGCTCTTTTTCAAACTCTTTGTCGTCCTCGTCCTCTTCTTCCTCGTCATCATCTGAGAAAATGGAATACTCACCGAATTCTATTTGATTATCGTCCTCAAGATACGGAATGACTTTTGACTTAACAAGATATTTGCAATAATCGGTAATCAAAAAGATATTGACAAGTACGAAAATTAAAATTATCCACAGCACGAGCCAAAAAGATTTACTGCCGCCGTTTGAGCAAACAGCAACGCCGACTGCCGTGAAAATCAGGAAAAATACTGCGCAAACAACCTTGGCAATTTCAAGATATTTGCAACCACGATTATAATGCTTAATTATCAAACTGCGCAGAAGCTTATATTTAATTACGATATTTTCTTCATTTTCTTCAAAAAGAAACTCTTCTTCCTTCTGAAATTCGTCCATACAAACTTCCCTTTCTAAATTATTACAATTAGTATATCACTACAATACTATTTGTCAATACCTTTAACAATTCTTTTACAGTTTTTTGTATATTTGTATAAATAAGATGATTAAAAATTCTCAAAATTAGTAAAAATTAAGTGAAAACAATCAAAAATAGGGCATATTTTCCGTTTGTTACTAAAAATCACCGAGTCAAAGATTATTTTCACTTAACTAAAATTACTATATTAATACTATATTATACATTGATTTCAACATCAATGCCGAGAAGGTCCTTTTCCTTGTCAAGAATAGGCTTAATTACCTCGTTTAAGAAATCCGCCGTTTGCTCAGGTGCTCTGCCGACAAAGTTGGCAGGTTTGAGAATAGCCAAAATTTCTTCCTTTGTAGTCATAAATGCAGGGTCGGCTGCGATACGGTCAACAAGGTCATTCTTTCCGCCTTCAACCTTAACAACAGCGCCTGCTGCCATTGAGTGCTGACGGATTTTTTCGTGAAGTTCCTGTCTGTCGCCGCCTTTTTTAACTGCGTCCATCATAATATTTTCCGTTGCCATAAACGGAAGCTCACTCATAAGTCTTGCCTCAATCACTTTAGGATATACTACAAGACCCGAGGTTACGTTGATATATAAATCAAGAATACCGTCTGTTGCAAGAAATGCTTCTGCAATAGATACACGCTTATTAGCCGAGTCATCAAGTGTTCTTTCAAACCACTGAGCAGACGCAGTCCAAGCAGGATTAAGCGTATCAATCATAACGTAACGTGAAAGCGACGCAATTCTTTCGCTTCTCATAGGGTTACGCTTATAAGCCATAGCAGATGAACCGATTTGGTTCTTTTCAAACGGCTCTTCAATTTCTTTAAGATTTTGAAGAAGTCTTAAATCGTTTGAAAACTTGCAACAGGATTGCGCAATAAGACCCAAGCAGTTGCAAACGATTGTATCAAGTTTTCTTGCGTAAGTTTGACCGCTTACAGGGAAGCAAGATTTAAAATTCATCTTTTCAGCAATTTTACGGTCAAGCTCCTTGCATTTCTCGTGGTCGCCGTCAAAAAGTTCAAGGAATGATGCCTGAGTACCTGTTGTGCCCTTAGAACCTAAAAGCATAAGGCTGTCGATAACGTGGCAAATTTCGTTATAATCCATTACCAAATCCATAAGCCAAAGCGTAGCTCTCTTGCCGACGGTTGTAGGCTGAGCCGGCTGGAAATGGGTAAAGCCGAGACAAGGCATATCCTTGTATTCATTGGCAAACTTAGACACAGAAGCAATAGCGTTTACAAGCTTTTTCTTAATAAGATAAAGTGCCTCACGCATTGTGATTACGTCTGTATTGTCACCTACATAGCAACTTGTTGCGCCGAGATGAATGATAGGCTTTGCCTTTGGGCACTGCTCACCGTAAGCGTGAACGTGGCTCATTACATCGTGGCGAAACTTCTTTTCATACTCTCTTGCAACATCGTAATTTATATTATCCGCATTTGCCTTAAGCTCGTCAATCTGCTCCTGAGTGATATCAAGACCGAGTTCCTTTTCAGCTTCGGCAAGCGCAATCCAAAGCTTTCTCCAAGTTTTGAATTTAAAATCGGGTGAATAGATATACTGCATTTCCTTTGATGCATAACGGGCATTAAAGGGTGAATTATATGTATCGTTTGGCATTAGTCAAGTCCTACTCTCTTCATCATTTCTGCATAAGCGTCCTCTACACCGCCGAGGTCACGACGGAAACGGTCCTTATCAAGCTTTTCGTGAGTTTTGCTGTCCCAAAAACGACAGGTGTCAGGGCTGATTTCGTCAGCAAGAACGATTTTGCCGTCTGAGGTTTTACCGAATTCAAGTTTAAAGTCGATAAGTTCAACACCGATTGAAAGGAAATATTCTTTTAAAACTTCGTTTACCTTGAAGGCATACTTTTTAATTGTGTCAATGTCCTCCTGAGTTGCAAAACCGCAGGCAATAGCATGGTAACTGTTGATAAGCGGATCGCCGAGTTCGTCGTCTTTATATGAAAATTCGATTGAAGGGCAAACAAAATCCATACCCTCTTCAAGACCGAGTCTCTTACAGATTGAGCCTGCTGCACGGTTACGGATAATAACTTCAAGCGGAACAATCTTAACCTTCTTTACTGCTGTTTCTCTGTCTGAAAGCTCTTTTACGAAATGGGTAGGAACACCGTGCTTTTCAAGAAGTTGCATAAGATAGTTAGACATCTTATTGTTTACAACGCCTTTACCCACAATAGTACCCTTTTTAAGACCGTTGAATGCTGTTGCGTCGTCTTTATAATCAACGATTACGATATCAGGGTCGTCGGTTGCCCAAACCTTTTTTGCCTTGCCTTCATAAAGCTGTTCAGTCTTTTCCATAGTTTAAATATCTCCTTTATTTTAAAAATCCTTTAGGGCAAGGACATCACATCCCCGCCCAAAGGTTATATAATTGATTGAAAAATCAAATTATTTCTTGTAAGCCTTCTTAATTCTCTCAATAGCCTCAACTGTCTTTTCGTCATTACCGAATGAGGTTAAGCGGAAGTAACCCTCACCTGCAGGGCCGAAACCTGAACCCGGAGTACCTACTACCTGGCATTTTTCAAGAAGTTCATCAAAGAATTCCCAAGAGGTGTAGCCCTCAGGAACTCTGAGCCATACGTAAGGTGAATTTACACCGCCGTAACATTCAAAGCCTGCGTCGCAAAGTCCGTCATAAATAACTCTTGCATTCTTCTGATAATAAGCAAGTGTTTCTTTGATTTCTTTCTGTCCCTCTTCTGTATAAATAGCCTCGGCAGCTCTTTGGGTGATATATGATACACCGTTGAACTTTGTAGCCTGACGTCTTGCCCAAAGCGGATTAAGGCTTGTTCCGTCAAATACAAGCTCCTTAGGAACTACGGTATAACCGCAGCGCATACCCGTAAAGCCTGCTGTTTTAGAAAATGAACGAAGCTCGATAGCACAAGTCTTTGCACCCTCGATTTCATAAATTGACTTTGGAATATCGTCCTCTACTACGAATGCCTCATAAGCAGAGTCAAAAAGGATAAGTGAATGATGCTCGTTTGCATAATCAACCCACTTTTTAAGCTGTTCCTTAGTAGCAACCATACCGGTTGGGTTATTAGGGAAGCAAAGATAAATTACATCAGGCACTTCTTTAGGAAGGTCGGGTGTAAAGTTATTTTCAGCGGTACAAGGCATATAGATAATGTTTGACCAAAGACCGTTTTCATCTTTGTCACCGCTTCTGCCTGCCATAACGTTTGTGTCAACATATACAGGATAAACAGGGTCGCAAATAGCAACCTTATTGTCAACAGAAAAGATATCGCCGATATTACCGCAGTCACTCTTAGCGCCGTCGGAAAGGAAAATTTCGTCCTTTGCAATATCAATTCCTCTGTCTGTATAATCGTGCTTTTGAATAGCCTCAAGAATAAAATCATAACCGTACTCAGGCGGATATCCTCTGAATGTAGCCTCGTCTGCCATTTCGTCAACAGCCTTGTGCATAGCCTTGATAACAGCAGGTGCAAGCGGCTTTGTTACGTCACCGATTGAAAGACGGATAACGTCAGCCTCAGGGTGAGCAGCCTGATATTCTCTCTGCTTTTTAGCAACGGTTGAGAAAAGATAGCTTGACTCAATCTTCAAAAAGTTTTCATTAATCTTCATATTATTTTAAACCTCCATTTAATACAAAACATTAATCAAATTTATTCAAATCGACTTCGCCCGTAAATACTTCCTTTGCAGGACCCATCATAAATATGCTGTCATTTACGTCACCGCTCCAGTTTATATCAAGGTCACCGCCCAAAAGATGAACGGTAACGTCATTGTCGCAAAGACCTAAAGTAATTGCGGCGGCGGCAGTGGCACAAGAACCTGTTCCGCAGGCAAGTGTTTCACCCGAGCCACGCTCATAAACACGCATTTCTATATTATGTCTGTCGATTATTTTTGCGAATTCGGCATTAACTCTGTCAGGGAAAATATCCGTATTACCCTCGCAAGCTTTGCCGTATTTTTCAAGGTCAAAATCCTTAGGGTGTTCGTCAATAAACATAACGGCGTGAGGATTACCCATAGAAACGCAGGTCATTTTAAACTCTCTATCGAGAATTTTAATCGGCTCGTCAATTGCCTTATCCCCGCTTACATTAACAGGAATATCGCTTGCCTTAAGCGACGGCTTACCCATATCAACCTTAGCACTTACAACCTCACCGTTTTCAACATTAACATCAATATATTTTACCGCACCCATTGACTCAATGGAAAAAGTGGTTTTATCCGTCATATTATGGTCATAGCAATATTTTGCAACACATCTTATTCCGTTGCCGCACATTGCGCCTCTTGAACCGTCGGCATTATACATAACCATCTCAAAATCAGCCTTAGTGCCTTTTTTGATAAGAATTATTCCGTCACCGCCGATACCGAAATGACGGTCTGATAAAATAATTGCCGCCTTTTCCTCATTTTCGACAAATTCTTTGGTGCAATCAATGTATATATAGTCATTGCCGCAACCGTGCATCTTAGTAAATTTCATAAAATAAATCAGTCCGTTTCAAAAAATATTGCAATAAATATTTACTACATAAAATCGTTAATTATTTCCTGAGCAAGCACCGCTATTTTCTTGCCCATTTTCATACTTTCACGTTGAAGATATTTGTGAGCCTGAAGTTCGGAAAAGCCGTTTGTTTCTTTAAGAATAAGCTTCGCCTTTGATATAACGTCATCATCGCCGTCATTTCTTTCGGTAAAACTCGAAACACTGTTTACAAGAACGCCGACCGTACTTAAAAACTCCTGCCTGTCAACCGGCAAAGGAAGATAAATAAGATTACTCCTGAAACTTTCGGTATCGCCTCTTGTAAGCGCAACAATATCAAATCCCGGCGGAAGATGCTCGGCGATATTGCCTGCCGTCATATCCCTCAAACTTTCGGCACAAACCACAACGCCCTCACTCATATCCTGAGCAATGCTCAAAACGCTTGCACCCGTTGCGCAAACATACGGCACGCTGTACCCTTCACATTCGAGAAGAGAGCGCAATTTAAGCGCAGTATCCTTTGACGGATACGCAACCAAAATCTCACGCATACTCTCCACCCCTGCTAACAAATATCTGACAAAAGCATTATAACATATATAATACTTATTATACAATAGAAAACATTAACTTTTATTATACAAAATAGAAGCATAAATCAAAGGTGTTTATTGTTTAAAATGGCAGAAGTTTGTTTTTTACGCTCTTATACATTTCTAACATTTTACACAGATTTTGAATTTTTTTAACGTTTTTTTGTAACAAAGTAACCAAAAACCGCTTGATTATTTGTTATAAAGGTGATATGATATGATTATATAAAAATTATAATAGCGCCAAAATTTTGTTTTTGACGCTTTTCGATAAAATAAAGGAGATGAAATTTTGGTGAAATTAGACAAAGATTATGAATTCCCTTTGTATATTTTCCACAGCGGAAAGAATTATAAGGCATATGAATTTTTCGGCTGTCATAGAATTAAGGGAGATACATTTGCATTTCGTGTTTGGGCACCTCATGCTCAAAGCGTGTCAACAGTCGGCGATTTTAACGATTGGGACGAAAATGCCAACGTTATGGAAAAAATCAGCGACGGTATTTTTGAAGCTAAGATTGACAATGTAAAGATTTACGATTGCTATAAATATGCCATTAAGACGAGAAACGGCGACACAATTTTGAAAGCCGACCCTTATGCTTTCCACGCAGAGACAAGACCGGGTACAGCTTCCAAGGTTTATGAAACGAACAAATACCGCTGGAACGATTCGGCTTGGAAAAAGGAAAATTCAGGCAACATTCTTGAAAAACCCGTTAATATTTATGAAATTCATTTCGGAAGCTGGAAAAGGCACGAAAACGGTGATTTCTTATCCTACAGGCAAATGGCGGAAGAACTTGTGCCTTACGTAAAAGATATGGGATACACTCATATTGAAATGATGCCGATTATGGAATATCCGTTTGACGGCTCGTGGGGATATCAGGTTACAGGCTATTTTGCACCGACCTCACGTTACGGCACTCCCGATGACCTTATGTATTTTGTCGACACTTGCCACAAGGCAGGAATAGGCGTAATTCTTGACTGGGTACCGGCTCACTTCCCTAAAGACGCATACGGTCTTTACGAGTTTGACGGAGAATGCACATATGAATACTCCGATATGAAAAAAGGCGAGCATAAGGAATGGGGTACAAGAGTTTTTGACTACGGCAAAAACGAGGTTAAATCTTTCCTCATCTCGTCTGCAATGTATTGGGTTGACAATTTCCACTTCGACGGACTTAGGGTAGACGCAGTTGCGTCGATGCTTTATCTCGACTACGGTCGTGAGGACGGCGAGTGGACACCGAACAAAAACGGCGGAAGAGAAAATCTTGAGGCAGTTGAATTTCTTAAAGAACTCAACTGTGCTATGTTCAAAGAGCACCCCGAGGTTATGATGATTGCCGAGGAGTCGACCGCTTGGCCTATGATTACTATGCCGACAAATATCGGCGGTTTAGGATTTAATTTCAAGTGGAATATGGGCTGGATGAACGATATGCTCAGATACATTTCGCTCGACCCGTTATTCAGAAAAGGCAACCACAACTGTATCACTTTCAGTTTCTATTATGCATTCAGTGAAAACTTTATTTTACCTATCAGTCACGACGAAGTGGTACACGGCAAATGCAGTCTTATCAATAAAATGCCGGGCGAATATGAAATGAAGTTTGACGGCTTAAGACTGTTTCTTGCATATATGTTTGCTCACCCGGGCAAAAAGCTTTTATTTATGGGCAGTGAATTCGGTCAGTTTATCGAATGGAACTATAAGCAAGGACTTGACTGGCTTCTTCTTGATTATGAGATGCACAGGAAAATGCTCGGCTTCTCTAAAACACTTAATAAACTTTACAAGGACACACCTGCACTTTGGCAGATTGATTACAGCTGGGACGGCTTCCAATGGATTTCAAGTGAGGACAATGCCAACAGCGTAATCGCATTCAGAAGAATCGATAAAAACGGCAAGGAAATTATTGCAATATTCAATTTCACGCCTAACAGCTTTGACGAATACAGAATCGGCGTTCCCGAAGAGGGCAGTTACAAGGTTGTGCTTGACACTTCGCTCGAACAGTTCGGCGGTTCCACAATTTCAAAACACCCTGCTTACAAAACCAAGAAAAAAGCAATGCACGGTTTTGAGCAGAGTATCGGCTTAAAGCTTGCCGGTCTTTCGGGTCTTTATCTTGAAAAAGTCGCTAAAAAGCCGGCGAAATCAAAAGCTAAAGAAAAAAGTGAAAAGGTAAAAAAGCCTGAAAAAGCAGAGCCTAAAAAGGAAACAAAGGCAGAAAAGGCAAAAGCCGAAAAGGAAATAAAAAAAGAGGTAAAAAAAGAGACCTCAAAGGCAGCGCCTAAGACTGAAAAGCCTAAGAAAGAAAAGGCTCAGCCCGTTCAAAAAGCAAAAAAGGTCGGCAAAAAGCCGGCACTTTCCAATAAAAAGAACAAATAAAGGAGAAATGAAATGGCACACAAAACAGAAGTTGTAGCAATGCTCCTTGCAGGAGGACAGGGCAGCCGTCTCGGTGTACTTACAAAAAATATCGCTAAGCCGGCAGTTCCCTACGGCGGTAATTACAGAATTATTGACTTCCCGTTGTCAAACTGCGTAAACAGCGGTATTTACACCGTCGGCGTACTTACTCAGTATCAGCCGCTTGAGTTAAACGACTATCTCGGAAACGGACAGCCTTGGGATTTAGACAGGCAGGACGGCGGTATTCATATTTTGTCACCGTATGAAGCAATAGGCGGTGCGGAATGGTACAAGGGTACTGCAAACGCTATTTATCAAAACATTAATTTCATTGAAAAATATGACCCTGAATACGTTGTAATTCTTTCGGGCGACCATATTTACAAAATGAATTACGCAAAGATGGTTGATTTCCATAAAAAGAACAATGCGGACTGCACAATCGCAGTTCTTGAAGTTCCGTGGGAAGAGGCTTCACGTTTCGGAATTCTTGCAACAAAAGATGATGACAGAATTTACGAATTTGCGGAAAAACCGAAAGAGCCGAAGAGCAACAAAGCTTCAATGGGCGTTTACGTTTTCAGTTGGGATAAGCTTAAAAAATATCTTATTCAGGACGAAAACACCGAGGGTTCGGCTAACGACTTCGGCAAGAACATTATTCCTACAATGCTTGACGCAGGCGAAAGACTTTTTGCCTTTCCGTTTAAAGGATATTGGAAAGACGTAGGAACAATCGACTCTCTTTGGGAAGCAAACCTTGATATTATCAATCCTAATGTTGACCTTGATTTAAGCGATACAAGCTGGAGGATTTATTCAAGAAATCCTATGGCTCCGCCGCATTACATAGGCAAAAATGCCGTTGTTGAAAATTCATCTGTCAGCGAGGGATGTGAAATCGAAGGCAACGTTGATTACTCCGTTATTTCTCCGAACTGCTTGGTTGAAGAGGGTGCAGACGTAAGATACAGCGTTATTATGCCGGGCGCTAAAATCAAAAAAGGCGCTAAGGTTTATTATTCGATAGTTGCGGAAGACGCAGTAATCGAGCCTGACGCAAAAGTAGGCGAAATCCCTGAACTTCTTGAAAAGCCTGAAGATTGGGGTATTGCGGTTATCGGCTCGGGTGCAACAATTAAAACAGGAACTCACATTGCCCCCGGGGTAATGGTAAATGCAGGAGAGGAGGTATAAGCGATGAACGGAAAATCAGTACTTGGTATGATATTTGCAAACATTCACGAGGAGGCTCTCGATTCGCTTACGGCAATGAGAACTATGGGCTCTGTTCCGTTTTGCTCACGCTTTCGTTTAATCGACTTCCCTCTTTCCAATCTTGTTGAAAGCGGAGTTACGAAAATCGGCGTTGTAACAAATGCCAACTTCCGTTCGCTTATGGACCATATCGGCACAGGTAAGCCTTGGGATTTGAGCAGAAAGAGCGACGGACTTTTCTTACTTCCTCCTTTTTCGGCAGGAAGCACAAATATTTGGGGCAACCGTATTGACGCAATTTTCGGCAATATGAATTTTCTCCATCAGTCGCACCAAACTTATGTCTTGATGACGGATTGCAACAACATTGTAAACATTGATTATTCTAAACTTTTCGATGTGCACGAACAAAGCGGTGCAGATATCACAATCGTCGGCGTAAAGAGCAAAATGCCTAAAAATATCGGCTCTGTTCTTTGCTTTGACAAGGTTGACGAAAACGGCAGAATTACGGAAATGAGCCTTGACCGTGATGTTGACGAGGAAGTATTTTATTCCTGCAACATTATGATTATGAAAAAATATCTTCTTGAAACTCTTATTCAGACGGCTCATTCAAAAAATGAAATTTCTTATCAGAGAAATATCATTATGTCAAACGTTAAAAGCCTTAAAATCCACGCTTATGACGCAACCGACAGTTTTGTGGGAACGATTGATTCAATTCAAAGCTACTACAAAATTTCCATGTCGCTTCTTGAAAAAGAAAACAGAGATAAACTTTTCTCTTCTCCTATTTCGACTAAAGAAAGAGACGATATGCCTACTCTTTACGGTCCTGAATCGGTTACTAAAAATTCACTTGTTGCCGACGGCTGTATTATTGACGGTAATGTTGAAAACTGCATTATTTTCAAAGGCGTTAAGGTTGAAAAAGGCGCAGTGGTTAAAAATTCAATTCTTATGCAGGATACCGTTATCGGCGAAAACTCAAAGGTAAACTGTGTAATTGCAGATAAGAATGTAAGTATCAGAAGCTCAGCTGAACTTTCGAGTGCAGAAACATTCCCTGTTTGCCTTGCTAAAAATACAAGGGTATAATTTTTGGAGGAACAAAAATGAAAGTATTATATGTTGCATCCGAAGCGCTTCCGTTTATGGCTTCGGGTGGATTGGGAGACGTTGCAGGCTCACTTCCTGTAGCACTTCGCAAAAGACTTATCGGCTGCCGTGTCGTTATGCCGCTTTATGACGGAATCAAGCAGGAATTTAAGGACCAGATGAAGTTTATAACATCAATTTCCGTTCCTGTTTCTTGGAGACGTCAATATTGCGGAATATTTGAAGCAAAGGCAAACGGCGTTATTTACTATTTCCTTGACAATCAATATTATTTCAAGCGTGACGGAATTTACGGTCACTACGATGACGCAGAACGTTTCGCATTTTTTGCAAGAGCAGTGCTTGAAATTATCCCCGCTATCGATTGGAAGCCGGATATCATTCACTGTAACGATTGGCAAAGTGCATTGACTCCGCTTTACTACAGTTGCTATTACGCTAACAGAATGGGATATGAAAACATCAAAACCGTTTTCACTATCCACAACATTCAATATCAGGGCAAATACGGCGACGAGCTTCTTAACGACGTTCTCGGCATTGCACCTGAATACAGCAATCTTATTATGTATGACGGTCTTGTAAACTTTATGAAAGCAGGCATTGAATGTGCTAATAAAGTTACAACCGTTTCCCCTACATATGCAAAAGAGATTCTCGACCCGTGGTACAGTTACGGTCTTGACTCTATTTTAAATCAGCGCAGTTGGAAACTTTGCGGAATTTTAAACGGCATTGATACAGACAGTTACAATCCCGAAACAGATAAGGACATTTGGGCTAACTACAATGCGGACGATTTTTCAAACAAAGCTAAGAATAAGGCTGAACTTCAAAAGATGATGGGTATGAACGTTGACCCTGATGTTCCGCTTGTCGGCATTGTTTCAAGACTTGTAGGCCACAAGGGTATTGACCTTATGAAAGAAGTTCTTGAAAAGAGCCTTTATGAACGCAACATTCAATATGTTGTTCTCGGCAGCGGCGAATGGGAATATGAAAACTATTTCCGCTATCTCCACGATAAGCACCCTGACAAGGTCGGTATCACTATCGGCTTTGTGCCTGACCTTGCAAGAAAGATTTACGCAGGCGCAGATTTATTCCTTATGCCGAGTAAGAGTGAGCCGTGCGGTCTTTCACAAATGGTTGCGCTTCGCTACGGTACAGTTCCTATCGTTCGTGAAACAGGCGGTCTTAAAGATTCAATCACAGACTGCGGCGACGGACAGGGCAACGGCTTTACATTCAAAACATATAACGCTTACGATATGCTCGGCGCTATCTACAGAGGTGTTGACGCATACAACAGCAAGGATTGGAACGTTCTTGTTAAGCGTGCGCTTGAATGTGATATGAGCTGGGGCAAGAGTGCAAACGAATATATTAAAATGTACCGATCACTTCTTAAATAATAAATCTAAACAAAACAAAACCCGTATTCAATTCAGTTTGAATACGGGTTTTATATTATCTGAATCTTTTTCTGTAATTACTCGGCGTTACACCCTTACTGCGTTTGAAAAGACGGTTAAAATAACTTAAATCGTTAAAACCGCACGAAAGGGCAATATCCGTTATCGACAAATAAGAAAGGCTCAACTGCTCGGCGGCGCACTCAATACGGTAATAATTAAGATAATCTATCGGCGTTTTGCCAGTTGCCTGCCTGAAAGCACGGCAAAAATATTGCTTGTTAAGCTGTGCCTCTTCTGCCAAATCATCAAGCGTAAGCGGTTTTGAATAATCGTTTCTAATCTTTGTAAGTACCTTTTTTATCTGCTTATTTTTGCGATAAACGGCATTTTGCGATGACGGTGCAATTTGTGACTTTTGTTCTAATATATATCCCGTAAGTTGCCACAAAAGACCTGTAGTTGTAAACGTATAAGCAACGCTTTCTTTTTCCATACTTTCAAAAAGGGAGTCGACAATTTTGCCTGCCTTGCTTTTAGGCTCAAATATCATTTCGCTGATAACTCCGCTTTCAAGTGCATTGTTATATTTTTCAATACACTGAGGCGACTGCGCAAGAAAGGAGTCCATATCAAACACAACGCACTCATAAATACAATTCTCAGGTGTTCCGCCGTGGATATACTCACTTGGAATAAACACGCTTTGACCGCCTTCAAGCGTATAATTGACGCCGTTTACGGACAAATGGAACTTGCCGGCAAGCACTAAAATAAGCTCACATTCCATATGCCAATGAAACGGCATTTCGTACTGCGGATGATTGGCGTCGACGTAATAAAGCTGAATCGGAAAACCGAATGTACCCCTGCTTTTATTCTCTTGATATCCTGTATATCGCATAGTTTCTCCCCTGATGTTATATTTTTATCAAAAAGTCAATATCGTCATATTTTTTCACATTATACACCTTGCCCGTGCAAAAAATCAACAGTATAATTGAAATTAGAAAAATATTTAATTTTTTACAAGAAAGGAATTAATTATGGATATCGAAGTAATTAAAGACCAAATTTGCGACGTTTGCCATAAAATGTGGCAGCTCGGCTGGGTTGCGGCTAATGACGGTAACGTAAGCGCTAAGCTTGATGACGGCACAATTCTTGCAACACCTACGGGCATGAGCAAGTCATTTATCACACCCGACAAGCTTATCAGAATTGACTCAAAGGGAAATGTTCTTGAAGCTGCCGAGGGACTTCGTCCGTCAAGCGAAATCAAAATGCACCTTAGATGCTATGATAAAAGAGATGACGTTATGAGCGTTATCCATGCTCACCCACCCGGAGCAACAGGCTTTGCAGTGGCTCACAAAGCAATGGATATGTATAATATGATTGAGGACGTTGCAGCAATCGGTGCAGTTCCGCTTACACCTTACGGAACTCCGTCAACTACAGAAGTTCCCGACGCTATTGAGCCTTACCTTGAAGACCACGACGTAATGCTTCTTGAAAACCACGGCGCACTCGCAGTCGGCAGTGATGTTATTACTGCATTTTACCGTATGGAAAGCCTTGAGCTTTGGGCTAAAATCACTATCAATGCGGTTATTCTCGGCGGAAGCCACGATATTGACGAGAAGAATATTCAAAAACTTATCGACCTTAGAAGCTACTACAGAATTACAGGACGTCACCCGGGTTATAAAATGTATAATCCCGATGATGATATGCTTCACAAAAAGGAGGACTGAATATGCTGAAAGGAATTAATCCTATCGTTTCACCCGAACTTTTAAAGGCTCTTTGCGAAATGGGACACGGCGACGAACTTGTTATTGCAGACGGCAATTTCCCTTGCGAAAGCGTAGGCAAGAATGCAATTGTTATCCGTGCAGACGGCCATTCGACAACAGATATTCTCGACGCTGTTCTTTCTCTCATTCCGCTTGATACATATACGGAAAAACCTGTAGCGCTTATGGAAGTTGTTAAAGGCGACAACACTCCTACCCCTGCGATTTGGGCTGATTACGACAAACTTTTAAACAAATACGAGCCTGAACATCACGATATTGAGATGACCGAGCGTTTCGCTTTTTACGAACGTGCAAAAAAGGCTTATCTCATTATCGCAACAGGTGAAACGGCAATTTACGCCAACGTTTTGCTTAAAAAAGGAGTAGTCAAAGTATGAGCCGAGTATTAGCATTCGACTTTGGTGCGTCAACAGGCAGGGCAATACTTGCCGAGTACGAAAACGGCAAATTAAGCTACAATGAAGTTCACCGCTTTGACAATAATCTTGTTGAAAAAGACGGACTTTTGTGCTGGGATTTTGACTGTCTTTTAAACGAAGTTAAAAAGGCAATCGATATGTGCGAAAATGTCGACTCTCTTGCGTTTGACACGTGGGGCGTTGACTACGGTATGCTTGACAAGGACGGCAAACTGATATCGCTTCCCGTTTGCTACCGTGACGAGAGGACTAAAGATGAGGTTACAAAGGTATATGAAAAAATGCCTGCCGAAAAACTTTATTCACTCACGGGAAATCAAATTATGGCTATCAATACTCTTTTCCAACTTTGCAGTGAAAAGATTGAAAATGCCGACACATTTATATTTATGCCTGACCTTTTCGCTTACTTTCTTTGCGGCGCAAAAACAGCGGAGCAAACCATTGCTTCCACCTCTCAAATGCTTGACCTTGAAAACGTAAAATGGCAAAAAGAGGTATTCAAATTAACAGGCAAGAGCGAAAATATTTTACCGCCTATAGTTAAAAGCGCAACGCAAGCGGGAGAATACAAGGGTATTAAAGTTATCAAGGTTGCAGGTCACGATACGCAATGCGCAGTGTGTGCAATGCCGGCTGAGCCTAATAAAACGCCCGCCTTTCTTTCCTGCGGAACGTGGTCGCTTATCGGCTGTGAAAACGATAAACCGATACTTACCGAAAAAAGTATGAATGACGAGCTTTCAAACGAGCTTGGCGCAAACGGCAAGATAAATTATCTTAAAAACATAAGCGGTTTATGGCTTATTCAGGAAATAAGGCGCAATTTTAAAAGCGAGGGCAAGGAATATTCATATAACGATATGGAGCAGCTCGCAAGAGGGGCAAAAGCTTTTGAATTTTTCATTGACCCCGATGACGCAAGTTTTGCAACTCCTAAAAATATGCCTCAAAAAATTTGTGCCTTTTGTGAAAAAACAGGTCAGGGCAAACCCGAATCGGACGGAGCAATGATCAGATGCATTTATGAAAGTCTTGCTATGAAATATCGCTTTGCAATTGAGCAGATTGAGGAAAACACAGGCAAAAAATTCGACGTGCTTCACTTGCTCGGCGGCGGTACTAAGGACAGTTTTCTTTGCCAAATGACAGCCGACAGTCTTAATATGGACGTAATTGCCGGCCCTACGGAGGCAACGGCTCTCGGCAATATCATTTTGCAGCTTGTTGCACTCGGCGATATCAAAGACGTTGACGAAGGCAGAGAAATCATTAAATCAAGCGAAAAACTTTCGACATACAAAAGTGAAAACGCAGACGCATTTGCAAGCGCCTATGATAAATTTGTCAAAATATTAAATAAGTAATATATAAAGGAGTAAAATTTATGAAATATCCAAAGATTGGTATTCGTCCCGTAATCGACGGAAGATGGGGCGGTGTACGTGAAAGCCTTGAAGAACAGACAATGGGTATGGCTAAGGCTGCGGCTAAGCTTATCAGCGAAAATGTTTGCTATCCCGACGGTACACCTGCTCAGTGCGTAGTATGTGACACCACTATCGGCGGCGGTGCGGAAGCCGCTAAGTGCGAAGAGCAGTTTTCGACTGAAAATGTTGTCGCTACCCTTTCGGTTACACCTTGCTGGTGCTACGGTTCGGAAACATTCGATATGAACCCTAACACAATCAAAGCCGTTTGGGGACTTAATGCTACAGAGCGTCCGGGCGCTGTTTATCTTGCAGCAGTCATGGCAGCTTATGCTCAAAAGGGTATGCCTGCTTTCTCAATTTACGGCCACGATGTTCAGGAAAAGGACGACAGCGAAATCCCCGAGGACGTTGCAAAGAAAATTCTTCGTTTTGCAAAATGTGCAATTTCCGTCGGCTGGATGAAAAATAAGTCATACGTTAATGTCGGCGGTGTGGCAATGGGTATTGCAGGCGCATATTGCAACGCTTCTTTCTTCCAAAAGTATCTCGGCATTCGTCCTGAATGGGTTGATATGACAGAAATTTGCAGAAGAATTACACTCGGCATTTATGACCACGAAGAATATGACAAGGCACTTGCTTGGGTTAAGGCAAACTGCAAGGAGGGCTTCGACCTCAACGAAGGTAAAGATTTACCTGAAATCATCAGAAAGTCAAAGGTTGTTGACCCTGATAAAGATTGGGAATTTATCACAAAAATGACGCTCATTATTCGTGACATTCTCTTTGGAAATAAGAAACTTGACGAAATGGGCTGGCACGAAGAGGCACTCGGCAAAAATGCAGTTGCAGGCGGCTTCCAAGGACAGAGAAACTGGACAGACTGGCTTCCTAACGCAGACTTTACGGAAGCAATTATGGCTTCTTCATTTGACTGGAACGGCAAGAAAATGCCTACTCCGTTTGCGACCGAAAACGATACATTAAACGGCGCTTCAATGCTTCTCGGTTTACTCGTATCCGACACTGCGCCTTGCTTCCACGATGTTCGTACATATTGGAGCCCTGACGCTTGCGAAAGAGTAACAGGCAAAAGACCCGAAGGAGTTGCAAAGAACGGATTTATCCACCTTATCAACTCGGGCGCAACCGCACTTGACGGTTCGGGCGCATCAAAGAATGCAGACGGCAAGGGTTGTATGAAACCGTTCTGGGAAATGACAAACGACGATATCAAGGCTTGCCTTGACGCTACAGATTGGTGCAGGGCAAACTATGAATATTTCCGTGGCGGCGGATTTTCTTCTCACTTCCGTTGCAAATCGGAAATGCCTGTAACAATGCTTCGAGTAAATATAGTTGACGGTATCGGCCCTGTTCTTCAAATTGCAGAGGGATACACCGTTGATTTACCTGACGATATCCATAAAACTCTTGATAAACGTACCGACCCGTCATGGCCTACAACTTGGTTTGCACCAAAACTTACAGGCAAAGGTGCATTCAAAGACGTTTACAGCGTTATGGCTAATTGGGGCGCTAACCACGGCGTAACAGTTTACGGTCACGTAGGCGGTGAGCTTATCACTCTTGCTTCAATGCTTCGTATTCCTGTAAATATGCACAACGTTGACGAGGATAAGATTTTCCGTCCTCATTGCTGGGCATCATTCGGCACAGACGATACACAAGCCGCAGATTATTCGGCATGCAAGACATACGGTCCGCTTTATAAATAAATATAATCCGTATAAAAAAGGAAGTTGAGTAAAATCAACTTCCTTTTTGTTTACACATTCGTTGTGAATTTATAACCCTGTTTTTGTGCCTCGTCTATGACATCGCCGAGAATTGCGGCATTTGTTTGGCTGACGGCGTGAAGGAGCATTATTTCACCCGGGTGAAGATATTTTGTAACCTCATTTAAAGCTGTTTTTTCATCTGTTTGGTTTTGCGTATCCCAATCGGCATAAGCGAAGCTCCAAAATACGCTTTTATATCCCAAATCCTTGGCAAGTGCAAGTGTACTCTGGCTGAACTCACCTTTTGGGAAGCGGAAAAGTTTCATTTCATAATTAAAATTCTTTTTAATGAAATTGTGAAGAAATGTGATTTCTTCTTTGGCAGTATCGGTATCAACCTCGTCCATTGTGTAGTGGCGATAGGTGTGGTTGCCGACGATATGACCCTCGTCAATCATTCGCTTTATAAGTTTCGGATTATCCTTTGCGAAATCATACGTTACAAAGAAAATCGCCTTTACTTTTTTCTCTTTAAGCGTATCCAAAATTGCAGGGGTAAAGCCGTTTTCGTACCCCTCGTCAAAAGTTAGGCAAATAGATTTTTTATCATCAAGAATGAAACGTGCGCCGAGATTTTTATATTGAGCATTAAGCATTACGGGGTCTGTCGGCTGACGGTGATTTTCTGCCCTGCCCGGTCCCCAAACAACTTTTTCGTTGCTCAAACCGTCAACACCCATATTATCCGCTTCAACAGATGTATCGGCAACGTTTGTAGTGGAATTTTCGGTCGTTTCGGCTTTAGCCGATGTTGTGCTTGATGATTTCGTTTGAGTTAAAGTTTCATCTTTTTGTGTTGATTTTGTGCAGCCCCAAATTACCGAAAGCGCACAAATAACAAGACCTAATGTTAATATGATTTTTTTCATAAAAAAACCTCCCGACATTATTTTTAGTCAGGAGGTTATTAATATGTTTGGTATTACTCGGTAATTTTCCAGCCTGCAGAAATAATGCCCTCATCTTTACCGATATGAACGATTATACTCTCTACAACGTCATTATTCTTTTTGGCTGTTGTTATGTACGCTTTAATCTTAACGTCACCGTTTACAGCGTCATTACTTTCAAGATTATGTAAAAGAACGTCATTTTTCTCCCTGATAGTTTTAATCAAATGAGAACGAATATCGATTTCCGAATTTTCTTTACACAAAATCGAAATTTTATACGTTGTCTCTTCCCTGTCTCGCCAGTCTTTATTGTAGTGGCTCTTTTTGTTGATATAATCCGAGAAAGGATGCAAAACAAGGTGAACGATAACTATTGCGGCGGCAACAATCATTGCATAATAAATATTATCAAGTGTGCACAAAATACCGATAGCCGCAGTTGTCCATATTGTAGCCGCAGTTGAAAGACCGCTTATTTTAGTTCCGTCACGCAAAATAAGACCGGCACCGAGAAAGCCGACACCGCTTACAACCTGAGCCGCAATACGTGTTACATCAATGTTACCGCCCTTTGCGATATATGAAAAAGCAGTATAAGCATAAGCACCGACGCACACAATAACATTAGTCAGTATTCCTGCCTGATGCTTAGTCCACTGGCGCTCAAAGCCAACGATAAAGCCTAAAAATATTGCAAGTGCAAGCCTGATAGTAAATCCCGAAAACGCAGTTATATCAAGTATTGCTTCCACATTATTCAACTCCCTCAACAGATTTCATTTTTAAGTAAGCGTTAATGAAACCGTCGAGGTCGCCGTCCATAACAGCGGAGATATTGCCCATTTCATAATTTGTTCTGTGGTCTTTAACCATTGTATAAGGCATAAAGACGTATGAACGAATTTGACTGCCCCAAGCGATTTCTTTTTGGTCGCCCTTAATATCTTCAATTCTTTCAAGGTTTTCTCTTTCCTTGATTTCAACAAGTTTGGATTTGAGCATACGCATTGCAACCTCACGGTTTTGGTGCTGACTGCGCTCAATTTGGCACGATACAACAATGCCTGTAGGTATATGAGTAAGACGAACGGCTGAAGACGTTTTATTAACCTTCTGTCCGCCTGCGCCCGACGCTCTGTAAACGTCCATTTTGATATCTTCGTCACGAATTTCAACATTAACGTCATCATCAATTTCCGGCATAACCTCAACAGATGCAAATGAGGTATGACGTCTGCCCGAAGAGTCAAACGGTGAAACTCTTACAAGACGGTGAATACCCATTTCGCCTTTAAGATATCCGTAAGCGTTTTCACCCTCAACAAGAATTGTTGCACTCTTGATACCGGCAACATCGCCGTCAAGATAATCAAGAGTTGAAACCTTATATCCGTGGCGCTCACCCCAGCGGTTATACATTCTGAAAAGCATTTCAGCCCAGTCCTGAGCCTCTGTTCCGCCTGCACCTGCGTGGAATGTAAGAAGTGCATTTTTGCTGTCAAATTCACCGTTTAAAAGAGTTGAAAGAGTAAGCGATTCAAGCTTTTTCTCAATTTCCTCAACGGATGCGGTACAATCCTCAAGCAAATCCCCGTCTTCTTCCTCGTTTGCAAGCTCAATCATAACAAGTGCGTCGTCAAACTCGTTTTTAACATTTTCATATGACTGAACTTTGGATTTAAGCGAGCCGATTTTTTGCATAACTTTTTGACTGTTTTCCATATCGTCCCAAAAATCAGGCTTCGAGCTTTCCTTTTCAAGCTCTTCTATTTCTTTTTTAAGAGTATCAATAGCAAGCGCTTCTTTTAAATTTTCGACTGTTTTTTCAGACTCCAAAAGTCTTAATCTTAATTCCTCGTATTCTACCATTACAATTTCTCCGAAATAAATTATTCTCTTTATGTATATATTATCAATATATTATATACAATAATTTTAATTCTTGTCAAGTTTAAAATAGATTTACAATATTTTAATTAAAATATTGATTTATTATGGTAATTTAGATATAATAAATTGAATGGGTATTCCCAAAATGAAAGGAAAAAATTATGCCTTCATACAAAAATCAAAAATGCCCTGTTTGCAATCAGGAATTTAAAGACGGCGACGATATCGTAACCTGCCCTATTTGCGGAACACCGCACCACAGAGAGTGTTACAACAAAATAGGTCACTGCTTTAATGAGGATAAGCACGCACAAGGCTATGAATTTAAAAAATCAAATGAAGTAAAAAGTGAAGAAAAGGCTTCTCCTGCAGATAAGAGCACGCCTGTAAGCTCATATTTTTCACCGCAAAACAGCGCAAATGAAGAAAACGGCGAGAGTGCAAAAAGCGAGAATGCAGAGCACAAAAGCAACACAAAAAAATGTGTAAACTGCGGTGAGGAAATTAACAAGAATGCTCCGTTTTGCAACAAATGCGGCGCAAGGCAGCCGATGGATAATCCGTCAAATTCTCAATCGTTTATTCCGAATTTCAACACGGGATATGAGCACAGCAATTTGACAATCGACGGTGAAAGTGCCGAAGATGTCGCAGGGGTTATTAAAACAAATATTCCTAAATTTATTGATAAGTTTAAATCCGGCAAAAAGTTTTCTTGGAACTGGGCAGGATTTATATTCGGACCGTATTATCTTTTCTTTAGGAAAATGTATAAAGAAGGTTCAATCTTCCTTGCACTCCAGCTTATTGTAAGCCTTGTGGCGCAGGGATTTTATGCAAAGCCTTATGCAAAACTTATGCAATTTGTGTCTGACAATGCGGCGGCTATTTCATCGGGCAAATTAAGTTCTGACCTTGTAAGCAAATTCAGCACTCTTTATGAGAAAATTTTGCCGATGATGCTTATTATGACCGTTGCAAATTTAGTATTTCATATCATTATTGCACTTTGCAGTAATAATTTTTATAAAGCAACCGTAATCAAAAAGGTTAAAGATGTCAATCAAAAAATTGACGAGGGCGGTATGCTCGAACAAATGATGCCGTTTAATAACAGCGCACCGTTATCGCAAGATGACCTTAAAAAATTATATTTAAATAAAGTCGGCGGAACGACCTTTTTCGCTCCCGTTATGGCATTTTGCATACTCGATATTATCACATCGATTATATCACAACTTTAAATAAGGGGAATAATAATGAAAGTCAGAAAAGCAATAATTCCTGCTGCCGGTTTGGGCACAAGAGTGTTGCCTGCTTCAAAGGCGATACCTAAGGAAATGCTGAATATTGTTGACAAGCCTGCTATTCAGTACATAGTTGAAGAGGCTTTTAATTCAGGCATTGAAGAAGTGCTCATCATTACCAACAGGGGCAAGGGTGCCATTGAGGACCATTTTGACCACGCATACGAGCTTGAAAGCAAGCTTAAAGACAATAAAGACAAGCAGGATATTTATAACGACGTTCTTGCCTGCTCAAAATTCGGCAATATCTTTTTCATCAGGCAAAAGGAAACAAAAGGCTTAGGTCACGCTGTCCTTTGTGCAAAAACATTTGTAGGAAACGAGCCTTTCGCAGTTCTTTACGGTGACGACGTCATAATTTCCGACAATCCTGTTACAAAACAGCTTTGTGACGCTTATGAAAAATACGGCAAGGGTTGCGTCGGCGTTAAAGAAGTACCGAAAAAAGACGTGCCTAAGTATTGTTCACTGGCTGTTGAAAAAATCGAGGGAAACTGCTTTAACTGCACGGATATGATTGAAAAGCCGAAGCCTGAGGAAATTATGTCTAACTATTCGATTTTGGGCAGAGTTGTTTTACCGCCCGAGATTTTTGACATTCTTGAAAAAACTCCGCTCGGTGCGGGAAATGAGCTTCAGCTTACCGACGCTATGAAAACGCTTGCTCAAAATCAGGGTGTTATCGCTGTTGATTATGAGGGCAAAAGATACGATATGGGCAACAAGTTCGGCATTTTGCAAGCAAATATCGAAGTTGGGCTTAGGCATCCCGATACAAGAGATGAATTGAAAAAGTATCTTAAAGAGCTGGCAAAAAATCTTTAATACAATATTTTTTTAATTGACAAAATATTGTAATATTTTATACATTAATTTGGTATATTATTTAGGCTGACATCAAAAAAGGTAGTCAGCCTTTTTATAAATAAACGAAAGAAGAAAAACATATGGCAGGGCAATATTACTATAATCCTAATTTTAACGAACAGCAAAGTGAATATATGAGACGTCAAATTGAACGTGACAACATTGCTAAAAAGCAGAAAAGCGAGCTTAAAAAAATCAGTTCTTGGCTCGGCGGTGCAATAATTTTATATTTGGTGTTGCAGGTTATCGTGTCTTTTGCAATGGCTAAAATAACTACCGCCTCCGGTCAAACCCTTTATGATATTTACCAAACCAGCGCTTCATTCAGTTATGCCGTCAACATTCTTTTTATTTCAATTTTGTCGGTTGCGGCTCCGTTTGGCTTGGTTGCGCTTATTAACAGAAAAAAATACAGAACTCCGATTGTACCTACAAAGTCCTTAAAATTCAGTGAAGCCGTGATTTGGATTTGCTTTGGTATGGGTGTTTGCGTTATTGCTAATGCGGCAACAAGCTATCTTGTAGCTTTCCTTAAAACAGTCGGAATAACACTTACGCAAGGCGAGGTTGCAAATCCAACCTCTGTTTTAGACTGCGTACTCGATATCGTCGGAATTGCAATAGTTCCTGCAATTTGCGAGGAATTTGCCATGAGATGCTGTTCACTCGGTCTTTTGAAAAATTACGGCAAAGCATTCGGCGTTGTTGCCGTAAGCGTTGTTTTCGGTCTTCTTCACGGCAACGTAATTCAGTTTATATTTGCTTTTCTTGTAGGCTTGGTACTTGCTTATGTCACAATTAAAACAGACAGCATTATCCCTGCAATGTGTATCCACGCACTTAATAACGGTATGTCGGCAGTAAGCGATACGGTCAATTTTGCTGCCGGAAAGGAAATAAACATTACCGTTGCACTCTTCGCTTTCTGGCTTATCGTCGGCATCGTTGCCGCAATTTATTTGGGAGTTAAGCATCAGCTCACTATTCCAAAAGACGACGGCACTTGCGTACTTACAACGGGTGAAAAAATCTCATCATTCCTCTTCCCCGGTATGATTGTACCGTTCCTTCTTTTAATTATTATGACTGCACAGACAGTTAAGATTGGATAAAATATGACAGACGAAGAAATAATGAAAGAGGCAATAAAGCTTGCCAAAATAAGCGGTGACGAGGGTGAGGTTCCCGTCGGTGCGGTTGTTACAAAAGACGGCGAAATAATTGCAACAGGCAGGAACAGACGTGAGCTTGGCAAAAACGCACTTTATCACGCAGAAATCGAAGCGATAGACAATGCCTGCAAAGTACTCGGCGGCTGGAGGCTTTGGCAATGCGAGCTTTTTGTCACTCTTGAACCGTGCCCTATGTGCGCCGGCGCAATAATCAATTCAAGAATTAAACGTGTTGTTTTCGGCGCAAGCGATACAAAAGCAGGCTCGTTCGGTTCTGTCGTTGATTTCAATAATTTGCCGTATAACCACAAACCCGAAATAACGGGCGGAGTGTTAAAAGAAGAGTGTTCATCTCTTTTAAGCGACTTTTTTACAAGGCTTCGTGAACAGAGAGCCAAAAACAAAAATATTGACAATGTTAATAAATAGTTATATAATTTATTTAACTTAATAAGTCAGGGGTGCTTTGATTTTTCAAGGCTGAGATTATACCCTTCTAACCTGTTTGATAATGCAAGCGTAGGAAGACGGAAGATTTTATAAATATCGGCACCTTTGCGTTTTGCTTAGGTGCTTTTTCTTTTGACTTATTAAAATAAATAAGAAAGGAGAATATTATGGCTGAATCATCAATCAAAACAACAAGAAAGCTTTGCGAAACAGCAATTATGATTGCACTTGCAACCGCTCTTTCTTATGTAACACTGTTCAGCTTGCCACACGGTGGTTCAATCACACTTTTCAGCCAGGTTCCGATTATCATTATCGGCTATCGCTACGGCGCAAAATGGGGCTGTTCAACAGGTATTATCTACGGCGTGCTCCAAATGCTCCTTCAAGGTCTCGGTAACTTCGCTTATGTAAAAGGCATCGGCGCTTACCTTATCCTTATTTTAGCCGACTATGTGCTCGCATTTATGTCACTCGGTCTCGGCGGTGCAATGTTTAAAAAGGTTATCAAAAACCAAACCGTTGCTCTTGCCCTCGGTGCATTCGTAGGCTCACTTCTTCGTTTCATCTGCCACTTCGTATCAGGTGTAACAATTTGGGGTGACTATGCAGGCGGCTGGAAATCTGTTTGGGCATACAGCGCAGGCTATAACGGCGGCTATATGGCTGTTGAAGCAGCAATTTCCGTTGTTGCAGTTATCGCATTAAGCCTTGTTCTTGACTTCTCAAAAGAAAACCTCAAAAAAACCAAGAAGTCTAAATAATAGCTTATATAAACAAAAATCCTTCTGATTTTCTTTTCAGAAGGATTTTTTTATGCCTGTTTTCTTTTTGTTTATGTCAAATTCGCCATATTTACGGGAGTGAAATAATCGTCGACGTCAAATTTTCTGTCCTTAAAATAGAAATGCCTGTCGTCCTCTGTTATCTCACGCAGAACCTTACACGGATTGCCAACTGCAACAACATTTGACGGGATATCCTTAGTCACAACGCTTCCTGCACCGATAACAACGTTATCGCCTATATGTACTCCGGGGCAAATAACCGAACTTCCGCCTATCCAGCAATTACTGCCGATTGAAACATCAATCCCGTATTCGTAGCCCGAATTTCTGCTGTCAGGGTGAATAGGGTGGCCTGCCGTATAAATCGAAACATTAGGCGCTATCAAAACATTATCGCCTACCGTAACCCTGCCGACGTCAAGCACGGTTAAATTATAATTAACCCAAAAGTTATCGCCGACAAATATATTTTCGCCGTAATCGCATCTAAACGGTTGTTCAATAGTAAGTCCCTTGCCGGCTTTGCCTAAAATAGAGCGCAAAAGTTCCTCCCTGCACTTTTCGTCATCAGGTTCAAGGTCGTTATATTTTTTAATCTTCTTTTTACATTCCATTCTCTTCTGAGCAAGTCCGTCAAGCCAAGCCTTGTAGGGAAGATTTGCTTTCATTCTTTCCTCTTGATTCATTCTGCCTCTCCTCTAAATTTAATATTATCAAGTCTTTTAAATTCTTTTTTAAACACAAACAAAAGATAAATTGCACCCAAAGTCCAACTGAGCGGCTCTGCAATGCAAGCGCCTAAATATCCCCAAAGCGGAATGAAAAGATATGCCGCCGCAATTTTGGAGGCAAGCTCCATAGTGCTTGAAATAATCGGCGGAGCTTTTCTGTCAATAGACTGAATGGAAAAGCGCAGGGTAAACAGCAATCCCAAAACAAAATAAAACGGAGCATTGACTCTGAGATAAAGCTGCGTATTTTCAAACACAATTTGCGATGAACTGCCCGTAACAAGCCTTGCGATTTGACCGCCGAAAAACCATAAAATAAAGAACGTAAATACAGACCAAATGAGCGAGTAAAGGGTGCTGTATTTGATAGACGATTTAATTCTTTTAATCTTTCCCGCACCGTAATTTTGACCTACAAATGTGGAGCAAGCCGTGCCGACAGTTACAAGCGGCTGCATAAACATTTCCGCAACCTTTCTTGAACCGAGATGTGCGGCAATAATATCGTCACCAAGCGCATTAATCGAACCTTGCATAATGATTGAGCCGATTGAAAAGATAGAATTCATAACAGCCATTGCCATACCTGCGCCCATCATATTTTTAAAAAGCGATGAAGAAAATTTGAAATCGTCCTTATTAAGCCTGATAATTTTAAAATTCTTCAATATGACAACAAAGCAGAGAATTACGGACAGAAGCTGAGCCAAAACGGTTGCCACAGCCGCACCCATAACGCCCATATTCGTAAATTTGATAAGTACATAATCAAGAACAATATTAAGTATGCTTGAAAAAATAAGAAAATAAAGCGGAGTTTTACTGTCACCGAGTGAACGCAAAATAACCGCTTCAAGATTGTAAAGCATAGGAACAATAATGCACGCCAAAATAACGACAATATAACTGTTTGCCTCATCAAGCCTTGCCGACGGAGTGTTGAGAAGCCTTAGCATAGGCTTACTTAAAAATATACTTGTAAAAAGCACAAAAATTGAAAAAACACCATTGATTAAAAGTGAAATCGCAACAGATTTTTTTAGCCTTTTATAGTCCTTTGCACCGAAACATTGCGCAATGATAATACCGAATCCGCCGTTAAGTCCCCACGCAAAACTCAAAACAAGACTGTTAATTGTGGAACTTGCACCTATTGCAACAAGCGCATTATCACCCAAAATATGACCTGCTATAGCCGTGTCGGCAAGATTATAAAATTGTTGAAAAACATTGCTCAAAAGAGTGGGAAGCGCAAATATCAATAAAAGCTTCCAAACACTCCCCTGCGTTAAATCTTTAGTTTTTGCCATAAATTATTTTTTCTTTCCCTTTTTCCTGTTTCTTAAAACAATCATAAATATCATTCCGATAATACCGCCGACAGCATTCATCATCATATCCGTCATAGTGTCGACAAGACCGAGATAGCCGTATTCGTTGTGATATTTTGAAAGGTCGAACATAGCCGTTTCTTCTCCGGCTCTTGAAAGCTGAAGATTCGTGCCGTGGAAATAATCCATCAAAAATTCGTAAAATTCCCAACCGACAGCAATTGAAAGCGCAAACATTATTGAAAAAAGTGCCGCAAGAGTGGCTGCACACTGCCCCTTTTTACGCTGAATTATGCACGCAAAGTCATAGCCGAAAACCGCACATACGAGACCCGACATAATATGCATAAAATTATCAAACCAAGAAATTTTATCAAAAAAGCCGAAATACGAGCCGATAACTATTCCTATAAAAATAATAACATTAAGCATCGTTTGGGTGAGCGGCGGCACTTCTTCGATAAAACTGCCGTTACCGAACACCTGAAACATATCCCAAAGATGAGTAAATATAAAACAGAATACACTTTCAAATCCCATTACCAAGTCGCCGTGAATAAATGAATATCCTGCGCAAACAAGCATTGATATACGCACGATAATCCAAAAAACGAACTGCGCCTTAGGTATTTTATCGATAGGGTCTTTTTTTACTTTATAAGCCATTTTTTCACCGCCTGCATTTTATACGCCCTATTCTACCATATATGCAAAAAAAGTCAATTTATTAAATAAAACTTAATTTATTTAATTTTTATAGATTTAATTATTATTATTTGATATAATGAGGCTATCAAATGAATAATGTACATAATAGGACATTGTGCTCATTATCCTGAATGTATGGAGGACTATATGATAGAATATACAACAAGATACGATGTTAAAAAGACAATGTATTATAAGTTTGCGGATTCTGCCGCTCAGCACGCAAATGAGCCGTGCTTTTATTATTACAACAACACCATCACGTGGGCACAGGCTGAAAATATGGTTGACCTTTGTGCCGCAGGTATGCTTGCAAACGGTGTAAGAAAGGGTGACAGAGTTATCATTTGTGCACCTAATATGCCGCAGTGCATTACAGCCATTTATGCCGTAAACAAAATCGGCGCTATTGCTTCAATGCTTCATCCTCTTTCGGTTGCGAGTGAAGCGCAATATGCTGTTGACCTTGTGGGAGCTAAATTTGCATTTTGCTTCGACGTTTCCGAAAAAGCATTTAAGGGTATGAAGCACCTTACACTTGTAAGATGCAAAACAGCCGAGTATTTTCCGAAAACTCCATACGGCTTTATTGCAAATCAGCTTTACAAAAAGAAAATTAAGGGCAAGACCGCTCCGGCAACAGATGTTAAGAAAAACATTGACTGGAAAGAGCTTTTAAGAGAGGGTAAAGAATATATTGCAAACGGCAATGAAATTCCTATTGCAGAGGACCCGCTTGCAGTTGCAGCAATTATGATGACCGGCGGAACAACAGGTAATCCAAAGGGTGTTCAGCTTTGCAACGAAGCTATCAATAATCTTTCATATCAGCTTTGCGACGTAGTAGAAAATGTTTTAGGTATGAAATGCGACGCTAAGACAGACGCTATGCTCACCGCACTTCCTGTATTCCACGGCTTCGGTTTTGCACTTTGTATGCACGTTTCAATCTGCACGGGTATGCCTCAATCGCTCTTCCCGCAGTTTGACGCTAAAATGTGCTCCGACGCTATTAAGAAATACGGTATTAACTATATCTTCGGCGTTCCTGATTTCTTTGAAAAAGTTTATAAGGCAGGATATCTCAACGGAATTGATATGTCCAATATGAAACTTATCGGCTCAGGCGGAGACGTTGTTCCTTATTCTCTTACAGAGAAAATGGATAGACTTCTTAAAGAAAACGGTGCTCACTGTCACTTCGTTTCAGGTTACGGTCTTACGGAATGTGTAACCGTTTGCTCATTTACCGACCCGAGAAGAGAAGCTCCGCAGGGCTGTATCGGTATCCCTTGCTACAATGTTGAGGCAATGACTGTTGCACCGGGAACTACAGACGAGGTTAAAGGTGAGGACGGCGAACTTTGTATTTACGCTCCTACTCTTATGGAGGGCTACTATCACGACCCTGAGGAAACCGCAAAAGTTCTTGTTAAGCACCCTGACGGCAAAGTATGGCTTCATACCGGCGATATGTGCTATATCGACCAAGAAACAGGCGATATTTACTACCGTCAAAGACTTAAGAGAGTTTACAAAATCAGCGGTTATCTTGTTTACCCTTCATTTATCGAAGAGGCTTACAGAGCAATGGCAGAAATTTACGACTGCTGTGTTATCGGCGTAGGCGAAGAGGGAAAGACTAAACTTAAACTTTTCGTTGTTAAGAATAAAAAGTATAAAAATGACGATGAGGAAGAGCTTAGAGAAAAAATCATTGAATTCGGTCAGCAAAACCTTTCAAAATGGTCTGTACCTAAAATTATTGAATTTATCGACGCACTTCCGAGAACAAAAATCGGCAAGGTAGATTTCAAAGTATTAAAATAATTGTATATAACAAAACAGTCACGAACTTTAAGTTTGTGACTGTTTTTTCTTATGTTTAGAATTCAAAAATAAAGTCGCCGCAAGCGATATAAAGTCCGTGACCGGAAAAGTTCGGGGACCCCGAAAAGCGTCAGCTTTTTGGGGAGAGGAGGAACGACGGAATAAGTGAGCTGATGACTTTTTCTAAGCAATAAAAAAGTCGTCACGAACGATATGCAGTCCGTGACCGGAAAAGTTCGGGGACCCCGAAAAGCGTTAGCTTTTTGGGGAGAGGAGGAACGACGGAATAAGTGAGCTGATGACTTTTTCTAAGCAATAAAAAAGTCGTCACGAACGATATGCAGTCCGTGACGACGATGTCGGCATTACTTATCTTCCCGGCAGGCTGCCCTGCAAGTATTTTCAGCGCAGACGAGCTTAACTACCGTGTTCGGGATGGGAACGGGTGGACCCTCGCTGCAATCAATACCGACGGTTGATATATTATCACAACAAATAATAAAAGTCAACACTACTCGCTTAATTTCTTATAAAGAGGATACATAACAGGTCCGAGATACGCCTTAATTAAAGCGATGTATTCCTCTTTTGTTACAGGCTTATCGCTTGCACCAAAACACATATTCTCATAAACTACGCTATATTCCCTGACGTTATAGCCGGCGCCGAAAAATCCGTTTTTGACATAGAACTCACGGCGGCGAATACGTTCGGCATTGTTTGGCGCATTATCGTCAAGCGCTTCAATATTAAGCACCAGACGGCAAGCGGGAAATTCGTTTTTAATAAGCGTAAGAATTTGAGAGCCGATACCGTTACCCCTTGCCTGTTTTTCAACCGCAAGATAGAAGATAAAAACAATATCATTATACCAAACGGTATAGGTAAGCCCTTTAAATTCAGCCCCGTCAACAACTGCAAAAAATGTTACGTTACTGCCTCTTGCTTTAAAAAGCAAAATATCAAACGGTACACGCTCAGCACTTGGAAAAGCCGAGTTATAAAGTGTTCTTGCCCTTTTAATATATTCCTTATTTTCTTTAATATTTTTAAGTTCTAACATAATATCACCTTTGAGCATTATATCACAGTATATCTTTTTAGGCAAACAGAAAAGCAGCCTAAAGACGAACTTTAAACTGCTTTTCTGTCATTGTTTCTCATTCAATTTATAAAATACTCCAAACAATGCGCTTTATTAAGGTGGATTAAATATAACATAATTATAAATTTAATACAAGTGATTTTGTACGAATATAACCGTTGTTGTCACGAAACGTCATTTTTGAGCGTTTTTCGACTATTTTTTATGTATTGTTTATTGATTTAATTTTATGAATATATTATACTAAAATTGATAGCAGAAATTATTGAGGAGTATAATGTTATGTTAAATATTGTTATTTGCGACGACAATAAAACATATTTACAAGCGGCAGTTTCGGTTATTCAAAATTATTTCGACCAAAGAAAAGAAAACGTGCACATTTTCAAATTTACCAATGAGCACGAGATGAAAACCTGATTTGAAAACTTTGACGAAGAAATCGACATTTTGGTGCTTGATATCTGCATTGACGAAAACACCAACGGAATTGACATTGCAAAAAAGGCACATATCCAAAACTCTTCAACTAAAATCATTTATATGACTGCGTTTCTTGAACAGGCGGCTGATATTTGCGAAACCGATTTCACTTATTTTGTTTATAAGAGAAGCGACTGGATTGAGAAGCTTGAAAAAGCGCTTGATAAAGCAATCAGCCAAATCGGAAACGATACTGAAAAGACGATTGAAATAGGCGCAAAAACCGTATATTTTGATGAGATTATCTGCCTTGAAGCGCAAAAGAAAAATACCGTTTTTTATCTCGAAAATAAAGAAAATATCACCGTTTCAAAAGGGATTAATTCATTTGCTTTGTCGCTTCCTCAAAATTTTTATGCCTGTCACAGAAGTTACATTGTAAACCTTGACAAAATAGAAAGGCTTAATAAAAGCGATAAAACGATTGCGCTTAAAAACGGAATGATTATTCCTATCCCGAGGGCAAAATACAAGGAATTTTCAGATATTTACTATGCTTATTTGGAAAAGAAAGCGATGTGGCAATAATTGAAGTATATAATAATTTTCATTTTGATTGCCGCATTATTTTTAATTATTGCAGGCGTGTTGATAATTCAAAATATCAAGCTCAAAAAAGAAAACGAAGCGCTTGAAATCAGAAATATTTTAGCCGAATGTGAAAATAACAAACGTCTGAGAAAACTCAGGCACGACGTTATAAATCAAAACTTCACGGTTGATATGCTCCTTCAAAAAGGCGACAGTAAAGCGGCAAGGGATTTTCTTTCCGGCAGGGAAAGCAGGCTTGAAGGAATAATTCCCAAAAACTTTTGCGCAAATTATATAATCAACAGTATTCTCCTTTTTGAAAACAATAAGTGCGAAGAAAATAAAGTTACGCTTAATTGCAAGGCAAACGTTGCAAATGACGATTTAAAGCCGAGCGGTGAGGAACTTTGCATTATTTTTGACACACTTTTTAATTTGGCAATTAAAAACACAAAAGATAACAGCATTGACCTTATTTGCAAAAGTGTAAACAGTACTTTATTTATAAATCTCGCATTTTACGGCAAATCAGAGAAAAGCAAATTAAAAAAAGCAGTCGCAATTGTCAACAAATATAACGGCAAAATTGAAATTAATAATAATGATAGCGAAGCAAAAATAAAGATATTCATATAAAAAACGTCACACATTTTTTGAAGTGTGACGTTTTCTTTTGTATTTTTACTTAATTCTTTTTCCCATTTCATAAGCTTTGAGCATTGCGTCGCTTTGCCTGATATCGCCCACGGCGCTTGCATTTACACCCAAAACCGTTCCGCCTTCAATACTGTTTGGCACACAGCAGGTGAAGCCACGAAGCGACTCAATCATTGTTTTTGTAAACGATTCGTCAGGTGCGGCACAAGTTATTATAAAATAAAATGTTTTGCCGTCATTAAGTGCGGTAAACCAGCCGGAAGCGAAAATGTTGTATGCCATCATAATAAAACTTATCGCAACTATTTTAAAGCCGTGAAGAGAAATCTCTGCAACCTCACGATTGCCCTTTGCAAAGAAATCAACAATATACGGCGAACCCAAGAAGCTTACAATCATAACAACTATTGCCGTGGCTCCGAGCAAAATTACGCTGATTTTGAATAGTTTTGACAGTCTTTTTTTATCCTGCTTTCCGAAATTATAGCTTACGACAGAAGAAATACCGTTAATATATCCCCTGAAAAGTCCGCCGAAAAGACCTTGCGCATACCAAATAATACTAAGCGAAGCAACACCGTTTGAGCCTGCTATACTCATTAAAATTCTGTTAAACAGAATAGTTACAACGCTGAATGCCAAAACGCTGACCATTTCAGACGAGCCGTTGACACAACTGTTTAAAATAGTTTTAAATCTCCACTTAGGACGAACAACATATATAACCTGATGTCTGTTTACGCAAAACCATATAACGCCGACAACCGACGGTAATGCATAGCCGAGACCTGTTGCAATTGCCGCACCTGCAAGCCCCCAATCGAATACGGATATAAAAAGCCAATCGAGTACAATGTTGAGCACGCCGCCCATAACATTAAGCGCCGCACCAAGCCCCGCTTTGCCTACCGTAATAAAGCTTAACTGAAAAACCATACCGAAAACGGCAAATGGAACCGTAAAAAGCACAGGAATCATATATTGCCTGCAATAAACCAAAAGTTCATCGTTCGAGCCTAAAAATTTACACAATGGATTTAAAAATATAAAGCAGAGTATTGCAAGAACAACGCTGAAAAGAAATGCAACAAGCATTAAAAGTGAAAAATCCTCTCTCGCTTCCTGCCTTTTACCCTCACCTATTTTACGTGACACAAGTGCATTGCCGCCGGTGCCGAACATCATTCCGAGTGCCGTTGAAAGATATATAAGCGGCATTGTTATATTTATTGCCGACAATGCGTCGGTATTAACCCACCTTGCGACAAATATTCCGTCAACCGTTGAATAAAGGCTTGAAAACACGCTTGAAAAAATAGTCGGAAGCGCAAAGCCTATAAGCCACGGAAATGTTATTTTATGTTCTAATTTAAGTCTTTTTTCTTTGTCCACATTAACCTCTCATTTTACTGTTTTGTTATGTTTATAACTCATTTGCCGTCAATTTTAACAACGTTATTCATCATTTACTTTTTCAATCAGTCCGTTTGCAAAATCATTTTCAACTTTAACGGCGATTTCAAGTTCTTTTTCATCAATTTTTGACACAATCTCATTTTCATACTCAAAAAGCGGCAAAACCAAATTGTTTGCAAACTTTTCCCCCTCTTTTGTAAGAGTAATCACTTTTTCCCTTTTGTTAAGAGGATTTACGCTCATTTCTATTCTGTTTGTTTTAAGCTGTTTTTTAATAATGCTGTTAATTGAAGTTTTCGGTGCGTCAAGCTGAGTACACAAGTCCTTTTGAGTTATTGCACCGCCTCCGTTTTCGACAATCACATAATAAATCTGCATTTCATAAAGCGTTAAGCCGTGCTTCGCTGCCCAAATTTCATATGCACGGTTCACTTTTTTTACAGCGTCATATATCTTATTAATCTTTATTCTTTCCATTAATCGCTCACCCTTTCGGTACGATTTCGTACTGTTGATAGTATAGTACGATTTCGTACCGTTGTCAAGAATAAAATCTATTTTATTTTGCTATTGACAAACAATACTCTATTTGGTATAATTTGAGCATAATACTTTAGCGCTTAAAAGCGTTACGCTTTTAAGTGCTAAATCGTAACTGAAAGTTGACAAATTCAAATTGTCAACTATAATAGTTATTATCGGAGGACAAAACTATGGATATGATGACAAATACCAATTTCAAAAGAAAACTTCCTGTTCCGCAGGAGATAAAAAAAGAAATGCCGCTTTCAAAAGAGGCAGAGGAGATTAAAGCTAAAAGAGATAAGGAAATCGCAAAAGTTTTCAAAGGTGAAAGTGATAAGTTTTTGCTCATTATCGGTCCTTGCTCTGCTGACAGGCACGATGCTGTTCTTGACTACATCCACCGCCTTGCAGTAGTTCAGACTGACGTTGAGGACAAAATTTTAATTATCCCGAGAATTTACACAGGTAAGCCGAGAACAACGGGCGCAGGCTACAAGGGTATGCTTCACCAGCCGGACCCTGACAAGAAGCCCGATATGCTTGAGGGTATCAAAGCTATTCGTGCGCTTCACAAAAACGCTATTGAGCAGACAGGCTTAACTTGTGCGGACGAAATGCTTTATCCTGAAAATCACAGATATCTTTCAGACCTTCTTTCATACGTTGCAGTAGGTGCAAGAAGTGTTGAAAATCAAGAGCACAGACTTGTATCGTCAGGTCTTGACATTCCGGTAGGTATGAAAAACCCGACAAGCGGCGACCTTTCAATTATGCTTAATTCTATCAAAGCTGCTCAGGGTGACCACACATTCCTTTACAGAGGCTGGGAAGTTGAATCAAAGGGCAACGAACTTGCACATGCAATTCTCAGAGGCAGTGTAAGTAAGCACGGCAACAACCACGCCAACTATCACTACGAGGATTTAAGGCAGCTTCACGACGCATATTGCACAGGAAATTACAAAAATCCGGCTGTTATTGTTGATACGAACCATTCAAACTCAGGCAAGAAATATCTTGAACAGGTTAGAATTGCGAATGAGGTTCTCCACTCAATGCGCCACAGCGACGATATTAAAAATATGGTTAAAGGCTTTATGGTTGAATCTTATATCGAGGACGGCAACCAAAAGGTTGAAGACGGCGTTTACGGAAAGTCAATTACCGACCCTTGCCTCGGCTGGGAAAAGACAAAGGAAATGATTTACACAATCGCAGACCAGCTTTAACAATTTCATATAAACAAAAAAAGCAAAGAGCACGAACAAATAAAGTTCGTGCCCTTTTACATTTACGGTGTTTCCTATAAAAATTTAACATATACTATTGCCAAAATGAACACCAAAAGAAACAAAGATACAAGTATCAGGATTTCTTTTTTATTATTCGTTTTCATCTCATCACTCTTTAAAATTCCATAATTTTAGTTTTGTCTTATGATAGGACATAATTTTTTCGGTCTTATCATAAAATATATATTGTCCTATGTCAAGACAATATATGTTGGGAGATTGGTAATGGCACGAATAATAGACGGCGAAAAAATGAATTTAATCGGTGAAAATGTCAAAAAATACAGGAAAAATCATAAATTAAGCCAGCAGGAATTATCTAACAGACTTGAACTTTTAGGCGTTTATATTTGCCGTGGCTCGGTTTCCAGAATTGAGGACGGTTCGAGAACTGTAACGGATATTGAACTTTTAGCATTATCAAAAGTTTTAAACGTAGAAATCAAAGATTTATATAATAAAGAAAGCACGGAATTTTAACTCCGTGCTTTTTGTTTTGTTCAATTTAAAAAATCGCATTCCTGTCCTTTGGGGTGGAATACTCCGGTGCACCTTTCGCAAGCACCGTGATTGCATCTGCCGCACGTGTTAGTACCGCATTTGCCGCAGCAATGTTTTCTGTTTGCGCAAAGATTATAATCTCCGCCGCCTATTTTAATTGATTTGCCGTTGACAAGAGAATCCGAAATCTTATACCTTGCATTTTCGTAAATGGACGCAATGGTTGAACGTGCAACCTGCATTTGAAGGGCACATTCAAGTTGAGTAAGCCCCATATAATCAATCAGTCGCAACGTTTCATATTCGTCAACAGTCAATTCGACAAATTCTTTATTGTTTTTTATTTTCACAAATTCCGTGATATTGGGTTCAAAGCAAACCGTTCTCGATTTTTTTGGTCTTGCCATAAGCGCTCCTTAATTAAAACTTCAATGTTTTAATTATACACGATATATATGACATATGTCAAATAATTTATAAAAAAAGCAAGGCACCGTTGTACCTTGCTTATTGTTGATATAATTCATCTTCTGCCCATTTAATCGGATTTTCGTCAATATATTTCCATTTCGTTTGATAATCATTATCGTCCCGAATTATATGGTCATAAAATCCTTTTTGCCAAACAGAACAACTGAGGTGTTTGGTTATTGAACCTTTGAATTGCTTAATTATACGACTTATCGTAGGGGCGAACTGCGTTCGCCCCTACGTCAATACGTGATAATATCGGCTTTCGCTCACAGGTACATACGGTTATAAAATATGCCCCGCTTTGCGAATAATCGTAATTTTTAAGTCTATTTGGTTTCCTTTTAATTTTTTCCATTTATTCCTTTGATGATTTGAGCATTGCGACGATTACTCTTCCGAGATCTTCCTTATCAAAAACGGGAAGCGGCTCAATAAGAGCGTCGATACAGCCGGCAACAGCAAAGGTAATGGTTGAAACCTCAAAATAATTTTCCTCAATAGTGAAGCCGTTGCTTTGAGAAATAGATGAAACAAGATTTTCTTTAAGCATCTTAATTGCCGGTGCACAAATACTGCTTGACTTGAACTTTGAAAGATATTCAATATTTTTCTCTACCTCGTCAAGAAGTTTGTCAACGGCAGGTTGGGGATTGTGCTTAATTTCGTTGTAATTGATTTTTTTTGAAATGTCAATAATGCCATTCATAATGATTTGGAAACAATTTTGCAAGCAATCGTCCATACTTTTGTAATGCAAATAAAACGTGCTTTTATTAATATCCGCACGCTTGCAAAGTTCAAGAACAGTAATCTTACTTGTGTCCTTTTCGACCATAAGGTCAAGAACGGCATTAAACACGGCTGTGCGTGTCCTTTTAATTCTTCTGTCCATTTTGGTTTTACTCCTATTAATTAATAAAGCGCAAAAAATAATTAGGATTCTATTTTGACATATAACAAGATAAATTGCAACATTTTGCCGTAAAATCGACATATCGTACAAATTAGTTTATAACTCTTTGTGCAAAAAGACAACAAATTTACACAAAATGTTAATTATTTCAACCGACGATATGCATTGTTTGGATTAAAAATACCCACGCAAGACCGTAATAAATAACAACTGCAACCAAGTCATTGACAGTCGTGATAAGCGGACCGGAAGCTACGGCGGGGTCAACTTTAATCTTTTTAAAGAATATCGGCACAAGAGTTCCGACAAGACTTGAAACAATCATTGCAAGAAGAAGCGATACCCCGACGCAAAGCGAAATCAAAAATGCGTGTTTAATATCATATCCCTTATAAAGGAAAACATACAAACCAAGGAATATTACCGCTAAAATACCGAGCAAAAAGCCGTTGCTGAAACCGACCTTCGCCTCTTTAAACACTAATTTCAGCTTATCCTTAGGTGTCAGCTCTTCATCCATTAAAACACGAATTGTAACGGCAAGCGACTGCGTTCCGACATTGCCTGCCATATCGAGAATAAGCGACTGAAAGCAAATGACAATCGGCAAAATCGCAACAACATTTTCAAATGCACCGACTACTGCGGAAACGCCCATACCCAAAACAAGAAGAATTACAAGCCAAGGCAAACGCTTTTTGATACTCTGCGCTGTTGTTTCCTGCAAATCCTCCTCGGCAGTCAAACCGGCAAGCTTAGCATAGTCCTCACCCATCTCATCATCAACCGCCTCAACAACGTCCTGAGCCGTGATGATACCTATAATTTCGTTGTTTCTGTTTAAAACCGGCAACGAATCTTCGGCGTAATCCTTGATTTTTTCAATACTTTCGGATATTTTTTCATCGGCATAAAAATAAGGATAAGAATAAATAATTATGGAATCAAGCGTGTCACTCTGCCTTGCTATAATCAAATCTTTCAAATCAATGGCACCGCTGAATTTTCCGTTTTCGTCAACAACATAAATGGTGGAAATATTGTCATTATCCCCTGCCTGCCTAATAAGCTCGTGCATAGCCCCACGAATATCAAGCGTTTTTGAAATGCAAATATAATTAGTTGTAATTAAACTGCCGACTTCGTCCTCGTCATAAGAATTGATAAGCTGAATATCCGCCTTAACGTCATCATCAAGACTTGCACGAAGTTTTTCTTTAACACTGTCATCAACCTTTTCAAGCAAATCGGCAGCGTCGTCGGAATCCATTTCGTTAATGATATCGGCAAGTTTTTCAACACCAAGCTCGTTAATATACTGCTGCGGCTCTTCAACATAAGAGAGAATTTCAGAAACCCATTCGTCGCCCAAAATATCATAAAGTGACAAACGTTCTTCTTTGGTTAAATATTCCAAGCTTTGCGCTATATCGTTTGCATGGTAGTCATCAAGCTTTTCTAATAATTTGTCTTTATCCAAATTGCTTCTGATAACAGAAACAATCTCATCAATAAGCTTATTTGCTTTTAAATCAAATTCCATTTCAGCCTCCGTTCTCCCAAAAATGGGTATAAAAAATCCATCGTGCAAAATACACAATCAATTAAATAGTTGTGACATTCTCCTACGATGGAAAGGCTTAAATATATTAAAGCGAAATCATAAAGACATTTGCAATTTTCAAATCCTGCCCATCGCCAAAGATACTTCGATTATCACAACTGTCCATATATTTCGCCTCCTTATTTCTAAATCTGCAAAGATTATAGCACCAAAAAACAATTTGTCTACCATAAAATCAAACGGCATAAGGAAAAAATTTTTCTACACACGCATTGCCCACAAATTATTAATTTGAGACGATATATCATCAAAATCCCACAGCTTATTTGAATTTTCAAAACTGTTCGGATCGTTAATTTTTATCTTGCCGTCCTCTATACCCGTCATTACGATAAAATGACCTTTTTTGGTGAAATCCCCCGGTCCCATTATGCAAACAACAGGGTTGCCAACCTCAAGATTATTAATCACTCTTTGTTTGTCAAGCGGAAGCTCGGTTGAATCAATGCCGAGCTTTTCTGCACCCTCACTCATAAGTGTCCAAAGCGAACCGCCGCCGTCAACACAATAGCCGTTTTTATCTGCCCAATCAATCATATAATCGGGTGAATATTTCGTATCATGCAAAAGATAAACCGCCACCATTGAAAGACAGGTAGGTCCGCAAGCTGTCAAACCTGCCACGTCGTCGCCGTAAATTTTATAACCCCACCTGATATCCCATTGCATAAAAAGAGGAACACTCGTGCAGTTTTTGTACTCTTTCATATTAATTTTGAAATCCTTGTCCTTATATTTAGGATAATTGAGCACAAATTCCTTTGTCTCCTTATTTCTTTCAAGCATATCGACAAGGCTTTGGGGATAATCGTCCGATGTGTATCCGTTTTCATTCGCATAATCTTCAATCATTTTTTTAGCTGAAATGTTTTTGTCCTCATCACTTATCTCGCCCGAACCCGAATAAGCCACCCTATTGTCATCAATCGACCTTTGCGCAATTGAAACAGCCGAAATTAATAATACTATTATCATCACAAAGCTGAACATTAATTTTGATATTTTCTTCCTTACCATAAATAAAAACCTCCTTTGACTTATTAAAATATAAATCAAAAGAGGATTTTTTGCTTTAATATTAACTTTCAAAATTCTTAAGATTATTCAAAAGTATATACTCTTGTTTCGTAAGGTCTGAGTTTAAAACCGTTGCCCTGAACGAAATTATTTTCATAATTGCAAAGAATAGGCGTTCCCTTTTCAAGGTCAAATCCTTTCGGCGCTTCAAACGGCACACGTTCATCTGAAAACGAATTGATAACCAAAATACTTTTGCCGTTATACGAACGTGAATAAACATAAAGTTTATCGGAATTTTTATAATATTCCTTATAATCGCCCCATTTTGCGACTTCGTTTTCTTTCTTAAACTTAATGAGCTTTTTATAATGGTTATAAATAGAATCCGGGTCTGCCATTTCGGCTTTTGCATTAATTTCTTTATAGTTTTTATTAACAGGGAACCACGGCGTACCGGTAGTAAATCCTGCGTTTTCACTGTCATCCCACTGAACAGGAGTACGTGAATTATCTCTTGTTGATTTAACGGCAAATTCAAAAGCCTTTTCCTTATTCATATGAAGTTTATTAATTGCAACGTCATAATTATTTTTTACGAAACAGTCAACGTAATCGTCAATGGAATTAAGGCGGGTGTTGAGCATACCGAGTTCCTGACCTTGATAAACAAACGGTGTTCCCTGCTGGAGCATATACATATTAGCAAGCATTTTGCCCGACTGAACACGGTATTTTTCACTTCCGTAACGGCTGATAATCCTCGGGTGGTCGTGATTTTCAATATAAAGGGTATTCCAAGCCCTGCCGTTTAGCTTATTTTGCCAAGTGGTAAAGGCTTTTTTCATCTCTTTGAGCCTAAACTTAGTCTGCAGAAAATCTATCAAAAATGCGTCTGCTTCGATATGCTGAAAATGGAACATCATATCAAGTTCCTTATGTCTTTCGTCAACATATTTAAGTGCATTATCCGGCGTCATCATGGGTGCTTCGCCGACTGTAAAGCAATCGTATTTATCGGTTACCTCTCTGTATTCCTTCAAATATTTATGAATATTGGGACCGTCCATATAATGCTCAATTCCGCAGCCGATAGGGAGAGGAAAACCGTCGGGAAGCCCCGGTCTTTTGGAAATAAACGTTATAACGTCCTCTCTGAAACCGTCAACGCCCATATCAAGCCAGAATTTCATTATATCCTTAACCTCTTGCCTTACCTTTGGGTTATCGTGGTTAAGGTCGGGTTGTTTTTTGGCAAATACGTGAAGATAATATTCTCCGCTTTTTTCGTCCTTTTCCCAAGCCTTGCCCTCAAAGCAGGAAAGCCAATTGTTAGGAGGAAGCTTACCGCCGAGCCTGCCCTTGCGCCAAAAATAATAATCGTGATAAGGCGATGACGGGTCTTTTGACTTAATAAACCATTCGTGCTCATCGGACGTATGATTAACAACAAGGTCCATAATGACTTTCATTCCACGCTTATGTGCGCCGTCGAGCACCTGCTTAAACAAGTCGAGATTGCCGTATTCCTTATGTATATTACGGTAATCGGCAATGTCATAGCCAAAGTCTGCATTAGGTGACGGATAAAGCGGTGAAAACCAAATACAGTTTATTCCCAAATCCTGCAAATAATCAAGCTTTGAGAGCACACCTTCAAGGTCGCCTATTCCGTCACCGTTGCCGTCGCAAAACGAACGAGGCCATATTTGATAAACTACTAATTCCTTGTACCAATCTTTCATAATGATATCCCCTTAAAAATAATAAAATTGAGTATAATTTCGCTGATTTTATAATAACACAAAACGAATAAATAGTAAATAATTTTATGATATAAAAAAGCAGGCGGCCGTCGGTCGCATCTGAGCATTCAAGAAATACCGAACGAGCACAAAAATTAATACTTAATTAAATTACAAAAGCCATCTCATTGAGACACCTTTATTAAAAGGCACTTTCAAACGAGATGGCTTTCGGTTTTATAAAATCAAATTATTTCATTTTATTAAGAAGAGCATAATCCTTTGCATTGATTACGCTGTCTTTTGTAACGTCAAGATACGAGCTGTACTTTTCGTCACCTTTCTTTGAGTTGACTGCGTTAATAAAGCTTAAAGTAAATGTGTCACCGCAAACGGAGCACTTAACTGTTGCCGTATCACCTGAGAAAGATGAAAGGCTGTATGTATGAGCGTCCTTCCAATTAGCATAAATGCTCTTATCCTCGGTTACGTTGTCAAGCGAATCGCTCCACGTGTCAAGCGCCTTGCACTGCGGCGGATTTTTAATTTCAGGTGCAGTTACCGACTGACCGTCATTTGCAAAACCTCTACCGATAAGCGAAGTATGCTCACTGTCGGTATAAAAATCGACCTGATGGAAATCTCTTGAAACGGTAACGTCAACCTTCATATTTTCGCTTCCTGCAAGCTTGGTATTACAATAGTAAACAATACCGCTGTCAATCTCATTCACATTATAAGCAACAAAGCTTTCAAAATTGAAGCCTGAGCCGTCGCCGTAATCTTCAAGTGTGCTTGAAACGTAATTTGACGGGTCGAGACCGTGATTAGTAAACGGAATGAGAATTGTTGAGCCTTGGAATGTTGCTTTAAGGCTGACTGTTTGATTACCTATCATCGCATTTGTTATATCTTTAAGAAGAGTATTTTTGCTCAAATCAAGCGAAGTCAAATGATTGTATGTGCAATTAAGCGTTTGAAGCTTTGTATTTGCAGTAAGGTCAATATTTGAAAGCTCGTTTTGATAGCATATCAATTTTTGAAGATTAGTAACCAATGATAAATCAAGACTTGTTATTTTGTTTGAATGACAGTCAAGATTTAACAGTGAACTTGATATAAGATTAATCGTTGTAAGCTGATTTCTCGCACAGTTAAGTGTTTGAAGCTTATTGTTATTAGTCAAATCAAGAGTTTGAAGTTTATTGCCCTGACAGGTAAGGTCTGTCAAATTTTTAAGCGCCGATACGTCAAGCTCTTCAAGCTTAATATTACCTACACGAAGTTTTTCAACACTTGTGAAATATTCAATGCCTTTAAGAGTTTTAATATCATTATTTGAAAGAGAAATGATTGTTACGTTTCTCTCCTCCGGGCTTAAATATCCGTTGTGGTCTGTATCATATTTTTCAGATACGTATGTTCTGAAATTTGCGTCTGTGAAATTTGCCTCGTTAATCTCAACATTATCATCGGCATAGGCCACGGCTGCCGAAAGGCAGCCTGTAGCCAAAACTGTTGCAAGAAGCACAGATAAACATTTTTTAATCCTTTTATTCATATGTGCCTCCTATTATGCTCTTGTAAGTGCGAACTTAAATGTTGATTGTGCGGTTGAACCGTCGGCATTTGTAACTGTAACCGTTACGTTAGTTGTAAGTTGAGAAAGTACACTGATCTTTCCTAAACCTGTAAGCGTAAGTTTACCGTTTGAATCAATTTCAAAATTCGTAGCATTATCTGCGGTATATGTTACCGAAGTAATAGCGTTTGCATCGGCAGGAGTAGGAATATAGCCTACCGTTACACCTGTAAACTTACTGTATCTTCCGCCTGCGCTTGCAGTGTACTTGCCGTCTGTTACGGCATTGCCGTCAACAGTAAGTTCAAGCGAGGTAACAGGAATAACAATATTAATAACATTAATTGTATATTCCTTATTGTATTCTCTGCCCCATTCGTCAACAACCTTAACAGCAAGCTTAAACGAACCTGTATCAGCAGTCTTTGTAACATTGATGTCATTACCGCTTACAGTAACATTTACACCGTTTTGATCACTTACGGATATATCGGTTGATTTAACCATTGCGCCGTCATTAAGTGCAAGAGAAAGCGTAGTCTTTTGAGTATCTTCCGGAACCTGAACAAGCGCTGTTTCGTCAAGAACGGTATCGCCGTTTTTAACATTGATTTCAGGTACGATAAATTCGTGACCTTCAAGCGCATTTGTTGCTGCTACAAGTGCCTCACAAGCCTCATCAATCTCTGTCTGAGAAGCCTCCATATTTGCATAAACCTTGTTAGCCTTATCAAGCGCTGCGGTAAATGCGTTTGCATAAGATACCTCATAATCTGTAGGGGTAATCTTATCAGCTTCGTCAATAGCCGCTTTAAGTGCAGTTGTATCCCAAGTTGTATATGCTTTAATTGTAGCTGTATAACCGCCGTCTTTAGCAGTAGCCGTAATGTTTGCACAACCCTGAGAAATAAATGTAACAACGCCGTTATCATCTACTGTTGCAACATCTTTATTATCGGATACGTATGTGCAGTCCTTGATTACCGAAAGGCTTCCGCCGATTTCAAATTTAGGTGAAAGAGTAACTGTCTGTGCAGGAGCACCGAATACCTTTTCATCAGCAAAGCTGATACCTGTTACACCGTATCTTACAAATGTAACCGTTACGGTTGATGAATAAGTTTCATCCTTTTCATTTGTAATCTTGCAAGTGATTTGGGCAGCTTCTGCGGTTGCGGAATTATTTGTTACAACACCGCTTTCGCTTACAGATACCTTGTCATTTGATGAAGTCCATTCAATTGACTTATAAATAGAATCCTTAGGCTGTTCGTTTGCGATAAGGCTGATACTCTTACCGTTTAAGAACGAACCTGTATAACGGAAGTAACCCGGATTTGGATTGGTTACGCCTGTTTCCTCATAATAACCGATTTCTACACCCTCGGTTGCAACATAAAGAACAAGTGAATTATAAGCGTCGTTAAGCTTTTTAAGCATTGCGTCTGCTTCAGCCTGAGTAGCCTTGCCCTCGTCAATCATTGTCTTAGCTTCAGCCACTGCGGCACTCAATACATCAAGGCTTGCCTTAGTATATGTATATGAGTCCTTAACCTCTTCGATAAGAGAATTATACTCATTCTGCTTTGCGGCAAGAGCGTTAAAGTCTGTCAAAACAGTAACCTTAACCTTATCTGTAAAGCCGCCGTCAAATGTTGTACCTGTAATTACAGCCTCACCCTTTTCAACAAAGGTAAGTTTGCCGTCCTGAGATACCTTTACAGCATCCTCGTTGCTTGAGGTCCAAGTGATATTTGAAAATTCAGGTGAACCGGAAAGAGTATATTCAAGCTGAGTTTCATTATCGGTTACATAATAAGTAAGAGCCGATTCCTTAATGTCAAATCCTGTAGTGATTTTATCACTCATAGTAACATTAATTGTTCTTTCAAATGTTCTGCCGTACTCATCGGTGTACGTCATCTTAACCTTAGCCCAGCCGCCGCTGTTTCTGCTCTTAGGCTGAACCGTAATTGTTTGGTCATTAATTGAAGTATCTACTCCGCTTGAATCAACAACACTCCATTCAGCCGTCTTATACATTGCGCCTGACGGAAGAGCTGCCGAAGTTAAAGTAATCTTATTATAATCATTATAATTTGAATACTTATCGCTTGAAAGGTTTACGGAAATTGAATTGTTATCTCCGATTGTTCCGCTTTCAACATCTTTGTATCCGCCGATAAGCGGTTTAGCGGCAGTTTGATAAGTGATATCAGCGCCTGTTACGTGAACATACGGATGCTCAATCATAGCATCGTGAGCAGCAATAAGAGCCGCTGTTATTTCATCAATATTATCCTGAGTTAATGTATCGTCTGTAAGTGCGTCATTTGCCGCATCATATGCCGACTTGAACGCCTGACCGTAGCTGTAAGCATAGTCCTTATAATCAATATCCTTATATTCGTCGACCGCCGCTTTAAGTGCCGTACGGTCACCGTCGGAGGATACGTGACATTCGCCGTAAATACCGCCGTCATACGATACGCAGCGAACAGTTGTTGCACCGGCTGAAACGAATGTTACAAGACCGTTTTCGTCAACTGTTGCAATACTTTCATCATCGGATTCCCAATAAACGTCTTGAATACTTGCCTTGCCGATATGAGGCGGAAGGCTTGAACCCTCAGGCTTAATAGTCTTAGAAAGCTGAGCAGTTGTGCCGAGTGCGCCGGCAATGCTTGACGGGCTTACAACAACTTCTGTTACAGGATTGAATGCATATGATACCCAAACAGTATCCTGATACTTATTGCCGAAATGGTCCTCAACAGTACATGTAATCAAGCCGTAGCAAGATTTGTTTTGAGTAGGAGTACATTTACCGTCCTGAGTTACGCTGATAAGCTCATTAGATGACTCCCAAGTAACAGATTTATATGAGCCGTTATTAGGATAAAGCCTTACGTTAAGGTCAAGTACGGCATTCTTATAACTGATACCGTCTTTGAGCACGCTAAGATCATACTGATAGAAGTCCTTAGTAGGCTCGCCGTCAAGATAAAGCTCAATCTTTTGAATGTAATTATACTTAACAAGACCGTTAAACGCTTCCTCAAGTTCTGTTACCATTGCATTAACCTGAGCCTGTGAATAACCGCCCTTATCAATCATATCCTGTGCCTTATTCAAAGCATTCTGATATGTTTCCCAACTGTCTGGATAATAGTTTACCTGATTGAGTTGCTGGTCTTTATATGATTTAACAAGATTTTCAAGTTCCGTATAGTTAGTTACAACATTTACGTTACATTTTGCCTCATAACCGCCGTCATAAGTTTGGCAGGTGATTACGCAATCGCCGCCCTCTTTAAAGGTAACAACACCGTTTTGGTCAACCGTTGCAATATTTTCATCGCTTGATGACCAGTAAACGTCGGTACAGCTTGCGCCGATACCCGGTGTGCCCTTAGGAGTAACCGTAGCCGTAAGTGTTTGAGTTTCGCCAATCTTACCGCCCTCGATAGTGTCGGTATTAAGTGAAACGCCTGTTGCCGGAACTTTTGCAAATGTGACAAATGCGTTTGTACTTGTCTTTGTACCCATATAGTCGGTAACCGTACAAGTAATCATAGCAGAGCAAGCCTCATTTTTTGTAGGTCTTGCAATACCGTTTTTATCAATAGTAATGTTTGGATTTGATGATGTCCAATTAATGCTGTTATACATTGCGTTTTCCGGCTTTAATTGCATATCAAAATCATATTTATAATTAGTATAGATACCCATAGCAGGAACTTTAACCGTTACGTGATTGTTTGAAAGCGGTGTTTTGTTTGTTCCTAAAATATCTACACCCAAAATTCCTACAAAACCGCCGAGCTTATAGAAATCATAAAGAAGCTGAGATGCATATGTGTCACAAGTGTCCTGACTTGCCATAGGTGAATCGTAAAGAACATAGTATGCAAGGTCAAGCGAACCGCAATAATTATCATATTGCTCTGAGTTTTCATCTGTTGCCAAAACAGTTGTTGAATCGCAAAGAGAAACTATATTCTTAAGATAATCCTTATCGGGATATACCGTAACCTGAGCCGTGTCAACATAACCGCCGTCAGCAGATACGCAGTAAAGAGTAGCAGTACCTACGTCAACACCAGTTATTGTTGCGTCTCTGTTATCATTGTTCTTTGTTTCAACAGTGAATACGTTTTCATCGCTTGAATACCAATTACATTTATAGCAAGCGGAATATGTACCGTCGGCACCGCTGAAATCCATTGTATGAGTAGCGTCAACCGTTTGACCTCTTGTTAACGAATACGAATCCTCATCAATTGTGTTTGATTTGGTTGTGTTCTTAGCAACGGTGACCGTAATCTCGTTTGATTTCGTCTTGCCGTCGGCAGAAACCGCATAAATATTAAATGAATCTGCGTTTTCGTGACCTTCCTTTTGCTTAACCTTAATTGTATGGGTATCATCGGAAATATTCTGTGAATAATAGCTGTTATCAACTACCCAAGTAAGGTTTTTGTTTGAAGCGTTCTCCGGCTCAACGGTTGCCGAAAGCTGAGCGCCTAAGCCGGCATACTGAGTACCCGCTTTAATAGACACATATTTATATGTTCTGTCGCCTACATTGACATCTGTCGTTTTGTTGATACTGCTTGCAATACCGAGAGCATCATCAACACTTATTGTAATATTTTCAACAGGTATGCCGTTTGACATATCAAATGTTGCTGTTTTAGAGGAGATTTCATAAAATTTACTGCTTGAAAGGTAATAACCGGTCTGTGCTTTCAAAACTACGGTTGAGTTACCGCCGGACACTACTTTGTAATGACCTGTTTTGTCAATTTGACCTCTGCCGTCGGTAGCCGGAGCATCATCGGTAGCCCAAGAGTAAGTTGTGTTGCCGTCTTCATCTTCACCCGTTACCATACCCCAAGTGACGTAGAGATTATTACTTTCAGCAACACGCTTTGGAAATACCTGATACGAAAGGTCGGTTTCCTGCCCCATTTCAAGATAATTCGTACCAGTTATCTCAACGTCGGACAGATATTTACCTGTTTTACCCGTTACGGTAAGCTGAATTTCCCTTGTAACGCCGTTAGCCGCCGAGGTGGCAGTGATAGTACATTTTTGAGATGAAAGACTGCCCAATGAACCGCCTGCGTCTCTGCCGGTAATAGTACCTGTTACCGGGTCAACAGAAGCGATTTCAGGATTAGATGATGTCCAAGTAATATCGGAGGTGTCACCTGTTGTCGGCTGAATATTTGTGATTGAAAGCTGAATTTGCGAGCCTTCCTGAACGGTATTGGCGCCCTCAATATCAAAACTTTCAAGCGGTTGAGCATCAACAACCTCAAATGTGATTGAATCGTTATAAGCAAACTGAAGAACAAGGTTACTGATAAGCTTAACTGCCGTAGCCGTAAGCTGAACCGGGTCAGTTGAACCGCCTACAATATCTTTAATAGCAAAGCAAGCGTCGAGAATTGCCGCAAGAACCGCTCGGTTCATATCAATTCCGACATAGTCTATAAGTATGCCCGCCAGCTTATCCGAATCAATCGTTCCGCTTACCTGATAGAATTTATTTACAAGACCGAGGATACCGTTAATGATATCGTCTGTATCGGGCGACGCCAAAATGGTAACCTTACCCTTATTTTTAAACGTAACAAGACCGCTGTCATTTACAGTTGCAACAACCTTACCCTGTGTAAAGATTGAAGAACTCTTAACGGAATACATTGTTCCGTAATGCAAACGAAGAGGTGTTGTGATAGCCGAAAGCTGAACGGTTGAACCGACAGCTACGGTAGTAGGAACCTGTGACTTATTTGTGATATGAGTACCGTTTGGAAGAAAAGCGGCATACCACTCGTCATTCTTAACAACGTTGATACGAAGCGAATCGTTATCAAGTTCCTTTCCGTCTTTATCATAAAGAGCAACGTGAATAACAGAGTTAATGTTATTAAGATACTTACGAAGAGAATCGATAAGTTCGCCCTTATATGAATCGACTAAACCTGCGATAGGAGAATCGGAACCGAATGCAGCCTCAACAATATCAATAATTGCCTCGGTATCCATCGAGTCGATATCTACCTTATCGTTAAAGAGTGCCTTTTCAAGAACGGTAGCCATAAGCTTACCTACAAGCGGAATAGGCTTAACTTCGTTATCAATCCAGTTTTGGATTACCGCACCCTTTGATGAGTCAAATGCCTTAACAACGCCGTTTTGGTCAATGTCAACCAAAGTAGGCATATCGCTGTACCATTTAACATAGCCGTTATCAGGCATTTCGGTATCGATGAGCTTATATGTAAGGTTGAGCTTTTGGCCCTCCTTCATAGTCTCAACATATACTTCCTTTTCTTCTGCCGATTCGTCAACATACGACGGTACTATTGTATCGGTGTCTTTATAGAAAAGCTCGATATCCCAATAGCCCTCAACACCGTCGCCGGCGAAAGCAGACGCTGCGGGTATCACACTTGTAACAGCCATAAGAACCGCAAGTAATACGCTAAGCAGCTTTTTGCTTTTTCTTTTCATTTGCAAATCTCCTTTTCAATCATTTTGCCTGAAAATCCTCTGAGTAATATAGTCCTATTCCCCAAAGTAATAAAGTAATACACATTATAATTATAATATTATTTATATATAATTTCAATAAACTAAGCCTAAAAATATTTCGTGATTATTAACAAAATTTTAATAAAGCGTTTGGTTATATTTACCAAACTGTTCGATAATATACAAAAATCGAACTACTTGTCGATTAAAAAAGCAAAAACGGTTGCGAAAACCACAACCGTTTAAAAAATGCATAATTATGTGTATATTTATACCGACCGATGCACAAATTCACATTCAAAAAGTATAGGGGCAAACTTCGTTTTCCTCACTTTATCTAAAACATTTCGGAATATGAATTTGTCATATTTTTAAGCCTGCAAATCATAGAATACGAGCCGTCTGCCTGTTTGACAAGTTTTCTCCTGTCCTCAACAACAAGAAATCTGCCCGATTTTGTCCTGACGCTGTAGCGTGAAACCGTGGTGCTTTTACCGTCGGCAATCTGCTTTTTTATCTGCGCTTCAATGAATTTTGCTTCTCTTTCACTTACAAAATCATCAAGCCTGCCCTTATGTTCCTCAAAAATATGAGAACGTGTAAAGCCTAAAAACTTGATAAAATCCTCACTGACAATTTGAAGCTGCCAAATATCGTCCGTGCTTGTGCAAAAGATTGGGTCGGGCAGATTTTTAAACATTTCAACAAGCATATCGCTCATTTTATCCGCCGACTCCTCCGCCTCTTTTATCTGCGTAATATCGGTTATCATAGCGTGGAAAATAGGGGTATTATCCTCGTCGTATCGCTGAATTGCGGCATTGAATTTGCACCACCTGTATTCGCCCTTATGTACTATGGTTCTAATCTCCAAATCGCACTCGCCGTCGGTCGCCATAGCCTTGCCTATAGCCTGAAAAACAGTGCTTTTATCCTCCGGGTGAATAAGCTCGTCAAGACGGTAATTTCTGTTGGTGTACGCCTGCTTCGTAGTACCGAAAATACGGCACGCACCCTCGTTTAAATACTGCACTTCGATATGCATATCGCTCGTTACTTTAAACAGACAGACGCCGCCTGTTACAAGGTCGATAAGATAGTTCATTTCCTTTGCTTTTTTGCGAAGTTTTTGCTGAAGTTCCTGCGATTTTGACACATCGGCAAGAGTGAGCCTGCAAAGGCTTGAATTTTCATAATTTTGACCTGTGCAATGAATAAAAATCTCGTTTTTGTCCTTATCGATAAACTCTGCGTCAAAGTAAACATACGGCGAATTTTTCTTGCAAAGCGCCCTCATAATTTCTTCCCTGTAAATCGGCTTGATTATGTTATGAAGAAAGAGCTTTCCCTGCTTAATTTTCGACGGGTGAACGCCTGTAAACTCACAAAAATGATTATCGCAGTCAACAACTTTAAGCCCGTCTGCTTTATCAACAACAAGGTTCATAAAATCAACCTCGTATACCTCATCATCATTAACGCTGTAAATTTTTATCTCCCCCTTTAAAATACCGCAATAAATTCTATGTGATATTTAAAGTGTATATGAAATGCTGTGTCATATCTTTCCAAATAACAATTATAGCATAAATTGTGGTGTTAATGAATACGATTTGTAAACTTTTCTAAAATTTTATAAAGTTTTAAATTTATTTTTTATATAAAAATATTATTTTACTATATGAAAAGCGTTTGATTTGTGCTAAAATAGAGAAGTATTTATATACATCAAGTTTCAAAGATGAGTAAAAGGAGAACATAAATATGTCAAAAGTTTTTCGTATTTTTGTTGAGAAGAAAAAAGGAAACGACATTGAAGCGGGTCAAACTCTTGCGGATTTGCGTGACAATGTAGGCTTAAGCGCTCTTGAAGATTTGAGAATTATCAATCGTTATTATGCGCAAGGTCTTACCGAGGAAGAATTTAACCTCGCCGTAAAGCAAATTCTTTCCGAACCGAACCTTGACAATGTCTACACCGAGCTTTCAATCCCCGAGGATTACAGATATTTTGCAACGGAATATCTCCCCGGTCAATACGACCAAAGAGCCGATTCCGCCGCTCAGTGTATCCAGCTTCTCACGGCAGGCGAGCGCCCCGAGGTGCAAAGTGCAAAAATCATTGCCGTTAAGGGCGACATCACAGACGAGGAATTTGAAAAAATCAAACACTACATCATCAACCCTGTTGAATCGAGAGTTGCAAGCCTTGAAATGCCGGAGTCCCTTGATATTAAATCGGACGTTCCTGCAGATATTGCAAGAATTGACGGCTTTATCGATATGAGTGATGAGGAAATTAAGGCTTACCATTCATCAATGGGCTTTGCCATGAGCATTGCGGACTTATGCTGGGTAAGAGATTATTTCAAAAATGACGAAAACAGAAATCCGAGCCTTACGGAGCTTAAAGTTATCGATACATATTGGTCCGACCATTGCCGCCACACCACTTTTGCAACACAGCTTGACGAAATCAAGATTGACAGCGGCAAATATACCGACGCTATTAACAAGGCTTTGGAGCAATATTTTGACATAAGAAAAGAAGTTTACGGCGACAGAGACAAGATTGTTTGCCTTATGGATATGGCTTGCATAGGCACAAAGGTACTCAAAAAGCGTGGCTATGTAAACAATCTTGACGAGAGTGAGGAAATCAATGCCTGCTCAATCGAAGTGCCCGTTGTTATTGACGGAAAAACAGAGCAATGGCTTGTTCAGTTTAAAAACGAAACTCACAACCACCCGACTGAAATCGAACCTTTCGGCGGTGCGGCTACCTGTCTCGGCGGTGCAATACGTGACCCGCTTTCAGGCAGAGCATACGTATATCAGGCTATGCGTGTTACAGGTTCGGGCGACCCTACTACTCCTTTTGAAGAAACACTTGATGCTAAATTACCTCAAAGCAAGATTACTACAGGTGCAGCTAACGGATATTCAAGCTACGGCAACCAGATAGGTCTTGCAACAGGTCAGGTTACAGAGCTTTATGACGAGGGCTATGTAGCTAAGAGAATGGAAATCGGTGCTGTTATCGGCGCATCTCCTAAAGATAATGTTAAAAGAGAATGTCCGCAAAAAGACGATGTAATCGTACTCTTGGGCGGAAGAACGGGACGTGACGGCTGCGGCGGTGCGACAGGCTCGTCAAAGGCTCACAACTCTTCTTCCATTGAAACCTGCGGCGCAGAAGTACAAAAAGGTAATCCTCCTACGGAACGTAAAATTCAGCGTTTATTCCGCAAGGCAGAGGTTGCTAAGATGATTAAGCGCTGTAACGACTTCGGTGCCGGCGGTGTATCCGTTGCTATCGGCGAACTTGCAGACGGACTTAAAATCGACCTTGACAAAGTACCTAAGAAATATGACGGTCTTGACGGAACAGAGCTTGCCATTTCCGAATCACAGGAGAGAATGGCAGTGGTTCTTGACAAGGCAGACGTTGATAAATTCATCAAGCTTTCCAATGAAGAAAACCTTGAAGCAACCCCTGTTGCCGTTGTAACAGACGAAAACAGACTTGAAATGACTTGGAGAGGCGACAAGATTGTTGACCTCAGCCGTGATTTTCTCAACACAAACGGTGTAACTCAGCACGCTAAGGTTGAAATCACCGCAGTTGACGAAAATAAGAATTACAGAAAAGAAGTGCCTGCTGCTCTTGATAATCTTTCACTTGCAAACGCACTCAAAGCAAACCTTTCACGCCTTGAAGTTTGCAGTCAAAAGGGACTTGTTGAACGTTTCGACTCCTCAATCGGTGCGGCTACCGTTCTTATGCCTTATGCAGGCAAATATCAGCTCACACCCGAGGAAGCAATGGTAGCGAAAATTCCGCTTTTAGAGGGTGAAACAGACACGGCAACAGTTATGGCTTACGGCTTTATTCCTAAGCTTTCACGCTGGTCACCGTTCCATTCGGCAGCATTCGCAGTATCGGAATCGCTTGCTAAACTTGCCGCAGTAGGTTGCGACCCGTCGCAGGCAAGACTTACATTCCAAGAATATTTTGAAAGACTTAATGATGTTCCGTCACGTTGGGGCAAGCCGACAGCCGCACTTTTAGGTGCACTCACGGCTCAGGTAGGTTACAAATGTCCGTCAATCGGCGGTAAAGACTCAATGAGCGGCAGTTTCAACGACCTTGACGTTCCACCTACTCTCGTCTCATTTGCAGTGGGTATGAGTGAGGCTTCAAAGACTGCTTCATCACAGTTTAAGCGCATTAATTCAACAGTTAAACTTCTTGAACTTCCTGTTGACGAGGAAACCGGCTTACCGATTTACGACAAAGCTATGGAACTTATGGTAAGCGTTTATGAGGGAATAAGAAACGGCAAAATCCTTTCAGCTTCCGTTATCAAAGAGGGCGGTGCCGCTGCGTGCGTATGCAAAATGGCATTCGGTAACAAATTCGGTTTCACCTTTGCACAGGGACTTGACAAGGAAACATTATTTGCCGCAAAAGAGGCTTCATTTGTTGTTGAGCTTGCAGACGAAAACGCTTATGACGGCGTAGTTCTCGGTAAAACAAACGATAACGGTGTATTCATCATTGACGGTGACGTACAGACTGTTGATGAGCTTATCGAGGCTTGGTGCGGCAAACTTGAAAAAGTATTAGCTACAGATTCGGGCAAGAGCGCCAATATGCCTTTTGACGTACCTCTTTATAAAGAACGTTCAATCTTTGTTGCCAAAAACAAGGTTGCAAAGCCAAAGGTATTTATCCCGGCATTCCCGGGCACTAACTGCGAGGTTGACTCCGCAAGAGCATTTGAAAAAGCAGGAGCTAAGGCAAACATTCTTGTTGTAAACAACCTTTCGTCCTCGGCTATTAACGAAACAATCGACAAAATGGTTGAAGAGATTGAATCGTCACAAATCATTATGCTTCCGGGCGGCTTTTCCGGCGGTGACGAGCCTGAGGGTTCGGGTAAATTTATTGCAACAACATTCAGAAATCCTAAGGTTAAAGAGGCAGTTACAAAGCTTCTTAACAACCGTGACGGCTTGATGCTCGGTATTTGCAACGGCTTCCAGGCGCTTATCAAACTCGGTCTTGTTCCTTACGGCGAAATTAAGGAAATCAAAGAAAACGACCCTACCCTTACATTTAATACTATCGGCAGACATATTTCTTCAATGGCATATACGAGAGTTGCAAGCGTTAAATCTCCTTGGTTTAGCAGTGTTAATGCAGGCGATGTATTTGCAGTTCCTATCAGCCACGGTGAGGGACGTTTTGTTGCAAACGACGACGTTATGAAGAAACTTATCGAAAACGGTCAGGTTGCTACTCAGTATGTAAATCTTGACGGTGTACCGGTAAGCGATATGCCGTTTAACCCTAACGGTTCGGTTTGCGCAGTTGAGGGTATCACCTCTCCCGACGGACGTGTACTCGGCAAAATGGGTCACGTTGAAAGAAAGGGCAAGGACCTTTATGCTAATGTTCCGTTTGAAAAGGATATGAAAATCTTTGAAAGCGGCGTAAATTATTTTAAATAATTAATACATATTGAATTGAAAGGAAAATTTATTATGAAATATGTAGTTGTTTTATATGACGGTATGGCTGACTATCCGGTACCGGCACTCGGCGGCAAAACACCTATGATGTGTGCCAAAAAGCCTAATATGGACTACCTTGCAAAGAGAGCTGAGGTAGGACTTATCAAGACTGTAGCAGACGGATTAAAACCCGGCTCGGACGTTGCAAATATGAGCGTTTTAGGCTTTGACCCTATGAAGTATTACACAGGAAGAAGCCCGCTTGAAGCCGCATCAATCGGTATTGATATGAAACCTACGGACGTATCGCTTCGTACAAACCTTGTTACTCTTTCAGAAGACGATTTGCCTTATGAGCAAAAGACAATTGAGGATTATTGCGCAGACGATATTTCAACTGAAGAGGCTGAAATTCTTATCAAGTATATTGACGAAAAGCTCGGCACAGACGAATTCAAGTTTTATCCGGGTGTATCGTACCGTCATTGCTTAATTTGGCACAACGGTACAACCGACCTTGGCAAGATGACTCCTCCTCACGATATCACAGGCAAAGTTATTACTGATTATCTTTCAACAAGTGAAAATGCAAAACCGCTTATCGAGCTTATGAAAAAGAGTTACGATTTACTCAAAGACCACCCTGTAAACATTGCAAGAAAAAAAGCAGGCAAAAGACCTGCAAACTCAATTTGGCTTTGGGGCGAGGGCAAAAGACCTGCTCTTTCACCGTTTGAGGAAATTTACGGCATCAAGGGTGCTGTTGTTTCAGCAGTTGACCTTATCAAGGGTATCGGCGGTTGCGCTAAAATGGAAGTTGCAGACGTTGAGGGTGCAACAGGTTATATCGACACTAACTTTGAGGGCAAGGCAAAAGCCGCTCTTGACTGCTTAGAGAGAAATGACCTTGTTTACATTCACTTTGAAGCACCTGACGAATGCGGTCACAGAAACGAGCCTGAAAACAAGGTAAGAGCAATTGAACTTATTGATGAGAGAGTTTTGCCTATCCTTTTTGAAGGTCTTAAAAAGTATGATGATTACAAAATTATGATTTTGCCTGACCATCCTACTCCTATTGTTACACGTACTCACGCAAGCGACCCTGTTCCTTACCTTATTTATCATAAGAACAAAGAGGTTGACGGCGTTGATACAATCAATGAGGAAACAGCAAAAGAGACGGGTAACTTTATTGACCACGGTCCAAGCATTATGAAACATTTTTTGAATGATTAAGAACGTAAGGCGAACAGTGTTCGCCCGCAATATAAAATAATAAGGCTGTGAAGAAGTAGTCAGAATTGAGCATTTTGCGAGTGGGAGCTGTACGTGTGTACTGCCCCCGAGCAAAAGGCTCAAAGCACCTAACGATACGATTACGGTATCTTGATACCTAAAATCGTATCGTTACAAAGTTGTTGATATAGATTATTTAATTATACATATACTTTATTAAATAAAACGTGATAACATTAACAATTCAGGTGCGGTTATGGCTGCTTATTCACAACCTAAACAAAGGGAATATTATATTATGAAATTAGGTACTATTTGCGTGCAGGGTGCATATCGCCCGAAAAACGGTGAGCCGAGGGTTTTGCCCATCGTTCAAAGCACAACATACAAATACGATTCAAGTGTAGAAATGGGAGACCTTTTCGACTTAAAGAAAAGCGGATATTTCTACTCTCGACTTCAAAACCCGACTAACGATACCGTTGCCGCTAAAATCACTATGCTTGAGGGCGGCGTTGCGGGAATGCTTACATCAAGCGGTCAGGCTGCCAACTTTTACGCAGTATTTAATATTGCACAGGCAGGCGACCATATTGTAAGCTCATCTGCAATTTACGGCGGAACATACAATCTTTTTAACGTTACAATGAGAAAACTCGGAATTGACTTTACTTTTGTAAGTCCCAACGCTACAGAAGAAGAAATTCAAGCCGCATTCAAGCCGAACACAAAGGCAGTTTTCGGTGAAACAATTTCTAATCCGAGCCTTGATATTCTCGATATCGAACGTTTTGCAAAGGTTGCACATAAAAACGGTGTTCCGCTTATTGTTGACAATACATTCGCAACTCCTATTAACTGCCGTGCATTTGATTGGGGTGTTGATATCGTAACCCATTCCACAACTAAATATATGGAAGGTCACGCTTCAACTATCGGCGGTGTAATTGTTGACAGCGGCAATTTCGACTGGACACAAAACGACAAATTCCCGGGACTTACAACACCTGATGAAAGCTATCACGGAATAACATATACCGACGCTTTCGGCAAAGGCGCCTACATCACAAAGGCAACCGTTCAGCTTATGCGTGACCTCGGTTCTATGCCGTCGCCTCACGACGCATTTTTATTAAACGTCGGCTTGGAGTCGCTTCATCTTCGTGTTGCAAGGCACTGCGAAAATGCAAAAAAAGTGGCTGAATATCTTAAAAACAACGATAAAATCACTTGGGTAAACTGCCCTATGCTTGAAGGCGATAAGCAATATGCAAAAGCACAAAAGTATATGCCAAACGGCACTTGCGGCGTAGTAAGTTTCGGAATTAAAGGCGGCAGAGAAGCGGCAACAAAGTTTATGGATTCGCTTAAACTTGCGGCAATCGTTACCCACGTGGCAGACGCAAGAAGCTGCTGTTTGCACCCTGCTTCAACTACCCACCGTCAGCTTACAGACGAACAGCTTGAAGAATGCGGCGTAAGCCCTGACCTTATCCGTTTCAGCTGCGGAATTGAGGACAGCGAGGACATCATTGCCGACATTGAGCAGGCACTTGCACAAATCTAAAACAAAAGGAGTGAGAGTATGAGCGAAAAAGAAAATAATAAGCTTCAAAATGAGCAAAGCCATTCGCACACCCATACTCATTCCCACGAGCATACAAAAGAGGTTTCAAACCGCCTTGCACGTGCAATAGGTCATCTTCAAAAGGTTAAGCAAATGGTTGAAAACGGAGACGACTGTTCCGACGTTTTAATTCAGCTTGCGGCTGTTAAATCTGCGCTTAACAATACAGGCAAGGTTATTTTAAAAGACCACCTCGACCATTGCATCGTTCACGCTGTTGAGGAGGGTGACACCACTATGCTCGACGAATTTAACGACGCTATTGACAAATTCGTAAAATAGAATATAATGATTATAGATTTTTGAAAAATCAAATAAAATATTTCAGGGCGAGGTGCAATTCCTCACCGGCAGTAAAGTCTGCGAACCGCCACGGCGGCCGAAACGGTGAAATTCCGTTACCGACGGTTAAAGTCCGGATGAGAGAAATGTTTAGGCAAGGTATAATATATTTTGCAAAAATCGAAGCATTACGCCCCAACATATTTGTTGGGGCTTCTCTTTTGCCCAAAAAGGAGAAAATTATGAAAACAAACCAAACAAACAAAATCAGACTTATTACAGGCACGGCAATGCTGACAGCTGTTGCGGTGGGGCTTCAATATATCGAAATTGCCATACCGATTATGCCGAGTTTTATAAAACTTGACTTTTCCGATTTGCCCGAACTTATTGGCGCATTCGCATACGGTCCGCTTGCAGGTGTTCTTATTGCGCTATTGAAAAATCTGATACATATGGCGGTAAGTCAAAGCGGATTTGTGGGTGAACTTTCAAATTTCATTCTCGGCGCAACATTCGCACTTGTGGCAGGCTTGATTTATAAGCACAAAAAGACAAAAGGCGAAGCACTCGTTGCGGGAATTGCGGCTTCGCTTGTTATGGCGGTAATATGCGTTCCCGTTAATTACTTTATTATTTATCCTCTTTATTATAATGTTTTGGGATTTCCCGAAGCGGCAGTGCTTCAAATGTATCAATTGATTTTGCCTAAAACAAAAAATATTTTGCAGGCATTGATTATTTTCAATTTGCCGTTTACTTTTGTTAAAGGTTTAATCAGCGCAGGGGTAACAATGCTTATTTATAAGCCTCTCTCCCCTGTTTTAAAAGGAAAAAGCAATTAACACCTCTTTGTTGTAATATAATACAAATTATGCTAAAATGTAACAGAATTTCTCAGAGGTATAATAAAATGACAACAAAAAAGATAAAAAGAAAAAGCCTTGGTGGAAAAAACTGATTATATTTTTAGTAATAATTTTAGTTGTTTACTTAATATTCCACTTCGCTTTTGCCTATTTCAGCAATGTTATATGCGAAAATTTAACCTCAATTGCCGAAAGCGAGCAATATGTAAAAAACGGCAATGAAAAGGTTAAACTCGGAACATATTTTGAAAGTTTCGATACAATTTTAGACCAAAGTATTGAGCTTTCAAAACTTGCATACGAGCCTGAAAACGAGGACAAAAACAGAAAAGAGGAACTTGAAAAACTCGGATACGAAAACGTTATGCAATATAACAATAAACCGTCGCAATTATACAAGCACCTTTCAAAGAAAAATAAAAACGCTTCAATTATGATGTCTTCGGTCAATGCAACCGTGGCTACAAAGAAACTTGATGACGGCAAAACCCTCATAGCTGTCGCTTTTAAAGGTACGGATTCGTCAAACATTAACGATGATTTATCCGATATGTATAAAGCGGTAGACAAAAACGGCTTTCATAAAGGCTTTATGTTCAACGCAAAGCAGTTTGATAAAAAGGCTGACAAGATTGAATTTACAATCGACAGCAAAAAAATCACCCTTTCTCAAATTCTTGACGAAATGAAAAAAGATGATTGTCCTTATAAAATGCTTGTGACAGGTCATTCACTCGGTGCGGCGGTTGCCGATATTTATTCGGGTTATATTTTAAAAGGTGAAGGCATTAACGACAATAATATTGTAACCGTAACATACGGCACACCGAAAAGCTGCTCTAAAGATTTTAAATACAGTGCAAATAATATAATCAATATTATTAATACAGACGATATGGTTCCTACAATAGGTGCTGAAAGTCATCTCGGCACCTGCCTTTATTTCACGCCGAGTGAAAATTTCAGGAAAACAAATTACAAAGAACATTACGTTACGCCGAACGCATACAATTCGTATTCCGACCTTATCAAAACGGCAGAATCGGGACTTGTGGCACATAATTTGGTTTTCAGCTACACACCGCTTGTAAAAGAGCTTGAAAAGGAACATTCAAAATATTTTATTGAGGAGTAGGTATGGAATTTTACGAATTTTTTGAAAAAATAGTTTCCTTTATACCTGAAAATTTTAAAAATATACGTGAAATTTGCGAGGCGGTTTTACCGTGGCTTTTCGGCTTTTTCAGGTTCAATGATGTTTTGGAATATGATTGAATCGAAATTCAATGCGCCGCACACGCTTACAAATATTTTGGCAATCGTTATGGGTGCTCTGGGTCTTGCGCTTCAAATATATGTTGAACGAAAAGAATTAAAAGAATCTTACAACGAAATTAAAGAAACCTCGAAAAAGGTGAAAAAGAAAATAAAAAAAGAAAACGAAAGCAATTGATTTTCATATATACAAAACGGTTTGGAAGCATACTTTTCCAAACCGTTTTTATATTATACCGTTTTATTTTACTAACGGAAATTCTACCTTTGCCTTAAACAAATCGCCGTCGATTGACAATTCAAGTTCGCCGTTTTGAATCTTACAAAGTTCTTTCGCAATTGAAAGGCCTAAGCCGTTGCCGTCCGCCGTACGTGATTTGTCGCCTCGCACAAAGCGCTCTGTCAGCTCTTCAGGCGTTATGTCAAGAGGTTGAGCCGAGATATTCTTAATCTCAAAAATGCCCTTATTCCCCTGCTCATACACACTGACATATACACGTGAACCACGTGCACTGTACTTGCGTGCATTTGAAAGCAGATTTTCAATAATTCTGAATGTTTTTGCACCGTCGGCAGTAACTGTTACAGGCTTTTCGCCCTGCTTAACAACAAGATTCAAGTTGTTTTTCTCGAAATCCTGCTGCACGTCAACCGTTGATTGCAAGCAAAGTTCCGACAAATTCATAGGCGCAAGATTAACGCTTACGTTACCGCTCGTAACCTTGGACGCCTCAATCAAATCATCAATAAGCCTTTTAAGTTTAGCGCCTTTATCATCAAGCACGTGGATATATTCCTGCGCCTTAGGGTCTGCAATATCGCAATTTTTAAGCAAATCAACATAAGTGATAATCGATGTGAGCGGAGTTTTTAAATCGTGGGAAACGTTGGTAATAAGCTCGGCACGAAGTCGCTCGTCCTTAACCGCCTTAGTAATCGCATTTTGAAGCTCTGCGTTAGTATATTTCATACTGTCGGCAAGGATTTTCAGCGACTGCGGAAGCGTATCTATTGCCATAGGAATGTCGATATGTTGCGATGAAGCATAAATAATTTCATCAAGTGCCTTAAAATACTTGCAAACTGCCCTGAGTGCAAAGGTATTTGCAACTATATCGCCTACAATAAAGATAAAGCCGAAAACAGGATTATCGGTTGCGAAGAAAATTACAATAATTATTATCAAGGCGATATTTACTGCAAAAAATGCAAGCGAAAGCAAAATTACATTTCTTACAAATGTCTTTGGCTTATAAGCAAAAGGCTTAAATGTGCCGAAAAGTTTTTTATTAAACCTATGCCAAGCCTTAAAGAATTTGACAATCAGCTTGATTATAAATTTGAATATATGGAAAAGCGCAAAACCGAGCCAATAAAGAAGCAGGTGCTTATAAAATTTCTTTCCGCTCTTAGAATACCTTGCAACCGAACAGCAAAGTTCGAAAAGAAGCGCCCAAGCGCAAAGACAAATACCTGCAAAAATTGCGGCAAGAATACTTAAATCATAAATATTTTCAACTGCTATTACCATGAGCAGAGCAAGCCCAAAGCCGCCTCCACCGACAATACCAAGCTGAAGAAGCAAAGGAATATAATCTATAAATATCAGCTTTGCAGGCGAGTCATCGTCTTTTTTGCCTACGATTTTGAAATAATAAAACGCAATAACAAAAGAAGCGGCAAGCAAAACAACATCAATAATCGCAAGCTTGACAAGATTATCGTTAATCTTGCTTGAATAATCGTTAAACTGCCTCATAGCTTCAAAATAGTTTGAAACATTAGGCTCATTTCTCGAGGTGTTTATATAGGCATAAAGAGAATAGTCTTTTGCCTTGAAATTTGCCTGATAGCTTTGCATTATACTTTTAAGCGTGTCTTCGGGAATTTCCTCACTGTAAATTTCTCCGTTTTCAATCTTAAGGCTGTCGTGCTTTGCCATAATCTCTTTTACGGACAAATCAGAAGTTTTGTATGCGACCTTATTATTTTTTATGATTACGTATTCAATGCCTTTTTTAATACCCCAAGACTCATAGCCCTTGTATTGAGTTAAAGCAGTTTTTACGAAATTATCATAGCTTTTTTCAATATCCTTATAAAGTTTACTCTCATAATTTTTGAATGATAAGCCGTCGGGATTGTATGAAAAGTTGTCTAAACCGATCTGCAAATATTTAAAATAGTCTCCGCCGTCTACATTATATGAAACCGTATCAACATAACTGCCGATTGGATTAGTTTCCCTGAAAAACTCACCGTTTTGGTCATAGCCGTCCTCGTCAATCGTGAGCTCATCAAGATAAGAATTAAGCTGGTTTATTACCTTATTATAAACACTTTTGCAAACCTTCGTCTTTTGAGATTCAAGATGCTTTTCAAGCCCCTTAGGGTCTAAATGCGCCTTGTTTACTCCGTAGGCTATAGTATGCTCAAGGTTAAACCGAACGTCGGCATTTAAAGTATAATTTGAATAATCATTGCCGTTTGTGTTGTTATTTATAACGGTCAAAACCTCGGCAGTAGTTAAAAATATCGCCGAAAGACCTGTTATAAGCGCAAGAATTATGCACAACAATTTTCCTAAATAAGAATACTTAAATTTTTTCACATTTGTATCCAAGACCGTACACCACCTTTATATATTTCGGCTCTTTGGGATTAATTTCAATCTTTTCACGGATATTACGAATATGCACGGTTACTGTTTTTTCGCTCGTAAAGCTCGGCTCGTTCCACACCGCCTCATAAATTTGAGAGGAGGAAAGCACCCTACCCATATTTGTCATAAGATATTCCATAATCTTATACTCAATCGGTGTAACCTTAACGTTTTCACCGTCAACAGACAAACTTTTAGCGTCCGTATCAAGCACAAGACCGCCGGTTACAAGCCTTGTCGGGGTAGGTACCATACTGCCGAGATTTACATAACGTCTTATTTGCGACTTAACTCTTGCAACAAGTTCAAGCGGGTTGAACGGCTTTGTCACATAATCGTCGGCACCGAAGCCGAGACCTGTAATTTTATCCGTATCCTCACTTTTTGCCGAAAGAAGAATGATTGGAAAATTATATTTTTCCCTAATCTTAAGCGTTGCTTTAAGTCCGTCAAGGCGAGGCATCATAATATCAAGCACAACGCAGTGGATTTCGTTATTTTGCACCTTTTCAAGTGCGTCCTGACCGTCGACTGCCGTAATAACATTAAATCCTGCGTTATCAAGATAAATTCTTAATGATTCGAGGATAGCCTCGTCATCATCACAAACAAGTACATTTTGCATATCATATTCTCCGTTATAAAATATTTCCCATCCGATGATTATATTAAACACCTTATAATCTAAAGAGTGGCAAAGAAAAAATAAAGAAATTATAAAAATTACTGAATTATACCTATAATATCTTATAGTTTACATATTGTCAAACAGCCAAGCATTTAATTGGTTATTGATTATTGTGTTAAATAATGGTAAAATGAATTTATGAGTTAGTTATTGAACACTATGACTAATAATTAATAAACACAAAGGAGAATAAAATGGCAAAAAGGGACGGAACAGTTGATTTAAGAATCAAGAGAACACAAAAATCAATAAAGAATGCTTTTTACGAGCTTATTGAGGAAGAGGGATTTGACCATATTTCGGTCAAGGACATAACCGAACGTGCAATGATAAGCCGTAACACATTCTATCTCCATTACAGCGACAAGTTCGATTTGCTTAATAAAATTTGCGACGAGCTTGTATTCAAGCTTTTTCTCGGTGTGGGCAAGCAGTTAAGGCGTGAAACAAGAAAGCTCAGGGTTGACACTTACGGTGCGGCAAGCGTTATTAAAATGGGTATCAAAACCATAGAAGAGGACAGAGAGGCTTACAGAATTTTGCTTACAAGCTCCGGCTCAGATTTACTTACGCAAAAATTACAGCAAGGTATCCGCCGAGCGCTCGACCTTATCAGTTCTGATATTGAGGGTATCAGCGAATATTCGCTTCAATACATAATCTCCGGCACTTGCGGAATAATCAAATATCACGTTACTCACGAATCATCAAATCTTGCTGACGAGGCTTACCGTTTTGCCGAAATTCACTTTGGCGGACTTATTGAGGCTTTGCAGGAGTCAAAAAGAAACGGAGTGAGCAAGTGAGCGAAAAAAAGGTAAAAAAAGAAAAGGTAAAGAAAAAGCGCAGTTCAAAAAATTTAAAAATCAGCACAAGAATTTTTTTGACGGCAATTTTAGGCATACTTATACCTATTTTTTTAATCGGCGCATTTTCTCCCCTGTTTATATATTTTACAGGCTCATATTTCAATATATCGAGTGTTACGACAAATTCGTACTCAACGGTAAACCAAATTCAATGGGCGCAAACGATAAGCAGTATTTCAAATTCGCTTTTATCAAATGAAAACGACAAAGAAAAAATCGACGGTTTATCGGAATTTATTTCGCCTATTGAAAAGCTCGGTTCAAGCATATATATCGAAAAAAACGGTAAACCTTTTTATTCATCGTCTAAAAATGACATATTAAAGGAAGCGGGCGAGATAGTTAAGGTTGACAAAAGTGAAAATTTAAACTATTTCGGCAATAACGGACTTGTAATCGTAAACCACGCAAACAGCAAAAGCGATAAATATTTAATAGTGGCAGTCAACAAGGACTACACGGTTAAAAACGCAAGCACGCACTTTGCCGCAAAGGAATTTACAAATCTTTTGCTTGGCAGAACGGGTATTATTGCATTAATCATTGTTGCCGTTTTTGTACTTGCAATTGTAATTATTTCATTTATCACTTCAAAAACGATTGTTAATCCTATCAAGAAAATTGCCGAGGGCGCAGACGAAATCGCAAGAGGCAATCTTGATTATGAAATCAATTACAAATCTAAAAACGAGCTTGGGCAAACGGTTGAAAGTTTTAATCAAATGAGATTGAGGCTTAAAAATTCGATAGACAAGCAAAACAAAGCAGACGAGCAGAGAAAAGAACTTATTGCAGGAATTGCCCACGATGTAAGAACACCGCTGACTTCGGCAAAAGGTTATGCTCAGGGGCTTCGTGACGGAATTGCCGCAACACCTGAAAAGCAGAAAAAATATTTAGACAGAATTTGTACCTCAATTGACGATACCGAAAAAATACTCAACGACCTTTTAAATATTTCACGTTATGAACTCAAAAGCTACAAGCTAAACAGAGTAAACGTTAATTTGAAAGAATTTATTGACGACGGTGCAAACGAAATCAAGGCGCTGCTTGAAAGAAGTCACTTTGATTTTTCGCTTCAATGCAATGTCAACAAAGACACGCAAATCAGTGTTGATACAGACGCCTTTGCACGAGTTTTCAGAAACATTGTTATGAATTCGATAAAATATGCACGTGATGACAGGCAGGGAATGGTTCGCCTTGTTGTCAGCGAATACGAACGTACAATTATTATTGAGCTGACCGATAACGGCATAGGTGTTGAAAAGGAAAATATCACAAAAATTTTTGACACAATGTATAGAACGGACCCGGCAAGGACGAAAGTTTCGCAGGGTTCAGGCTTAGGATTGGCTGTGTGCAAACAGATTGTTGAGCTTCACGGCGGTTTAATTTGGGCAAGCAGCAAGCAAGGCGAGGGTCTTTCGATATTTATTTCGATGCCAAAACTTCAGGAAAGGACAGATAATATTGAGTAAAATTTTAATAGTTGAAGATGATGAGAACATTTTTGAACTTGAAAAGGACTATATAGAGGCGAACAATATGGAAGCGCAGGGTGCAACAAACGGCAATGACGGACTTGAGCTTGCGCTTAACAATGATTATGATTTAATACTTCTTGACGTTATGCTTCCCGGTATTAACGGCTTTGAAATTTGCAAAAAAATCAGGGAAACAAAGAACACGCCCGTTATTTTTGTAACTGCAAAAAGAGATGAAATCGACAAAATCTCGGGTCTCGGCTACGGTGCAGACGATTATATTGTTAAACCGTTCTCCCCTGCCGAACTTGTGGCAAGAATTAAGGCACATATCAACAGATATAAAACTCTCACAAGTCAAAACGAGCAGGAAAACGACGTTCTTATCCGTGACAATATCAAGCTTTTGAAAAATACGGGCGAGGCATTTGTCGGCGATAAGGAAATTACGCTTACAAAAAAAGAATTTGATGTTCTTTATATTTTAGCCTCTCACCCTAACACGATTTTTTCAAAAACCGAGCTTTTTGAAAGTGTTTGGGGTTACGATTCACTCGGCGACACCTCAACTCTTACAGTCCATATCAACCGCCTTCGTGACAAAATCAAGGAAGCAGACGAAAACACCGACTGTATCAAAACAATTTGGGGCAGAGGTTATAAATTTAAGTAATAATTTTAATGAAATCGCTTGACTTAAAGTCGACTTTAGGTGCTATCATAGGATTATAAAATAAAGCCTTAGGAGGTACTTAATATGAGAAAAAATTTTGGAGTTAAGCCGTGGTTTTATCCGCTCCCTGTTTTGATTATAGGAACATATGACGAAAACGGAAAGGCTGACGCTATGAATGCCGCTTGGGGCGGTCTTTATCAGTCAAACCTTGTTGAGCTTTGCCTCAGTGAGGGTCACAAGACCACCAAGAACATTTTAAAAACAGGCGCTTTTACAATCAGCTTTGCTGATGCACAAAATGTTACCCCAAGCGATTATGTAGGCATTGTATCAGGCAATGACACACCCGACAAAATGGAGAAAGCAAGATTTACAACAGTAAAAAGCGAAAATGTCAATGCACCGATTATTAACGAGTTACCGCTTGCGCTTGAATGTGAGTTTGTCAGAACTACAAGCGAGGGCAACATTATCGGCAAGATTGTTAATATCAGCGCAGATGAGAAAATTCTTGATGAAAACGGTGAGCTTGATTTTGATAAATTTAAACCGATTTCATTTGAGCCTGCACATAACACATACCGTGTTCTTGGCGAAATTGTCGGCAAGGCTTTTTCAGACGGTAAAAAAATAAGATAATATTTAAAGCAAAAAAGGCGAAGTAAATTACTTCGCCTTTTTTCATCATTCTCTAAATCAAAACCAATTTGCCAAAAGCACATATCAACCAGCTTCATCGGAGTGTAAAATGCACCTTCACTTTCAAACTGCTTTTGTAATTTGTCAAAGCTGCCTTTATTTTCATTATAAAATGAATAAAGTTGTGACAAGGATTTTTCATTAAAATCGGATGAGCATACATTATATATTTTTACAGCTTTTTTAAAATATCTGTCATAAGCAGGCACACAACCGAATACACCTAAGAGTATTTTTGTTTTCAAAGTATCGGTTAGGGAAATATCTTTAGGATATGAATTTTTTATTGCTTCTACCGCTTGAAATACCGTATCAATATCACAGTTTTCGCTGTAAAGTGAATCATATCTTGACTTTCTTATTTCTTCAACAAATTTTTTATGAACAAAATAATCATACTTCATAAGTGAGGAACTGCGAAGCATACCCCAACTTGCAAGAAAACAGCTTAAATGAAGGCATAATAATTCCGTTTTACTTCCGTCTTTTCTATATTTTTTAAAAGCGTTATAGCAGTGTTCCCAAGAGTTATATCTTGTATAGTTTTCATCTATACTATAATGATATTTTTTTATTGCATTTACAGCCGTATCTATATTCATATCAGCTTTTTTAACAGTAACAGGCTTTTTATATGCTTTTCGCTTAATGCGTTTAATGTCCGATTTAGTAAAATAAACAACGGAATTTTTGAAATCCGGATGAGCAATGTAACCTGCGTCAAGCCAATAATGAGCATACGACGGATTTCTGTCATAATCATTATACCAAAAGCGATTACTGCCTGAATGTGTATGCATAAAATCAGGTAATTTTCCGCAAGCAATTCTTTCAATTTTATCAATTGACATTTTTACTTCGTGTTTGGACCTACTCATTAAATAAATTGTTAATAAATTAAGGTCATAATCAGTCTTTTTAGCCATAGTCAATCTCCCCTATTTACCGAAAACAAATTCATTTAACGCCTTCCCACAATGTCGGGCAATAACTAAATTTCTCGCCTTACGGCGATTTCTTTTGCGCATCTTAGCCTTTTTCTTTGCGTTACGGCTGCGCCTAATGCTTGCCGCCGCCTTTTCCGGAGGATTGTTTATAATCGCTTCCCAAAATGCCTTAAAGCTATAATCAATCTCAACTTTTGTGCCATCAGGTTCAGTAATTATTCTTGTATGTTTTTTCTTTGCCATAAAATTCACCTTTTTCATATTAATTCTAAATCCAATATATCAATAAATCGAAAAAAGTTCAACAATAATTAAATATAAGGGAAATATTATGGACTGTAAAAACAAAAAAGCAAGTCAATTAAGACTTGCTTTTCGTGGCTCCCCCAACTGGGCTCGAACCAGTGACATCATGATTAACAGTCATGCGCTCTACCGACTGAGCTATGGAGGAATATATGAACCCTGCATCAAAATGATACAGGGTAATGTCGGCGTTACCTATTTTTCCGGGAGGCTGCCCTCCGAGTATTTTCGGCACGTTTGAGCTTA
>CAMCHQ010000008.1 GCA_945874765.1 uncultured Clostridia bacterium
AAGCTTTCTGTTTCCCCCGGTAGAACCGGGGGTTATCAACCATTGCTGGACAAAATAACCCCTAATGTATGAATTAAAAGTCATACATTAGGGGTTTTCCTATGTATTAAATTTAGGGTAATAGTATCAAAACAGTATCACGCTTGATGAAAAATCATCAAAAGTGTAGTGTTTATGCACCTTTTGAAGTGTTACGCTACTATTCATTAACACACTCCATTATCCACTTTTTCGCACTTTCTATTATCCAGTAATAGTGAACTACTTTCCCCACAACACCACTCTTTTCTCCCACAAAAAAAGGCTCCGAACCTACTATGTAGATTCAGAACCTTAAAGTGTATAGATTATTCATTTTTACAAAAAACTGAATAATAAGGTTTGCGAACAAACATGTGGAGATAATATTCACAAAAATCCTGACATTATTCTTGAGATTGACCATATCATTCCAGTGTCGAAAGGTGGCGAGACAGTAGAGTATAATTTACAGACATTATGTCGGACCTGTAATAGAAAGAAGTCGAATAAAATGTAGTGTTTGCTGAGGTGGATTGCTTTACGTATGAACTTTTACAAACGTAGTGAGGCAGATTTTGTTGAAAAAAATGAGAGTAGCCAAAATTGGCTACTCTCATTTTTGGTTTTGTTGTTAAGTGTCACACTTATCTTCGAGCATGGCAAATATCACATTCTTCATGTGTACCAGTGACAATGGTTTTAGCAGGTGTGATGATAATTTCACGTTCAGCGTCAGCTGCACATGAACCGCAACGTTTTGGATTACCTGGTTCGAGACCGAGTTGGACTTTCATGGCATGGTTGTTAAGGTCTGTATGTGTATCATAATATTGATTGCATCCAAGACATTTTATTTGCCATTTTGTTACAGCTGGAATAGTCTCGGTGTCTTCTACTGTGACCCAGTGGTGCGTGTGACCAGAGTTTTCCTGTGTGGTATCACTGGCACTATTGTTTTTTACGATTATTCTTGCTGACACTTTTCCAATAGTGGTTTTGCAAGAGATGGTTGTAGTACCATTTTTCTTGGTGGTAATAATGCCATTCTTGTTTATGCTGGCAACTTTACTATTGCTTGAAGTCCACTTTACATTTTTGTTACTGATACCACTCTTGTTTGCGAATGCTTTCAGTGTGAACTTCTGTCCACGGCTCAGTTCTATGGTCTTCTTGTTCAGAGACAGCTTTGCCTTCTTGATAGTAACTTTAGTGGTACGTGATTTACCCTTGTACTTAGTGGTGATTTTCACAGTACCTGGTCTTACCGCTGTGATAGTACCATTTTTATTCACTTTGGCAATTTTGCTGTTACTGGACTTGTACTTAGCAGCTTTAGTGACATTCTTACCATTATAGGTCACTGTAAGTTTTGCCTTGTTGTTGGCAGAGTCAAGAATGTAAAGAGTGGACTTAGTGGTCTTTACACGAATGGATTTTGTGGCAGCATATGCTGTTGTGTTGGTTCCACATACCATCACACTCAGTACAAGCATGATGGTGATAATGCTATAGAGAATTTTTTTCATGATGAATAACCTCCTTAGGTATGGTGGTGAGTGATGGTATTATTTCACTCTAGTGTTTTTGTTGACAAGTTTTGTTGGCAGTTTACATTATGAGCAAACCGTGTTTGCGAAGCTTTGGTGATTCTGTTGGCAGTTCCACTATAGAGAAAAGGGAACCGTAGGTAAGTACGATTCCCTTATTCAGTTGAAGTGGTGCTTTGGACAGTGCTTACTTCTGCCTGTGTTCGTGACAACCAGTGCACTCCTGATAGTCGACGTAAGTCTGCGTGTCGTAGACAGTCTCGTCCCAAGCGTCTTTTACAAGCCTGTGTTCAGTGTGTGCAGGGGTGATGACGACATCACGTTCGCAGTGACCGTCGTAGTTGCCACATTCACCGTTGGTATCTACAACTTGATGCCATTCAAGCTCGTCAAGGCTGTCAAACCACTGACCACAACCCAAGCACTGAATCTGGTGCTTAGTTACAGCTGGAATAGTCACGGTTTTGTATACAGCGTCGTGATGCACGGTACGTGGTACCTGCTTCGTAGCTGTATGGTCAACCCAAGTGTGCTGATGAGCAGGCTTAGAAGATACGGTTACTCTACATTTAGCAGTTCCGAAACTTGTTTTTGCTGTGATAACTGCCTTGCCATTTTTGAGAGCTTTGATTGTTCCATTTTTATTTACAGAAACAATTTTCCTGTTGCTTGTTGTCCATTTTACAGAAGTTGCCTTCAATTTTGTTTTATTTGCATATGCCTTAAAAGTATATGTCTTACCTTTCTTCAAAGATAATGATTTCTGGCTTAAATTAAGGGATGCATTTTTTACAGTGACTTTGAAACGGCAGGTTTTATTTTTGTATTTTACAGAAATAGTTGCCGTACCCTTTTTTGAAGCAATAATTTTACCTTTCTTTACAGTTGCAATTTTCTTATTGCTCGTACTGTATTTGATGCCACTTGTTACTTTTTTATTTTTGTACTTTACAGTAATTGGTGTACTGTTATTTTTGCTGTCTCCAACATACAGTGTAGTCTTTGGAACGGTTACAGCAACCTTACCAGATTTTGTAGTTGCCGCCTGTACAGGTGATGCTGTTCCAATAAATACACTGGAAAATACAAGCATTACAGCCATTAACAGCGATATAAATTTACTTTTTTTCATGATTTTCCTCCTTTAATTTCAAGTGCATCAACACCCGGTCGCTTATTTTTTATACTCTTGATTATACTCAATACATTGGGTATTGTCAATAAATCACAGACATAATACAGCGTAAAAATGGTACAATGGTATAAAAGTGGTACGCTGAATGTAATGACTGACACTGGATATACCAGTTTTTTAATAAATACCAGTTTTTTAAGATTAAGTGTACAAAGAAAACAAGTGATACAAATATAGTATAACACTGTAGTTAAAAACTGGTATTGTGGTATTTTCTTCTTCGTTTTTCTCTGTATGAAAACAAAAATATAATATCTTTCTTTTTCTTATTTGATTTTTTTCTGTTCTGGCATGCCTGTGGACATTGTGTAGCAATAAGAATACAGTTATTAAAACTGTAATTATAAAATTTACTCATGATTCTAAGTAAAGAAGCGTATTTCTCACTTGTAAAATATTCTTCTACTCCATTTTTTAAGCGTTCTTCGATTTCCTGTAACTGTTCTTTTCTTGTCATAACAAATCTCCTTTTCAATGTGCGAATTTTTATATCTATATACGCACTCGCCATGCTGCCATAGCAGCATTTATTCAAGGATTAAAAAAGAGAAAAGCCCCAGAGCATCTGGCAATACACTCTGGGGCTAAATCATTCATAAACATATCATGACAAAAAGATTATTTTATTTGTTCCACTTCCTCTACAAAGCGAATAAACTTCTTATTATTCATATACAAAGAATAAAATCTAGTCTGAATCTCTTTCAGTTTTTCTTTGTCTATGTACTGCCCCTCCTGCTCAATAAAAATTTCTTCCTGTGTCAGAAAATGAATATAATAATACTTTATCCTGTTATTATACTTTGTTCTGTTCCTGAAAATCTCATACGTTACAAAATTGCACTCGCATTTTTTATTCCAGAAAAATAAGAACTTTTTCTTCCCAAAAAGGAGAAATGTATTTCCCAAAAACGAAGAGTTCTTTCCCAAAAAGAGAATTTTTCTTCCCAAAAACGAGGATTTTTCCTGTTTTCACTTTTGGGAATTTTCAAGCCTGTTTCTGTAAAGCCTTTATTTATGCGGTTTCTGACGGATTTCAATTTTCCCAAAAATCACTTTTAGAAAAAACACTATGTTCATTAACACACTCCATTATCCACTTTTTCGCACTTTCTATTATCCAGTAATAGTGAACTACTTTCCCCACAACACCACTCTTTTCTCCCACAAAAAAAGGCTCCGAACCTACTATGTAGATTCAGAACCTTAAAGTGTATAGATTATTCATTTTTACAAAAAACTGAATAATAAGGTTTGCGAACAAACAGCTACTATTCCCACTCGCTTAGTTCTTGCCATTGCTAAACATATTTGTTTAGCAATTATTGCCTTTTATCTCTTTATTATTCCATTCTTAACCTTTTATTTTTGGCTAATAGAACTTACAGTATCAAAACAGTATCAACCATCTGTCATATCAATTGGATTGTATCACAGCAAAAACTACTTGTCAACACTTTAAAGTGATAAAGTTGCCGTATGCTTTCAAATTTTCATTTTATATATTACTGTTTCTAAATTCTGATAACATTTTTTGTAACACTAAAGCATCTGAATATTCTTTTTTAAAGTGTTCCATATTATATCCTTGTAAATCAGGAAAATATGGAAGTTCTTCATCAACAGTTTTATATAAATTATCGTACATTTCTTTATGTTCTGTTACATAAAACTCGAATTCTTCTCTTTCTCTTTTAGAATTGAACAACAATGCGCATTTCATAAATCTACTAAATTCATAATCATATATATCATCAAAATGATAAAACATCAATAAATCATATCTTAATGTGTTTTTTTCATAATAACGATAACTAATATCCCAATGATGATATTGAGTAAATTTAATTCCTGAAAGTGCTGGACAAATAACTATTAATCTCGAGCCGTCAAGGCCCGCAGCAATAAACTGTTCTAAAGCTGTTTGATGATAATATAAAGTTACATTATACCAATGTGGTCTACTATCACATTGACTAAACAAATAAAATTCATAACCATCTCTATCTTCTTCGTTTTCTTCTTTTATGATATATTCCGGAGACTCTTTATAGTATTTTGTCATATCATACTCAATAGGTGAATCTTCCCATTTTTCAGGAGATTGCAAATAATACCTAATTTTTTCTATTGGTGTTTCATCCAAATGAAAGCGCTTTTTCCATAGATATTCAATATGATTTATGTCAGCAGAATTATTTATCGGAGTATTTGTGTCCATTATTCTTGTATAAATATTGTTTGCATTTACTTTTTCAAAACGTTCAATTAAATAAAAAGGCGTTTGAAAACTATTTTCAACAACAATCACGTCTATTGTTGAGTTTAACACGGAAAGTGATTTTACATAAACTAAAGGTCGAACACCACCAGCAAACTTCTTATTCTTTATAAAATCAACTATATTTTGAGTATTCTTTCTGTTTGGATCATTAGATATGTCCAATGTACAATAATCATTTTCCTCGTCAACCCCAATGATTATATAAGAATCATTATTATTAAGATTGTTTGCCATGCAAATAATGTCGTGCAAAAGGTCACCATTATTCTTATACCACTCTTTCTTAAAATCCCAGTAATCACCTTCTTGATGGGAATGAATCAATTTAATTATTGTATTTTCAAATTCAAATTCTTCCATTACTTTCACCACATATATACTAAAATAACCTGTTATTTATTATTACTAATATCTTTATCCTACAACAGAATCATCTACTTTGCAACAAATTATTTTTGATACTCTTTAAAAAAATATTGTAAATTTATATAAATATGTTATAATAAATTTGCGTACAGAAATTTATATTTGTACGCAGAAAGTTGGTGAATGTTTGTCAAAGGAAACAATTGCAAAAAATGTTTTTAAAAACATTGGCTCAATCGTAAAAACTGTTGATTTCAAAGCCGCAGGACTTTCAAATTACGATGTCGCAAAGCTTTGCAAGGACGGAGTTATTGAAAGAATACGAAACGGAATTTACCAGCTTCCTGAAAATTATGATATTAGTGAAGAACAGCTTATATCAATGCTCTTGCCTCACGGCATTGTATGCGTCGAATCTGCATTGTTTTTTTACGGGTATAGCGATTTCACCCCGAGAGAATGGTCAATAGCCGTTCCACGCACATTTAGAAATCAAATATCAAATATGCATGAAGTGCCTGTTAAAGCGTATTATATCCAAAAAGAATATATCAATCTTGGTAAAACTGACGGTGATTTTAACGGTGTGACACTTCCTGTTTACGACCGTGAAAGAACTATTTGCGATTGTTTTAAGTATCGCACTAAACTTGACAATGAAACATTTAACAAGGCATTAAATGCTTATGTTGCTGATGACAAAAAGAATATAAATAATCTATCAAAGTACGCAAAAGAAATGCATGTTTATCCCAAAATGATGAGCGTTATGGAGGTATTGCTAAATGGCTGACAGAGCCTCGTCTGTTCTCGCAAGACGAAAAACATTTGAAAACAGAAACCACCATTTCACAATGGAGCAGTTCAACCAAGTCATCGCCTTTGGCGATAATGAATCAATGCAAAAGAAATGGCAAGCCTTTGTCCGCAAAATTGATACTAAAACGGATGATTACAGCACCGTGCTGAAAACAATAAAAGCGTTTCTTACAGAACCGTTTGCGGCTGTGGTGGCTGAAAAAGAATTTGCTAAAAAGTGGTCTGGACAAGACAATGTATGGAGGACAAGCTAATGGCAGGAAATAAAAGCTTACGAAGTGCTGAAAAAGCAAAAATTGACGAATTTTACACACAACTTTCGGATATAGAAAAGGAAATGCGATATTACAGAAAGCATTTCAAAGACAAAACGGTGTTCTGTAATTGTGATGACCCTTTTGAAAGCAATTTCTTCAAATATTTCGTACTTAATTTTAATCGTCTTGGTTTGAAAAAGCTAATTGCTACTTGTTATGCTTCCTCCCCGATAGCGAACACCCAACTTTCTTTATTTGATGTCATCGGAACTGAGGAAAGCAAGCAAAATAAACCATATAAAGCTGTTGTGACAAAGGTATATGACAAAACCGGTGATGGCGGCATTGATATGTTTGATGTTGCTGAACTTTTTAAGTCTGGAGAAAACAGCCTCTCAGAGCTTAAAGGAGACGGCGATTTTCGAAGCAAAGAGTGCTTGGAATTACTTGATGAATCGGATATTGTGGTTACAAATCCGCCGTTTTCATTATTTAGAGAATATATTTCTGTACTGTTGGAAAAACAAAAACACTTCATAATAATTGGAAGTCAAAACGCTATCACTTATCAAGAGATATTTCCTCTTTTAATGAACAATAGAATATGGCTTGGCTATGGGAACGGAGATATGTCGTTTCGTGTTCCAGATTATTTTGAGCCAAGGGAAACAAGATTTTGGATTGACGAAGATGGGCAGAAATGGCGTTCAATGGGAAATATTGCGTGGTTTACAAATCTTGACATCAAAAAGCGTCACGAGGAACTGATATTGGTCAAAAGATACTGTCAAGATGAGTACTCAAAATTTGATAATTATGATGCAATTAATGTTAACAAAGTCGGTGATATTCCTTGTGACTATACCGGTGTTATGGGCGTTCCTATCACATTTATGTATAAATATAGTCCTGACCAATTTGAAATAGTAAACGCTCTTAATAGATATGTTCTTGTCGGAAATGAAGAACTTAATGAAAAAATAAGAAATAATCACTCCCACGCTTGTAACATTAACGGCAAAGCAACTTATTTCAGAATATTAATACGCAATAAGCACCCGGAGGTGAATTTAATTGCCAAGTAAATCCGAACTGGCTTTAGCAAACAAAGCTAAAAAAGACGAATTTTATACACAACTTTCGGATATAGAAAAGGAAATGCGATATTACAGAAAGCATTTCAAAGACAAAACGGTGTTCTGTAATTGTGATGACCCTTTTGAAAGCAATTTCTTCAAATATTTCGTACTTAATTTTAATCGTCTTGGTTTGAAAAAGCTAATTGCTACTTGTTATGCTTCCTCCCCGATAGCGAACACCCAACTTTCTTTATTTGATGTCATCGGAACTGAGGAAAGCAAGCAAAATAAACCATATAAAGCTGTTGTGACAAAGGTATATGACAAAACCGGTGATGGCGGCATTGATATGTTTGATGTTGCTGAACTTTTTAAGTCTGGAGAAAACAGCCTCTCAGAGCTTAAAGGAGACGGCGATTTTCGAAGCAAAGAGTGCTTGGAATTACTTGATGAATCGGATATTGTGGTTACAAATCCGCCGTTTTCATTATTTAGAGAATATATTTCTGTATTGTTCGAGCACAAAAAACATTTCATTGTTATAGGAAATGTTAATGCCATTTCTTATAAAGAAATTTTTCCTTTGCTTATGAACAATAAAATGTGGATAGGTGCCAGTATCCATTCCGGTGACAGAGCATTTTATGTTCCGGATAATTATCCATTAGATGCTTCGGGATGTGGTATTGATGATGACGGAAGAAAATATATCCGTGTCAAAGGAGTACGTTGGTATACAAATTTGGATATAAGTCAGCGTCACGAAGAACTCATACCATTCAAAAGATATAACAGCGACGACTATCCTCGATATGACAATTATGACGCCATTGAAGTGGGAAGCGTTTCCGATATACCTTGTGATTATCCTGATGTTATGGGTGTTCCTATTACTTTTATGGACAAATACAATCCTGACCAATTTGAAATTATTGGATTAACACAAGGTTGGGACGAGTTACATTCGAAACGATATGGGCAACAAGTACAAGTATCGAAAACCGGTAAACAGTCAAAAGTTATGAAACTTAATGACGGACCAGCTATCGAGGTCATTGAAGCACCAAAAGATAAAACATATTACATTGTTGATGGTCATTTCTACATTAAGATGTATGCCAGAATACTTATCCGCAACAAACATCCTGAAAAGCCAAAAGGGGGAAAGCAATAATGCAGATAGAAGAAAGAAAAATAACCGTTAGAGAAGTTTCGGAAGGATATTTTAATGATGCCGAGGAAGGCGTAGTCGGTTACGATGAACAACTTGATATTCGACCGAAATACCAGCGTGAGTTCGTATATAAGGACGAACAGCGCAATGAGGTTATCCGCACTGTGATGAAAGGTCTGCCACTTAATGTGATGTATTGGGTCGACCGTGGTGAAGAATTTGAAGACGATCCCGATACGCCACGTTATGAAGTTATGGACGGACAACAGCGTACAATTTCGCTTTGTGAGTATGTGGACGGCAATTTTTCAGTTGATGATATGCTTTTTGGAAATTTGCCAAAAGATAAGCAGGATGAGATCCTTGATTATGAACTTTTTATCTACATATGCAACGGAACGGAGTCGGAAAAGCTCGATTGGTTTCGTATTATCAACATTGCGGGAGAACAGCTTACCGACCAAGAACTTCGAAATGCGGTATATGCCGGAAGTTGGACTTCCGATGCTAAACGCTATTTTTCAAAATCCGGTTGTGCAGCAGATAGATTGGCCGGAGACTATTTGAAGGGTTCAAGTATCCGTCAAGAGTATCTTGAAACTGCTATATTTTGGGCGGCTTCTGCCGAAGGCAAAACCATCGAAGGATATATGTCAGAACATCAGCACGATCCGAGTGCCGTAACTCTTTGGAATTATTTCCGTTCCGTTATTGATTGGGTACAGGCAATCTTCCCGAAGAAACGCAAAGAGATGAAAGGCTTGCCTTGGGGTTTGTTTTACAATGAACATGGAAAGCGTACTGATCTTGATCCTAAAGCGCTTGAAATCGAAATTCAGCGCCTTATGGGTGATGAGGATGTTACAAAGAAATCCGGCATCTATGAATATTTACTGACCGGAGAAGAAAAGAAACTTTCTATTCGTGCTTTTGACCGCCGTGATGCTCTTGCCGCTTATGAAAAGCAGCATCATAAATGCGCAATCTGCGGCGAGGAGTTTGAGTTTGAGCAGATGCACGCCGACCATATCACACCTTGGAGCAAAGGCGGAAAGACGACTCCGGATAACTGCCAGATGCTTTGCCGTGATTGCAACTTAAAGAAAGGTGCCCAGGAGTAGATGAAAACAATAATTTAATTTCTGATAAAAACAGGAGGGGTTCATAATGGTAAATATAAATGGTATAGAGTGGTTAAAGTTAAAGCCGTCGGATGTCCAAGCAGTTATTTCTGAACAGGATTTTGATGAATCTTTCTATTTTGAATTTAAGGACGATAGAGTATTGAATAAGAAACTACAAGAAGAAGTTTCCGCTTTCGCTAATACCTTTGGTGGGTATATTTTTCTTGGTGTCTCTGATGATAAACAGATTGAAGGATGCACTACTTGGAATGAACAAAGAATCCATACAACAATTCACGATTCAATAACGCCCACTCCACCTTTTGATGTCAGAAAATTCACTTTCGATACGAGGTCTGTATATGTAATCAAAATCGATGAAGGTTCTGAGCCTCCATATATAACCAGCAGCGGCAAAATCTATGAGAGACTTTCGTCCGGCTCTTTTGCAATAAAAGACTCATCCAAACTTTCACAAATATATAATAAGAGAGAGCAACTACTGACGAAAATGGAAAAGAAAACATCCATTCCGCCAGTCTGTGAGAACTCAAATAATATATACGGTTATATTGATACAGGTTTTTCCTTGGTTGCATCTGATATTCAAATTGCCTTAGATACTTTCAACCAAGCTGATTTAAAAACAATAGCTACTGAAATGGCAGATACTTTGTCATCTTTTAGTTTGTATTATGTGGGTAATTCGATTATTTTCACTCCCGGAGGGTTATCGACGCCCCAAGGGCACTTGCCAGCGCATACTAACAATTTCCTTGAAATAATGGCTGATGGTAGTGCGAGGATGAGGATTTTATTAATTAACAACGACCAAGATGATTCGAGTGTCAACATGATGCTTCCGGTGACAATATTAAGGTCATATAAAGAAATATACACCAAAATAATGGGAGATTTATTTCCTCACAAGGTAGCCTACGCCAAGAAATACGAGTCGCTGACAGTAAGACAACAGTTTCAACCAGTTATGTTTTATGACGAATTTGCTCTGGAATTAAACCCAGACTGGAAAGAAGATAATAACAAAATGTTAGAAGCTCTCGAAAATCATCGTAAAATCTTTGGAGTTACAACTGTTATGACAGATGACCGTATTCCCAAAACGGGACTTTACACAATTGATAAACGGCAACTGGAGCTTTGGGGACAAGAATATACTGCAGAGTCTTTCATTGATGAGCTGTTTTTTTCCAGATTTATTACTTTAGGAGCCGTTCCGATTACAGAGAACAATGAAGAGTAGGGGACAACACACAATAACGCCATAACACCGATGGAGAAAATCTCACTCTGTTGATGTTATGGTCTATTCAGTTAATACATCAACTATCACTATTCCAAAGTCTTTGTCAAATTTTGCATATAATGTAATTGTAAAAAATGTAAGAATAATAATGACGGCAGGAAAACCTTTCCCCTGCCGTCATATCGATTACACTGTATAAATCAATTCTGCATTTATAATCTCTCTTGCACGATTTGCGATGTTATTCATTTGTTGAATCCACAGCGTGTGGATTTCAACTTTGAGTTATTCTATTATGCTTTTTTGTTTAGAAATTCGAGCAATATTATTACAATACATTTCATTTAATCAAGTAATCAAGCAAAAATTTACGTTCTCGTTTTTATATATTTTAGTGTCTCATAAGCCATGCAATTACCGCTACAAGCATAACCAAAATAAAAAATATATTAGGAACAAGCGTGTACCAAAATTTTCTAAAAAACTTTTTTGGTCCTTTACATGATTCGCATGGCTTTTCATCATTAAAACAATAATGTTGAGATGTTTTCAAACATCCAGCTGAAATATCTTTACCTGTAACTTTAGCTATCATATAAAAGAATAAGAAAATCAAATTATAAATAAGCATTCCTACAAGAGATAATGTATAGGTCATTTTGTACACACTAGCACTATTAATATTTTGAAGTGCTGTACTAATCAATGAAAAGCCTCCAGTAAATACAAATACAATACCTGCGAAAATACTTAATATCGTTATAGATTGTGTATTTGATGATTCAGCTTGATTTTTTAAATCCCAAATTTCGCTGTTTAGATCATTAACATTTGTTTCTAAATACGAGGTGTTTTCTTTAATAGTTTCAGCTCTAATAACAGCATCTCGTAATTTTTCATCAGCCTGAGTATCAAGCTGAATTCTAATTATTTCAAGATTAATATGATCATTTAATTTGGTAATACCTTTGATCAAACCTTCAATACCATCAATACTGCTACCCGATTTCTCGTATTCAATTAATCCATCAACCAATTGACTCATACCTTCACTGACGATATCCCTTTCATCTGAGTCCATATCGTGAAGTTTTTTTGATATCATAGAATAACTATGCCTAAAATCTTCACTATAGATATCTTTTAATTTTTCAATTGTTGTTGCATTATCTATATCAGATTTACTCATACCATCAATAATGTTAATGAGTTGTTGGTTTTTAATAAGATTATTTTCAATCCTTGATTTATTGCTCATTAGTATTATGCCTCAAAATATGTTGCGATATCAAAGCTTTCAATTATATGACCTTTTCCCTTAGCGAAAGCATTGATCCAAGGTGTTGTCTTATGACTTTCCTCTACTAATTCCCAAGTAGATTTAACTTGTAATTCTTCAATTTTTTTATCAATAAAACTAATTCTGTCTGAACTTAATTCGAGATCTACATCAAAAGATTCACAGATAGGATTAGAAATGTTGTTATTAAAAGAAAAATAAACATCTAATATTACAGGACCTAATTTCCACGCAACAAAATCATCTTCGAACAAATATTCATCGTACTTTTTGCAATAATAACCAAACAAAAAGTATAGCATTTTTTGTAATTTTAAATTGCTTACAGGCTTTTGATCATTGTAACACTTCGAAATTATATATTCCGCAATCAACATAGCATTCATATTTATCCCTCCTTACTAATATATTATACTATTTTTCCCTCTTTGTAAATATCATATTTGTAAAAGACTATCTTTATTTTATTTCACAAATAATTGTATTTCAATTCTTATGACTCTATAGTACAAAAAGATGTTCTATTAAATCAAAACATTTCAAATTTATGCATTATTCTATCAATAACAAAACAGAAAAACCAAATCATGCCATGTAAATTATTAATTGCTTGAATTGCATATAATCTCATTAAAAACAATTTCCCTTGCCTGGTTTGCGATGTTATTCATTCGTTGAACCCAAAGCATTTGGTTTTCGGCTTTGAGTTGTTCGGTTATGCCTTCATTTTCGGCGAGTTGCTTAATGAGGGTGTCATACATATCTTTTGCTCTTACATCTACATCGTGGAGATATGAGTTAAGTTTTCCCTGTGTCAGCAAGTTGTAATACATCAGCTTGTGGTTTTCTTTTAGGTACTCTTTATGCCGTTGTCCCCAAATACCAATAGGGTTATTGGTATCTGTTGAAACAAGGTTTGGCAGATAAACACCGCCTACAAGTGTGTAATCCATTCCTGTTTTTTCATCAGTATAATTCTTTTTCATAATTAAAAATTCCTTTCGTATTTTTTAGTTTTTCTTGACTGTTCAATTATCTCATTAACCTTTTCTTTGCCTATCAATTTTTTGAGTAATCTAAAATCCTTCAGCTCCCTTCTAAACTTCAGATTTTCCTGTAAATATCGTGTGTTGCTTTGCTTTAATTCATAATTTTCTCGTTGTAAATAGTCACACTCACTGCTAACAGCTCGATACTTATTTCTGTAATCAATAAATTTTATTAGGTACCGTTTTGCAAATTCTTTTAGCTTTTTGAACAACGGCTCAATACGGCTTTTGTAGGATTTTGCACTTTCAAGCTTATTCGGCTCCGGCAGAGAATAAATCTCTTCAAACTCTTGCTCCGAGAAAATATTCTCTATCTTTTGCCGGCAATCTGCCAAATCAACAATGTTATGCTTGAGGACATCGCATTGTCTTTCGAGTTCTGTAACCTCCTTTTTGCGTTCCTGCTTTTTGTAGTCAAGAACAGATAAATGCTCTTTATCATTACCCTGAAACTCCCACTCAACATTATGCTCATACATAACTTTTGATAGGGCTTGCTTTTCGGATTTTACCCATTGGCTCCATTCAGTTTCTTCACGGGTGCCACCGTTAAAGCCTTGGTTTGATAGCGCCTGTTTCATTGATACACGAGTATCTAAACCACGCTTACTATTCGTAGTAAATGGTATAAAATCAATGTGCAAATGGGGGGTTGCCTCATCCATATGAAGATGTGCATTGAACACATAGAGATACGGATTTCGCTTTTGAAATTCTTTCATATACTCATCAAGAATTGCTTTTGACAGTTCTTTATTGTGAGTGTTTACACCCATATCATTCTTGTTGCCTACCTGAACAATTATCTCATAAAACGGTTTTTCCTGCTTGCCTTTTTGGATATGTTCAAGGTAGTTTTCTATTTTTCTGTCATTTCTTTTCTGCTTATCGTTATACCTCTGCAATGCTTTATCAAAAAGGTTGTGATAAGCATTTTCAAGACTTATATTTTCATACTCAACGTTATCTTGAGTTCTGCTTTTATCAACATTTTCAGCAATGAATTTTCGGTTATTATGATTAAGTACACCTTTACCCAGTTCTATACTAATGCTTGTTAAAATCGTTATATTATCATCTCCCTTCATATGCTGTTCTTTCAAGTATGATTTAGAGTTCTGTTACTCTTGCCAAGAGTAACGCAAATGCACTTTTGACACTTCGTATCAAAAGTGCCCTTGCGCCCGCAGGGGCTTAAGCGTATTTTAAGACAGATTATTCATATCGGAAAGTATGGTTAAAGACTGATTCAAAACTAAGAAGAATTCCTCATCAACCTGATTGATATTTTTCAACTGATTAGTCAAATTAGTGAGTTCGTTTCGCAAGGCTTTATACACTCTCGGATTGCCTTGAACCACAACCGCTCTTTGCAAGGCTCTGTTTATTAGGTAATCCTGTTTGTTAAGTCCTGACAGTTTGACAAATTCATCAAGCAGTTTTGCTTCTTCAGGTGACATTCTGAATGAAACTATCTTACTTCTTAAACGGTTATGAGCGTCTAAATTTTTCTTTGACATATTATGCCCCTCTTTCAACATCAAGCATTTTAGCAATTTCATTTTGCTTTGTCGGAAACATATGGGCATATCTGAATGTAATATCAATACTTTCATGTCCCACTCGGTTTGCAATATCTACTGCCGTGAAACCCTTGTCTATTAAGAGAGAAACATGGGAATGTCGCAAATCGTGTATTCTTATTCTCTTTACGCCGGTTGCCTTACAGCCCCTATTCATTTCGTGGTGCAAATAGCTTTTGCTGATAGGAAATATACGCATATCATTTTCAAGTCCGTAAATATAATTTATATAATCCTGCATCTCATCATTTAAAAATGTTGGCATTTGGACAGTTCTTTTACTCTTTGGTGTTTTGGGCTCCGTAATTACATCATTACCGTTAATACGCTGATATGATTTGTTGATACGGATTGTCTGCTTTTCAAAATTAAAATCCGAAGGAGTAAGTGCAAGTAATTCTCCTAAACGAAGTCCGCACCAATAAAGAATTTCAAAAGCATAATAGGATACAGGCTTATCCATCATTGCGTTAGCAAATTTAAGATATTCTTCCTTTGTCCAAAAAAGCATTTCCTTTTCGCTTTCTTTTTTACCCATATTTCCCGCCTTAACGGCAGGATTATTTTTTAATTCATAATACTTAACAGCGTGATTAAAAATCGCACTCAGCTGATTATGGAGCGATTTCAGGTAAGTCTGTGAATAGCCTTTTCCGTTTTCATCTCGGTAAGACATCATTTCATTTTGCCACAAACGCACATCAGTAGGCTTGATTTCGTTCATTTTCTTATCCTTGAAATACGGCATAATTTTCTGCTCAATTATATTAATCTTGTTTGTCCATGTGTTGAGCTTTAAACGCTCTTTCATATCGTTTTTATATATCTCAACAAAATTTTCAAAGCTCATATCGAGTTCTTCGGAATGTTGTGATAAGAAGTTTCGTTCCCATTCAAGAGCAGCTCGCCGGGTATCAAAGCCCCGCTTAACCTTTCGACTTTTCTCGCCTTTCCAATTCTTATAATATACAGAAACATACCAAGAACCGTTTTCTTTATTTTTATATGCAGGCATTTTTACGCTCCTTTCTTATCATCAGACTGCATACCGTAAAACTTTTCTTCAAAATACTTGCGGCTTACTCTGCCTGAAATAGTCACATAGCCCTTTGCTTTCAACTCATCATTGAGCCTATGCACAATCTTGTAGGCGTAAGCCTTTGAAACGCCTAATTCCTCGGCTATTTCATCTGCATGGATAAAGTTTTGATTTGCCATTTAATTCATCTCCTTTCGATTACAATAAGTTAAACTTATTTGTTTAGTTTATTTGAATTATACTAAACATTATTGTTTATGTCAAGTATAAATTATAAACTTTTTTGTTTAGTGTATTGATTTTTTATTTTGAATCCGCTATAATATCCCTATAAACAATTTTGTTTAGGAGAAAACATTATGACTGTCGGACAAAGATTAAAAAGATTTCGCACAAGAAAAGGTTTAACTCAAAAGCAATTAGGCTTAGCTATCGGATTTGACAACAGAACAGCGGATATAAGAATTGCCCAATACGAAACAGGCACCCGTAAGCCTAAGGAAAAATACATAGAAAAATTGGCGGCAATAGTTGGCGTACAGCCGTCTGCGTTAGAAGTTGGCGATATTGAAAACTACGAACATCTTTTTCAACTCTTGTTTGCTTTAGAGGATGAATACGGTTTTAAAATCAGTAAAGACGAAAACGGAACACCATGTTTAGTTCCTGATAGATTTGACCGTTCTTCACATTTAGATACGTTCAGAAATTGGTACACAAAATCTGAACAGTTAAAAAATGGAGAAATAACACAGGAGCAATATGATAACTGGAGATATAATTACCCTGCAAGCTCTGCAAGAGAAACACACGAAGCCTTAAAATCCATCGGTGAAAAAGAATAAAAAATACCCCTCTCGAATGAACTAAGCGTTCAAACGAGAGGGGTTTCCTCTTGTATTGATTATTATTAGGAATAATTCACAGTATCAAAACAGTATCATTTTGACTTTTAAACTCTCAAATTTCCTTTATTTATGCGGTATTTAAGAACTTTGTTTACTATTCCCACTCGACTGTTCCGGGGGGTTTGGAGGTGATATCGTAAACTACACGGTTTACGTGTTCAACCTCATTTGTGATACGATTTGAAACCTTAGCGAGGATATCGTAAGGGATTTTTGCCCAATCGGCTGTCATAAAATCATCGGTTGTGACGGCACGGATTGCAACAAGGTGGTCATAAGTTCTGTGGTCACCCATAACGCCGACAGTCTTAACGCAAGGGAGAACGCAGAAGAACTGAGCAAGATTTTTCTCATATCCGTTCTTAGCCATTTCATCACGCAAAACCCAATCGGCATCCTGAAGCACTTTAATCTTATCGGCAGTGATTTCACCGATAATTCTTACGCCGAGACCCGGACCAGGGAACGGTTGTCTCCAAACAAGTTCCTTAGGAATACCGAGTTTTTCGCCTACTGCACGAACCTCGTCCTTAAACAAATCTGCAAGAGGCTCGATAATTCCGAGAAATTCAACGTCGTCGGGAGTGTTTACTCTGTTATGATGAGTTTTGATAACATCGGCATCACCCTTACCCGACTCGATACAGTCAGGATAAATAGTACCCTGTGCAAAGTAACCGAGCTCGTCCTGCTTTCTGATTTCGTTCCAAAAAACGTTGAAAAATTCGGTGCCGATAATCTTCCTCTTCTGCTCAGGGTCAACCACACCTTTAAGCTTTTCAAGGAAAACATCGCCGCAATTTACTCTTACAAAATTCATATCAAAAAGGCTTGTGAATGTTTTTTCAACAAAGTCGCCTTCATTTTTACGCATTAAGCCCTGGTCAACAAAAACGCAAGTAAGCTGCTTACCCACGGCACGTGACAAAAGACCTGCTGCTACCGAAGAGTCAACACCGCCTGAAAGACCGAGAATAACTTTCTTATCGCCAATCTGCTCTCTTAATTTAGCAACGGTATTTTCGATAAAGTTATCCATTACCCAGTCGCCCTTACAGCCGCAAATCTCATAAAGAAAATTATGAAGCATTTGTGAGCCGAAAACGGAATGAGTAACCTCAGGGTGAAACTGAACGGCATAAATATTTTTTTCAGTATTTTGCATAGCTGCACAAGGGCAATCGTCTGTTGTACCGATAATCTCAAATCCCTTAGGGGCAGTTGCAATATAGTCGGTATGGCTCATCCAAACTACTGATTTTTCGTCAACATCTTTAAAAAGTTTTGACTCTTTTTTAGTAAATTCAATCTTGCCGTACTCACTCTTAGGAGCGGTTTTAACCTCGCCGTCACCCATCCAAGCGATAAGCTGACAGCCGTAGCAAATACCTAAAATAGGCACGCCGATATCAAGTATTTCTTTAGTATAGTGCGGAGACGCCATATCGTAAACCGAGTTAGGTCCGCCTGTAAAAATAATACCTTTATAATCATTTTTCTTAATGGTTTCAAGGTCGGTTGTATAAGGCAAAATTTCCGCATAAACATGGTGGTCACGCACACGTCTTGCGATAAGCTGATTATACTGTCCGCCGAAATCAAGAACAAGTATTTTTTCCATATTTTCCTCCGTAAAAATTACTTACAGTTTATTATATATTATAAAAAGAGCATTTGCAAGTAATATTGAAAATAATGATAAATAATCATTGCCTTATATAAGTTTTTACAAAACGGAAAAATCAATCAAGCACAATTGCTACGTGCTCGCCGTTTTCGGTATCAATATTAATAATATCGGTCAAATCGTTTTGTGCCAATGTCGCAATTTTTTCTGAAATATCCTTATCAAGACCGAACATAGAACCGATATTAAGACCGAGTTTTACAAACTTAAAAGGAACTTTAATAATATTTTCTTTTCCGTTTTGCTGCGTAACTTTGATTACAATATTCTTTTTATCATCACTTGATTTTACATTGCCGTCTTTATTTTCTTCTGCCTTATCAACAATCACTTCTTCCTGCTCACGAAGAAGATCATCAACGCTGACACCAAAATAATCTGCAATTTGGGTAAGCAGAGAAATGTCGGGGCAGGAAGTGTTATTTTCCCATTTTGAAACAGCCTGTGAGGATACTTTCAATTCATTTGCAAGTTCCTCCTGCGTTATTCCCTTTTTCTTTCTTAATGCAGATATGTTATTACCGATATTCATTCCCATTACCTCCGTTTTGATTTCATTTTTGATTTTGTTAAACATATCAGTTACCTCCTTTGGTAAGCTAATCGTAACACCAAAAATGCTCAATAATCAATTATCCGTCAGTTGTTCAACTACACTGTTCGTTGAATTTTCACTCAACTGACAGTTGAGTAATAAAAAAGAGCGGGAATCAGGCACACCGCACCGGGAAACGCCCTTACCCACTCTTTAATAATTATTTAGTTAAGACCTTTTTCGTCGAAATTAAGGATAGTTGAAAGAACAACGTCAAAACCTGTTTTGATAGCCTCGGGAACAAGGCGGTCTGCCGCGTCACGGCGGTTATGATAGTAATCTGCCGGCTTAGGGTCCATAGCCGCAAGACAAGTTGCTGTAATTCCTGCCTGCGAAAAAGCGGCAGCGTCAGAAGAGCCGAAGTAAACAGATGAGAATTCAAGGTCGTCATGGCCTGCGTCCTTAGCTGCGTCCATAACAAATTGGCTGAACTGCTGATTATTCTTAACTGTTCCTGTCATATCCTTATTATAAACACGGAGATATTCAAGGTCGGCAAGAGTATCAACGCACAAAACCGCAGTTTCAACACCGCTGTTTACATATTCGTCATAATGGTTCTTTGCCCAGCTCTTGCAACCTCTGAGGCCTGCTTCCTCACCGTCTGTAATCATAGCGCAAACCTCTGTGTTTTCAAAATCAACACCTGCCATATCAAGCATACGAAGTGCGCAAACAGCGGCATAAGTACCTGTAAGGTTATCGTTAGCACCCGGAGCAATTGTATTAAAGTCAACAAACACGAATAATGTAACCATTCCGAGAGCGGTAACATAATGGAAAATATAGCTGTAATTAACCATAAAATCACCGAAAGCGCCCATATCAACAAAGTTTGCAACAATAGCGATAACGCTCAAAACAAATGAAATGATTGCGCCGCCGATTGTCCAGCTCATAAAGATACTGAAAAGAGGTACTTTCTTGCCGTAATAAAGATGGCGCCATTCATAAGCCGCATCAATATGACCGCTGATAACAATTCTTCTCTTAACCTCGCCTCTCGGCTTTCTTACACCCACAAGGTTATGAGCCTCAACCTTTTTATAAAGAGGGTCCATAAACTGCTTGTAAAGCAAAAATTCCATAAGAGTGATGAAAAGGCTTACAAAAACGACACCGCAGACAATGCACTGTGCCAAAAATGGTGTGATAATGCTTGTATACATTAAAATCGCACAAACAACCACTGCCAAGAAAATTGCAACAGAAACAAGCTTTGTAAAATGGAGGAATGCTTTAGGCGCCATTTTATAGCTTTCAAATTCCGTGCCGTCGCAAAATGTATCCATTTCCTTTTTAATATGCTTTTGCGCAGCATAGCAATTTTCATTGCCCGACTCACGAGGGCCGTATTTTTTAATTACGTTTGTAATTTCCTTAACGGTATAATCTACATTTTCCTTGATTACCGCCTGAGGAAAATCAGAAAATTTCATTTACTTTTCTCCTTGCTCCATATATTTTTTGTTGAGCTTAACCTCAAGATGAGTATCGCCCCTGCCAAACTCTTTTTTAATCTTTGATCTTAAGAGCCATTTTTTAGGCATAGCCACGCTGTCAACGGCACAGCTCATACCAAAATATTCAAAATACGGCTTGAAGTTTTCCATTCTTGCCATAAACGAATCAAAACCACGCTTGCTTTCAGGTGACCAAGCCACCTCGGCAAGTGCCTGAGTTCTCGGATACATAAATGTTTCAAGCTTTTCGGGGCAGTCTGTCCACTCCGTCCAGTTTTCAGCCTCTACGCCGAGAATATTCTTTTCGTTTTCAGCTTTAATGCCGAAATTTTTGTAATTATAATCATATGTATTTTTAAGAGGATATTGAGCATACGGCATATCAAAATAGAATGACTGATGATTAGATAAAATCACATTGTTGCCGTTATTAGCCCAATCTCTCGCACGTGAATCCTTTTTCGGAGTCCAATACTGACAGATAACCGACTTATCAAGGCTCTTTGCTTTAAGAACTTCATTCCAGCCGATAAGCCTTTTGCCCTTAGCCTTAACAAATGCAAGAATTTCATTATTAAGCCAGCCCTGCAAATCTTCCTCATCTTTAAGGTTGTTATCCTTAATTCTCTTTTGACAGCAAGGACATTTCTTCCATTCAACCTTCGGAGCTTCGTCACCGCCGATATGAAAATACGGTGCAGGGAAAAGCTCGCAAACTTCTTCAATAACATTCTTTACAAACTCAACGGTTTTATCCTTGCCCGGACAAAGAGGCCTGTTCCAGTCAAATTGTTTAAGCTTTCTTTGAGGAATAGCACCGCCGAAGTAACCCGGCACATCCCTGTTAAGTTCACGGCACGCAAGCCAAGGATAAGCGGCAATAGCAGCGGCAGAGTGTGCGGGAAAATCAATTTCAGGCACTACCATAATGCCACGCTTTGCGGCATAATCAACGATTTCCTTAATATCTTCCTGAGTATAAAAGCCCGAATATTCCTCGTTAATAATATCCGTACTGCCCCAGCCGTGAATTTGAGTATATGCTCTTTTTGAACCAATCTCCGTAAGAAGAGGATATTTTTTAATCTCAATTCTCCAGCCTTGGTCATCGCTCAAATGCCAATGAAAAACGTTAAGCTTCATCATAAACATCATATCAAGCATTTTTTTGACATATTCCTTACCGAAGAAATGACGGCTTTCATCAAGCTGAAGTCCTCTCCAAGAAAATCTCGGTTTATCATTAATAACGCAACAAGGGATTTCCTTGCCGCCAAGTTCAAATCTGCCAAGCTGACGAAGGGTTTGAAGTGCATAATATGCGCCGACCTCACTTGAAGCATTAATTGTAATCAATTCGGGTGTAACTTCAAGCTTATACTCCTCTTTATCAAGAGAAGTGTCTTTTTTGATAACCAGCTTTCCGTCTTGACTTCTTTCAATCTTCACAAGTTCCAAATCAAAATCGGAATTTACCTTGAGCTGTTCGTCTATCGCAAACACGCCGTTCTTTTCCTGAGCATAGTATGCAAGCGGTATTAACTGCAACATAAAATTACCTCACTAATATAATACATTTTGTTTTACCACAATATCCTAATTGTATCATAATATAACAGAAAACTCAACTGTTTAGGAATTTTGTAAATTATTAGTAACAATTAAAGCGCAAGAAAATCGGGAATTTGACTTAATTTGTCTAAAATAGGGACATTCGTTTTTTCAAGAACCGATTTACTTTGATGACCGCAGGAAACGAGTACGCAGTCGCAGGCAATACTTTGTGAAACCTCATAATCGTGAACTGTATCGCCGATAAAAAGCACTTCGTCTTTATTTATATCGTTATCGTCAAACCACTTTTTCGCAATACTTGCCTTGCTTACCGCCAAATCGTCGTCAATGCCCAAAACAGCGTCAAAGTAGCCCTTTACATTGAATTTTTCAACCTGATTTAAAAGTCTGTTTTTCTCACAGGCGGAAACGATAATTTGCTTATATCCCCTCTTTTTAAGAAATTCGAGAGTGGGTATCGCCTCTTCGTTAAGGCTTGCGGTAAACTGCAAAGAGGTATAAACCTCAACGTATATTTTAGCCAAATCCTCAAATTTATCTTTAGAAAAATCGAAGCCGGCTTTTTGATAGTAATCGCTTACGGGAAAGGTGAATATTTCTTTATATAAATCAAGGTCAATTCTGTTTTTATACCCTGTTTTTTCAAGCATTTTATTCATTGTGTCAACGCTTATTTCAACATCGTCGAAAAGCGTGCCGTTCCAATCCCAAATTATGTATTTATATTTTTTCATACCTTTACCATAAAACAAGGGACTGTCAAATAAGGCAGTCCCTCCAGACTGTCGATAAAGTGGCTAAAACACGCCTCATCAAAAGAATTTCCGTGTTTTAATAATTTTTTATAAAATCACAAATTTGCTGTTGCCAAAAAAATAAAAAATTACATTTATAAAAAAGTGGCTTGAATGTAGTGTTCAAGCCACTTTTGGCGCTTTCCGCCTTTTGCTCGGGAGCAGTACCCACGTACAGCACCCACTCGCAAAACACGAAATTTATCTCACTTTATCGAAGTCTCCTCTTTTTTTATTAATCGCCGGAGCTGTTGCTTTTAGAAGAGCTGTCGCCCTTTGATTCCATAAGTTTGCACTCAACGGTTTTAATCTTAATATTATTGTTTTCAATTCTTGCAATAGTAAGTTTGATAGTGTCGCCCGGCTTAGAGTCAGCCAAAACCGAAGTTAAAACATCGGTAGAGGTCATAGTCTTGCCGTTAATTGCAACAATCATATCATACTGCTTAACGTCTTTGCTTGCGAGGTCCGAAGAGCCGTCGATAGAATTGATAACCATTGTGCCCTGTGCGTCTTTATAGCCCTTTTCTTCAAGAGCCGAGAGGATAGCCGAGTAATTGCTGTACTTAGTAAGCGGAACATATGTGATACCGACTTTTGCTCTGCCCTCTACATAACCCGATTTAATAAGGCTGTTTGCGGTTGCAATAGCTGTATCTGACGGAACGGCAAATCCCATTCCCTCATATTCGGTTGCGGCAATCTTTGAAGAGTTTACGCCGATAACCTGACCTTGCATATTGAAAAGTGCACCGCCGCTGTTACCCGGGTTAATAGCTGCGTCGACCTGAATACATTTATTATCATAGCCGATATTTGATGAAATAGGTCTGTCAAGAGCCGAAATATAACCGCTTGTAAGCGAATTCATAAATTCAAGACCGCCCGGACAACCGATTGCAACAACCTGCTCGCCAACTGCAAGCTTGTCGCTGTTGGCAAATTCCGCAACCTGCAAACCTGTTGCGTCAATTGAAAGAACGCCGATATCCGTCTGGCTGTCATATGCAACCATTGAAGCGTTATATTCTTTCTTATTATTAAGAGTTACGGTAAACTTAGTACCGTCGCTGATAACGTGAGCACAAGTAAGGATATATGTCTTACCGTTTTTCTCCGACATAATAATGCCTGAGCCTTCGCCCGATTTTTCAGGGTCGGAACTGCTTGAGCTGTTGTTGTCGCTGTTGCCGTAATTGTAGAAATAATTATATGAAGCCTGCTGCTCACTGTAAACGGTAATGCCTACGCACGAATCCATAACCTTTTTAGCAACGCCTGCAACGGTAAGGTTGCCGTTACTGTCCTTTGTTTCGACGCTGTTACTGTCATTCGTTTTAACGTCACTGCCCGAATCCTGCGACTGCGAGGTAGAACTGCTGCTTGATGAATTTTTGTTACTGTCAATCACACCTGTTGTTGTAAGAACGATACCTACAACCGCAATGAATGCGCAAATAACAAGAATAATCGCAACTATTTTGCCTGCGCCGGGATTTTTCTTAGGCGGCTTTGGTGAATTACCGTTTTGCTCATCGGGCTTTTTACCGTTTTGCGGCGGCTGATAGTAGTTGTTATTACCTGCGTTGCCGTTTGACTGTGCATTGTTTGCATAAGAATAGTGATAAGTCGTATTATTATCACCCTGCTCATTTTGAGGCGGATTATAATATGTTTGACCGCCGTTTTGATTTGGCTGATAATAATCCGGTCTTGCCTGACCGTCATTTTTTTCATTATCAAAATCGCTCATTATTGTTTGTCTCCTTTTTTATAGACAGGTTTATACTCCTTTGGCAGTTTAAACACAAATTCAGCCGTGTTTTCGTCCTCACTTTGTGCATAAATCGTGCCGCTGTGCATTTCAACCATCATCTTTACTATATATAAGCCCAAACCTGCACCCTTAGCGTCAAGTCCACGTGATTTGTCGACCTTATAAAATCTTTGGAATACCTTTGAAAGTTCTTCCTTTTGGATACCTATACCGCTGTTTTTGATGTGCACCTCAACGCTGCTGTCATCTTCCTTCATAGTGACGTTAATATAACCGCCCTCATTAGTGAATTTAACTGCGTTGTCAAAAATGTTATAGATAACCTGATAAATCATATCCCTATCCGCCGTGATAAAGGTAGGGTTCAAATCTTCAAGACCTTCAATTTCAATATTCTTTTCCTCTATCTTTTGCTCAAAGGTCAAAAGAATATGAATAATCTGGTCTGAAATATCATATTTTTGCGGTTTCATTTCAAAACTTCCCGATTCAATCTTGCTCATATTAAGCATAGTTACAACAAGTCGGGTAAGTCGCTTAATTTCACCGCTTACAATTTCAAGATAATAATTTTCCTTTTCCTTTGGAATTGTTCCGTCAAGAATACCGTCAATAAAGCCTCCGATTGAGGTCATTGGAGTTCTAAGTTCGTGCGATACGTTGGATACAAAGCTTCGCCTTGACGATTCAAGCGTATCAAGAGCGTCCGCCATATCGTTAAATGCCTTGCCGAGTTCCGCAAGTTCGTCACAGCCGTTGACCTTAACTCTGTAAGAAAAATCACCGACAGCAAACTGCTTAGCCGCCTTACTCATATCACGAAGAGGCTGAACAAAGCTTCTTGTAAGCTTCCAAATACATAAGAAGCCTAATATGAGGCAAAAGACAGCGCTGAGCATAAACATCTTAAATACTTCGTGAACAAGAGTAGCCGCACTCGTCGCACTCGTTGCAAAAACCGAGCCTATAATTTGGTTTGAGCTGTAAATGGGACAGCCGACAATATACGAGCGCTGACCGCTTATAACACCGCTGCCGATATAACTGCTTTCATACACCTGCTGAAGTATCGAATCGCTTATATTATAATCGGAATGAAACGAACATTTACCTAGCTTGCCGAAAAACGGAAGAGAATCGGCTCTTTCCTTGCACAAAATTATTTTTCCCTCGGTGTCGCAAACAAAGATATCGGCGTCAACCGAATTAGAAACAATTTTAAGCGCACGGCATATCATCTCTTTCTCGTTTGAATACGTATCGTTCATATCGGCAACGAGAAGATTTGAACTAACACTGTTAGCGATTGACTGCGCATTTTCCATAAGCAAATCCGTAGCTTGCTTTTGCGTGTAAGCACCGACAAGCGCAGTAAGCGTTGTACCCAAAATAGTGAGTACAATAAGCATTATTGCCGAAAACAAAAAGAAGTATTTGGCAAAAATATTATCCCGCAAATTTTTATTTTTAGGTAATTTTATTTTTGTCATTATTTATACCTTAATATACTTATTATTCCTTAGTTTCAAACTTATAGCCTACGCCCCAAACGGTTTTAAGTGACCATTTATCGGACACGCCTTCAAGCTTTTCACGAAGTCTTTTAACGTGAACGTCAACCGTTCTTGAATCGCCGTAATAGTCAAATCCCCAAACCTCGTCAAGAAGCTGGTCACGGGTGTAAACTCTGTTAGGATTTGAAGCAAAATGATAAATAAGTTCAAGCTCTTTAGGAGGAGTATCAACCGGTACGCCCTTAACTTTAAGCTCATAATTAACAATGTTAATTTCAAGATTATCGTACTTTACAATCTTCTTTGAATTTTCTTCAGAATCATTATTGCCGCTTGCTCTTCTTAAAACAGCCTTAACTCTTGCCATAACCTCTTTAGCGTCGAACGGCTTTGTTACATAGTCGTCAGCGCCGAGTTCAAGACCGAGCACCTTATCAAATGTTTCACCCTTAGCGGTAAGCATAATAATAGGAGTATTAGATGTTTTTCTTATTTCACGGCAAACCTGCCAGCCGTCCATTTTAGGAAGCATAATATCAAGAAGCACAAGTTCAGGCGCTTTAGACTGAAACATTTCAACCGCTTCCTGTCCGTCATTAGCAACGAATACGGTATAGCCGTCGTTTTCCAAATAAAGTTTCAAAAGTTCGCAAATGTTGCGGTCGTCATCAACAACCAAAATTTTTGTTCCCATAATCTTTCTCCTTTGCTGTGTTAATATCATTCTATCACCGCTTAGTGATAATTTTTTGTAGTTTTAATTAACATTTTATAAAATTTATAAATAATTTTTGAATGAAAATTATTGGTAATATTAATTACCATTCCTTGCCACGCTTAATACAGCCCTCAACATGGTCGATAAATTGCTTTGCACCTCTCGGTGAACGTCCGCCTCTTCTTGTTGCCCACTGGTCAGCCTTGAAGAGAAGTTTATCGATATCAACGCCGTGCTCTGAAAAATGCCTGTCCGAAGCAAGTTTTTCAACAATATCAAGATATTCCTTTTTATCGGGGTTAAGGAATGTGATTGTAAGACCGAATCTGTCGGAAAGGGACAACTGCTCTTGCATAGTATCTCCCTTATTAACGTCATTCTCTCTGTCAGAGAAATTTTCTTTAATCAAATGACGTCTGTTAGACGTTGCATATATAATAGTATTAGGCTGTTTGCCGGAAAGCGAGCCTTCAAGCGCTGCCTTAAGTTCGCTAAACGACGTATCGTTTGAATCAAAGCTCAAATCATCAATATAGATAATGAATTTCATAGGTGAGTCGGCAATTTGCTCACGGATAAGCGAAAGGTCGGCAACCGCACTCTTAGGAATTTCAATCATACGAAGTCCCTCTTGCCAATACTCGTTTAAAATTGCGTGAACGGTTGAGCTTTTACCTGTTCCTCTGTCACCGTAAAGCAAAACGTTATTAGCCGGATGACCTGCAATAAAGCTCTCAGTATTATCAATAACCTTATTTCTTTGAAGCTCATAATTTTTCAAATCGGTAAGACGGATAGGGTCGATTGAATTAACCGGAGTGATTTCCTCGTCTCTCCAAGTAAATGCAATATTCTTAGCATAGATACCGTAGCCGTTTTCTCTGTGATATTTGATAAGTTCGTCAATCTGCTTGTCCCAATGAGTATCAAGAGGGGCAAGAGCCTTGCCTACTTCCCAACCGGGCAAAGTCAAAAGTATTTCCTTAACGTCCTCATCGTCAACACCTGCCAAAATATCCTGTGCGGTAAGTGACGCAATTTCTTCAAGCTTTGCAAGGTCGCTTTTAACCGCATTCAAAACCGCAATTGAAAGTTCCCCTGCTTTGCCTGCACATGCCGCTTTGGTAAAAATGTTATCATTAGTCAAAATCAAACGTGAAATGTGCTTTTTAAGCGACTCGCTTTTTGCAAGTTCCTTAAAGAAATAACCTTGAAGAGCAACCGTGTCCTCCTCGTCATCACAAAGTAAATCATACAAAGCCGAAAAAACGTCGTCGTCCTCAAAATCGTAAATACAAAGTGATTCAATATAATATTTAAGTCTTGTTACCTTATTCATCTTCAACACCTCCAAGACTGATAATTTTAGGTAATATATTCTACATACTAATAATATAGCAATTGTTCACAATTTACAAGTAATATGAACAAAATCGTTGTTTTGAACAAATATAGAGGTTCAAAAAGGCTGTTTTTGTTGTAAGATGTCCGACAACGTATTGACTTTTATATACAAGTTGTGTTATCATACAACTCAAGAGGTGTTCATATGGGCAATTCATCAAGACTTGCAGACAGCACTGCAAACCAAATATTAAAAATGATAGAGGAAGAAGAACGCTTTTCGGTCGGCGACAAATTACCTAACGAAAACGATTTTGCCGCAGAGCTCGGAGTGAGCCGTTCAACTCTCAGGGAAGCCGTAAAGATACTTACCACCTACGGCATACTTGAAATAAAACGTGGTAAGGGTACGTTTGTAACCTCAAACACAATTATCGATTCAAACGATTTAAGCGACATTACTTCAGGGCTTGACGACTTATTTGAAATGAGGCTTATGTTTGAGCCGGATTGCGCTTATTATGCGGCTTTGAGGGCTACGGACGAGGAAATTAAAATAATCTGCGAATGCGGTGAAGCGGTTGAAAGAAAGATTCTTTCAGGCGAGGACAGAACCGTTGAGGAACAGAAATTTCACGAGAGCATCGCAAATGCAACTCACAATGCATTTGTCAAGCAGTTCATCCCTATTATATTTAACGCAATCAAAAAAGGCGTTGTTGTTATGCAGAAAGACAGCGACGTAAGCAAAGATAATATGAGTGACGACAGGCTGATTATGGACTTTATCAAGAAGAGAAATCCCGACGGCGCAAGGACGGCAATGAGGCTTCATATTATTCACGCAATGGAAGGGTTGCAAAAAAATTAAAATTAGGTATTGACATTAGACAACAGACAAGTTATAATGACAATTGTAAAAGATATTTAGCGAGTGGTCGGACAACCGAACACCACGAATATTCAAAATATTAAACAAATAATTATTTTTTTGGAGGAAACAAAAATGGCAGAAGCTAGACTTTTTTACGAATCAGATTGTAATCTTGATGTTCTTTCAGGTAAGACTGTTGCTATCGTAGGCTTTGGTTCACAGGGTCACGCACACGCACTCAATCTTCATGAAAGCGGTGTAAACGTAATCGTTGGTCTTTACAAAGGTTCAAAATCTTGGAAGAAGGTTGAAGACCTTGGCTTAAAGGTAATGGAAACAGCAGACGCAGTTAAGGCTGCAGATATCGTTATGGTTCTTGCTCCGGATGAGAAGCAGGCAGCTATCTACAAGAAGGATATCGAACCAAACCTTACAGAGGGTATGGCTCTTGCATTTGCACACGGCTTTAACATTCACTTTAAACAAATCGTACCTCCTGCAAACGTAGATGTATTTATGATTGCTCCTAAGGCACCGGGTCACACAGTACGTTCAGAGTACAAAGAAGGTAAAGGTACTCCTTGTCTTGTTGCTGTATATCAGGATGCTACAGGTCATGCTTGGGATATCGCTCTTGCATACGGTGCAGGTATCGGCGGCGCACGTGCTGCTCTTCTTGAAACAACATTTAAGTGTGAAACAGAAACTGACCTCTTCGGTGAGCAGGCTGTTCTTTGCGGCGGTGTTACAGCTCTTATGAAGGCTGGTTTCGAAACACTTGTTGAGGCTGGTTATGACCCAAGAAATGCTTACTTTGAATGTATCCACGAAATGAAGCTTATCGTTGACCTTATCTATGCAGGCGGTTTCAAGGAAATGAGATATTCAATTTCTAACACTGCTGAGTTCGGTGATTATGAGACCGGTAAGAGACTTATCACAGATGATACTAAGAAGGAAATGAAGAAGATTCTTGAAGAAATTCAGGACGGTACATTCGCTTCTAAGTTCATCACAGAGGCTAACAACGGTTGGGCTCACTTCAAAGCTAAGAGAGAAATGGAAGCTAATCATCAGCTTGAGCAAGTTGGCGAGAAGATTCGTTCAATGTATAGCTGGTATGGCGAAAACAAGTACGCTGAGAAATAATCGCAACTTGTTGATAAATAAGAATTTAAGGGTTTGCAAATTGCAAGCCCTTATTTTTTGCTTTACTTATTCTATTACTCCTGTTATAATCAAGTTGGAGGCGGAATTATGAAAAGACTTTTATATTTAATTACTCCCCTGCTTATATTCACCTTACTTTTCAGTGCCTGTTCACCGACTGAAGAAGATAACTTCAAAAATACTTTATCCTATTTTCAAATAGATTTCATTAAATCCGATTTTGAAACGGCAGAAAGCACGAGTGACAAGGCAGATTACGTCAGAGCATACAGGGTAAGCGTGACAGACAAGGAACGTAAAAAGCTGATTGAGCATTTCAAATCGTTTGAAAACGGCGAATTTGTCAAGATACCGAATGCACAAAATAATTTTGATATTTTATCGGGTGTGTTAATGGAAGATTTCGGCAGTTATAAGGCGATAAGTGAGGGCTATTTTGCACTTTATAATACCATAAGTGATAAGCTCCAAACAAAACTTGACTCCTCAACCCTTGCGAATTTTGACTTTGATTTCTATGTCGCACTGATATTTGACGTTGATACCAACACGCTTTATATTTACAACTACTCTGCAACATAACATTTAATATATTCAATAAAACGACAAAAAAGGACTTAGAGCATAACTCTAAGTCCTTAATTATATTATTTAGGTATTATCAGTCAACAAGCTCGATGATGCACATCTCTGCTGCGTCACCACGACGAGGGCCTGTCTTGATAATACGGCAATAACCGCCGTTTCTGTCTGCATACTTAGGAGCAATTTCATCAAAAAGCTTCTTAACTACATCTTCCTTAGTTACATAAGAAAGAACCTGTCTTCTTGAATGAAGAGTATCGTTCTTGCCGAGAGTAATCATCTTCTCAGTCATTGCACGAACTTCTTTTGCTCTTGTAACGGTAGTTTCAATCTTGCCGTTTTCTAAAAGAAAAGTAACCATACCTCTGAGCATAGACTTTCTATGGTCAGTAGGACGTCCTAACTTTCTGCTACCTGGCATTGAAATTCCCTCCTTTAGTCCTCATCCTTAGCAAGTCCGAAACCTAATGAGGCAAGCTTTGCTACAACCTCATCAAGTGACTTACGGCCAAGGTTTCTAACTTTCATCATATCTTCTTCAGATTTACCAATTAAATCTTCTACTGTATTAATGCCTGCTCTCTTAAGACAGTTGAACGAACGAACTGAAAGGTCAAGTTCCTCAATAGTCATTTCAAGAACCTTTTCCTTATTATCGTCATCCTTTTCAACCATAATGTCTTGATTACCAATCTCTTCGGAAAGGTCAACAAAGAGCATAAGATGGTCATTGAGAATTTTAGCAGCAAGTGAAGCTGCCTCGTCAGCCGGAATAGTACCGTCTGTCTCAATGTCGAGAATGAGCTTATCAAGGTCAGTCTGCTGACCTACACGTGTGTTTTCTACTGTGTAATTAACCTTTAAAACAGGAGTATAGATTGAGTCAATAGCAATTGTGCCGATTGGTAAATCCATAAGCTGTTTATTACGGTCGCAAGGAACATATCCTCTGCCGTGATTAGCAGTAAGTTCCATATTTACACTTGCACCTTCATCAAGATAAGCGATGTGAAGGTCCGGATTAAGAATTTCAACGTCTGCATCATGCTTGATATCAGCGGCAGTAATTTCACCCTCACCTGAAGCCTCAATATAAAGAGTCTTTGGCATCTCATCATGTATCTTTAAGATAACATTTTTGAGGTTAAGAACGATCTCAGTTACATCTTCCTTAACGTGTGGAATTGTTGAAAATTCGTGTAAAACACCATCAATCTTAACGGAAGTGATAGCATAGCCCGGAAGAGAAGAAAGAAGAACTCTTCTCATGCCGTTACCAAGAGTTGTGCCGAAGCCTCTTTCAAGAGGTTCAACAACAAATCTGCCAGTGCTGCGGCTTCCGACAGTAGAAACGTCTACAATCTCGATTTTAGGCTTATCAATTTCGATCATTTAAAAGCCTCCTAATAAAATGTTGTATTTTGTTTTCGCTAAATAACAGCCAAACACTATTATTTAGAGTAGAACTCAACGATTAAATGCTCTTCAACAGGATAATCGATGTCATCACGCTGAGGTAATGCAACAACCTTTGCTGTGAGTTCAGCCGGGTTTACTTCAAGCCACTTTGGAGCGGTGCCGTAAGCGCCTTCTTCCTTAACGAGCTTAAATCTGCCGTTATCCTTGCTCTTGTCAACGACTGCGATAACATCTCCTGCCTTAACGAGATAAGATGGAATGTTTACTTTCTTGCCGTTTACGGTGAAATGACCGTGAGAAACTGCCTGTCTTGCTTCACGACGGGTCTTACAAAAGCCTGTTCTGAAAGCAACGTTATCAAGGCGGGTTTCAATCATTGTAAGAAGAACTGCACCTGTCTGTCCCTGAGCCTTTGCAGCCTTCTCATAATAGGTGTGGAACTGCTTTTCAAGAATACCGTAGATGAACTTAACTTTCTGCTTCTCATTGAGCTGCATAGCATATTCGCTCTTCTTGCGGCGATTCTTACTATAAGAATTTCTGAATGTATCCTTATTTGTATAACCCATAACAGCCGGTGAAATACCGAGTGCTTTGCAACGCTTTGCAATAGGTTCTGAATTCTTTGCCATATCTTTACTACACCTCCAATAAACTATACACGACGTCTTTTTGGTGGACGACAGCCGTTATGTGGGATAGGAGTAACATCTTTAATAAGACTTACTTCTAAGCCGGCTGTTTGAAGAGCTCTGATAGCAGATTCTCTACCTGAGCCAGGTCCCTTAACATATACTTCAACATATTTCATACCATGCTCCATAGCAGCCTTTGCAGCAGTTTCAGCAGCTGTAGCAGCAGCGAACGGAGTTGATTTTCTTGAACCACGGAAGCCCATTTCTCCGGCAGAAGCCCAAGAAACAGCGTTACCGTTCATATCGGTAATAGTTACGATTGTGTTGTTGAAGGTTGATTGGATATGGGCAGCACCACGCTCGATGTTTTTCTTCTCACGACGCTTACGTGAGCCTGTGGTCTTCTTAGTAGCCATACTTATTTGTTCCTCCTACTATTTCTTCTTGTTTGCTATAGTCTTCTTAGGACCTTTACGTGTACGTGCATTGTTCTTAGAAGTCTGACCTCTTACAGGGAGACCCTTTCTGTGTCTTACGCCACGATAGCAACCGATTTCTATAAGTCTCTTAATGTCAAAAGCTGTGTTTCTGCGAAGGTCACCTTCAACTGTGAGGTTGTGTGTGATATAATCGCTGAGCTTTTTAACATCATCTTCTGTTAAATCTCTGCAACGGGTGTCAGGATTGATGCCTGTTGCTTTGATGATTTCATTAGAGGTTGTGCGACCGATACCGTAAATATAGGTAAGGCCGATTTCAACTCTCTTGTCATTAGGTAAGTCAACACCTGAAATACGTGCCATTTTACAGTTTACCTCCGATTATTAATTCAGGATTAGCCCTGACGCTGTTTGTGCTTTGGATTTTCACAGATAACCATTACTTTTCCATTGCGCTTTATTACTTTGCACTTTTCGCAAATTTTCTTTACAGAAGGTCTTACTTTCATTCTGAATATCCTCCTAATTATTACTTTGAGCGCCATATGATACGACCCTTTGTAAGATCGTACGGGGACATCTCAATCGTTACCTTGTCACCGGGAAGAATACGAATGTTGTTCATTCTGAGTTTCCCGCTGATGTGGGCTATAATGATGTGGTCATTTTGCAATGTTACTTTAAAAGTTGTATTAGGTAACACTTCAACCACGGTACCCTCAACTTCTATCATATCTGACTTTGACATCTTATACCTCGCTAAAATTTTTAATTATTTACGATTGATGTTTTTAATTTAACTGGAATCACATTACGGCGTAATCGCCAGCAATTGATTAAAGCCTCAGACTTTTGTTAAAATAACGGGACCGTTTGGCGTAATCGCAATCGAGTGCTCAAAATGAGCAGCAAGTTTGCCGTCAGCGGTTTTTACGGTCCAGCCGTCTGAAAGCTGTTTAACCTTGTAGGTTCCCAGATTAATCATTGGTTCAATTGCCAATGTCATTCCGGGTAACAGTCTGATACCACGGCCTGCGTGACCGAAGTTTGGTACGCTTGGTTCTTCATGAAGCTTAGTACCGACGCCGTGACCGACAAAGTCACGTACAACGCCGTACCCACGTGCTTCGCAATACTCCTGTACTGCGTGACCGATATCGCCGATTCTGTTGCCTGGAACTGCTTGCTCAATACCTTTATAAAGGCTTTCACGAGTAGTATCCATCAGCCGCTTTGCCTCGTCACTTACAGTTCCGCAAGCAAATGTAGCAGCATTGTCGCCGTTATATCCGTTTTTAGCCGCACCCAAATCGATACTAACAATGTCACCCTCTTTGAGGATTCTGTTAGCCTTTGGAATGCCGTGGATAACTTCATCATTTATAGATATACATGCGGTAGCAGGAAATCCACCGTAGTTTAAAAAGTTAGGAGTTGCACCGTGTTTTTTAATAAACCTAAATGCAATCTCATCAATTTCCTTGGTAGAAACGCCCGGCTTTACTGCCTCGCCTGCTACCATTAATGCTTCAGCCGAAATTTGACAAGCTTCTTTCATAAGCTCAAGCTCACGGCTGCTCTTTAGCACTATCATGTTAATCCTCCAACGCAGCGTAAACGAGTGCAGTTGTATCTGCTACATCTTCCTGTCCTTCTACAACGGTAAGCTTACCAAGCTTGCTGTAGAAATCTTTAAGCGGTTCTGTCATTTGGTGATATTCAGCCAAACGAGCAAGAACTGTTTCAGGAGCATCGTCCTTACGCTGTATAAGTTCTCCGCCGCAAGCATCACATACGCCGTCAACCTTTGGTTTCTTATACTCAATATGATAAGAATTAGCGCATTTTGAGCAAACACGGCGGCCGCTCATTCTCTTTGTGATTGCTTCGTCAGGAACCTCAATATCAACCACCTTGTCAATATCAATACCTGAATCCAAAAGTGCCTGAGCCTGAGGAATTGTTCTTGGGAAGCCATCGAGAATGAAGCCGTTTTCGCAATCTTTTTCTTTAAGTCTGTCCTTGATAATACCGATTACAACCTCATCAGGAACAAGCTGTCCTGCGTCCATAAACGATTTAGCTTTAAGTCCCATCTCTGTGCCGTCTTTAACTGCCGCACGGAGAATGTTGCCTGTTGAAATTGCCGGAATACCGTATTTTTCAACAATCTTTTCTGCCTGAGTACCTTTGCCGGCACCCGGAGCACCGAGAAGAATAAGTTTCATATTTAATACTCCTATTAGTTATTAGTCAAGGAAACCTTTATAGTGACGCATCATCATCTGCGACTCTAACTGACGAACTGTCTCAAGTGCAACACCGCACATAATGATAAGTGATGTACCGCCGAGTGAAATCGTCATACCGCCGTCGTTACCGCCTTCGGTGAGTGGCTTAATTGCCGCATCACAGATAAGTGAGTAAACAATTGGGAAGAGTGCGATAACCGAAAGCATCAAAGCACCGATAAGTGTAAGCCTTGAAAGAACTCTGAGAATATAATTAGAGGTTGGCTTACCAGGTCTGATACCCGGAATTGCGCCATTGTTTTTACGCAAGTTGTTTGCCATTTCAATTGGGTTGTACTGAATTGTACTGTAGAAATAAGCAAAGAAGATGATAAGAAGGAAGTACATAGCTGCGTACCACCAAGAGTCACCCTGGAAAGCCTTGAAGAACTTTTCCCAGAAAGTGCCTTCATACTTATCAGCCGAAAGGAACATTTGAACTGTTCCGGGAAGAGAGAGAATTGATGAAGCGAAGATTACAGGAAGTACGCCGCTCATATTAACCTTAATAGGCATATGAGTTGACTGACCGCCCATCATCTTTCTGCCGACTACACGTTTTGCGTAAGAAATCGGAAGTCTTCTCTCTGAATTATCCATAAATACGATGTATGCAATCATAAGTAAGAAGCATACGATAACTACAGGAACAAGGATTTTATAAACAAGTCTGCCTGTATCGAGATACTGGAAGAGCTGCTTAATGAGGGTTGGGAAACGAGATACGATACCTGCGAAAAGGATAATGGAAATACCGTTACCGATACCGCTGATAGTAATCTGCTCACCAAGCCACATAATAACTGCTGTGCCTGCTGTTAAAACGAGTACAATAACAAGTGCCTGGAATACTGCGTCAAAACCTGTGAACTGAGCACCGTTTGAATCAGTCATAAGGTAGTTGTTTGTACGAAGATAGAAGTAATAAGCGATGGACTGAAGAATACCGAGTGCAACTGTTACGAAACGAGTAATGGAAGCAAGCTTCTTTCTGCCCTCTTCGCCTTCCTTCTGTAATCTCTCGAGTGACGGAATTGCCACTGCGAGAAGTTGAATGATGATTGAAGAGTTGATGTACGGGGTGATTGACATAGCGAAAATTGTACCGTATGTGAATGCACTACCTGTCATCAAGCTCAAATAAGTGAGAATTGTGTTACCCTTACCGACATTGATTTCATCAACAATGTTAAGGAAAGGTACGGGAATGACTGAACCTATTCTGAAAACGAGGATGATAAATGCTGTGAACAAAAGCTTTTTGCGAATGTCAGGCACCTTCCACGCATTAATCATGGTTTTAATCATTAGAGCACCTCCACCTTGCCACCTGCAGCTTCAATCTTTGCCTTAGCCGACTCACTGATTGCAGCAACTTTTACTGTGATTGCCTTAGTGATTTCGCCTTTTCCGAGAACCTTAACACCATCAAGTGTCTTTTTGATAACACCTGCGTCCTTAAGGCTCTGAGCATCAACTGTAGCGCCGTCTTCAAATCTGTCATTAAGTGTTGAAAGATTTACGACTGCATATTCAGTAGCGAAGATGTTGTTAAATCCTCTCTTAGGAACTCTTCTTTGAAGTGGCATCTGACCGCCTTCAAAACCAGGACGTCTGCTGTAGCCAGAACGTGACTTCTGACCCTTCTGTCCTTTGCCGGCTGTCTTGCCTTGACCTGAAGCAGTACCTCTGCCTATTCTCTTTACGCTCTTTTTAGAGCCCTGAGCAGGAGAAAGTTCATGTAATTTCATATTATCTGCACCTCCCCTTATTCTTCTACGATAGTTACAAGGTGAGCAATCTTTGAAAGCTTACCCTGTGTCTGTGCATTATCAGGCTGAACTGTTACGTTGCCGATTTTGCGAAGACCGAGAGAGTGGGCTGTGGCAATCTGGTCTTTCTTACTGCCGATTAAGCTCTTTGTAAGCTTGATTTTAATGTCTGCCATTATTCCACCCTCCTTAACCTAAAATTTCTTTTGTTGCCTTACCACGTACTGCTGCAACTTCATCAGCTGTACGAAGCTGGCTTAAACCATTGATAGTAGCTCTTACTACATTGCAAGGGTTGTTTGAACGGATAGCCTTTGTTCTGATATCCTTGATACCTACTGTCTCAACAACAGCACGAACAGGACCGCCGGCGATAACACCGGTACCCTTTGGAGCAGGCATAAGGAGAACCTCACCTGCGCCGAACTTACCCTTAATTTCATGAGGAATTGTTGTTCCCTTAAGAGCAACCTTAATTACATTTTTCTTTGCATCCTCGATACCCTTACGGATTGCATCAGGAACTTCGCCTGACTTACCGATACCGAAGCCTACAAGACCGTTACCGTCACCGACAACTACGAGTGCTGCGAATTTGAAAATTCTACCACCCTTTACAGTCTTTGATACACGGTTGATAGTAACAACTCTTTCTTCAAGTTCCATTGAAGATACGTCAATCTTTGCCATAAAAATTTACCTCCTTCGTTAGAACTTAAGTCCGCCTTCACGAGCGCCGTCTGCTACAGCAGCAACACGTCCGTGATATACGTAACCGCCACGGTCAAATACGCATTCTTCAATGCCCTTTGCCTTAGCTCTTTGTGCTAATGTCTTACCAACAGCCTTAGCTGCTTCTACGTTACCGCCGTACTGTGTGAATTCCTTTTCAACAGTTGAAGCCGATGCAATTGTTACACCTGCTACGTCGTCGATTAACTGCACGTAAATATTGCTGAGAGAGCGATATACGTTAAGTCTTGGACATTCAGCAGTACCGCTGATTTTACCACGAACTCTTGTGTGGCGCTTTTGTCTTGCCTTATTGGCGTCTTGTCTTGAAACCATTGTATTTCACTCCTTCCCTTATTTCTTACCTGCTTTTCCTTCTTTACGACGGATATGCTCTTCGGCATACTTGATACCCTTGCCCTTATATGGTTCAGGCGGTCTCTTTTCACGAACCTGAGCTGCGAACTGACCTACCATCTGCTTATCAGCACCGCTGATTACGATAGCGTTTGCTGAAGGACATTCTACCTTAATACCTTGTGGAGCTTCCATTGTAACCTGATGTGAGAAACCAAGGTTCATTACAAGCTTGTTGCCCTGCATCTGAACACGGTAACCGACACCGTTAACTTCAAGGTTCTTCTTGAATCCCTCTGTTACACCTACTACCATATTGTGGATAAGTGTACGGGTTAAACCGTGAAGTGATCTGTTTTCTTTGTCGTCGTTAGGTCTGCTAACGATGACTTCACTGCCCTCAATGCTGACTGTCATATTTGGATGTGCATCCATTGAAAGAGTACCGTTTGGTCCCTTTACGGTAACAGTTGTACCGTTGACATTTACATCAACACCGGCAGGAATTGTAATAGGTTTTAAACCGATACGTGACATCCTGACTGTACCTCCTTACCAAATGAATGCTAAAACTTCGCCGCCGACATTCTGCTTGCGAGCTTCTCTGTCTGTCATAATGCCTTTTGAAGTTGAAACGATTGCAACACCGAGACCCTTCATAACCTTAGGCATTTCTTCAACGTTTGAATAAATACGAAGACCCGGCTTTGAAACTCTGCGAAGACCGGTGATAACCTGGCTCTTACCTTCGCCGTACTTAAGTGTTACACGAATAACACCCTGCTTGCCGTCTTCAATTAATTTATAATTTTTGATATAACCTTCATCAACAAGAATCTGAGCAATTGCCTTCTTCATGTTTGACGCAGGAATATCTACTGTATCGTGCTTTGCTGAATTTGCATTACGAATTCTTGTAAGCATATCAGCGATTGGATCTGTAATATGCATTGATAATTCCTCCTTATTTAATTAGCAATTCTCAGTTCTTACCAAGATGACTTCTTTACACCAGGGATTTCGCCCTTATGAGCGAGCTCTCTGAAGCAAATTCTGCATACACCGTACTTACGAAGATAAGCATGAGGTCTACCGCAGATTTTGCATCTGTTGTACTGTCTTGTTGAATACTTTGCAGGCTTTGCAGCCTTGACTTTCATAGATGTTTTTGCCACGATAATCCCTCCTTACTCTGAGAATGGAGCACCGAGAAGCTTAAGAAGCTCTCTGCCCTCTTCATCTGTGTTTGCAGTTGTTACCATGATGATGTCCATACCACGAACAGCATCAATCTTGTCATACTCGATTTCAGGGAAAATCAACTGCTCCTTGATACCCATAGCATAGTTGCCACGGCCATCGAATGAATTAGGGTTGATACCTCTGAAGTCACGAACTCTCGGAAGTGCCAAATTGAAGAATCTCTCAAGGAATTCATACATTCTGTCACCACGAAGAGTAACTTTTACACCGATTGGCATACCTTCACGAAGCTTGAAGTTAGCAACTGACTTCTTCGCACGGCAGATAACCGGTCTTTGACCTGTAATGATTTGAAGGTCATTAATGATAGCGTCTACTACCTTTGAATTTTCACGGGCTTCACCGCAACCAACATTGATTACAATCTTGTCAAGCTTTGGGATTTGCATAACAGACTTGTATCCGAATTTCTTCATCAACGCTGGAGCAATTTCGCTCTTATATGTTTCTTTTAAAACAGACATTGTTATGTTCCTCCCTTACTTAAAATTCGTTACCGCATTCTTTATTCTTACAAACACGGATACCGCCCTTTTTATGACCTACACGTGTAGCCTTGCCGCACTTAGGACATACGAGCTGTACTTTTGATGCATAAAGAGCTGATTCTACTTCAATAAGACCGCCCGGCTCACCCATCTTCTTAGGCTTAACGTGCTTTGTAACAACGTTTACCTTCTTAACGATAACTTTGCCTTCAGCAGGACTTACAGCGACAACTTCGCCCTTAACGCCCTTTGACTTACCGCTGAGTACCTGAACAGTATCACCGGTTTTAACAAACATTTTACTCATATTAGTGCACCTCCATTAAAGAACTTCCGGAGCGAGAGAAAGGATCTTCATAAAATCCTTATCACGAAGCTCACGAGCTACTGGTCCAAAAATACGGGTGCCACGAGGGGTTTTATCCTCTTTGATAATTACGGCAGCATTTTCATCAAAACGAATATACTGACCGTCGTCACGACGTACACCTTTAGTTGTACGAACGATGACTGCCTTAACAACTTCGCCCTTTTTAACAACGCCACCCGGTGCTGCTTTCTTTACACTAGCAACGATTACATCGCCGATATTTGCATATCTTCTGCCTGAACCGCCTAATACTCTGATGCAAAGAAGCTCTTTAGCGCCTGTGTTGTCTGCTACTTTAAGACGACTTTCCTGTTGTATCACAGCATTTTCCTCCTTCGTACTGCAAAATAACACTTTGCTATGTTGCAGTTATTATTTTATTGACTAAATTATTTAAAAAAGCTGTAAATCGTAACGATTATTTAGCCTTCTCAATGATTTCAACCACACGCCATCTCTTATCCTTGCTGTATGGACGACATTCCATAATAAGAACCTTATCGCCTACACCGCATTCGTTGTTTTCGTCGTGTGCTTTGTACTTAACTGTATCGTTTACAATCTTGTTGTAAAGTGAATGACGAACTCTGTTCTTGATTGTTACAACAACTGTCTTATCCATCTTGTCGCTTGTTACGATACCTACTCTTGTCTTTCTGAGGTTTCTTTCCATTTAACAGTTACCTCCTTTATTAAGAATTAGCGCTCTCAAGTTCGATTTGACGCTCAACAGTCTTGATGCGAGCGATATCTTTCTTGACAGCTTTAATTCTCATAGGGTTGTCGAGCTGATTGATTGCCTGCTGGAAATGAAGGTTGAAGAGCTCTTCTTTTAATTCTGCAAGCTTCTTTGTTCTCTGTTCTGCTGAAAGAGCCTTGATTTCTGATGCTTTCATTACTGCTCGCCTCCCTCTTCTTCTTTCTTTACAAACTTACATTTAACAGGAAGTTTGTTTGCGGCAAGACGCATAGCCTCACGAGCTGTTGCTTCGTCAACACCGCCAAGCTCGAACATTACTCTGCCCGGCTTTACTACTGCTACCCAGTAGTCAACATTACCTTTACCTTTACCCATACGAGTATCGGCAGGTCTTGCTGTAATTGGCTTATCAGGGAATATTTTGATCCATACTTTACCGCCACGCTTTGTGTAACGTGTCATTGCGATACGGGCAGCTTCAATCTGTGCTGCGGTAATCCATGCAGGCTCAGTTGTCTGCAAACCATATTCACCGTAAGTTACTTTATTGCCTCGAGTAGCTACACCGGTCATACGACCTCTGTGCTGCTTTCTGTGTTTTACACGCTTAGGTAAAAGCATTACTTTCTTCCCCCTTCTCTACGATTTGATCTTCTCTTGTTACGAGATTCACGGAGTACCTCACCTTGATAAATCCATGTCTTAACACCAATCTTACCATAGGTTGTGTTTGCTTCTGCAAAACCGTAATCGATGTCTGCACGAATTGTCTGAAGTGGAATTGTACCCTCTTTATAAGTTTCCGAACGAGCGATTTCTGCACCGCCGATTCTGCCTGAAACCATAATCTTAATACCACGAGCACCAAGTCTCATTGTATTTCTGATAGCACCCTTAACTGCTCTTCTGAAAGATACACGTCTTTCAAGCTGCTGAGCAACTGACTGTGCTACGAGTGTTGCATTGAGGTCCGGCTGCTTGATTTCAACGATGTTGATGAAAACTTCGTTAGCGTCCTTGCCGAGCTTCTTAGCACAAATAGCCTTGAGCTTTTCGATTTCAGCACCCTGCTTACCGATAACCATACCCGGCTTTGCGCAATGGATGTTGATTCTTACTCTCTTAGCGTCTCTTTCGATTTCTACCTTTGGAACACCTGCGCCGTGAAGAGAATCAAGAAGGTAATTACGAAGCTTGTAGTCCTCTACAAGTGTATCACCGAACTCGCCCTTCTTTGCATACCAGCGAGAGTCCCAGTTTTTGATAACGCCGATTCTTAAACCGGTTGGATTACATTTCTGTCCCATTTAACTTTCCTCCTCGCTTAGTCTTCCAATTCCTTAACGGTAATTGTGATGTGTGATGTTCTCTTATTGATTCTGTAAGCTCTGCCATGTGATCTTGCCTGAATTCTCTTAAGAGTAGGACCTGCAGTTGCGTTGCAGTGGCTTACTACTAATCTTGATGTGTCCATATTGTTATTGTTCTCAGCGTTTGCGATTGCTGACTTAAGAACCTTCATAACAGGCTCGCAAGCAGCTTTCGGTGTGTACTGGAGAATAGCCATTGCCTTGTCAGCAGGCTGATTTCTGATAAGATCAAGAACAATCTGCACCTTTCGAGGAGAGATACGGACATAAGTTGCTTTTGCTGTTGCTTCCATAATAATTCTCCTTTCGATTACTTAGATGTCTTTGAGCCTGCGTGGCCTCTGAATGTTCTTGTTGGTGCAAATTCACCAAGCTTGTGTCCAACCATATCCTCTGTAACATATACAGGAACATGCTTTCTTCCGTCATGAACAGCAAATGTGTGTCCTACGAATTCAGGGAAGATTGTTGAACTTCTTGACCAAGTTTTGATAATCTGCTTGTCGCCTGAAGCATTAAGAGCTTCTACTTTCTTATAAAGGCTGTCTTCTACATAAGCACCCTTTTTTGTACTTCTACTCATTAGTTAATCTTCTCCTTTCTTCTTATTTACCGTTACGACGGCGAACGATCATCTTGTTAGATGCTTTCTTCTTATTACGTGTCTTATAGCCGAGAGCAGGCTTGCCCCAAGGAGTGCAAGGACCTGGACGGCCGACAGGTGACTTACCTTCACCACCACCGTGAGGGTGATCGTTAGGGTTCATTACAGAACCACGAACTGTAGGTCTCCAGCCCATGTTGCGCTTACGACCTGCTTTACCGATTTTAACATTAGCGTGATCAGTGTTACCTACAACACCGACTGTTGCCATACAATCTCTCGGTACGTTACGAAGTTCGCCTGAAGGAAGTCTGAGAAGTGCATAAGCACCTTCAAGAGCCATAAGCTGAGCGCTGTTACCTGCTGAACGAGCAAGCTGAGCACCGTTGCCAGGATAAAGCTCTACGTTATGAACGATTGTACCTACAGGCATATCTTTAAGTGCAAGTGCGTTACCTGCTACGATATCTGCGTTAGGACCTGCCATAACAGTGTCGCCAACTTTAAGACCTTCAGGAGCAGTGATGTAACTCTTTACACCGTCTTCATACTGAATAAGAGCGATATGTGCGCTTCTGTTTGGATCATATTCAATGGTCTTAACAGTTGCAGGCATATCAAGTTTGTTTCTCTTGAAATCGATTACACGATATTTTCTTCTGTTTCCGCCGCCACGATGACGAACTGTGATTCTTCCGTAAGAGTTACGGCCTGATTTCTTATTGAGAGGCTCAAGAAGAGATTTTTCAGGAGCAACCTTTGAGAGTGAAGAATAATCAGTTACTGACATATTTCTGCGTGAAGGAGTGGTCGGCTTATAATTCTTAATTGCCATTATTTTTCTCCTTTCCGGATAACTTTGCGAAAGGATGGCACCTTTCATACCTCATCATCCGAAATACTTTATGTTATATACTAATTATATATAGGTTGTGATTACATCATATCGTTGAAGAATTCAATTTCCTTTGAATCCTCTGTAAGAGTAACGATTGCTTTCTTCCAAGAAGGAGTGTAGCCCTCGTGCATACCCTGACGACGCTTTTGGCCTCTAACGTTCATTGTGTTTACCTTAGCAACCTTTGTGCCAGGGAAAACAGCCTCAACAGCCTTAGCGATTTCGATTTTGTTTGCATCCTTTGCAACCTTGAAGGTATATTTCTTTGTCATAATACCCATCATTGATTCCTCAGTGATGATAGGCTTAAGAATAATATCCTGAGCAGTTCTCATTATGCATATACCTCCTCAATCTTCTTTGCTGCGTCCTTAAGAACAACGAATGAATCGCAGTTAAGGATATCATAAACGCAAAGTGTGTTTACTGTAGCAACCTTAACACCTTCGATGTTACGAGCGCTCTTGTAAATTTGTTCATTGCTCTCAGCTGTGATGATGAGAGTCTTCTTAGCTGCCTTAAGGCCCTTGAGCATAGCAACAACATTCTTTGTCTTAATGCCGTCGAACTCAACCTTATTAACAACCATCATTTCGCCTGCTGCAACCTTTGATGAAAGTGCAGACTTCATAGCGAGTCTCTTAACTTTCTTGTTAAGATTTACTGTATATTTTCTTGGCTTAGGACCAAGAGCGATACCGCCGTGTGTCCACTGTGGACTTCTTGTTGAACCCTGACGAGCTCTACCGGTACCCTTCTGTCTCCAAGGCTTTGCACCGCCACCGCTTACTTCTGAACGAGTGAGAGTTGACTGTGTGCCCTGACGCTGATTAGCAAGATAGCTAACAACTGCAAGATGCATTGCATATTCGTTTGGCTCAATGCCGAATACTGAATCTGCAAGTTCTAATTTTGAGGTTTTCTTACCTTCCTGGTTATAAACCTGAACCTGTGCCATTACTTATCTCTCCTTTCGTTAAGCTTTAACTGCGTCTGCGATTACAACAATTCCGCCCTTAGGACCCGGGATAGCACCCTTGATTGCGATAAGATTGTTTTCTGCGTCAACCTTAGCAATTTTGAGGTTCTGAACTGTTACTGTTTCGTGACCGTAGTGACCTGCCATCTTCTTACCCTTGAATACTCTTGAAGGGCTTGAACAAGCACCGAGTGAACCTGCGTGACGGTGGTTAGGACCTGTACCGTGTGTCATTCTGAGTCTTGAGAAGTTCCAACGCTTGATTGCGCCTGCTGTTCCGTGACCCTTGCTTGTTCCCTTAACATCAACGATTTCGCCAACCTCAAATGTGTCAGCTTTGAGAATGTTGCCAACCTCAATACCGTCAATGTTCTCGAGACGGAATTCCTTAAGTGTTTTCTTTGGAGCTACATCAGCTTTATCAAAGTGACCCTTCATAGGCTTGTTTACACGTGATACCTTAACATCACCGAAACCAACCTGAACAGCCTGATAACCGTCGTTCTCCACTGTCTTAATCTGTGTTACTGTGCAAGGACCGGCTTCAACTACTGTTACAGGAATTACATTGCCTGCTTCGTCAAAGATCTGAGTCATGCCGATTTTCTTGCCGATAAGACCTTTTTTCATGTTTATTTCCTCCTTTTGGTTATTGGTTGGGTTTCCCCAACATGACCTCAGCTGCGATTAGAGCTTGATTTCAATCTCAACGCCTGCTGGGAGCTCAAGACTTGTCAAAGCTTCAACAGTTTTGTTTGAAGGTCTGAGAATGTCGATGAGTCTTTTGTGTGTTCTTTGTTCGAATTGCTCACGGCTGTCCTTGAAATTATGAACAGCTCTGAGGATTGTTACCTTTTCAATCTCTGTAGGAAGAGGGATAGGACCGCTAACCTGAGCGCCTGTTCTCTTTGCAGTGTCAACAATCTTCTCAGCAGCCTGATCAACTAAGCTGTGATCATAGCCCTTAAGTCTGATTCGAATCTTCACTTTACTTGCTGCCATTTTATTTCCTCCCTGAAAAATTATGGTGCGAGTACCGATATTTCAACCACGCTTCCGTGTGTTTCAAACCTCTCTTTAAATAAAACCGAATGAAAAGATATCATTCGGGCATAAGGAACAAATACACAGAAAATCTGCGTTCGCAAGTCACAGCTTGTAGTTTCCTATCGGTTCAGATGATTACAAATCATCTTCGTTTCGCCCGGTTTAAAATCGGACATACTCCGTATGAATTACCGCCGTGGGTTATGGCGCAACCTCATACATCATCGCATATCTATGGTGAAGCGTAAATATAATATATATATTTATATATACTATACCTCGTTCACACGCTCGTCTATTATATATTATAAAGCCCCTGTTGTCAACACTTTTTTAATAATTTTTTTAGAATTTTCGTGATTTTAAAAATTTGTGATTTTTAACAAAATTTACGCTTAAAATTCGTCAAAACTGCACAATAAAAAATGTGGTGCAAGCGATAAGTGAATATCTGCTCACACCACAATATATTGATTATGTATGCTCCCCCGAGTGGGAAGCCTTATAATTCCTCAACCATATCCTCGGCGAAGATTGCATAGCCCTTTTCGGGTGAATCAACAATTACGTGAGTAAGTGCGCCGACAAGCTTGCCGTTTTGAATAATCGGAGAGCCGCTCATACCCTGCACTATTCCGCCCGTTTTATCAAGCAATCGTTTATCCGTAATCTTTACAACCATATTTTTGCCTTTTTTGTTTTCACGGTACGAAATGCGTGTTATTTGTGCATTATAAAACTGCGGTTTTCCCAAATCGGTTGTGCAGAGAATTTGAACGGGTCCTTTAACAATTTCGTTACTCGAAGCTACTTCGTATTCATACGTGCCGTTTAAATCGCAGCTGTATTTGCCGAAAATTCCGCTTTGACAGTTCTTTTTAAGCGTGCCGATTGTATCATTTGTAAATTCGCAAGCAAGCGAACCTGCTTCTCCCGCACGGCTTTTATAAATCTTTGTTACGTTTGCCTTAACCGCTTCTCCGTCCAAAATCGGCATAATCTCATTCGTATCGACATCGGTTATAGGGTGACCGAGTGCGGCAACGGAATTTGTCGACTTGTCATAAAAAGTAATGGTTCCGACTCCCGCAGTAGAATCTCTGACCCATAAACCGACTTTGTAACACCCCTGAGCCGAGGAATAAGCCGGTTTTAAAGAAAACTCTTTGTAATTTCCGTTTCGCTTGACTTTAATGTTATATTCCCTGCCGTTGTTATCGTTAAGTATATCGGTGACGCTCGTGGCGGAATACATCTTTTTTCCGTTGATTTCAACGATTATATCGCCTTTTTCAAGTCCGGCTTCTTTTGCGGGATTGCACTTGCCGTTGTCCGTTTCGACGTCACGAATACCGACAATTATCACCCCATCGGTATAAAGCTTAATTCCGAAACTTTCACCGCTGACGTTCACCTTTTTAACTTTCTTTTGAGTAACGCTTGCAGATTTAACAGGGATAATACCCAAAAGTTTGATATCGTTTTCGCTCGGCGACACCTTGGAATTGTTTTGGTAATCAACCTGATAAAGAGAACTGTCGCCCACCCAATAAATGCTTTTGTACTCAACTCTTTTATTTGAATAAGCCGTTATTTTGTCAGGTAAAATAAAATTGCCGAACGCAACAAGGCAATAAATTATAACAAGGCAAAACGCAAAAATTCCGTCAATAATTCGTATAGCTTTTTTCATAAGACCACCTATACTATTATTGACGGATTTTTAATAAGTATTTTTAATTTATTTGCATTTTACGCTTTTTACATTTGACCATTTGCCGTAAACCTTTTTGCCGTTTACATTTTTGTATGCTCTTACCTTAACATAATATTTCTTGCCCTTGGTAAAATTCTTGCCGACATAAGATTTTGCTTTGCCGCCTTTTACAGTCTTTTTTGCCGCAAGTTTTTTGAAATTTTTGTTTCTTGAATAATAAATTTGATATCCGCTCGCGCCTGATTTTGTATTCCAAATCACCTTGATTTTGTGCTTTTTGCTTTGTGATTTCACACTTTTAATTTTAACTGCGCCAAGCGGCTTAGGCGATTTGACATTCGTTGTATATTTTGCTCCGCAAGAGCATGAATAGACATCATAGCCGTTAGATGAGGTTGTCGGCTTTACTGTATATGAGTAATTATAGCTGTGCCGATGAATTGAGTTGATTGAGAATGAGTAGAAGCAAGAATACGAATATTTTGATATTTTTAGGCAATAGGTGCCTGCATTAAGGGATACAGATTCCGACCAATTTGCCGTACCTGTTGATGCTTTCCTATATGCAGCAAATGTACCTGCAATTTTCTCACCCGTTGTGGAATAAACAGAAAAATAAACAGATTCATTTGCGCTTACATTTATAGTTTGCGTTCCGCTTAATACTGTGAAAGAATAAAAGTCGATTTCATCATTTTCGCCTAACATACCGTTATACGTTGTATCAAGTGAAACGGGATTAGCGTTTCCAACGGCATTATTGTTCACATCTAAGCTTTCGGAAAAGCTCTCATTTGCAGAAGTAAAAAATGTTCTTACAGTATAATTTTCATTTGCATAGCCATCTATCTTAAAATAATATGTTCCTGCCACTAAATAATCATATTCTTTATCATAAGCTTTGCCTAAGCTGCTGTTATAAGGAACAAAAATATCGGCAATATAATTATCCGAATTATTTACCGAATACAAATAAATATGATAAGAATGACTTCCTTCGGAAATAAATTCAATTCTGCCCGACTGCGGCACATTAACTTTTAAAAATTCAATTTCGTTATCTGAAGAAAAACAGCCTTCCGCTTTGCTACCGAGAGTATAGCTTTTTGCCTTTGCCGCTGTATCGAAATCGCCTGCATACGCATTTAATTCAATTCCTATATTACAAGAAAGCAATATAACTATTGACAAAATTATACTGATAGCCCTTTTCATATAAAAATCCCCTTTTTAAGCATAAATTTCCTAAAATAATTATACTATTCAAATAATCAAATGTCAAACAAAGTGAATAGTATTAAAATGACAAAAAGCCTTTAGCTTATACAATATTCGTATAAACCAAAGGCTTTTAATGATTAATATATTTATGCTCGGCAGGAGCAAGCCCCTGCCCTACGATGCGTCAAATTTTCAATTTGTCGGGAACCCCGAATGGAATTTTATTTTATCACTCGGTTAGATTGAAACCTCGTGAGCAACGTTGTAGAGATTCATATCGATAGACTTCTTCATATTAAGAGCCTCAAAGATATCATAATCAACAACTTCTTCTTTCTTAGCGGCAACAACACGATTGCCGATATTATTCATAAGAAGCTTAACGGCATAGTTGCCCATACGTGTAGCAAGAACTCTGTCCTTAGCAGACGGTGAACCGCCACGCTGAATATGACCGAGTACGCAGGCACGTGATTCAACACCTGTTTTCTCCTCGATTTCTTTAGCAAGGTCATGAACGTCAACGTCTACACCCTCGGCAACAACAATGATAAAGTGCTTCTTACCTGTTCTCTGAGTTTTCTCCATACGTTCAATAATATGCTCTTGAATATCGTATTCAACCTCAGGAATAAGGATTGAAGTAGCACCGCAAGCGATACCTGCATTAAGTGCAAGATAACCTGCTTTTCTGCCCATAACCTCAACAACGGTACATCTGTCGTGTGACTCTGTAGTATCACGAACACGGTCTACCATTTCCATAATAGTGTTAAGGCAAGTATCATAACCGATAGTATTATCACAGCAAGCGATATCGTTATCAATAGTGCCCGGAAGACCTACGCAAGGAATACCTCTTTCGCTAAGGTCTCTTGCACCACGGAATGAACCGTCACCGCCGATAACTACAACACCCTCGATACCGTGCTCCTGACAGGTACGAACAGCCTTTCTGAGACCTTCCTCAGTAGCAAATTCAACCGAACGTGCAGAGTAAAGGATAGTACCGCCACGATTGATAATGTCTGATACACTTCTAAGGTCCATCTCAACAAAATCGCCGTTGATAAGACCGTTGTAGCCACGAACAACACCGTAAACCTTAATTCCGTTTTCGCACGCTGTACGTACTACTGCACGGATAGCAGCATTCATACCCGGTGCGTCGCCGCCGCTTGTTAATACCGCAATTGTTTTCATAATTATGTCCTCCTATATATAATATAGACTAAAACAAAATAATCTTTATTGAACTGTCATATCCTGCTTATTTTATATTCTTTAATGAAAAAAGTCAAGTATTGTCGCAAAATTAATGAACAAAAACAACATTTTCATCGCCAAGTATCCTTTTTAGCTCCCCAATTTCGGTATTATTCACCTCGACAAAGCATTCTCTCGGCTGAAGAACATACCTTTTATCGTCCGTATAATAGAAGTAAAGGGGAATGTTGCCGTCAAAAATATCCGTCACTCTTTTTGCAAGCGCTATTTTTTCATCATTTTCGTTTTTAAAGCGCAAATATAAAGCGACCTTTTTTCTTTTATGATTTTCGTTTTTCGCCTGATTATTATGATGTGCACCGTTTTTGTACTTTCCGCTTTCCAAATCGGATATCGTCGGCGCACTGTCAATTGAATAAGCTAAAATTTTTGCGTCTTTTTCCTCTTCAAGCGAGAGATTACCCGCAATAGTTATTATACTTCCCTCATAAAGAAATTGTGAAAACTTTTCGAGTGTTTTTGCAAAAACGATAATTTCAATCGAGCCGTACAAATCCTCGACGGTCACAAAAGCCATTGAAGCACCGCTTCTCGTCTGTTTAAGCGTAACGTGAGTAACAATACCGCACGTGCGGACAAAAGATTTATCCTTATAAACGCTCATATTATCGTTTGCGCTTTCCAAAAGTTCACCTATATTGGCAAAGCCGAGTTTTTCGCACAAATCGGTATATTTATCCATAGGGTGACCCGAGAGATAAAGCCCCGTCATTTCCTTTTCCATCTTTAAAAGTTCCGATTTAGGAAATTCGTCAACATCGGGGACGTCAAATTCAAGCGGTGAATCGTTACTGCCGAGTTCAAAAAATCCCACCTGACCGTAACGTGTGCTCTGCCTGTAATTTTCTATATTGGTAGCTATCGACGGCAAAGCCTGAAGCATTTGACGGCGGTTTAAATCGAAGCAATCCATAGCACCGCATTTGATAAGGCTTTCAACGGCACGTCGGTTAAAATGCCTATCCTGCATACGCAGGCAAAAATCGGGCAAATCTTTAAAATCGCCGTTTTCCCTCTCTTTAACTATATCGTCAACAAACTCACGTCCGACATTTTTAATACCCAAAAGGCCGTAATTTATCACTTTTCCGTTAGGGGTAAAGCCCTGCATAGAAGTATTTATATTTGCACTTGCAAGGCGTATACCGAGCCTTTTACACTCCGCCGTATACCGTGCGATTTTATTTGACTGGTCAAGAACAGACGTCATCAAAGCCGCCATAAATTCTGCCGGATAATAGCACTTTAAATATGCGGTTCGATAAGCCACAAGCGCATAACAGGCGGCGTGCGATTTATTAAATGCATATTTGGCGAATTCCGACATTTGGTCAAAAATAGTATTCGCAACCGATGAAGAAATACCGTTTTTCTCACAGCCGGAAATAAAAGAGGTTCTCTCTTTTTCCATAACGTCGATTTTCTTTTTGCTCATAGCACGGCGGACAATATCAGCCCTGCCGTAAGAATATCCCGCAAGTTCACGGAATATTTGCATGACCTGCTCCTGATAAACCATACAGCCATACGTATTTTCAAGTATAGGTTTAAGTTTATCGGTTAAATATCTCACCTTTTCGGGATTGTGAGAATTTTCAACAAACGTATCAATCTGATTAGCAGGACCGGGACGGTAAAGCGAAGTGGCAGCGATTAAATCCTCAAGTCTTGTCGGCTTCAAATTCATAAGCATACGCTTCATTCCGCTTGATTCAAACTGAAATACGCCCTCCGTCTGCCCTTTTGCAAACAGGTTATATACTTTTTTATCGTCAATAGGTATTTTATTTATATCAATTTTTGCCGCCTTGCTTGCGTCATCAATAACAGTCAGGGTGCGAAGCCCCAAAAAGTCCATTTTAAGAAGTCCGAGTTCCTCAAGAGAGGTCATAATATACTGAGTAACAGGTACTCCGTCATTAGTCGCAAGCGGAACATATGAACTTACCGGGTCGTGAGTAATAACAACACCTGCCGCATGGGTAGACGTATTTCTCGGCATACCCTCAACCTTTTTTGCAGTTTCTATAAGCTCGTTTATCTGCTCGTTTTCCTGCATAAGATTGGAAAGTTCCTTCGACTTTTTAACAGCCTCGTCAATCGTAATATGAAAATCGTTGGGCACAAGTTTTGCGACGGCGTCAACTGCGGCATAAGGCATACCCATAGCCCTGCCGACGTCACGAATAGCCGCTTTTGTTGCAAGAGTACCGAACGTAACAATTTGAGCCACATGGTCAGCGCCGTATTTCTTAGTTACATAATCAATAACTTCACTACGTCTGACATAGCAAAAATCTATATCAAAATCGGGCATAGAAACACGTTCCGGATTTAAAAATCTTTCAAAAAGAAGATTATATTTCATAGGGTCAAGGTCGGTTATTTCCATACAGTAAGCGGCAATCGAGCCTGCACCCGAACCTCTGCCGGGGCCTACCGGAATACCTCTGCTTTTTGCAAAAGACACAAAATCGGCAACTATAAGATAATAATCCGTATAGCCCATTTTTTCTACGGTTTCAAGTTCATAATCAAGACGGTCATAATATTCTTTCGGCGGATTTTCGCCGTACCTTTTTTTCATTCCGTTCATACAAAGCATTTTGAAATATTCAAAATGGTCCATATTATCAGGAGTTTCGTAATAAGGGAGTTTGGTATGACCGAATTCAAAATCGAAATTGCACATATCGGCAATAACCTGCGTATTGTCAATCGCTTCGGGTGTATCGGCAAAAATTTCCCTCATCTGCTCTTCGCTTTTTAAATAAAATTCATCTGCGTGAAATTCAAGACCCGTATCGTCACCTATAGTTTTATTAGTCGCAATACAGATAAGCACCTGCTGAATTTTAGCGTCCTGCTTTTCAATATAATGCACGTCATTCGTAGCGACAAGCGGTATGCCTGTTTCTCTTGAAAGGCGCTTTAACCCCTCGTTGACAATCGCCTGCTCGTTAATTCCGTGATTTTGAAGTTCCAAATAGTAATTTCCACGTCCGAAAAGTTCGTCATACCACAAGGCAATGCGCCCGGCCTTATCGAAATCCTTTTGAAGCAGTGCCTGAGGAATTTCACCTGCAAGGCAAGCCGAAAGGCAGACTAAACCCTCACTGTATTTTTCAAGCAAGTCGTGGTCAATTCTCGGCTTGAAATAAAAGCCCTCGGTATAAGATTTTGACACCATTTTGATAAGATTTTTATATCCCGTTTCATTTTTGCAAAGCAAAATAAGGTGGTTATATTCCTTATCGAGCACTTTGTCCTTATCAAACCTCATTCTCGGCGCAACATAAACCTCGCAGCCTATAATCGGCTTAATGCCCTCTTTTTTACAAGCCTTATAAAAATCAACAGCCCCGTACATATTACCGTGGTCGGTAATAGCAAGAGACTGCATACCAAGACTCTTTGCACGTGACACAAGCTGCTCGATACGGCAAGCACCGTCAAGCAAAGAAAACTCGGTATGAGTGTGCAAATGAGTAAACATATTATCGTTCCTTTTATTATATATTAATATCTAATATATACCATTATAATTCCTTAGCTATTTCAACTATTTTCTTTAATCTGTGATTAACACCCGAACGTGAAAGACCGCTGAGCTTTGAAAGTTCGGCAAGAGACGCTTCGGGATTATCCTGCCTTAAAACCGCCATTTCTTTAAGGTCGGGTTTGAGAAAATCAAGTCCCTTTTTTTCCTCAATTTTTTCAATAGCGGCGCTTTGCTCCCAGCTTGCTTTAACCGTTCTTTCAATATTCGCCGTTTCACAGTTAGCCGCTCTGTTAGCCTTATTTCTGAAATCCTTAACAATTTCAACATTCATCATATCAAACATTGAAGCGCTTGCACCCATAATATAAAGGCAATCCTCAATAGCCTCACTATCCTTAAAATAGACTATATTATATCCTTTTCTGTTGGCGGTTTTAGGGGCAAGGTCAAGTTCCTCCAAAAGAGTAACAAGACTTTTTGAAAGATTTAAAAACGGGACGGTATATTCCAAATGATAGTCCTTATTAGGGTCTGACACCGTGCCGCACGAAAGAAAAGCGCCTGCCAAAAACGATTTCTGACAGTTTTCGCAGTCAAAATTAGAATGGTTGATTTTTAAACTGCCCTTCGTTTCGTGACCGAAAAAAGCAAGCACCTTTTCGCACTGTGCTTTATCGTTAATCATAACGGTATGACTTTTACCGCCCGGCGAAGTCTTAACGTCACATTTGATATTGCAGTATTTTTCAATAAGAGACGCATACTTAATTGCAATATCCTTATTTTCCGTTTGAACGCCTACGCCGTAGCTTGAAAAACTTTTGCCGAAAATGCACATCCCGTAAAGAAGCGCTTTTTCACAACACGTGCTGTCATATTCAATTTTTAAAAGTTCATTTTTAACCTGCTGTGAAAACGACATTATTTTCTATCTATATCCCTATGACTTACAGTTACATTGTCCCACTTTTTTGAAAAATAATCCTTAAGAGCCTCGGCAAAAGCAACACTTCTGTGGTTACCGCCCGTACAGCCGATTGCAAATACAATCTGGCTCTTGCCCTCTCTGATATAAAGAGGGTTGAGGAAATCAAGAAAATCAATAAGTTTTTTAAGAAGTTCCTTTGATTCGTCAAATGAGAATACAAAATCCTTAACTTCCTTATCAAGACCGGTTTTGTTACGAAGCTTCTCATTCCAATAAGGGTTAGGAAGACATCTTACGTCAATAACGAAATCGGCAGAATTAGGCACACCGTATTTAAAGCCGAATGACATACAGTGAATGTTCATATATTCCTTAGCGTCGCCCAAAAGAAGCTCTGTAAGCCTTGCACGAAGCTGGTGAGTATCAATTGAAGAGGTATCAATGATATGGTCGGCTTTTAATCTTAACGGCGCAAGAATTTCTCTTTCATAATCAAGTGCATTTTGAATATTACCGTTGAATTTATCGGCAAACGGATGCTTTCTGCGTGTAAGTTTATAACGCTTGAGTGCTTCCGTATCGTTAATATCAAGGTAAACAATTTTAGAGGTATAACCGTACTGTTCGACATCATCAATACTTGAAATAATTTTTTCAAAAATATGGCCGCTTCTTACGTCAATAACCATTGCAACTTTAGGATAATATTCGCTGTTATTTGCAAGAAGTCCTACAAAAGTAGACATAAGTTCAGGCGGCATATTATCGATACAATAATATCCTGCGTCCTCCATAAAAGCCATAGCGGACGATTTACCCGCACCGCTGACACCCGTTATAATTACAAGTTCTTTACTGTTATCCATATCAATTCCCCTTTATTTTGTAACCCTGATTTCCATTTCAAGTTTTACGCCTGTTTCTTCCATTACCTTATCACTGCAATACTTGCACAAATCAAGCACGTCTTTACACGTTGCACCGCCCTTGTTTATAACAAAACCTGCGTGCTTTTCGCTGACCTGTGCACCGCCGACGCTCTTGCCTTTAAGACCGCACTGTTCAATAAGCGCACCTGCAAAATAGCCCTCGGGACGTTTAAACGTTGAGCCTGCCGACGGATATTCAAGCGGTTGCTTCGCCCTTCTTCTGCCGATAAGGTCGTCCATCTTTTCTTTAATCTCTGCTTTATCGCCTTTTTTAAGTTTAAGATAAAGACCCGTAATAATGCAACCATTATCATAATAAGCGCTGTGGCGGTATGAAAGTTTCAAATCGTCATTTTCAAGAAAGCCTTTATTACCGTCTTTATCAATATGCTCGCACTTATAAAGCACATCTTTCATTTCTCCGCCGTAGGCACCCGCATTCATAAATGCCGCACCGCCTGCCGAGCCGGGAATACCGTAAGCAAATTCAAGCCCCGAAAGAGAATGTTCATAAGCAAAGCGGCAAAGGGTAATAAGTTTAGCCCCTGCTTTTGCATATATTGTTTCATCATCAATAAGCTCAATTTGCGAAAACGGCTCACCGAGTATTAAAACGCAAGCGTCTATTCCGTCATCATCCACAAGAAGATTAGAACCGTTGCCTACCGCAATAAGCCTTACGTTTTCTTCTTTTGCGCATTTAACAAGTTTACTTATCTGTTCCTCGTTTTGCACATAGACAACGAGCCTTGCATTGCCGCCTATTTTAAAGGTGGTATGAAGGCTCATTTTTTCATTAGGAAGATACTTGCAATTAAATTTTTCACAAAGTTTAATTAACTGCTCCAAGTTATCACCAAATTATTATTTTACTTTACCGAGAAGAGCCGCACCGATAACACCGGCGTCATTACCAAGCTCTGCCTTAACAATCTTAGTTTGAATTTTACTGTGAATAGAATATCTTTCGGACTGAACAAAACGGCGAAGCGGTTTCATAAGAGTTTCACCCTCGTTGCAAATACCGCCGCCGATACAAATAATTTCAGGCTGAAGCGCATTTACAATATTGATAAGACCGCAGGCAACATACTTGATATAATCGTCAACAACTTTGATACCTGCGATATCGCCTAAACGCATAGCGTCAAAAGCAGTTCTGCCCGATACCTTACCCTCTTCCTTAGCAAGCTTGTGCATAAGAGAATCGGGATATTCTTCCATAGCTTTCTTAGTCTGCCTGATAAGAGCCGTAGCGGAAGCATAAGCTTCCCAGCAGCCTTTACGACCGCAGGAACACTGTTCGCCGTCAACAACAATTACCATATGACCGCACTCACCGCCGGCATAGTTTACACCGTTTACGATTTTACCGCCGATAATTACACCCGAGCCGACGCCTGTACCGAGAGTTACCGCAACAAAATCCTTAGCGCCGTTGCCGCAGCCTGCATAAGCCTCACCCAAAGCCGCACAGTTAGCGTCATTTTCGATATAAACCTTATCCTCAGGCTTATTAATTCTCTTTGCAAGCATAGTTCTTGCAGGAACATTATTAAATGCAAGGTTATTTGCAAATTCAATAACACCGTCTTGATTTACTGTACCCGGAGTACCCATACCTACGCTTTCAATATCGTCCATTGTAAGACCTGCTCTTTTAACAGCCTCTTCGCAAACATCTGCAATATCGTCAAAGATTTCGTCCGCACTTCTCGGAGCGTTAGTAGGTGTCTTTGAAGTGCCGATAATCTTGTAATCATCATCTACAACCGACGCAACAATATTTGTTCCGCCTAAATCAATACCAATTGTATACATTATGCTTTACCTCTTTATTTTAAATTATATATACAAAATTTGACTTAGCTTTGCCAAATTTCAATTTCCTTATCCTCAGGCTGAACATCATCCATACCCAAGCTTATCATCAAATCCTTTGCCGCATTATAACCCATCTTCTTTTGACGGTTGTTCATAGCGGCGGTTTCAACGATAACAGCAAGGTTTCTTCCCGGGGTAACCGGAACGGTAATAGCCGGAACCTTGACGCCGAGAATATTTGCATATTCATTATCAATCCCAAGCCTGTCATAAGCCTTAGTTGAGTCCCAAGCCTCGAGCTGAATAACCATATCGATTTTTTCACTCAGCTTAACAGCACCCATACCGAAAATACGCCTTGCGTCAATAATGCCGATACCTCTGAGTTCAACAAAATGACGGATATTGCTCGGTGAATTACCACGAAGCGTTCTTTCATTGATTTTTCTGATTTCAACAGCGTCATCCGCAATAAGTCTGTGACCACGCTTTATAAGCTCAATCGCAGTTTCACTCTTACCGGCACCGCTTTCACCCGTAATGAGGACACCCTCACCGTAAACCTCAACAAGAACGCCGTGCCTTGTAATTCTCGGTGCAAGCTCCGTATTAAGGAATTCAATAAGTGCGGCTAAAAACGGCGATGTTTCCTCCGCTGTCTTAAGAAGCGGAATTTCGTGCTTTTTGCAGGCATCATAAAGATAATCGGGAATTTCAAGACCTCTTGTAACTACCGCAGCGGCAGGTTTGAGAGAAAGCCAACAATCAAGAGCAAGTTCTCTTTCCTCGGCACCCATACTGCGAATAAAGCCTATCTCTGTCCAACCGAGAATTTGTATTCTCAAAGAATCGAAATAATCGGTATATCCCGTCAAAACAATACCCGGACGATTAACCTCGCTTGTTGTAATCAAAATTTCATCAGCCGAACGTGGCATATAAACCGTCTCAAGCTTATGAAAATCAATTATCTTTTCAAGCGAAACAGAATATGTTTGCGACATAATCCATTCCTCCAAATCTACATTCAAAAAATATTATAAAGTATTTGAACGACTTAATCAAGTGAAATTTAATTTTTTATTATACAAATTATTATATTATTATAAATTGATTGTTAAATATTTACTTTTATTCGGTTTTGTGCTAAACTTAGTACACTTTAAATCATTTTACATACGGAGTTAAACCAAGTGGAAAACAGAAAGAAATTAAAAATAGCCATAGGCACCGACGCTTTTCCTCCCACCACCGACGGAATAAGCAACGTTGCGCAAAACTATGCGCAAATTATAAATAAAAACTTAGGTGAGGCAGTAGTTATCACGCCTAAAAATCCCAATCAGCTTGATTACAGATACAATTACCGAATTTACAGATATAAAAGCTGGTGGATTCCGTCAAAAGAGGGTTACAGTGTAGGCTGGCCTTTTAAAGACGAGCTTCATCAGGACATAATCGATATGAATTTCGACTTGCTTCACTCTCACGCACCGCTTGCGACAAGTTACTATTTCAGACGTGTTGTGGAAAAGAAAAAAATTCCGACCGTGCTTACATATCACACAAAGTACGAATATGATTTTGACAGACGTATTCCCACAAAACCTGCAAGGGATTTTGCTTACCGCTTCCTGCTTAATAACATCAATGCGGCGGACGAAGTTTGGGTAACGAGCAAGGGCACCGTTGATTCTCTTCGCAAAGTCGGCTACGAGGGTGACTATATCGTTATGCCAAACGGCTGCGATTTGCCTATAACAAACGTAAGTGAGGACGATATCGCACTTATCAAGAGAAAGCACAATATACCGAACGACATTCCGCTTTTCATCTATACCGGCAGAATGATTTGGTATAAAAATATCGAGCTTATTCTTGACGCTTGTGCAATGCTTAAAAATGAGGGTAAGGATTTCAGACTTATTATGCTCGGCTTCGGTGCAGACGAAAATGCAATTAAGAAAAGAATACGCAAGTGCGGCATCGCGGATAATGTTATTTGGACAGGAAAAATATTGGACAGAAACGAGCTTTTAGGCTATTACGGCATTTCGGACTTGCTCCTTTTCCCGTCAACATTTGATACAAACGGTCTTGTTGTAAGAGAAGCGGCTGCGTGTGCAACACCGAGCCTTTTGGTACGAGGAAGCTGTGCGGCAGAAGGCGTCGAGGACGGCAAAACAGGCTTTTTGTGTATGGAAAGCGCACATTCAATCAAGACAACGCTCAACAAAATTATGGATAACAAATCGCTTCTTAAAGAGGTCGGCAAAAAAGCACAAAGCGATATTTATATCAGCTGGGATGACGCTGTTAAAAGAGCCTATGAACGTTATTACGTTGTTATCGATAATTTCAAAGTCAAGAATAATTTATAAGTTAAAAAATGCTCTCTGCTTTATCGGCAAAGAGCACTTGTATTGACAAATCACATTTTTTGTGATAATATAATTACAGACAAAGGGCTTATCGGATAGACGGTTAGCCCCAAAAATAGTTAGATAAAAATAATCGTCCTATGTTTGGTAGACTGCAGGGCGGTTATTTTTTTATTATGAGAATCAGCGTAATAATAAGTACTAAGGTAATTATTGTTGCATACTCCATAATATCTCCCCCTTTCGATTAAATCTTAAGAGGGATGATAACCCTCTTGGATAAAAAAGAGGGCTAACCGCCTACCGTATTCGACAGTTTCCTTTGTCCGATAAAATTATATATATATATTATGTGACTGTTTTTGTCAATAAAGCAGGATATTGACAAAATTAAATAAATCAAATACAATGACTTTAGAATCGGTAGGAGGCGTTGAAACCTCCGGGGATAGGCTCCCGGCCGATTCTTTTTTATTTCTCAATTTAACAAAATTTCAACTTTTTCATAGAATAAAAAAGTAATTTAAGGAGTTGATTTTTTGTTTAGTTATATAAAAAAATTACAATACCCTATTAACATAAAGCACCCCGACCCAAAAGCCGCCGCTATCATAATCAGTCAATATGGTGGTCCGCACGGAGAACTCGGTGCATCGCTTAGATATCTTTCCCAGCGATATTCAATGCCGTACCCCGAGCTCAAAGCTTTGCTTACGGACATCGGCGTCGAGGAATTGGGACACCTTGAAATGATAGGAACAATGGTTCACCAGCTGACCCGCAATCTGAGTGAGGATGAAATTGAGAAAAATCCTAATTTTATGGCATACTTTGTTGACCACACCGCAGGAGTTTATCCGACGGCGGCAAGCGGCACACCGTGGGATGCGTCGGGTATTGCGGTAACGGGTGACACTATCGGCGACCTCAACGAAAATCTTGCGGCAGAGCAAAAAGCGAGGGTGACATATGATAATATTTTGCGGCTTGTTGACGACCCGGATATAATCGAGCCGATTAAGTTTTTGCGCGAACGTGAAATTGTGCACTACCAGCGCTTCGGTGATGCTCTACCGCAATCTTGTAAAATTTTTGCTTAAATTTCGGTGCAAGGTGTACCCCTGCACCGATTTTTTGCTTATATGTTCCAAATGATGTCAATTTTATCACTTGTTGCATAGATTTTTTTGATTACTGCATTTGCAAGCTCTCGTTTTCTCTCAAAGGGCAGTTCGTCGAATCTGTCAAAATCACAGATGATTTTTTCGTTTGCCGAATATCTGTTTTCGCCCAGCCGTTGAATTTCTGCCTGTATTTGCAGTTTTTCACTGTGGAGCCGTTCAACATTTTCGTTAATGTATGCCATTACCGTTTCGCTTGCGCCTGCAACATTTTTAACCGTTTCACTTATTTCGTTGTCTATTGCGATTTGCCTTGCCTTCAGCTCCTCAATTTTAGGATTGTTAGCAGTGGCACCTGCAACCTCAATCACCTTGAAATCGGCTAACTTTTCCTTGACCTTCTGCAATATAAAATCCTCAAACTCATCTGCGTGAATTACACCGCATCCACAGCAAAGATTGTCATTCATCTTGTGAGAGCAGAGAAAGTAACTGTAATTCTTCTTAAGATAATTCTTTCTCACAAGAGCATAACCGCAGTTTCCGCATTTAACAAGTCCTGCAAGCCAAGTGTTTTTCGCTTTGGGATTGCGTTTAATCTGCTGTTGGTCAAGTGCTCTTTCTCTGCATCTGATGAACAGGTCGGAGTCGATAAAGCCCTCGTGAGGAGCGATAACCAAAATTCCGTTTGAAAGGTCAGTCTGCTTTCTCGTTTTCTTATCACCGGTGTAAAGATAGCAACCGTTTGTGCCGATAAAATCCTCGGGCGGATTGATTATCTTAACACCCTTTGATTTGAAGAAATTATACACATTTATATCAGCCCTTACATAGACGGGGTTTTTGATAAAATCCTGAACCCTCGCCCTTGTTACAGTTCTGTTTCGCCTGCATTCCGGTGGCATATCACGAACCGCCTTGGCAATGTCCTCGTTGGAGTAATTCACATCTGCGTACATTTCAAAAATCCTTTTGACCAGTTCAGCCTCCTCGGGCACCTGCTCGTACATAGAGGTTTTAATTCCGTCAATGGTTAAGTCAACCTTTTTGAAGCCAACGGGAACGGGACCTCCCATATAAAAGCCCTTTTGACTGCGTGAAATGTAGTTGTCCTTAACTCGCTGTTGCGTGGTTTCACGCTCTAACTGAGCAAAGGTAATGCAGATGTTCAGCATCGCTCTGCCCATAGGAGTGCTTGTATCAAACTTTTCCGTAGCCGATGAAAATTCAACACCGAGCTTTGTGAAGATGTCCATCATATTTGAGAAGTCAAGAATACTTCTGCTGATTCTGTCGAGCTTGTAAACAATAACCTTTGTTATTCCTTTTCGCCCTGTTTTGATGTCCTGCATCATTCTTTGGAATTCGGGACGGTTTGTATTTTTACCGCTAAAGCCTTTGTCCTTATATACTAAAAATGCCTCACCTCTTGCCTCGTAGGTACACATTTCAATCTGCGATTCGATTGAAATGCTGTCCTCTTTTTCTACCGATTGTCGAGCATAAATTGCAATCATAAGAATTCTTCCTTTCCTATGACCGATAACTCAACATCAATATATACGAAGCCTTTTGAAAAGTCCAGCCTAATTTCCATTCCTACCAAACGCCTTTGCAAGAATATTTTTAACAGTCATTTGGTTCAGCTCAATTTCATCTTTAGTGAGGCTCGGGGAGTATTCGCACACTTTGGTTTTCCCTTTACCGAAATCAATCTCATAGCATGCGATTAACTTTTCATTGATAACAGGTCTATCCATAAAGCACACTCCCCTCATACAAATTTATATTGTAAGGACAAGGTGTGTTATTCAATTTTTTGTTGTAGCGAGGCATAAGCCTCACCTGATTTTATATGTTTTCTATACGCACCCCTCTCTTTAGACCTCAGCCAATGCCGAAGCCTTTACTGAAATATTTTTTGTTGTCATAATTAAATTTCCTTTCTGCCCGACGATTCCTCGCCGAGACTTTTTATTATCCTTTTTGTATTCTTACTGCACTGTCAAAGTTAATTCGACCGAGTGAAGATTTAACCTCTTGAACACACTCTCCTCTTAACTTGCTCAGTGTTCCTTCATCAATTTCATTTGTCGCTGCAGTAACATGCATCATCATATCAATCTCAACTGCCAGTTTGAAAAGCATACTGCTGATGTGATGTTCGCTATCTCGCACAGCTGCTCTTATTGAAGATTCCAAGCTGGGAATGAGGATGTTGCTGATAGTTTCCGAATCCTTTGAGACTATCAGGTGCTCTAATGCTGTTTCAATCAGGTCGCTTCTGTTTTTGGCGTTGAAGCGTTCTATGTTTGAATCGCACATCCGAAGATGCTTATCATCCATATAAATTCCGATTCTGTTTTTACTCATTTTTATCTCCTTTTTTGTTTGTCGCAATAACGGAATACACTGAAAATGCCGTAAAAACTTAGTTAATAGGGTGAAAATATGATTATTGACGCAGTAACGGAACAGCACTCTCAAATATGGAATACTGTCCAAAAGTCCCGAACGGCTCTGCCGGACGGCGTTTTTCTGAGTATCCCGCTTCATTGCGGGATATTCTTTTATCCTGCATCTTTTTCCACCCTATATTTTGGGCTATTTTAGGGCGAAAATCGTCAGTATATTACCGTTATTAAGTTGTGATTTAACCTCTCAAATCAGGCTCACAGATTGCCTACAATCGAGTTTTATGCATTAGCCGATTATCTTTATTAAGTTTTTTTGAAAGGGTTTTTAATTGTTCGTTGCTACTTTTGGATAATGGGGTAGCCTAAATATTTAGCACTGTGTATAGGTTTGATTCCTGACCGTTGTCTGTGAACCTTTGCGCTATATCAATCCAGCCACCGTTTTCCAAATCAGTCAGTGCTCTCCTTACTGTCGTCACAGATAAGTTGCAAGCCTTTGCTATTGTTTTAAGCGACGGATAGCATTGCCTTGTTTTCATATCCGAGCATCTTGACAGGTAGCAGTAAACAACGAATGCTCTCTTTTCAATTCCACTGCCGAATATGTCGTTGGGAACACGAAAGTAATTACCTTCTTTTCTATTCAATTTTTCACCTCCTTTGCACAGATACCATTTTCTGTACTATTGATTTGTTATTATTGCCTGTACCACCTCCTTGTGATATTATGGTAGCAGAATTGAACAGTCCCCCTCAACTTTTTGCGTGAGGGATTGATAATTACGATTTTTCAATTTTTAATCCATCACAAGGAAGTGATTACTTGAATTCGATTAACTATTTTATGTTAGAACCGGCAAGGCTCTATGTTCACAATGGAAAAGAAATAGAGTTATACTATTACGAGGAAACAAAGGACGGTTGCTTTGAGCGTAATTATGAGTCAACAGTTAATGATGAAATATTCAAAATGCTTGATGCCGATTTGTCGTTTATATCACAGGGCAGGAAGAGACTTTCAAAATTTTATAACAAGGTTAAGCAAAACAATTCCGACTTCTTCACTTACAGACAATTTTTTGTTGAGGCAAAAAGGATAGTGAAAGAAATTAAGAAATATTCACATCCTATTTCTGCAATTCTGTTATGCTTAATCCAACGATTAGAAGAACAAACTCAATGCCAAATCAGTATTGATGATATGGACAGGATTTGGTATGAAATCGAAACCATAATCTATATGCAATTTAATTTCAAAAAGGATTTAACGCACCTGTCACACATACAGCTAATCAATGAAGACAGAAAAAATGTTGCTATGTATGACAGGGAGTTAAACCTGAATCTGCAAACCATATTTGAATACAAGGACAAAGCATCAAAGGAATATTTGTTGCTTGATTCTATTGCCGATTACTACAATGCACTTTTTTACAACTATGTGATTTCAAATCCAATGATTGCACAGTGTAAGTACTGCGACAAATATTTTATTCCTAAAACGAAAAAAGTCACCCTGTACTGTGACAGAGTGAACAATAAAGGTAAGACCTGCAAGGTGCTTGGAGCAAAGCTGACTTACCATAGAAATATTAAGAACGATCCTGTACTTGACTTGTACCACAAAGAAAAGCACAGAATAGAAATGTACTGCACAAGAAGCAAGCTTGACAGCTACGATTTCTTTTATGATTATTACAATTGGCTTGAGATGTTTGAGCCAAAAGTTACTGATTACAAAAATGGAAATTATGACGGTGAAAAGTTAATTGAAGAAATCAAAGCACAAACACCAAATTATCAAGCATACAGCAAAGGCAAAGATTTTGCCGATGAAGAAGGATATTGATACTGTTAATTAGAAAAATAATAGTTTGTTTTGAAAGGAGAAAGAATTATAAATAAGTTACTTTTTGAATTATTGACTAGTCCTTTAGGACTACCAATAGAATGGTATTATGAATATATGATTATGTTTGTAATTGGAAAGATTGCATTTAGCTATGGTTGGGAAAAGTCGCCAGGTGGATCGTTTGGTTCTATAATCCATTATTTTTATAGGACAATTGCGTTTTTTGTATTATGGGCAATAGCTTATGGTGGAATATATGTATATAAGCAGATACATGAAAAGCCTGTGTTAATTATTGTTTATGTTGTGGGGATTTTGTCTAATTGGTATTTTTATAGAGGATTTAGATTTTGCTTAGCATTATTAAAAAGTAATTGATAAAATAAAGGCTAAACCAATATTAGTTTAGCCTTGTTTTGTTTGAATTTATTGTTGAGATAAAGCAGATTTTACAATTACTGTATAAACAAATCTTTTCATTTTTATATGGGAGCAAATATTAAAAACGATAGTAATTGTTAGAAGTATTAACAGTAATTCTAATGAGAATGATATGGAATCAAATAACAAAATTGAAATTAAGTATGTAAGAGTGAATACTATTGATTCGCAGTATAAATCTCTGAAAGCCAACCAATCCTTTTGAGTTTGTTTAACTGCAGCGTTTTCTTCTAATGAAGAATATAATTTGTACCATTGCTCGTTTTCGTATTTACATTTTTCTTTAGGGTCTTTTGGAGCATTTTTTATAATGCTTGAAAAGTGTTCTTTGGCAGTTTTACAGTCAATTCTTTCATCTTTGAATTTTTCTGATGCAATATCACTAAATACCGTGTTGCCATAAGGTTTTAATATGCAAGAACCTAAAAGCCAATTTTTTGTTTTACTGGATATGCAACTATCCGCTATGTGCACAAATAACGGAATTATGCTTGTTGCAAAAACGCTTTCAAAAACCTTAGCCCAAAAAGAAAATTCGCCTTCGGTATAACTATTAATGATGTTAATGATGTTGGTGCTATAATATAAAGTTAATGCTGTGTAAAAGATTGCGAGCCATTTCATCTCGCTATTTCTATAATCTTTCACTTAATCACTCCTTGATGTTGATATACGCTTTTTTAAAACAAGATGTGAATTTTTTAAGTATATCTTGTTCTTTGCTTTGAGCTAAGTAGATTTCTGTGTCTGTTGGGTCGAAATCAAGGTTATATGTTAAACCTTTCCTGAATAACGCATAGCCGTTTTCATTTTGGTCACAAAGATAAATATTTTTGTTTGGAATATTATAATTTTTAAAATAATTTACTGCACAGGAAACAATAAAAATATTATCTTCTGGAATTAACGAGATGTTTTCCGTTAAAAATTTTGCAACCTCATAGTTGTGAGCAAAAATAAGACATATATTGGGATTAGGAATAAATGGAAATGTTTGATACAGAGCGAATCCGTCAAATGCATTTGGGTTAGGGTATAGTGGCAAACCTACTAATTTGCTTATAAAATTAACCCTTTTTTCTTCCTCTGTATCAAAAGATTTGCTTATAATATATTTCATAATCCTAAAGGAGTTCTACGAATATAAGTTGTTTTAGCTGAAGGTGCATTATTTATGTTAATGGTGCCGTTTTTTGTGTTTTCTGCACTGTGATTTGAGTAACCCTTTTTTACCAAGTTATCAGAGCCGCCATTTGAATTACCTTTATTGTCGGAAACTAAATAGGTAACATCATTGTAATTGCCTACTCTATCAAATAGGTTTTCGGCAACTTCTTCGTTACCGTGATGTGGAATTTGAAGATAATTATAATCTTTAAAATCTACATTGTCCGGAATAGCTTCGATTGCACAATCTCCATTAAGCATAATACAGGCGTTTCCTAAGTTAACCTTTATTTGGATGCTGCTTGCATTTGTGAAAGTAGTAGAATCTACGGAATCACCTTCACGTGTATCCAATCCTTTGGCTGCTGCGTTAATAAAGTAATCTTTTTCGGGTCCAACAAAGGAAATGAAATTTGGCAGTAAGTGTTTATACTTATAGATATCTCTAATTTGAATCAACTCAGATAAAGCAGTTAAATTATCATAAGTTTTGTCGATTTGTTTTTCTATACTATTGTCGCTTTTTCTATTATCACCAATAGCATTAAGTATATCGTTTTTGTAACTCATAACATCAATTGTATAAAAGCCATTAACATATCCGCTTTTAATCAGATGTTCAAATCCTTTGCAATGGTCATCATCATTATGGGATAGAATACAATCTGCCATTGAAATACCATTTTGCTTCAGTAATTTGATGACCTGTTCTGCATGCTCAACGGAACCACAATCATAGATAACAGCTTTACCATTGTGAATGATGACTGTACAATCGCCGTAATTTTTGTTTGAATCACGATAATTTTTAGAACTCAACATATGTAGTGACATATGATTTTCCTCCTTTCCTCAAATATTAGCACTCGCATATCAAGAGTGCTAATAATATGATATATCTCTTTTTATGATTTGTCAATAGTTTCAATAAAATTTATCAAAATATAGTGTTTTTTATCTATATTGTTAATTATTAGTACAAATTATGGTACTTTAAGAAAATATTGCTTGACAATTATAGCACATACTATAATACTAATAATTAATATGATTTTACATTTTTGCTGTTTTAAAGGAGTCCTATGAAAGAAATTAAATATTTATTAAAATTTGGAAAGAAAGAGTATTTAGAAAAATTACAAAATGGTGATTTGTATTTTGGAAATGCTGTTGGTTATAGAAAGATTGAAGAAAATTTAAAAATTAAAGGACAAGGAGACAAACTTGAAGCTAGCACGAAAGTTTTTGCTGAAAATCTAAAAATGATTGATAACAATAGCAACCAAACTATTATAAATAATGTTAAAGCCAGGACAGTATTTCATTATCCAGATGCTGATTTTATGCCTATTTTTTGTTTGTTTGCTGTTTTTGAAGACGACTGTGTTGTTGAAGGTTCAAATAGAAAGATGCGCTTGTCGAAAAGTATAAAAGATACCATAACTTCGCACTTTCCAGAAGCTGATTCAGTTGCAATTATTAATAATCCTAAACAATTTATCGAGGATATAAAAAAATCTATTTCAAAAGATGTTGTAGCTGATTTGGTTAATTATTATCATATTGATAATGGTTTTCCAAATGAAAACGGTGCTGTTTCGTTGGATCTTGAATATTTTAAGTATTTGACGCAGGATACCCCACCCAGTATAGTAGAAAATATAAAAAAATATAGTTTTAATGTTAAATATGTATATAGGATACTTCTATGCAAAGATATATATTTTGCAAATGAACATGAATTTAGAATAATATTGCCAAAAGAAAAAATTGAAAAAAGCAAAACATACCATGTGGATTTATCCGATAAAATAACACTATGCGATTTGAGTGATATTTTTGAATGATGTTAACCTACTTTTAACCACTTCAATATAAAGAACGCACCAATCTTGCAACAGAATAATGGGAAAATTCAGAATTTGATATTGATCTTTCCCTTGCATCATAACCAATATTATAAAGGATAAAAAAACTGCTAACTATCATTTTTCTGTAAACAGTTGTACGGCAAGGTTGAAACCAATTTCAAATGCTTGGCACTCAATCAGCGAAGCGTATTCAGTAAAGCAATCAACATATTTTTCAAATACAACCAAGTTTTCATTCTTGAGGGAAGAAGATAATGTTTCGTGATGCTTAGCAGTCAGCGAAACTAACCTTTTTTCCTCTTCTGTAATAACTTTATCTTCATTAGGTCTGATATTTCCATACCATAGTTCTTAAAGTATATTCACAAATAATCAACTCCCTTGCGGTACAACATATACCACAAGGGAGTTTCAATGTCCAGATTAAGTTCAATTATATTTGAAGAAAATTCAAAAACTTCCTATGTCTGATTCAATTTGTTTATATATCATTTCTAATACTTCTATAATTCTTTTATCATAAGCAGTTCTTTCATCATAAAGTTGTTTGAAAATCTGTCTCTCATTTTGTGTTCCATAACGAAGTTTTTGAACAATCATTTTAAATCTTAATTCTGGTTCAGTTAAAATTTCATAAAACGCTTTTTCGAACTTGCTTTTATCATAAATAATCATAGTATCTTTGCTTCCTAATTTATATGGCGGCAAATTCGTATATTTTAATACTAATAGAATGTTTTCTAATGAATGCTCTTTTGATTTAGAGCACTCTAAATGATTTTTTTCTATCTCTTTCTTTTGTTGCTTCTCACCTTTTTTTCGCAAGTGTTCTTCAATTTGTTCCTCTTTTAAACGCTTTTCTTCATTAATTTTAGCAATGCGTTTAGCCTCTTCAATTCTTTTTTGTGTTTTGATTTTCTCCTTTGCTTTTTGTTCTTTTAGTTCAAGTGTTTTTTTGCAAAAGGCACGATCCTTCTTTGTTATAAATTCATTGTACGCATCATAAAATCCAACTATACTAAGTTTTCCATTACTAAATTCAAGATTGCCGATATTAGAAGTTAATGCAAATATTCTGGGATAATTTTTTGAACTTATTTCGCGGCCGTCAAAAATATAAGTGTTTGTATCCATGCAATATTGAATTACATTATTTCCTGATAAATCTATTGTTATAAGAGTGTTGTCATCTGTTTCGTTTAGCGAAAACCTTTTTGCAAAGTTAAGTTCACTCTCAACAATACAATTATCGTTTTCAGGATAAATATCTGTTACAATCCAATTAACTTTTAAATGCTTTTCATCGTATTTCTTCTTGATATAATCTAACCTATTGGCACTTGAAAATTTAGTAATTATTTCAATAGGAAAAGATATTCCTTCTTCCGTTATGACTAAATGTGAATAGTGTTTTTCTACTAATTTCACATCCATTTTCACATCATAACCTTGGTTTTTAAAATGTGAATACAAAAGTCTTTTTATCTCTTTTGTATACTCTGTGGTTTCATTATCGTATTTTTCATATCCACAATCAGTGTTTATTACATGAGCAAAATAAGGCTGCCGTTTATCGCCATGACAATATTTTAAAACTCTATGTTCACAGTTTTCATCTGGACAAAACAATTCCTTCCTGCCGCTTGCTTGCCTAATAGCTTTTTCAGTATTGTAGTTTTTTGATACTTCAAAGGCAAAAACTTCATTGCCGTTCCAAATTGCTTTTTCTATACGTCATACCACCTGTTCAAAAAATAATTGTTATCCAACGACTAATTTATTTGTTTTCTTGAGATACTTTGCAGGGATTGGTGAATCAAGTTTGAATGTAAAACTAATAGGACGGCTGCTTTGATGGTTGACATAATTAACAGGTCCTAAAAATGTATATGGTGCTGCGCCAAGCGAATCTTGCTTGAATTCACGAACAAATAACAACAGCTTATTGCCGCTTTCGTTGTGATGGATATATCTTTGTCCTGTTGGTGTTTCTGGTGATATTGTGCTCTGGCTTTGCCAGTGAAACAGCCATTCATTAATAGAGTAATCACTATACATAGTAGTTGGTGAATAATCTTTTTCTGATTTATTAAGTGTTACCATAAATATATCAGATTTTATGTCGGGAAGATATTTAACACCTTCCATTACTGACTGCGGCTTCATAAATCCTAAACCTACCAAAAGTTGATCTCTTGAGTAGGTACAATGAATGTCAAGTGGACAATCAAAATCAAGGCCTGCTTGCTCATCGATAAAATCAATATGGTCGAAATTATATTGCAATAATTCAACCATTTCGCTGAACAGGTTTGGACATGATTTTAACTTCCGGAAACCTTCCAATTCATCAGTAAACTCACATTTCTCATAATCCCTTTGCCAAATTGTGAATTGTAGCATTTGCACCATTCTCTGCTGAATAATAGTAAGAGCCTCATATGAAATGCGATCAAGATTTTCAAAAAAGTTGAATATAAATTTAATCCATCTGCGTGAATCTATGGTGCAAATTCTTTGGAATGCTTTTGTCATAATTGGCTCAAGTTCTTCGTCAAAATCATCCTTAACACCGGCAAGAACGCATAATCTTGAAAAACTTGAGTGCTTATAAATAGCCTTAATATCAAGATGATAGTATTCAACAAAATTTTTGAGCGAAAGTTCCATTCCACTGTCGTCAACAAAGTCTTGAATTCTTGTAATTAATCCAGCCTTTGCACCGAAAGAAGCATTAATATTTTTGAAAATATAGTCTTTTGCTTTTTTCTCAAGTTGTATGTAGCAGCCCTTTGGAGCAGACACAAAGCCGTCTTTAATTTCACGCTTAACACTCCGTGTTGAATGTGATAATAAAGCTGTAAACTTATCTTCAAAATTATACTTTTTATTTGCCTGACCTATAAAATCTAAAACGGTTAGGCATTCTTTATTTTCGGCAAGTCTAAGACCTCGTCCAAGCTGTTGAAGAAATATTGTCAATGATTCTGTTGGACGAAGGAAAAGAATTGTATTTACTTCTGGAATATCTACACCTTCATTATACAAATCAACAACAAATATAAACCTTATTTCGCCATTGACAAGTCGTTTCTTTGCGCTATTTCTATCATCATCAGATGAATCACCGGTAAGGAACATAGAAGGAATATTATGTTCATTAAAATAATTAGACATATACTCTGCATGCTCTATGGACACACAGAAACCAAGTCCCTTAACGTCATCTAAATCAGTAACGTATTTTAGTAATGAACTGATGATATTATCGGCGCGCTTATCTGCTACTGCTTTGTTAATGGTATATATATTTGAAAGCTCTCGTTTGTCATATCCACCACGGGTCCACTTTAATCCATCAAGGTCAACAGTATCACTAACGCCGAAATATTGAAAAGGACATAATAATTTTCTATCAATAGCTTCCGGCAAACGAATTTCTGCAGCTATACGGTTATTAAAATATTCAGTTACATTTTTGCCATCCATACGTTCTGGAGTAGCAGTTAATCCAAGTAATATTTTTGGCTTGTAATATGACAATAACTTTTGATAGCTTGGTGCTGCTGCGTGGTGGAATTCATCCACAACTATATAGTCATAATAATCATTTGAGGTGTGTTTGTGCCATTCCTGTGAATTAAATGTTTGAATTGACATAAACAAATGAGAAACATCTTCGGGCCTGTGGTATCCACCAACAAACATTTCGCCAAAGTTTGCATCCTTTAATACACCTCTGAATGTTTCAATACTTTGCTTAAGAATTTCTTCTCTATGAGCAATGAATAATAATCTGCAAGGCTCGCCTTTATGATCTTGGCAATAACGCTTATAATCAAAAGCAGATATTACGGTTTTACCTGTACCAGTTGCGGCAACAACAAGATTTTTGTAATTACCACGAACTTCTCTTTCGGCTTTAAGCTTGTCCAGAATTTCCTGTTGATATGAGTAAGGTGATATGTCAAACATATATCTTGACGCATTGTTTGTATCATGATATTTTTCTGCTTTCAATGCAGTTGCAAGGCGTTCTTTTTCACCTTCCTGATATGGCTCAAATTCGTTAGAATTCCAATAACTATCAAAAGTTGCATTGATTTTAACAATAGTTTCAGGTAAATCTTTAGCGGTAACTTTGACGTTCCATTCGAGTCCGCTTGAAATAGCTGCATTTGAAAGGTTTGAAGAACCGACATAAGCAGTAGTGAATCCAGTGTTGCGGTAAAACACGTATGTTTTAGCGTGTAAACGAGTACGTTTTGTATCGTATGACACCTTGATTTCAGTGTTAGGAAGAGTGCTTAGCTCTTCAATTGCCTTAACATCAGTTGCGCCCATATACGAGGTTGTTATTATACGTAATTTTCCACCGTTTTGAGTAAATTCACGCAATTCATCAATAATAAGTCGAAGTCCACTCCACTTGATAAATGATACGAGCATGTCAATTTTATCAGCAGATAGAATTTCTTTTTTTAGTTCTGTAAACATTTGTGGCTCATGAATCGCACCAGTAAACAATGAACTTTGAGCAATTGATGTTTCAGGACGTGGCAAAGTGTTTTTACTTGTGCCTGTATGCATTTTGTCCAGCACAGAAAGTAGCTGCTCAGCACGTTCATCAACAGACATTGCACTGAATTCTTCTTCACCGCTCTCGGCAATAATGGTGCTTACAATTTTGTTTGCAAGTGCAATTTGGTTATTAATATCTCCACCGTTATCAGCAACAGTATCGAGACCTTTCTCAATAATATCAGCAATGTATTTAGAAAGTACCTTTGAAGCCTCTGCATTATCAATAGGCGCAGTCGAACAATCCTTGTCATCGGCATTGTCAATAGCTACACCTAATTCTTTGCTTATTACTTGTTCGTAAAGTCCTGATTCTAACATCCAATCACCACCAATAAAATCATTTTACCATAATTATACAGTTTTAACAACTACATATAATCCAATATGTAACAAAAACTGCGAATAATAAAATAAAACTCTTTAGCACGGTTCGACAAATTTTGATAGACTATATATTGTACTATATCTGTCGAAAGGAGGCGAGCTGATGAGTTATCAAAAGTTATTAGAGCGGGTCGCAAGGGAGCATAACACTACTCCTCAAGAGGTTGACAGTGAAATGCGAACAGCTTTACAAATGGCTGGCTATGATATTGAACCGGCTATGTTCATTGCACTTGCTACTACCAAAGCAAAAAAGACTATATATCGTAATTAGTATAATTTGTAGTCTATATTGTTCCTACAAAATTAGTATCATAATTTTGTTAGGAGTGATACTGATGACTATTGTTGAGGCTACAAAATTGCGTATAGAGGAATTGTGCAATGAGAGAGGAATGAACTTCTGTCGCCTTGCGACGATTTCCGGCGTTCCGTACACAACCGTTAAGTCAATTGTTTATAATCAAAGCAAAAATCCAAGCATAACCACGATTAAGAAAATCTGTGACGGTTTGGATATAACAATAACCGATTTCTTTGATACCGAAACCTTTAGAAATCTTGAACAGGAAATCAAATGATTTAAGCCAGCTTTTGAGCTGGCTTTTTCTATTTTTCTATTATGTAGTTTTCTGCACCTGAAAGATAGGCGGAATAGTCTATTCTTATTAGTTTATCACTTTTAAAACACTGCGGATGATGAAAGGCGATATGCCCATTATAGCCAACAAAATTCAATGTAAAATCTTTGTTTAAGGCATAAATATCATCCCATTTTCTCTTTGTGGGCTTCTTGCCATCACCAAAGCGAAAGCCCTCTGACTCGGCATTTTGCAAAAATATTTTTGCAACATTTTTGCTTGACAGATACACATACACTCTGCCGTCAAGGTTTAATAAATTTGCGATTGTTCTCATAAAAACACTCCTAAAAAAATATTTCCAAAAGAGTGCAAAAGAAAACTCCCATCGTTATGATGGGAGCAAAGAAAGGAGTGTTAAAAACACAAAAACAACGCCCATCATACAAGCATTAGCACCTTACAAACGCAGGTTGCTGTGTGGTCAACGGGCTTGTCCCTCGCACACTCTTTATGGTGATTTGATTATATCATTAAGTTTTTACATCGTCAACAAGACGAAAAATAAAGGGATATTTTTTGTACTTTGTTATTATAATGGTTATATTATTCGTTTTCTTTATAATGACTCAACAACCATTCTACCCACTTGTTTTGCTTTAAAAATCTGCCGGCTATTTTATGGCCATATTTATCGAGACGAGTGTATTTTATATCTGCATTATATTTTTTCAGTTCATTATAAAAATTGTCATCGCTGTCAATAGTAACAACATTATCGTTACTTGAATGTACCATCCAAATCGGCACTTTTGCTACCCTTTTAAAATCAATTTCATCAAATTTTTTGTAGCCATAGTAGCAACCCATCAGTTCAACAGTCGCGGCTATCATATCGGAATGATTTACAAGCATATTCCATACACATCCGCCACCAAATGAACAACCGTAAATGTAAATTCTGTTTTTATAAATGTCAAATTCATCAATTAGTTTATTTATCAATTCAGTGCAGACTTCAATATAGTTTTCTCTTGCTTCCTCTTCGCAGGTGGTATTATACCTAACATATTGAGGAACAAGAATATTGCAGTCGGCTTTCAACAATTTACTCGTTTGACCGATAGTTAGATGTTCAATAAAAGAAAACAAATTGTTATGCCCAATCGTTCCGCCGCCGCCGAAATAAACAACTAACGGTTGATTGCTGTTTTTGGATTTTCTGAAACGAAAAGGAACAACACGATTATAACGCTTACAGGGAAAAACATATTTATTATAACTGATAATTCCAAATCCTGTTTTATGTATCTTATCTGCTTGGTAAGTGTTAAAAATGTTTTGGCTGTAATCAATGTCGCTTTTGAGCTTTTTTGCAAATGAAACTTGATTTTTCATTATTTTGCTCTTGCTGAACTTTGCTTTTTGAAGCCTTTTACAGCCGTTAAAAGTAATGCTGTATAAATATCCGTCCGCACCCAAAGCAGTTATCTCTTCTGTACGTATTTCATTATTTAACGCATTAAGAAAATCTTTATAATTATTATCATTAAAGGAAATCTCTGCAACAGAGAATTCTTTAACCGTGTAATAATGTGTTATATAATCCTTAATGCAATCAAAGCTGCATAAAGAATTTTCAACTGTATAAAAATAATATTCCATATAATGTATCCTTTGAATTATTGTATCGGTTTTACAATGATAATATTTCTACTCTTTTCTTCTTTGTAAGCTTGTTGAGAATTTCGTTGTAGGATTTATCCAATAATTCCTTAACAACATCATCGGGAACATTGCCGTCGGCTTTTATGGAATTCCAATGGGTTTTGTTCATATAGTAGCCGGGAATAATGTCCTCGTAGCTGTTTCTGAAAAATTCGCCGTCAATGGGATTTAGCTTTAATGTGATATATACAGGCTTGTCGTTATCATCAAGGCAAACTGCAACAAACATCTTGTCATCAACCTTGTATCTTATCCAATTCCAGTCTGCCTGAAAGTCCTTTGTAACACCTTTTTTACTAAGTAAAAAATCATCTATAAAGTCATATTTCATACAATAAACACCTTAAATTATTACAATTCTTCAGTATTAAAGGTTGTGTAGCCTTCGTAGTAGTAGCTATGGTCGATGCCTTTCATATAGACCTCACGGCTGTTGATTTCATCAGTCAAAGCGTTTTTCAAAAGATGTTTGATTTCAATATCCTTAATCGGACTGCGCTCCATAGCAAGCAGATAATCCTCCTTGTCCACCTTGCTCCAATCAACAACTCTGCCTATTTCGTTCTTTAAGATATGGTCAAGCCAAATACGAGTGCTACGCCCGTTTCCTTCTCTAAAAGGGTGAGCAACATTCATTTCAACATATTTTTCAATTATTTCATCAAAGCTTGACTGTGGCATTTTATCAATATTTTCAAGTGCTGACTCAAGGTATATTAACGGTGCAAAACGGAAATTACCCTTTGCAATATTGACAGTCCTTAGTTCACCGGCAAAGCCGTATATGTCCTCAAACATATATTTGTGGATTGCCTGCAATGTCGAAAACTTACCTGCCGGAAGATTGTCTAAAACTCTTTTTTCAAATAGCTCCACAGCCTTTTTCTTACTGAGTCGCTCTTCCTCACGGGCAAGGTCGGCAGAGTTTGTAAGTCCTAATTTATTTTCAAGTGCCATATAGCACCTCCAACTTATGCTTCAATATCAACAATAATTATATCATATTTTGGCGTTATTATCAATCATTCAATAGTTTATTCAGCGAATCAATGAAGGCTTTGTCGTTTTCATTGGTTCTTTTCTTTGGTCCTTTTAGGTGGGCGCCTGCCATTCTTGCTTTCTTTGATTCGTGGCGTGTGGTGAGTAGCATTGTCAGGTTGGTGTCATTTATGATAAGTCCGTTTTGTGTGATAGGCTTGCCACCTTTTGACAGCACCATTGCAGAGAGTCCGTAGTCCTGCGTGACAACAATATCCCCTGGGCTAACCTGATTAACAAGTGCAAAATCAACACTGTCAGCACCCTTTGACACGGTTACGGTTTTTGCATAGTCGTTATTTATAATATGACTTGTGTCGCAAAATACAACAACCTCAATTTTATTCTCTTTTGCTATATTGATTGTTTCCTTAACAACAGGGCAACCGTCAGCATCAATTAGAATTTTCATAGCACATTACAAATTCTTCAAATATTTTGCTGTTGCTTTCTTGCCGGCATTAAAGCCCTTTAAGAGAAATCCGTGGTCTCCGTGAACCTCAATCAATTCGCAATTCTCATATCTCTCGTTCGCTTTTCTTGAATATTCAATCTTAACGAGCTTGTCCTCAATTCCGTGAATAATCAAAACAGGCTTTTTGAAGGTGCAAATCTGCTCATAAGGGTCAAGTGCTCTTGCATCCTCAACATACTTTTTGCCGAGCTTGACAAAAACACCGTAAAAGCTGTCAGGCACATTGTTTGGATCGATCTTTGTTCCGATTACACATCCGCGTCTTGAATCATCGGGAATACAAAGGGCGGGATAATACATAATCAGTCTCTCAATTTCATCCTCTTTTTCGGCCGCTACTAACGAGCATACAAGTCCACCCTGACTGCAACCGCAAAGGGTTATATGATTGTTGTCAACACAATCAAGATTTTTCGCATATTCAAGCACATCAAAAAGATTTTTCTTTTGAGTCTGTACGCTCATATTTACACTTTTGCCACCGGAAATCCCACTGCCTGACATATAAAAATCAAACATAATTACAGTATAGCCTGCGTCTGTGAATGCCTTTGCATAAGGCGAGGTAATCAGCATATTGCTTGCAAATCCGTGGCACAAAATGACCGTCTTTTTAGGCTTTTTTGCATCACAATTAAGCATTATTCCTCTTAATGTATTTCCTGCACTTGTTATCTTGAACGGTTTAATTTTCATAAAAATTCATCCTTTTGTAGTTTCAATCAATAATTATATTAAGCTGTTTAGCAAGGCTTCGCAACCGGCATAGATGTCCTTGTAGCACCTGTCAAAATCACGGGTGTACCAAGGGTCCGAAACATCTGCACTACTGCCCGTGTATTCCATCAGCTTATGGATTTTGTTGCCCTTATCTCCGCCGAGAATACGAGTCATATTGCAAATATTGGCGCTGTCCATACCGATAAACAAATCATACTTATTGTAGTCACTCGCTTTAAGCTGAACGGCTCTTTTACCGCTTGGGTCAATGCCGTGACTTTCAAGTACAGCCTTTGCCGGTGGATAAACCGGATTGCCCACACCGTTCCATATTTCTTCTGTACTGGTAGCAGATGAGGCAATTACAAAATCGTTCTCCAAGCCTCTGCGCCTAACCATATCCTTTAACACAAATTCAGCCATCGGCGAACGGCAAATGTTCCCATGGCACACAAACATAATTTTAATCACTATTAGAACTCCTCAAATGCAATTATATATAAGTCAGTTTAAAGACAGACTACTTCAATTTTTGAACCCTATAACGATAACTTAAGAGTAAAGGGGTGCATCAAATTTTTCTTCAATAATTTATATGTTTGAATCCGTTATTTCCTTTAATCATTTTCAAATCTCTTCAATATATTCTCTAAAAATGTCCATTATGAAATCTGCACTTGCCGGAGTATAATTTGGAGACTGTGCCATAACTGCATAGTCAAAATCTCCTGCGAATCTTACACCATCAATTGTTGGAATTATTAGTAGTTCTACTTCAGGATCTTTTATTGCATCCTCAAGATATCTTTTCTTATATGTATCAGAAGAATCATACTCAGGCATTTCCATCGTTTTATTATACTTCAACTGGATGTAATTTTTTACAGGATTATCCCAAATGTACTCTTCATGAAAATCCTTTAGAGTGTCCAATACATAATCATTCTTGTCGCCATAAGGATTCGCACAATATGTGATGGATGAAACCATTTGATAGGCAACTGCCCAAAGCAAATAATCACCTATACTAATTCCTTTTATGCTATCGCAAAATTCATACTCACGTATTTTTCTTCTTGACTCAATTGGGAGTGTAAGAAACTCACTTTGCAAAAAACTCCATGATGCATCACCCAAACCTAAATCAGCATGAGAATCAACATGAACAACATCAAAAGGATCTGAAAGTTTTTTGCTGTTTATAAGTTCTTCCCAAAAGAATAAAGCTTCATTATGACCACTCACAATTCTTCCGGGGATTTTGTGTTTTTTTGATAATCCTAAATTTTGCTCCAAAAATTGTCTAACTTCCTCTTCAGTCCATACTGAATCCCCATAGTACTCTTCAACAAGTCTTTCTTCACAAGAAAATGGAGTGTTTGCTAATTCAGTCATGAAATAGTCCATATCTAAATCCAAAATCTTCATATCAAGACCTCCTATATATTAGATAACTTCCCACAATTGCTATTGTCTCTGTAATAACAATGACTTAGATAGCAAATCTACAGATACCACTTTATACCCTGCTTCCATGATGGTATTTGGCATCGTATGTGTTGGCGATGGTATCCAGTATGCAGAATAGTTGTATGCTGACTTGCATAGGGTACAGCCGATAATTCCCTCGATATCAGAAAAAGACAATGTCAGTTCCGTCTTTCCACAGTTTTCAAGATACTGTTTCAATTTTGAAAACTTATCTTTTTCCTGTGGCTCTTCGTCCATCTCACCAACTTGTACGAGCGCATTGCTGAGTTCATCACACTTATCAATCATCCAAGCAAAGTACTCTTCTTGTTTTGAAGGATTGAACACGTCTGCCTCACGCTTATAAATTATTCGTTTTGCCTCGCTGCCTTCACGGCTGGAATACCAATCAAGCTTTTCTCCGAATACTTCTTCAATCTTACTCTTCTTGTTTTCGAGTCTTTCAAATGCTTTTTTGTTGTAAACATAAATCAGTAATGATAAATATTTACTGCGTGTCACGGTGTAAGAAAGATGATAATCTGCACCGTTCACAGGAACATCATACCAGTTCTGTGCCAATGGCTTATGAATAGCAATATCAGTCTCCCTGCCTTCTGCCTTACAGTATTCTACAAATCTTGACCAGAACTGAAGCTGAAGCTCACTCAAAGTACCTACGGTTTTCTCAGGTTGCCTTTCATTGCTCGATGAATATGATGTTACTTCTTGCTCTTCAGATAATGGTGCTGGAACTGGTCTGCTATCATTTACCCAGGTTACATAGATGAGTCTGTTCATCTGTTCTGAAGTAAAGCTAAACTTCCATCTGTTTTCCATGAACTCAAGAAGCTTCTTGCTTCTTTGAAAAATACAGTCTGCCGTCCAGTCAGCTTCCTTGGCAACCTCAATTTCGGAATGTGATCCGTTCTGGTATCCTCTTCGACCAACATTTTTCGATGTTTTCTTATCCTCGAAACTATCATTCTGCAATGCAGAGTTAATACTCTGAGAAAGAGGGAGAAGGTTTCCAAGGGCACAGGAAAGCAATTCAATCTCCTCACTACTAAACTGTCGGAACTGGTTACGCCAATAAAATTTAGACGGAGTCTGAGGAAGAATATGCTCAATAGAAACCTTATCCTTTTCGGTCTTAGTGAACATCTCCCAACTTACCTTATCCAAGTTATTTTTCTTTGCAAGCTGATACTCATATTCAAATAAAAAATACTTGATAGAGTTCCAATAATAGAATCCTCCCTTATCGTCAAAATGTTTTTCTATCTTTGTAATGAAGTTTGGAAGTGCGTACTCAATGTTGGTATCTGTAGTTTCATTGATATCACCGATCAGGTCATCAATATTCATTTCTCTAAGGTATACACTTCGAGCTGCACGATAATACTCACTGCTTCTGAATGTGGCATTAAAATATCCCAGACGGAAACAGATAAAGATAAACCTCTCAATTGCAGTAAACAATTCTATTCTCTTTTCCGATTTTAAGTCTCTACGGCTAATGACAACCATTACCAAAGGTCTGAAATATCCAATACCGATACGGTTCAAACGATCAACCCACACCTTTTCTTCATCGGATAGGTTCTCACTCTGGAAAGGAAAGAAAGTGTCGTACCAGTACTTTGCCATATCTTTAAGGCTGTTAACATAGTTGAGGATTTCTACCGGTTCCAATTTAGAAACCTCTATAGTTTCTACTTCACCAAATTCATCTTCAATATCTGTATCCAAATCATACTCCGTATCAGAAACAACCGCCGGAGATTCATCAGCAACAGCCATTGTTCTCTTTTCGAAAATATTCTTTGCAGAGAACTTATTCAAAAGGAAATGAATGTAGTCATCACCTTTTCTTCTGGAATAAGTAAAATAAGCTATCCAATGTGCTCTCAAAAACTCATCATCAGAGAGTGGGGTTTTCTCATTTCTTCCAAGTTGGAAGTATACTTCTTTCCAGGTTTCGTTGATCTGTTTACGCAGATTTTTCTTATCCATCTTATCGAACTTATCATCAGAATAAAGGGTTGTCAGATAAATTAGTCGATTCTTCAACAATTCAAGATTTGTAAGTTTTTTACCACGGTTATTCATGGTTTCAAAAGCCACAAACACGTCATAATCATCATCGATTTCATGTATGTTGAACATTAACTTCTGTGTGAGTTTCAAATACAGTTCATTAATTCCATCCACGCCTTCATTCTCATAGAGAGCAATCAAGTTTTCTCTAAAGAAGTTCTTGGCGAACTTCAGATTTCTTGTGTAGTATGTTTCGTTTACAGTCCCGGAATAAGGCTCATTAAATATTCTGTACTGCAAATAGTCAGAACTAGGGTTATCTACCTCATAGCCAAACAGGTAGGTAGTTATAAGATTATTCGGTGGTCTATGCTGACAGATATATTTTGATATTACATCTTCCAGCGTTTCATACCCAAGTACAATATCTCGGTCGGATAAACCTTTATTCTCTTTTAATGTTCTAGAACACTCTACGATTTCATTCAAAAGAATCACAAATGTAGTCAGTCTCTGCTGTCCGTCAACGATGTGGCAGGGCTTAAATCCCTTTGATACCATCCACAGGTCACTGCCCCATGAGGTTATCTCAGAAGATTTCAAATTCTTAAGAGACAACAAACCTGTATAATGATATCTTCCATCCTGCAAATTTATTAAGTCATCCCAAAAATCAGTAAGTTGTGACTGCTGCCACGCATATCCTCTCTGATAATCAGGAATTCTAAATAATTTATTTTGAAACAGCAGAGAAAGGGGTTGAAGTTCATTTGCCATTTTTTCATTCCTCCAAATATTCTTATTCGTTACTTATTTTTATCTGTTCTCTGTACAGAAAGATAAACGACTATTCAAAACACAAAGAGACTGATTCTCTAGTGTTGAATTTTTTCGTGTTTATCAACACATTAGAATCGTTCCTCTGCTTTAATTTTCCTATGAATTAGCCTCGTTAAATATTGCTTTTTTTAACCACTCATCTAAAAATTCCATTTGTTCTTTTGTGTGAAACCAATGCTCTGAGCCGTCCATTACTGTAAGTGTAGCCGATGCTTTTAAGCAGAACTCCTTAATCGTATCAAGTGATTGAAGATTATCGGCACTGCCGTAAAGTATATCGGTCGGCACCGTCCAGCATATATTATGATTTCTGACATATTGAAGGTAATCCCACGATAAATCATCGCCGAAATCCACAGGAATTATTTTCTTCTTCTCCAACTCCTGTTCCGTAGTTCCTGCCCATTCAATCATATTAAGAATTAACCTTTCAAGATTTACAATAGGAGAAATGAAATATGCTTTATGGATAAATTTATCAATACCCGAATTCATTGAAAAATATGCTCCGATGCTGTTAGCTATCAGGGTAATTCTGTTGTATTTATCTGAAAACTCTTTGAATTTATCCATAAATTCTGTTTTTGCCTCCCAAGGATTTTCCGACTTATAATCAAAGCCATAGACATCCTCTTTGAAGAATTGTTTATAATGTTCAGCCTCGCTTGCGTTACCACCCTTGCCGTGAACATAAACCACAATAACCTTTTTGGAATTGTTTTTCTGCAAATTATCTGCCATTGCTCCGCCTCACTTTTTAGCTTGTTCATTGTGGTATCACATAATAAAACCTTATTTATATGATATTTTATTAGCGAGTTGTTGTCAATAAAAATGATTTATTTACTGCAAACAGCGAACAAACTATCTTGTGCATAGTCCCTATAATCGTACAGTGATTTTGTTTTGATTGAATAATGAAAGTAGTTGTGATATGTTAAAGTCAAGGAAAACCGTTGGCACTTGGAGGTGTTGATATGAAAATGAAAATTGGCTTTAATATTGGCGAAAGCAAAAGAGAAAATGCTGAAAATACTGTAAACACAGTTGCGCCTGAGGTTGTTGCTGACGAGCCTGTTCGCTCGGTTGCTACCGTTCGTTTTGAAAACGGAAAGGAATACCCATACTACAACGATGAGTTCAATCTCAAGGTTGGCGATGTTGTATTTGTTGACGGCAAGCTTACAGGTCAGCCGGGCAGGGTTACCGAGGTTACTACAAAATTTAAAGTCAGTCTCGATTTTTACAAGCAAGTTATCGCAAAGCTCAATCTTGAATTTCACGGTGAGTTCAAAAGATTTCACGGCTTGATGCTGAGCAAAGATTCCACCCTTTCCATTGAGCAGGTCAGCGCTTGGTTTAATCCGCCGAGAGAGGAAGAAGAGGAATTTTTTATCGGAGAGGGATACGAGGTTGCACTCGGTAAATTCAGCGAGTGTCCTGACATTCATCAAAACGATTACGAGGATGCTGTTGAGCTTTACTTTGACGATGCAGTAAAATTCATTTCTGTCAAAAACGGTGTGGGAAAGGCGATTGTTAAAAGCAGTAAGTATCACACTGTGGATTTTACATTTGAAAATGGTATGATTAAAAACCTTTACTGCGATTGCATCAGTCCGAATTTCTGCAATCATATGATTGCCGTTTGCATTGCAATTCAAATGCTGTATGACGAAAGCACAATAACCGAAAACAGTAATTTTACGGCTATTTCACATAACCTATTTTACAATGTTGTTTCGTACAATTCGGATAAAATAACTGTATAGACTCGAATTTGAGAAATGAATTATGGAAGATTTTTATGCTAAAAAATGCGGATATAATTTTTTCAAAATTAAATACCAAGGCAAAATATATAAAGCATATAAATTCAGTTATTTCTACAGTAATGTAGGAGATTCTTTTGTATTGCAATTTCCAAAATGGTTTCCGAAAAACAAACGAAAGAGAATACCGTTTAGTCCCATAAGCCCAAACGGTCCAAAATGGGAATCTCCCACACTTACAATATGTTGTCCGTGGCAAAAGGATTGCAGACCGCAAATTAAGCAAATTGAAAAATATTTGCGAAAATACGGTTATGTTGATTTAGATAAAATAACCCTATAAAATGATTTAAGCCGAGAGCGAATGCTCTCGGCTTTTAAGTTACAAATATACTATTTAAACTTAGTCTAAAAAATATGCCATTGCTTTTTCTTTTGTGTCAAGTATTTCACTCTCATCAACTCCACAAGCTTTTGCCAATTGGATTGAGCCTTCAAGTGCGACGTTAATATCCGGAGAAAAAGCATTTCCCAGAATAGTTAAAAATTCTTCAAATGATTTTGATAAATCAAATACAAATTGCTTATATTTTTCATCAAGCATATTATCTACTTGAATCAAATCATCATAGTATTGCTTAATTATAGCCTGTTCTTTTTTGTTAAAGTTATCTTTTGCAATTTTATACATCATTGTACCAACAGCATTTCCGATAACAGCACCAAGCACAGGTACAGGAATAGCAATTTGACCTATCAAAGAAGACAGTGCACTAACAGATGCATCAAGACAAACTATTTGTGAATTTTCCAATAATTCTAATTCTGTAATTTCATTCTTCCTAAATTTGCACACCTGCTCTGCAAATCCAAATGATGCAGTTACTACTGCATTAGCAGTTGTTGAGGCTGTCTTGTTATAAGTTACAAGAGCTTCCTTACAAATCCCTGCATCATAAAAGCTCGGAGCTTTAGACATTACAGCACTTGTTACCGCATAGATACTTGCACCTCTAACTCCGCCTTTTACAGTTCCAACACCGGTTTCCTTTGCAATTTCTTCCCAATCTTCATTTGTGAAATCTTTTATATTTTTGCCTGATTTAATCTTCTTTATAATACAAATTACAAAAGCAGATGTGCCTTCAACTGCTGCGGAAATTGCTGTTGCTTTTCCTGCTTCTTCCAGTGTTGATTTATTATCGTCAAACGCCTTATTTCTTCTTTGTTTATCAATATCTTTCAAGTGTTCTTTTTCTTGAGCAATCGTTTTATCAATTACTCCTTTTTGAACTTCATCATAATCCAACAATGATGGCTCTAAATCGTCAAAAGAAATATCTTTATTGTTTTCAAAGAAGTTATGAACCTTTTTCCACTGATTGATTGTGAGACCATCGCCACTATTAGAAAGGGTTTTGTATGCTTCTTTTTCTGATAATTGATAAAGCTTTTTAATATTTTCGTATTGATCCTTTGGAATTTGATATTTTGAGCCATTAGATAAATAATCCGGATATTTACGTAAATGCTTTGCGATAGCACCAAGAGAAAAATCTCCACCTGATATGTAAAATTTTTGTTGTATTTCTGTTGTACCGCGCAATAAATCGGATGGACTATTATCGTTTATCCATTCATAAATATTGGGATTTCCTTTTATATTTTCTCTTGCGTTACCGATACCAACCTCTGATATTTCAGCAATAAAACCATGCAAGCCTTTTTCTCCACCACGATTTGACTGTATTAGTTTATGAACAATTTTAAGAGTGCCATTTATTGATTTCATCGCATTTTGAAGATTTAAGTCTTGTTGACTCAATGCTTCAAATAATCTTTCTATTCTTATTTGGTTTAAATATCCAGTCCAAGCAGCTACTGCTTGCTCTTGTGTTGATTTGAAAATTTTTTCTGTATCCATGAATAATCTCCGTTAAATGTTGTTATCTAATGTTGCAGCAATAGCTTTTGTATTATTGACCAAAGTCATTAACATTGTTTGCTCATTTTCTTTCATCATGCTAAAGTCTTTGCCAAAGGTAGTCATACAATTTCCATACTGTTCAACCAAACCTTTACGGAGCATTACTGTCTTATCCAATAAATTTTTAAGTAAAGCAGAACTTTCTTTAAGTGCTTCAGTATTCGTTTTTACTTTTTCGATTTCTTCAACCTTTTCTTTTGTGGTTTTCATTTTCTTTTTTGTAAAAAGAACAACAGAGGTTAAGATTGAAGCACCTGCAATTGTCCACCCAATAGGTCCGGCTAAAGCTAACAAGGCATTTCCGGCAACCATTCCTCCACCACCGGCAGTAAGTGCACCTCCTCCTAACCATGCAAGAGCGGCGTTAGTTGCAGCTGCACCGGATAGCGAAGAAATTGCAGCACCTGTTGAAGCAGTACCAAATGTTGTGGCAACCCACATTGCAGCACTTGGAGCTAAACTCGCAACAGCAACACCTGCAGCCATTCCACTACCGGCACCTGCTGCTGATTTTTTTGCTGCATCCAATTCTTCTTTTGCGATTGTACAAACATTTTCAAAGCTTTCTTTTTGGTTAATGATTAACTCAAAATCCTTGTCAAACTCTTTAGGGTGATTGGCGATGCTGTTAATCAGTTTTTCGATATTTGTAATAGTATCAACTGCTCGCTCCCTTTCGGTATATAGTTCAACGCCGTAATTGCTTAATTTTGAGTATTCGACATTGTATGTTTCAATTGCCTCATTCAACCATTTGTCTGCATTTAAAACTTCGCTACTATCTTTTTTCTCGTCAACCTTATCTTTAATTTGTTGACCTGTTTTTTTAGCGTTATCTTTGATTGCATCTGCATTGATTTCAGATAATCTCTCTTTTGCCTTTTCAATATCAATATCTGAAATCTTATCTTTAACTTTCTTTCCTGTTTCTTGAACAGCATCTTTTACTTCCGTTAAATCAATTTCAGATGCTTTTGATTTTATAAATTTGATTCCTTCTTCACCTTTTGATCTTAGTTTGCTTAGTTTCTCTCTATCAAATGCCATATCTTAAATCCTTTTAATAATAGTATTGTTTAATATTATAGTAGCATAGAGTTTCGTTTTTCGCAACGCATTTTAATTCCCTACTTATTTAAAATATATCATATTCGACAAAACAATAAAAGTATTTGTTTTGTTAGAGTTCTAAAAAACACCACCTGATGAACAGATGGTGTAAATATGATTTTTGAGTTATCGGTCGTTGATATTTTTTACAGGATTGATGTGTATGGGAAGGTTTACGTCTTGTGACGGATAAGCTCGACAGTAAAAACTACTATGCATACAATCCGTCTTTTGACAAGTAGAATATATATCTTTCAGCGGAATACAATTGTATTCCGTTTTTTTGTAAATTTTCAAAAAACTATTGACTTAAAGTCAACTTTAGGTGTTAAAATACAGATAAAGATAAAATTGAAAGGGTGTTTAAAATGAAATATCAAAATCTTGAAGAATTTGAAAAAGCAAACAAATTCGGTATGGGCGAAGCAAACATTGCCTATGCTAAATTTTTCATTGGCAATTCATACTTAAATCCTTTGACTGATAGTGAAAAGACATCTCTTTTCCTTGCAAATGTAACCTTTGAACCGGGTTGCAGGAACAATTGGCACATTCACCACGCTAAAAAAGGCGGCGGACAGATTTTAATTTGCACTGCCGGTGAGGGCTGGTATCAGGAAGAGGGCGAAGAAGCCGTTTCGTTAAAAGAGGGCGACGTTATAACTATTCCGCCCGAGGTTAAGCATTGGCACGGTGCAAAAAAGGACAGTTGGTTTTCTCACATTGCCGTTGAAGTACCGGGTGAAGAGACATCAAACGAATGGTGTGAGAGTGTAAGCAACGAGGAATACAACGCATTATAAATAAAAGAGGTAATCAAAATGGATTTACATAAAACCGACAGAGAATTTATTGAACGTTTTGAACATTTTGCATTTGACGAGGTTGTAAACGAAGAAAACGAGCAGCTCGACGGCAAAACACGCTATATGGCAATACTTGCGACACTTATCGGCTGCGGCGGAGTTGACGCATTTAAAGAAGCTTTGCAAAAAGCGCTTGAAGCAGGGCTTGACGTTGCCGAAATAAAGGAAATTATTTATCAGGCTGCGGATTACTTGGGATATGGCAGAATGTTGCCGTTTTTAAACTGTGCAAACGCTTATTTTGAAGAGAATAATATCGAATTTCCCGATGACAACAGAGCGACAACCACTCTTGAAAACAGGCTTGAAAAGGGAGTTGAGGCACAAGTTGAAATATTCGGCGAACAGATGAATGAGGCTTACAAAAAAGGTCACATCAGCCGCTGGCTTGCCGCTAACTGCTTTGGCGATTACTATACAAGAAAAGGACTTGACCTTGCGCAAAGAGAAATGATTACTTTCTGCTTTTTATCTGCACAGGGCGGTTGCGAGCCGCAGCTTATTGCTCACGCAAAGGGCAATATGAATATGGGAAATGACAAGGAATTTTTAAACAAAGTTGTTTCACAGTGCCTGCCTTATATCGGCTATCCGAGAAGTTTGAATGCAATCAATTGTATTAACAAGGCGGCTGAATAAAAGCGAATACAAAACAAGGACAGCAAGATTTCCTGCTGTCCTTATTTTATTTCGGCAAGAGCAAGCCCTTGCCCTACAATATATCGATAGAAATTCCGTATTGAATAATTTTCTTCAAAATTTATTTATTATCTTTTTCTTGCGCCTTAATATCTGCCGAGGATAAGTTGTAGATATAGTCTATGAGCTTGTCCTTATTTTTTTCTGTATTAATCTTGATTACGCTGTTGCCCCAAATTGTCGCATAATCCCAAGTGCCGTCAAACGGAACACTCGTTTGGTGAATATTGGTAACGCAAGTGCCAGCCTTTGATACAAGACCCATAAGTTCGCCCTTTGACAAATCCGTCTCAATATAAGGAGCGCTGTTATACGCCATTTTATAAAGTTTGAAAGGATTGGTAAGCGCCTTTTTAAGAATAGCACTCATAACGGTACGCTGTCTTTGAGTTCTGACAAAATCAGTATCAATCTTTCTTATTCTGCAATAAGCAAGTGCCTGTTCGCCGGTAAGCTTATTATTACCAGCTTCAAGAGTAACATTGCCGTAGCGCTTAGGATGATTTGTAACCTCTTTTGCTTCCTTTTCGGTAACGTCAACTTTAACGCCGCCGAGACTGTCAACAAGAACCTTGAACATTTCAAAATCCGTTACAACATAGCCGTCAATCTTGACGCCGAAATTATATTCAATAGTTTCGACTACGTTTTTATAACCGCCGTCGGAACAAGCCGCATTAAGCCTTTGCTCGTGTTCAAGTGACGGAATATATACCCAAGTATCACGAAGAAAAGATACAAGTTTGATTGCGTGATGCTTTGAATCGACGCTGACAAGCATCATTGTATCACTTCTTGTTTGCTCAGCTTTTTCGTTACTTCTTGCATCAACACCCAAAAGAAGAATATTTTTAACCGATGAATCGTCCTTCAAATCGCTTGCCGTAACATATTTGTCAGCCTTTTTCTCGTCATAATTCACTCTTGACAAAATAGGAAATACCGAACCGACAAGTGCAATAACAAGAACCAAAATTACCGCTAAAATCGATTTTGCTTTTTTACCTTTTTTGCTTTTATGCTTTTTGTTTCTGTTTGACGAATTACGGCTGTTTCCTTTATTAAAGTTTCCTCTGTTCGATGAGGCGAAATGATTTCCGCCTGAAGAGTGGGAGGTACTTCTTTGGTTTCTTTGATGAGAGGCAGAACCTCTGTCAAAATCGTCGATAGTCTCACTTTTAAATGTTATATCTCCCTTGCTGTCTTGCTGATAATCACCGTAATTACCCGCCTTGCGCTGATTGTCAATTACAACCTCGTCGCCTCTTTTTTTGGAATTAAAATCAAGGTCGACATCCATAGGCGAATAATTATAATAGTCCTCATCTTTAGGAACCGTTCTGTCTATATCTTCCATGCTTCTCTTTTTAGGGTCAAAATCTTCGTTTTCAAAACGTGGCATAATACCACCTCCAATACTATTATGAATATACTACATATTCAAAACTATTTCAACCTTCATTTGATAAAATATGTTGACATAGATAATAAATTATCTTAAAATAGAGAAAGCGAGTTGACTTGGCAATTGCGTGCCTAAAAAGGTATGAGGAAAGTCCGAGCAGCGCAGAGCAGAATAACGGCTAACGGCCGCCGAGGGTGACCTTAGGGAAAGTGCAACAGAGATATACCGCCTGTACTAAAGTATGGGTAAGGGTGGAAAGGCGAGGTAAGAGCTCACCGAGGGAGTGGAGACATTCCCTGCCATGTAAACCCTATTCGCTGCAACATCGACTGAAGGGTTGTTTGCTCGACACATAACTTCGAAGGATGGCTCGATTGCAAGAGCAATTTTGCAACTAGATAGATAATTGCCCACGACAGAACTCGGCTTACTGTCAACTCGCTCATTTTGTTTTAAGAGGGTAAAAATATGCTGGTTAATATGAGTAAACTTTTGGCTGATGCGCAAAAGGGCGACTATGCCGTAGGCTCATTTTCGGTAGCAAATATGGAAATGGTGCTCGGTGTGCTTAAAGCCGCAAAAGAGCTTAATGCACCTGTTATTTTGCAAATAGCGGAAGTAAGATTAAAGCAAAGTCCGCTTGAGATTATAGGACCGCTTATGGTTGCTGCCGCAAAGAATGCGGATACTCCCGTTGCAGTCCACTTCGACCACGGCAAAACGATTGAAAAAATCAATCAGGCGCTTGAACTCGGCTTCACTTCCGTTATGTTTGACGGCTCACATTTAGAACTTGATGAAAATATCAAGATTACTAAAGAAGTTATCACACTTGCTAAAAAGTACGGTGCCGACGTTGAGGCTGAAATCGGCTGCGTAGGCGGCTCGGAGGACGGAAGCGAGGATATCGCAATAAACTGTACCAAACCGTATGACGCCGTAAAATTTGAAAAAGAAACGAATGTTGACGCACTTGCAATCGCCATAGGAAATGCGCACGGCAACTACAAAAGCACTCCTAAGCTCAGATTTGACATACTCGAACAGGTTGAGAAAAACACTAAATTACCGCTTGTGCTTCACGGCGGAACAGGAATTTCTCCGGATGATTTTATACGCTGTTCGCATACCGGCATTAAGAAAATAAATATTGCAACCGCCACATTTGACAGCGTTGAATACGAAGTAAGAGACGCTTATAAAAACGACGAAATAGGCGGATATTATGATTTGCAGGCTGCCGAGGTTGAGGGCGCTTATCAAAACGCAAAGCGTCATATTTTAATTTTCGGCACCGACAATAAGGCTTAATAATATTATTTGTATATATGAGAGGTAAAATTTATGAATTACGTAGAATTTGATATGTCAAAGCCGCTTGATTTTATTCCAATCGGCAGAATCGCTATCGACTTTAATCCGACGGATATGTATATGCCGCTTAGCGAATCGTCAAATTTCAACAAATATGTGGGTGGCTCTCCTGCAAATATCGCTGTAGGTCTTGCAAGGCTCGGCTGTAAAGTCGGCTTTTGCGGCTGTGTAAGCAATGACCAGTTCGGCGACTTTGTTGTAAACTATTTTGAAAAAGAAGGCATTGATACAAGCCACGTTACAAGAGCTAAAAACGGCGAATGCATAGGTCTTACTTTTACAGAAATTCTTTCTAAAGAAAAGTCATCGATTCTTATGTATCGTGACAACGTTGCCGATTTTTGTATGGCTCCCGAGGATATTGACGAGGAATATATCGCATCTGCAAAGGCAATTGTTATCAGCGGTACCGCTTTGGCTCAGTCTCCGTCAAGAGAGGCTTGCCTTAAAGCTATGATGCTTGCTAAAAAGAACAATGTTCGCATTGTTTTTGATATTGACTACAGAGAATACACTTGGAAATCAAAGGATGAAATTGCAGTTTACTACAGCCTTGTTGCTCAAAATGCAGACATCATTATGGGTTCAAGAGAGGAATTTGATTTGACAGAGGGTATCGTCGGCGTTAAAGAAAGCGACCCTGAATCCGCTAAATATTGGCAGTCATTCGGTGCGGCAATTTGCGTAATCAAGCACGGCAAAGAGGGCTCAACCGCTTACACCAACGACGGTAAATTCTATTCAATCAAACCGTTCCCTGCTGTTAAACTTAAAGGTTTCGGCGGCGGCGACGGCTACGGTTCGTCATTCCTTTACAGTCTCCTTAAGGGTAAGGAAATCATTGAATGCCTTGAATTCGGTTCTGCTTCCGCTTCAATTCTTATTTCTGCTCATTCCTGCTCCGACGCTATGCCGAGTGCGGCTCAGGTTGAAGCATTTATCAAAAAGAGCAAGGAAGAATACGGCGAAATGGTTGCAAGAGTATAAATTTATATAATATAAACATTTATTTTAAACAGGATTCTTAATTGAATCCTGTTTTTTCTTTATCCGTTTATTGATTTTACACAAAAATATTGATTGATATCACGGAATTTTTATGTTATAATTACAATATCGGCTTGCCGTGTCTTTTGACAATAAATGTGGCAGGCATTAAGGGGTAATTATGAAAAAAGTAAGTGCAGACAAAATCAGGCAGGGTATATCATCTGTCAAAGAACATTGGAACACTCCGTCGAAAGGAAGATATGTTCCCTATAAAGAAATACTTGCCTACAGCGTCGGCGGTATCGGTGTAAAATCGGTTATTTATATCGTTTATGATGTTGCGCTGTCGGCAACAAGTTTGCTTGCCGGCTCGGCACTCGGGCTTAAAAACGGCGACCTTGTAAGGCTCAGCCTTATTGCGACGATTATTTGTATGTTCTTAGGTCCGATAAGAGGCTACATAATTGATAACACACGAAGCAGTAAAGGTAAATTCAGACCGTATCTTCTTTATACGGGTATTCCGTCGGGAATTATAGTGACGGTATTCGCCTTTTTGCCGTTTGAAACTATGGGGTACAATCAAAAACTGTGGGCACTGTTTATAACCTATATGCTTTTGCAGCTGTGCTATCCGTTTTATGACCAGGCGTACAGTACTCTCGTTCAGGTAATGAGCCCCAACTCAACCGAACGTGCTGATATAATCACTGTTTCAACTTTTATTTATTCCCTGTCCCCTACCATAAAGGGATTTATAGTTCCGCTTATCGCAGGATACACCGGCGGTCTTGAACACATTAATGCATATCGTATAATTATGCCGATTTTCGGTATAGGCGGCGCATTAATCGGTATTTTAAGCTATACCGGCACAAAGGAAAGAATTATTGTATCAAAAGATTATTCGCCTAAAGTTCCGTTTTTTAAAGGCGTGGGTGCAGGTATTGCAAATAAATATCAATGGGCACGTTCCCTCACCTCTTGGTTTATTTTGCTTCAGTCGGGCGTGGGAAATATCACGACTTGGTATTTCTACTACGGAATCAAAGACGTTTTGCACCTTTCGACAGAACAGCAGGGCGTTTTAAACGGTACGCTTATGACAATATTCGGTGCCGCCGCAACTCCGTCAATGCTTTTAGCTCCGTTTTTAATTCGTAAAATGGGCAAGAAAAATTATTATATTTTATATATGGTTGCAAATCTGTTTTGCTTTGTAGGAATGTATTTATTCATTGAGCAAATTTGGGTGCTTTTCGCTTTCGTTTGGATAAGAGGCTTTTTCAACACATTCACAATCATTGCCGACGGTGCAATAAATGCGGATATACTCGACTATCAGCAGTACAAAACGGGCGAAAGACTTGAGGGTCTTATGGGTCAATTCGTTGGCATTATCGGCACATTTGTATCAATGGGCATTACATATTTCACTCAAAAAATCGTTATGGAAAATCACTTCGGCTTAACAAACAATTACGATGACCTTTACAAAGCGTCATTTCGTGAGCCGATTTCAAAAGGTATGATAGTGATTGCCTTTGTAGGTTATTTGCTGGCGCTTATTCCTTTCATTACAATGTATACATTAACTGAAGAGGAACACAATTCGCATATCAAGGTGCTTAAAATACGTGCGGCTCTTGAAGATTATGCAACAGGTTCTTTATCCGAAGGTCAGCTTGACGAGGCTAAGCAGATATATAACGACGCCGTTTCGCAGTATGAAGAATGTAAAGAAAAAATAGAAAGTGCAAAGGGCAAGGAAAAGAAGAAGCTTGAAAGAAAGATTCAAGCGCTTGAAATCGTCATTAATGAGAAAAACAGATTTAATGAGCAAAAAATGGTTAAAAAGGTTGAAAAGGCAAAAGAACTTCTCACCCATTCGGTTGAAGAACTTTACGGCATAAATGAGCCTACTATGGACAAATACAACGAGGCTAACGCTATGAGTGAAAGCACAAAAGAAGAGGCAAGCCTTAAAGCACAAAAACTCAAAGAGGCTTCAAAAGAACTTGACACATTTCACAAAAAAGCTTACGACTACATTCAGGCACGCAAGCTTATCAAGCAGCTTGAATATTATTCGCATTGGGATGAACTGTTTAGTATAAGTGCACAAGTTTAAAAACAACAAAACAAGCGATTTATTTGTCCGTTTTTTCTGTCATTTTACATATTGACTTAAATTCAAAAAGTGATAATATACTTATGTAATTAAATTTAAGGATTGTAGTTAGTGATGAACGAAAAAGTCAGAGAAAAACAGATGAGTGAAAACTTCATACTCGGCATAATGCTTGCGCTTACAGGCGGCTTTCTTGACGCTTATACATATATCACCCGTGGCGGAGTATTCGCAAATGCTCAAACCGGTAATATCGTGCTTATGGGGATAAATCTTGCAAAAGGCGATTTTGAAAGAGTAATACACTATGTTGTGCCTATCCTTGCATTTGCACTTGGAATTTTATTAGCCGAAATAATTAAAGCAACGCTTAAAAAAAGCCAGCATATGCACTGGAGGCAAATAATTGTTTTGGCTGAAATAATTATTCTTGCTGTCTGCGGATTTATACCGAGCGGCACGGGCAATACAATCGTAAACGTAATGGTATCGTTTGTCTGTTCCCTTCAGGTTGAAAGTTTCAGGGTTATCAACGGCAACACCGTTGCAACAACAATGTGCACGGGCAATTTAAGAAGCGGCACGGAACTTTTGTTTTTGGGAATTGAAAAGAAAGACAAAAAAATTGCACTGAGAAGCTTAACATATTACGGAATCAATTTGTTTTTCGCTTTAGGCGCAATAGTAGGTGCGGTAGCGACCAAGTTTTTGGATATAAGAAGTATTTTTATTGCAAGCGCACTTCTTGTAATTCCGTTTATAATGATGTTCACACCGAGCGAAAATATCGAATATGTATAAATATCGCATAACAAAAGGTCATCGGATTATTTAATTCGATGACCTTATTTTTTAATATTCTTTTTTGGAAAGCAAAGTATATCTGTACGGCGGCAGGGTGACAAATCCGTCAACGCTCGTTTCGTCAAAAAGGGAATAGGAATTATCCCACTTGGTGCCGACAAAAATACGTTTTTGCACATTTGAATTATTAACTGCGACCAAAATGCTGTCATTTTCACTGTTGCGTGAATAAGCGATTACGCCGCCGTCGCAATATATTTTTTCAAAATCGCCGTCGACAAATGCTTTTGAACTGTGCCTTATTTGACCGAGGCGCTTATACCATTTCAAAAGTTGCTCATTAGGATTATCCCAATCCATACAGCCACGGTTAAACGGGTCTTTCATACCCTGCATACCAATCTCGTCGCCGTAATAAATTGACGGAACACCGGGAAGAGTAAACTGAATAAGAGAGGCAATTTTCATCATAGAAATGCCCTTTAAATAGTCAAACTTTGAAAGAGTGTTATGCTCAAACTGCCAAGCACGGTCGTGACCGTCGGGATTTTCGCCTGCAAGACGTGTAATTGCACGCTCGGTATCGTGAGTGCCGATATGGTTCATCAAAACGTTTAATACCTGCGGCGGATAATTTTCAACAATTGAAAGAACACCGTTGAAAAAAGCGTCGCCGTTTGCGAAACGGACAAAATTGAGAACTGCGTCGGCAAAAGGATAATTCATCACGCTGTCAAGCTCCTCACCGAGCAGGTATTTTCTTCTTTGACCGTAGGCAAATTTGTTCGTTGCGTCCTCCCAAACCTCACCTATGATTATAGCGTTTTCATTTTCACTTTTAACGCTTTTTCTCAAATCGTCAAGAAAAATATCCGGAAGTTCGTCTGCAACGTCAAGCCTGTAGCCTGCTATGCCGCAGCGAAGCCATTTTTTCAAAATTCCGTTTTCACCGCAAATATAATTTCTGTATCCCTCGTCCTCTTCGACAACCTCCGGCAGAAGCTTAATGCCCCACCAGCTATGGTATTCGTCGGGCCAATTGATAAATTTATACCACGAGTAATAAGGACTTTCCTTGCTGTTATATGCACCGATATCGTCATAATGATTATACATATTGAAATATCTGCTGTCACAACCGGTATGACTGAAAACTCCGTCAAGAATTATACTTATGCCGTACTTTTCTTCAGCGATTTTGCAAAGGTTTTTTAAATCGTTTTCATCACCCAAAAGGCTGTCAATTTTTTCATAATCGGCAGTATCGTATCTGTGGTTTGAATGAGATTCAAAAATAGGATTAAGATAAATACAGGTAACACCCAAATCGGCTATATAAGGAAGCTTTTTTTCAATTCCTTTAAGGTCGCCGCCGAAATAATCGTTATTCCATATACCGTTCATTTGCTCCTCTTTCCAAAAAGGAGTATCGCCCCACTTGCGCATAACACGTCTTTTCGGAACATTTTTCTTAGGGGTTTTTGAATTGTAAAATCTGTCGGGAAAAATTTGATACATTATTCCGCCTTTTAAAAAGTTCGGAGTAACAAAGTTTTCGTCATAAACCGTTTGCTGAAAATCAGGTAAAGAAGCATTGAGTTCTCCCCTGCCCTCTCCTGCATTTTTAACGTAGCTTTTGCCCCACGGAGTATCAAGCACAAAATGATAAAAATAAAGACCGGGCGTTGTCGCAAAAAAGTGAAGCTCCCAATATTCAAAATCATCACCGCACATTCCTGCCCAAAACATATTATAAAACGCCGTGTCCTCGCCCTCCTTGGTTATTGCAAGGCACGCACCGCAGCATTTCATATTTCTCGGAACAATAATGCGAAATTTGCACTTTTCGTTAGTGGCAATTGCCGAAATTATTGACTTGTATGACTTATCTCGTGAATTATATATCTGCACTGATATCTTTTTCCTTTACAAAAATAAATTGTAGTTTATAGCCTTCCCCTTGAGGGGAAGGTGGCGACAACAGTCGACGGATGAGGTGGAGAATATTTGCGTTTTCATATTGATTTCACCTCATCAGTCAGCACAGCTGACAGCTTTCCCTCAAGGGGAAGCCTTACTACGATAAACTACAATTTATATTTTATTATTTAGATTTTTTCGTTGTCTTTTTAGCTGATTTCTTTGGCTCTGCCTTTTTTGAAGCGCTCTTCTTTGCAGGCTTTTTCTCTTCCTTGTTCATAGGAGCACTCTTTTTTGATGTTTTCGGTGCTTCCTCCTTAAACTTAACAGGCTGAGTATGCCAAATCTTATTTGCATAGTCCATAATCGAACGGTCGGCGCTGAAAACACCTGCGCCGCTGATGTTCATAAGTGACATTCTTGCAAATCTTTCCTTATCCTGATAAGCATCTGCAGAAAGTTTTTGAGCTTTTTGATAATCGGCAAAATCGGCAAGTGCCATATACTGGTCAACATTCATAAGAGATGAAGAAATCTCACCGAAGCTCTTACCGTTTACACCTGCTTGAATAAACTCGATTGCAGATTTAAGAGTATCGTTATTATACATATATTCCATAGGATTATAGCCCTTCTTTTGAAGTTCCATAACCTCAGGAGTTTTCAATCCGAAGATGAAGATGTTATCATCACCTACTGCGTCGTGAATTTCAACGTTTGCGCCGTCAAGAGTACCGAGAGTGATTGCACCGTTTAACATAAGCTTCATATTACCTGTACCCGAAGCCTCTGTACCTGCAAGAGAAATCTGCTCTGAAATATCAGCGGCAGGCATAAGCATTTCTGCAAGAGAAACGTTGTAATCCTCCATAAATACAACCTTAATTCTGCCCTTAATATCAGGGTCATTATTTACAACCTTTGAAAGAGCGTCGATAAGCTCAATAATTTTCTTAGCCATAAAGTAGCCCGGAGCCGCCTTTGAGGCAAAGATATAAGTTCTCGGCTGGAATTCCATATTAGGATTAGCCTTGAGCATCTGATATTCGGCAATAATGTTAAGAACATTAAGCTGCTGTCTCTTATATTCGTGAAGTCTTTTAACCTGAACGTCAAAAATAGATGTCGGGTCAAGTTCAATGCCGTTTCTCTTTTTAACTACTGCGGCAAACTTCTCCTTATTTGCAAGCTTAATCGCATTAAGTCTTTCAAGAACCTGCTTATCGTCCTTATAATCACGAAGTTTAATAAGTTCGTCACTCTTTGTAATAAAGCCGTCACCGATAAGTTCTGTAATAAATGATGTAAGTTCAGGGTTTGCCTGACAAATCCATCTTCTAAACGCAATACCGTTTGTTACATTAGTAAATTTCTCCGGTGTAATTGTATAAAAATCGTGGAATACGGTATCTTTAAGAATTTCGGAATGAAGAGCAGATACACCGTTTACGCAATGTGAACCGGCAACGCAAAGGTTAGCCATTCTTACTACACCGCCTGAAACGATAGCCATTCTCTCTACCTTATCGGCATCGCCTGTTGCACCCCAAACATAAGCACGGAAACGGTTATCGATTTCCTTAGTGATTGCATAAATACGGGGAAGAAGTCTCTTGTAAAGGTCCTCGCTCCAACATTCAAGCGCTTCTTTCATAACCGTGTGGTTAGTGTAAGCAACAGTTCTTGTAACAATGCTCCAAGCGCTGTCCCAATCATAGCCGCACTCATCAAGCATAATTCTCATAAGTTCCGGAATAGCCATAGTCGGGTGAGTATCGTTAATATGAATTGCAACCTTATCAGGAAGATTATCAAGAGTGCCGTATCTTGTAAGGTGGCGCTGAATGATATCCTGAATAGAAGCGGAAACAAGGAAATACTGCTGACGAAGTCTGAGTGATTTACCCTCGGGAGTGTTATCGGCAGGATAAAGAACCTTAGAAATAGCCTCTGCCATAGCGCTTTGCTCCATAGCCTTAATATATGAACCGGAATTGAAAAGTCCCATATCAAGTTCAGGCTTTCTTGCTGCCCAAAGACGAAGCCTTGAAACGCCCTTGCCTTTGCCCGAAACATACATATCGTAAGGTACTGCAGTTACAGTATTGCAGTCTTTATATTCAACGTGGTGGAAATCGCCGTCCCAGCTTTCGTCAACCCAGCCTTCAAACTTAACCTCTACGCTTCTCTCCTCACGTGGAACGAGCCAAACCTCGCCGCCCGGAAGCCAGAAATCGGGAAGCTCTGTCTGCCAGCCGTCAACAAGCTTTTGCTTGAAAATACCTGCTTCATATCTGATAGAATAACCCATTGACTGAAAACCGTTTGTTGCAAGACCGTCAAGATAACAAGCGGCAAGTCTACCGAGACCGCCGTTGCCGAGACCTGCGTCAGGCTCTTTTTCATAAAGTTTATCAAGGTTTACGTCAAACGATTCAAGAGCTTTTTTGAATGTATCTGTCAAATCAAGGTTATAAAGATTGTTTTTAAGTGAACGGCCCATAAGAAATTCCATACAAAGATAGTAAATTTCCTTGCTGTCCTGTCCCTTAGCCTCTTGCCTAAAGTCACTGTTCATCTGTGAAAGTCTGTCACGAATAATCATCGCAACGGCTTTATAATATTGCTCGTCTGTCGCAGTTTTTGTGTCTACTCCAAAGAAGTGACTAAGCTTGTCGCTGATAGCCTTCTTTGCCTGCGAAACAGTCATCTTTTCCATACATATCCTCCAAAAATTTCAATATTTTTAGTTTATTTTGCTATGTTCTTTGTATATTATATACTAAAATTGCCGCTTTTGCAACTGTAATAGTACATTGTTAATATATTAGTTTTTCTTTTTCTTTAAAAACTTTGCCAAAATAAGATTTACAAGTTCCTTAATAGGCTTCAAATTGAGAAGAAGCATAACGGCAACGAGCACTGCCTCCACAGCATAAACCCAAAGTTTGCCGTCAAATTTGAGAAGAAGAACCGACTGAGTAACAAGAACAGCCGTTTCGCCCAAAAGAACCGGAAGCTTGAAATCGATTTTGATAAATCTTCTTGTATCAATACTTCTTGTGACAAATACTACAAGGAATGCGCAAACAGTAGCCAAAGCCGCACCGTTAGCACCGAGACGTGGAATAAATACCATATTCAATACAAAGTTAGTAATTGCGCCGCTCATAGCCGTTAAAAGCGACATAACGTTCTTTTTCTCCGCCATATAAATTGAGGCAAGGAAATTGACAATGCACGAATACGTTGTCGCAATAATGAGAATAGGAACAAACTGCCACGATTCATAATAAGACTTAGCAACAAGTATTCTTGTAATAAACTGGCAAAGCAGAATAAGTACGGACGCAACGGCAAAAATTCCGCCCGAATATACACGAAATACCTTAGTAAAGAACTGCCTGCCGCCCTCTTGGTCATACTCGTCGACTGCGCTAAGCTGCCAAGCGTCAATAAATATTTGAGAGAAAAGAATTACAAAGTTAGGTATTTTTGATGCGGCGGTATAAAGTCCGTTTGCAGATGATGAAATAAAGTAAGTTACCATATATCTGTCCGACACATTTATAATCCACCACAAAATAATTGTAGGAATAAGCGGAACACAATATTTAAGCATCTGAGATGCAATGCTCTTATCCTTTAACTTATTAAAATTTATATATCTGTATAATTTAGCGGTTATAAAATAGAATACAACCGAGCAAGCGTCGGAAGCGATAATTGCAACGATATATCCTGTTACACCCCATTTGAAAGGGCCGAGGAAAAGGATAGTAAACGCAAGCGTTGTTGCCGTTGCGAGTATGCCGTCGACAGCATAAAGTTTAACGTGACCGCTGCCCCTTACAAACTGCTGGCAAAGCTGCCTGAAACTTGAAACGAGAACGAATGACACGATCAAGATTATATAATCTCCGAGGTGGAAATCATTAATCTTCAGCATACTCAAAGGATAGGTAAAAAGAAGAAATACCGCAAAACCCGCAAGAGTAGTCCTTACGCCGACCTTAAATACATCCGCTTTATCGACCGCCTTATCAAGTGCAAAACGCAATGCCGCACTGTTGACCTGCAAAGTAACAACGGGAATGAGTACATTTACAGTTTGCTGAACCAAATCGGCAGCACCGTAGTCGCCCGTACCCATCATTCTTGTTACAAACGGCATTAACAAAAACGAAAGTATCTTAGATGAAAAGGTACCTATCGCAAATATTAAAGTGTTCGACGCTAATTTTTTGTACTTGTCCATAAATTTTCCTCAATTAATTAATAAGTCAGCTTTTTACCGTTAAAGCTTAAGGTGTTATCACTTGATGACGAAGTATAAATACAGCTTGCCTTGCAGGCGAACTCTCCGCCCTCGCTTTTAGTGCCGATTAAAAATACATATTGATATCCGTATCCGACAGCAAGTGTACCTGTGCCGTCGCAATTTGAAACATAAAGCATTGTCTTAGTGGCTTTTGAATTCATATTAAGTTCTCTTGCCTTATACTTTGAACCGTCAAGTTCGCCGAAATAAAGCCTGTTTGCATAAACTACGGGATAATCGGTAAGAGAGCATTTTTCGATTAAAGTAACTATATTGTCCGAGCCGAATTTCTGCCTGCAAAGAGAATAGCTTGAATCGTCATTTTTCCTGTAATAATACATAAATCCGCATTCAAGGGACAAATTAACTATCTCGTTATCTTTTGTATCGTCACGGAAATTTAAAACATCGTTTGAATCGTTCAAATTAACCGTGATATATTCATCATAATTTGCAACGCTGTCGTGAGTGACAAAAAATACTCTTGAAAGCGAAATACCCGCAAAAGATACGGTCTTTCCGGCAGGTGCGGCATAAAGAACGGTTTTGTTATTATCGTTTAAATTAATAAATCCGACTGTATTATCGGTGCCGATAAAGTAAATTTTATCATTATAGAGATAAGCAAAAGCTATATTATCTCCGATATTAACACCGTCACCGCCCGAAACGGAAAATTTCTTTAGAACCGACGAATTAACATCGACGGCATAAAGATAATCACCCAAAACATTAAGATATTTAAAATTGTAATTGCCGCTGACAATCTTGGCATTTCTCTCCTCATTAGGCTCAAAGCGGAAAATGCCCTTGCCCTCAACGCTGTAATAAATATACGATGAGCTGTAAGTTACGGCGCCGTTTGATTTATTAAGCAAATTGCCCACCTGATTGCCCTGAAGCGAAGTATCAAATGCAAAAACGCTGAAATCGTCATAATCGTAATCTGCTTTTTTAACGTCACGAGCCTTTGTGGTTGTTTCTTTTTGAGTGGTCGATTGGGCTTGCGAACTTGTTGTTTCTTTCTTAAACAATTTGGAATCAATCAGCTCAACTGCCTGCTGCGCCTTGCCGTTTGGAAGGAATGAAGCAATATCAAAATCGGGATTAACAAGCTTAACAGTAACAATAAAAACAGCCAACAATATTATTATTGCCGCAATAATGAGCAATATCTTTTTTCTCACTCTTTTGCGCTTACGTGCACGCTGGCGCTTTTGGCGCATTTTTTGTCTTTCTTCCTCTGTCATCATCTAATTTGTCCGTCTCCGTAAATTAAATATTTAGTAGTGGTAAGTTCTCTCAGTCCCATAGGTCCTCTTGCGTGAAGTTTTTGGGTTGAAATACCGATTTCCGCACCCAAGCCGAATTCGCCGCCGTCGGTAAATCTTGTTGAAGCGTTGACATAAACGGAAGATGAATCGATAAGCGTCATAAATTTATCCGCATTCTCCTTATTTTCCGTAATAATTGCCTCGGAATGACCCGTTGAATATTTATTAATATGCGCTATCGCCTCATCAAGACTTGATACGGTTTTAACGCTGATAATATAGTCAAGATATTCTGTGCCGAAATCTTCCTCGCTTGCCACTTTAATACCGGGACAAGCCTCCCTCGCCTTTTCGTCGCCACGAATTTCAACATTTTTTTCATCAAGCCTTGCCTTAATCACCGGCAAAGCCTTTTTAATAATATTTTCGTGAATAACAAGACTTTCACACGCATTACAAACACCGATACGCTGAGTTTTCGCATTAAAAATAATGTTTGCCGCCATATCGATATCCGCACTCTCGTCAACATAAATGTGGCAGTTGCCCGAGCCTGTTTCAATAACCGGAACGCTTGCATTTTCAACAACAGCCTGAATAAGCCTCTTGCTTCCCCTCGGAATAAGGCAATCAAGAGTACCTTTCATCTTCATAAGTTCTGTTGATGACTGCCTTGAAGTATCGTGAACAAGCTGAATTACATTTTCGTCAAGACCCACACTTTTAACCGCTTCACGCATAATATCGGATATGGCGATATTTGAATGAATAGCCTCTTTGCCGCCACGAAGAATAACGGCATTACCGCTTTTTAAGCAAAGAGCGGCGGCGTCTGCGGTAACATTAGGTCTTGCCTCGTAAATAATACCTATTACACCCATAGGACAGCTTACTTTTTTAATCAAAAGTCCGTTAGGTCTTTCAACCGTTTCAAGCACTCTGCCGCAAGGGTCATCAAGCGCCATAACCTGCCTGCAACCGTCAGCCATACCTTTAATTCTGTCAAGATTAAGCATAAGACGGTCAAGCATACCGCCGTCAAGAATACCTACTTGTGCGTCATAGTCTTTTTTATTTGCGTCAATAATTGTTTGCGCATTTTGAATAAGTGCATCTGCAATAGCACCGAGCGCCTTATTTTTCAGTTCGGTTGAAGCGCCCACCAAATCGGCAGAAGCCTTTTTCGCATTAATTCCCAATTGTTCAAGCATTTTTATCACCCTTTGCCTTAAAATATGTACCTATGCTTTCACCGGAAAGCACCTTATATAAATCGGTCGGCTTTTCACCGTTCATAATAATAACAGGAATACCGTCACTTGTTGCAATCTCGGCAGCCTTGATTTTTGTTTGAAAACCGCCTGTTCCCTTTTCGCTTGCGCCGCCTGCAATAGAATAAATATCGTCATTAATCTCATTAACAACGCTTATCAACTCGGCATTTTCGTTTTCGTTTGGATTTGAATCATAAAGACCGTGAGTATCGGTCAGCATAATGAGCAAATCGGCATTTATAAGAGTAGCAACCATAGCGCTTAAACAGTCGTTATCACCGTTTAAAAGTTCCTCGATATAAACCGAGTCGTTTTCGTTAATAATCGGCAATGCGCCGTAATCGAGAAGCTGATTGAAAGTATCAACCAAATGCTCTTTTTCCTCCGGATTTTGAAGAGTGTCGGCAGAGAAAAGAAGCTGACTGACAGTGACCGTATATTCCGAAAAAAGTTTATCGTAAAGAAACATAAGTTCACACTGACCTACTGCCGCAGAAGCCTGCAATCCCTGAACGGTTTTCGGCTTTTCGCTAAGCCCGAGTTTTGACCAGCCTACCGCAATAGCACCGCTTGAAACAAGGACAATTTCGTGTCCCTCGTTCTTCAAATCGGAAAGCACCGACGCAAGCTTCGCAAGCCTTGCAATATTCGTTTTACCCGTCTTATGAGTCAAGGTAGATGTGCCCACCTTAACAACTATTCTCTTTTTTCCTTCGACCTTTGCCATAATTCTACTACTCCATATTAATTACAATTAATAGCATTATAACACAAATAATATAACAATAAAACATTTTTTTGAATGTTTTTGAAAAATCAGGCAAAAATATAAATCGGAGGTAATTCAAATGACAAAAAGAGGTTATATAAGGCTGTTTTCATACGCCGTTGCCTTTGCTTTGATACTTTCAAGCTGGGCAATAATCAATATGACAACGGCAAATTCATACAAAGCGCAGCTTGAATTAAATTATCAGCAAAGTCTTAACGAGCTTTCGGAAAATCTCGATTCAATCGAAACAAATTTAACTAAATCCGTCTATTCAAATTCCGACAAAATGCTTATGGATATCAGCAAAGATTTATATGCAGAATGTTCACAGGCAAAAGACGCACTTTCAAGGCTCCCTATTGAGCAAATGAATTTAGGCTCAACATATAAATTTATCACTCAATCAAGCGACTACGCCGCATATATTGCAAACAAAATCGCTTCAAATCAGGCAATCAGCACCGAGGAGCACCAAAATCTCAACAAGCTTTTAAAATATGCGCAAAAGCTTAACGAATCAATCAGCGATATGGCGACAATTGCAAACAACGGCGCCGACATTGACACAGACGATTTAAAAGCAAAAAGCGTCAGTATTTCTTCCCTTTCAAACAGTTTTTCGACAACGTCAAAAGTTTTCAAAGATTATCCGACGCTTCTTTATGACGGTCCGTTTGCCGACGCAGTTTTAAACCGTAAATCACAGCTTCTTGAAAAGGCGGAGCAAATAAGCCGTGAAAATGCAAGAGATATTGCGGCGAAAGCACTCGGCTGCAACATCAGCGAAGCAACGTATTCGGGCGAGGACACGGGAGATATGCCGTGCTACACTTTCACCTACTCGCAAAAAACGGCAGGAATAACCAAAAAAGGCGGATATGTTGCTTATGTGCTTTACGGCGGAAAGATAAACCGTTCGTCAATCGACAGGGATAACGCAATAAATCTTGCTCAAAGCTATCTTAAAAATCTCGGATACGAAAATATGACAAACACATATTATGCGATTAACAACAACGTTTGCGTAATAAATTTCGCTTATAAAAAAGACAACGTAACTTATTATTCCGATTTAATCAAAGTAGGCGTATCAATGGACAACGGCAAAATCGTATCGTTTGAAGCGCAGGGATATTTAACAAATCACATTAAGAGAAAAGGTTTTGACTGCAAACTCACAAAAGAGCAGGCGCAAAGCAAATTATCAAAAAATCTCAAAGTTATAAGCTGTAAAAAATGTGTTATCCCGAAAGAAAACGGAAAAGAAGCAAACTGCTATGAATTCAGGTGCAAGAGCAGTGAGACAAAAGAAGAGGTTTTAATTTATATCAATGCCGACAAGGGATATGAAGAGGACATTATGCTTCTTCTCTACTCCGACGGCGGAACGCTCACAAAATAATTGAATAAATAGAACAAATAAGATAATAATAATACAAGTGAAAGGAAGTTTTATTATGAACAGTAAAATATTAATTATAGCAATAGCAATTGCCGTTATCGCAACGGTATTTATGGGCTGTGCAAACAGCAAAAACGATACAACCACAACCACTCTCCCGTCAACTCAAACAACGGTAAGTGACACAAACACTACCGACAAAGCAGAAAGTGAAGCAAGCAGTGCGGTAAGCAAAGCGGGAGAAAAAGCCGACAAAGTCGGTGACGATATCGGCGAAGGCGCAAATGACGTTGCAGACGGTGTAGGCGGTGCGGTTGACAAAGCAGGCGACGCAGTATCCGACGCATTAGATTAATGCCGAAATATAAAAACAAAAATCCCAAGACTTAAAATCTTGGGATTTTTTCATATTATTTGTGCGAAACCGATTGAACCGACTACCGTAAGTATTCCCGATACTGCGATTGAAAGACTGCTCATTGCTCCCTCAACCTCACCGAGTTCCATAGCCTTTGCCGTTCCTATTGCGTGGGAAGCCGTACCTATCGCTATACCTTTTGCAATCGGATGATTGATTTTAAACAGTTTACAAATTCCCTCTGCAAGAATATTGCCGAGAACACCTGTCAAAACTATAACCGCAACGGTAATTGTAACATATCCGCCGAGTTCCTCGCTTATACCCATACCGATAGCGGTAGTGATGGACTTAGGAAGCATAGTTACATATTCTTTATGCGAAAGTTTAAAAATAAACGCTAAAATCATAATAGTTGTAAGACTTGTTAAAACGCCCGACAAAATGCCGACAAGTACAGCCTTATGATTTTTCTTCAAAAGCTCAATTTGCTGATAAAGAGGAATGGCAAGGCAGACGGTTGCGGGAGTTAAAAGCCAACTCAAATATTTAGCGCCGTCATTATAAGTGTCATAATCAATATTGCAGGTCAAAAGAAAAATAATAGTAATTGCAATGGATATAAGAAGCGGATTAAAAATACCCGTTTTAAATTTTTTCTTCAAAAAAGAGCCGAGAGCATATGACAAAAGGCTTACTGCCACTCCCAAAAAAGCAGAACTTTCAAAAAATTCACTCATTTACAGTACCCTCGCTTTCTCCTTTTTTATCCTCGTTTGCAATAATTCTTTGCGAAACATGACCGCTGACGCCCATTACCGCAACAAGAGATACAACCGTTATTACAAGAACGGGAACAATAAGCGGTTTTAAAACTCCCCAGCTTTTCATAAGACCTACGCCGGCAGGAATAAACATAAGCGGCATAATCTCGATAAGAAACATTCCCGTATCTTTAACATCGTCAAGCTTAATAATTTTTGTGCAAAGGCAAACGAACAAAATCACCATTCCGTAAATGCTTGCCGGAATAGGAGCAGGGATTGCATAATTAAGCCCCTCGCCTATAAACGAAATCAAAAGAATAATCAAAAACTGTTTTACATACTTCAATATTTTTCACCAAACCAAAATAAAATTACGGTTTATTAGTATATCACGTCAAAATCGCCTGTCAATCGGCGTATTTACAGATTTTTTTAGAAATTTTACGAAAAAATTGTCTATATTTGATTTTTGACGGAATTTAGTATATTATCTAATTATAGAATTTCCTAAAGAGGTGTAAAATATGAGCCTTTATGACAAAGCTAAGCAAACAGCCGATTATATTAAATCAAAAATTAATGACATTCCGAAAACGGCAATAGTTCTCGGAAGCGGTCTCGGCCCTTTTGCAAACGAAATTGAAAAAGAATTTGAGTTTGACTATAAAGATATTCCGAATTTCCCGATATCTACGGTTCCCGGTCACGCAGGAAAACTTATTTTCGGCAAAATCGACGGTAAAAAAATAATCGCAATGCAAGGTAGATTTCATCTTTACGAGGGCTACAGCGCAGAAGAGGTAACGCTCCCCGTTCGTGTATTTCAGCTTTTAGGCGTTGAAAATTATATTGTAACAAATGCCGCAGGTGCAATAAATCTCGATTACAAACCGGGCGATTTGATGATTATTGAGGACCACATAGGTCTGTTTTGCGAAAGTGTACTTTTCGGTCAAAATGATGACAGACTCGGCACTCGTTTTCCGTCAATGAGTGAAGCGTACAGCAAAGAGCTTATTAAAAAAGCCGAAAAGGCAGCTGAAAAATGCAGTCTTAATATCCACAAGGGTGTATATTGCTACTGCAAAGGTCCTATGTTTGAAACACCGGCGGAAATCAGATTTTTAAGAGTGGCAGGCGCAGACGCAGTCGGAATGTCAACCGTTCCCGAAGTTGTTGCCGCAGTACACGCAAAAATGAACGTTTTGGGTATTTCCTGTATGACAAATATGGCGGCAGGCATACTCGACCAACCGCTTACACATATTGAAGTTATTGAAACAGGCAAAAAGGTTGAAAAAGAATTTTCAGCCTTTATGAAAGAAGTTATAAAAGAAATATAAATACGCAAAAAATCCCGTGCTCAATCTGAAGCGAACACGGGATTTTTTTATACTGTTTATTATAATTCAGCGATAAGCTCAACCTCACAAAGAACACCTTTAGGTAAATCTTTAACTGCTACGCATGAACGTGCAGGCTTAGAAGTGAAGTATGTGCCGTAAATTTCATTAAACTTTGCAAAATCGTTGATATCTGCAAGGAAGCAAACTGTTTTAACTACCTTGTCCATAGTAGTTCCTGCCGCTTCAACAACAGCAGTGAGGTTTTTGCAAACCTGATGTGTCTGTTCCTCAATAGTTTTAGCCTCAACAGTATTTGTTTCGGGATTAATAGCAATTTGACCTGAAGTGAAAAGCAAGCCGTTTGCCTTTACTGCCTGAGAATAAGGTCCGATTGCACCCGGTGCATTTTTTGTTGATACATATTCCATAATAATAACATCCTCCTATAATCATTCGCAAACCTCAAAGCCTGCGTCCTTAAGTGCATTTTTAATTTGAACAATATGCTGATAATTTCTTGTTTCAATTCCGATTTTAAGATAACAATCTGTAATGTTCATATCAAGGTCGGTACTGTCATAATTAACCGAAACAACGTTAGCGCCGTTATCTGCAATAACCTTACTTACGCCGAGAAGCTGACCCGGCTTATCCGAAAGGGCAATTGTGATAGATGCGCTTCTGCCGCCCATTTTAAGACCTCTTTCAATAACTCTTGAAAGAATTGTAACGTCGATATTACCGCCTGATACAAGACAGCAAACCTTTTTGCCCTGAATGTCAGGAATTTTGCCGTTCATAACCGCTGCAACAGGAACTGCGCCTGCGCCCTCCGAAACAAGCTTTTGCTGCTCCATAAGAGTGAGAATTGCAAGAGCAATTTCGTCATCCGTTACCGTAAAAATACCGTCAACATACTTCTTAACAAGCTCAAATGTATTTGTACCGGGAGTTTTAACAGCGATACCGTCGGCAATAGTCTGCACATTTTCAAGTGTTTCAATCTTATCGTCCGAAATACTGTTTTTCATTGAAGGAGCGCCTGCTGCCTGAACACCGTAAACCTTGCAGTTAGGGTTAATCTGCTTAATTGTGTATGCAACGCCTGCGATAAGTCCGCCGCCGCCGATTGGAACAACTACAGCGTCAACGTCAGGAAGCTGTTCAAGAATTTCAAGACCGATTGTGCCCTGACCTGCGATAACATCAGGGTCATTGAACGGGTGAATAAATGTATATCCCTTTTCCTTTTGAAGTTCAATAGCCTTATTATATGCGTCATCATAAACACCTTTTACAAGGCAAATGTCTGCACCGTAGCGCTTTGTAGCCTCAACCTTACTGATAGGAGCGCCGTCAGGGAGACAAATAAGTGATTTAATTCCGTTTTTTGTAGCCGCAAGAGCAACACCCTGTGCATGATTACCTGCCGAGCAAGCGATAACACCCTTTTTCTTTTCCTCATCTGAAAGCTGGCTGATTTTGAAATATGAGCCTCTGACCTTGAAAGAACCGGTCACCTGCAAATTTTCCGTTTTCAAATAAACATCGCACTGTGAACTGATGTTTTTGGCACGAATTATATCAGTCTGCCTTACAACTTCCGATAAAACTCTTTTAGCCTTATAAACTCTGTCTAATGTAAGCATATTTTTGTCCTCTTATAAATCTTAAATAATGTTCACTCGTCATTTTACTATTATAAAGACAATTTGTCAATCACACACTTAAAATTAGTTTTTATTAATTAAATAAATTTGTTGACTTTATACACGCAATAATATAAAATTAGTTATAGTTTATCCAAACATTAAATCTGTTTTGGCAGAAAGGTTGAAAAATATGAAGATTTTTAAGAAAATATTTGCGTCTGCTTTATGCCTTATGCTTATTGTCAGCGTGTTTGCCGGCTGTTCAAAGGCAGGAGAGGCCGATAAAATAACGGATAAGACAATGCTTATTGCCTATACCGACGAGGTTGAGCCTTTCCTTTACAAAGATAAAAACGGTAAGCTTACGGGATTTGACGTTGATTTATTCAAAAAAATCTATGATAACGTTAAAAACGATACAAAAAATTATGAATTTGTAAAAGTTGATAAGGATTACAAAGTCGGCGACGATGTCGCTTATACAGATAAAGACGGCAACGAGTATATCGCTTACACTATGATTGGCGCAGTTAAAAAGAATGTCGGCTCGGTAAACGAAGACTTCAGCTTTACAAACGATATTATTACAGACAGAATTATCACAGTTACAAAATCGGGCAACAATATTTCGGATTATAACGACCTTTCGGGTAAAAAACTTGCAGTAGTTACCGATATTGCAAAAGCCGCACTTGATAAAAATGCCACAATTAAAAATAACAATAAAAACATTGTTTATCCTACAATTGAGGACGCTGTTGCCGCTCTTGATCGTGGAAGTGTTGACGCAGTTGTTACCGACGAATTCAGCTTTTCACCGCTTGAAACGGCAGAAAAATATCAAGTATTAAACGGAAGCCTTGATGAAATTTCATATGCATTTATGTTCAAAAAAGGCGACTGGGTTGTCGATAATTGGACCGAAGCGATTTACGAGCTTAAAAGTCCGGAATACAATGACAAGGACGAGTTTACACCTATGGTTGAAAAATATTTCGGCTACAACGCTTCAAGCTTCAACTATGTTCCGTCAAAGACTAAATAAACATATCACTGTTGACTTTTAATAAATAGATGCTCATTTGGGCATCTATTTATTTTTTTTATAAAAAAATTCCCCCAACTATGTTGGAGGAGTCATACAAAATATCAGAGCTTAGCCGCTTTTGCAAGGGCTTCCTTTTCAGCCTTACGCTGAGCTCTTTTTTTCTTTGCCTTGTAGCCCATAAGCTTATCAAGATATTCATCGGGTGTTGTGCACGAACCGAGAGTAACTGTAGACGAACCGTAAATTCCGTGGAAATCGGAACCGCCTGTCATAAGAAGCTTATGCTTTTTACAAATACTGCCGAGCATTTCAACATCAGCATCGGTAGCTGACGGGTGCCAAACCTCAATTCCGTCAAGCCCCATTTCGATATAATCGTCAATCTCATCAAAATTATTAAGAAATGCAGGGTGAGCAAGAACGGCGATACCGCCTGCGCCGTGAATTTCGTCAATAACCTCTTTAACATCGGGATATTTGGTAGGAGCTAAAAGATTTGTTTCGCTGTCAGGTGAGAAAAGTGCAGTATAAAGGTCACCAAAAATCTGGTCTGTATATCCGGCGTCCATAAGAGCGTGCATAATATGCTGCTTATAAAGGTTAGTTGAACCGGAAGCGTGACTGATGATAAATTCGGTAGAAATAGGAAATCTTGCCGCAACTTTAAGCATCATTATTTGACCTGCTCTTTTACGTGCAACCGAGGTGCGCTTGCAAAGCCCCTCAAGCCTGTCCGGTGTATCGGCGAGATAGCAAAGAATGTGAACCTTTTTGCCCGCATTATTATCAAATGCAGAAAGTTCCACACCCGGAATAACGTTTACGCCGTAGCGCTTACCGATAACCTGTCCTCTAACTGTACCTGCAAGACAATCGTGGTCTGTTATGGCAATAGTTTCAATACCGCTCTTTTGAGCTATAACAATAAGGTCTTCTATACCAACAGATCCGTCGCTGAGTTTTGTATGACAATGCAAATCTGCTGCCATAACAATCTCCTTTCAATTTAATAGACATTTTAAGCTGCCTATAATGTATTTAGGGTAATAACTGCAGATTAATTATCTTAACTGTAACTACATATATTACAGCGGGTAAAATAGCAGTTTATCCCTCAACATATAGGATAACACAGTTTTTTTCTTTTTTCAAGTTTATTTTAGACAATTATTTACTTTTTTAACAACTATTTGTAAAAAATAACATTTCAGGCATAAAATTCTTTAAGCACTCTTGCAAGACGGCTTATCGGCAAACCGACAACGTTAAAATAATCTCCATCGATTTTTTCGACAAGAAGTGAGCCCTTGCCCTGAATACCGTAAGCGCCTGCCTTGTCAAACGGTTCACCGCTTGATATATAGTTTTCAATTTCCTTATCGTCAAGGTCAAAAAACTTAACTTTCGTTTGAACGCTGAATGTTATTTCTTTATCATTTTTAATAACGGTCACACCCGTAAACACGCTGTGCTCTTTACCGCTTAAATTTTTAAGCATTGAAAAAGCGTCGTCTTTATCCTTAGGCTTGCCCAAAATTTTGCCGTCAATTGCAACAACGGTATCTGCGCCGATAACAATTTTTCCGCTTTCTCTAAACGGTCGAGCCTTGATTTTCGATAAATATTCAACCGCCTTATCAGGTTCAATACCGCTTGGAAGCGTTTCGTCAACTTCTGCGCTGTCAACGGTAAAATCATCTGTTATAAGTGATAAAAGTTCTTTTCGCCTCGGCGATTTTGAAGCTAAAATAATCATTATAAAGTACCTCTTTGATAAAGTCCTCTTGTATATTTAAAATCGGGCTTGGCACCGCTTTCATAAAGAGAAATAACGTTTTCAACCTGTTTTTTGCCCTCGATTGAAAAATAAAAATGGATAAAATCGGTCTTTACCTCATCAAGCCTGTCAAGCATGTAAAGCGGATGACAATTAAGCATTTCAACGCACGGAAAATCACTGCACATAACCGGAAATTCCATACCCTTTCTGTCCGTAAGACTTCCGTGCTTATTACATTCATAACAGCCTATATCGTTTTTGACGGGACAATTTCTTGTAAGCATAAGCGGTAAATATCCGTAAACGAGCATACCCTTGTCACGTGCGTTAATATTATTAATCTGCGCCTGCGTAAGTTCAAATGACAAAATCGGGCGGTCAATTTGATTAGCCGAAAGCGAGTTGAACACGTTAAGCCCAAAATCGCCGTAAACCTCAAATCCCATATCCCTGCAAAGAGTATAAGAGCCGATATTTCCGCAAAGCGCTTTTGATACGCCCGCCTTTTTCAGCTTTTCAAGCCTTGATTTAAGCTCATTTTCCATACCGAAAAGCCCTCTCGGCAAAACAACCCCTGCCCTGTTATCAACAAAATCTTCAAGCGACGAATTAACGGGAATAAACACACGTTCAAACGGGTGGTTATCGGGTATTTGGTCCGCATTTGAAAACGAAGCCGTCAAATACTGCTTATCGGGTTTATTATAATTAGGTAAAGAAATATCAAAAGGCTTAAATTCAAGTCTGATTTTTTCCTGCTCGTCAAGTTTTGAAACGGCATTTCTTCGCATTTCATTAATCTTTGAAGCCGGAAGAATAAGACCGTTGTCAAGATTTATTTCGATATTTTTCGCAAAATACTGAGTACCGCCGAATTTGGAAAGTCTTTCTTTTAAACTTTCCTCACTCATAGGCTTATTTATTGCCTTTTCGGGCATATCGCCGATAATTTTAACTTCTTTTTTATCGCTTTTTGCAATCAACACCGCTTTCTCGTTTTCACGGCAGGTAAAGGATATATCAAGAGGTATTAAAGGCGTTTCTTTCTCGTAATTTCTTGCAATTTCTTTTAAAACATTATTGGCGGCGACAACGTCTTCCTTTTGCCTTGTGCCAAACATATTTTTGCCGAGTTTTGAATTGAGATATCCGTCCGTAAAACCGCTTCGTGAAAAAACACTTCTTAGCATAAATTCGTCACTCGGTGAATATTTACCGTCAATCGCCTTTTTAACCGCACTTACAGCCGCCGAAACATACTCCGGTCTTTTCATTCTGCCCTCGATTTTAAGGCTTGTTATTCCGTCAAGCTTTGAAAGTTCACCTATAAGGCTTAAATCTTTAAGCGATAAGGCGTGAGTTGCATTTCCGCCTGCAGTAAACGGCAAACGGCACGGCTGGGCGCAAAGTCCCCTGTTTCCGCTTCTCGAGCCGATAACGCTTGAAAGATAGCATTGACCCGATACAGACATACAAAGTGCACCGTGAACAAAAAGTTCAAGTTCCAAATCCGTGCTTTCTCTTATCTCCTTAATTTCATCAAGGCTCATTTCCCTGGGCAAAACGATACGTGAAAAGCCCATTTCCTTTGCCGCTTTTGCACCGGCAGGGCTCATAATACTCATTTGTGTTGAACCGTGAAGCCTTGCACTCGGGAAATGTTCTTTAATCATTTTTGCAACGCCGATATCCTGAACGATAAATGCGTCAACTCCGCACAAAAGCGCTTGCTTAACGGTATCATACGCCTTTTTCATTTCGTCATCACGCACAAGAATATTAAGCGTCAAATAAACCTTGACGCCGTGGCTGTGACAATAATTTATTGCATTTTTTAATTCTTCATTATCAAAATTGCCGGCATTGCGCCTGGCATTAAAGGATTTACCGCCAAGATAAATCGCATTAGCACCACTGCGCACACCGGCAATCAGCGACTCCATACTACCAGCAGGAGCCAAAATTTCAAAATTCATAATTTTCTCTCAATAAATAAAAATTTATTTTGCTGCAAGCTTATCCCTTAAATCGGAAATTTCACGGTTGAGGCGCTCGACCTCACGTCTTGCAACGTCGACCTCCATCCTTGCCCTGGCGCTGTCCTCAAGATAATCCTTGATTTGAGCACGAAGATTATCGGCAGATGCAGTAGCCTTTTTGCTTGCATCGGCATTGTCAAGCGCAACAAGAACAGCCGCCTGAGTCATTGAAAGAGACGGATTTGAATTGATAATAGCTCTCATATTTTCGCTGATTTCATCAGCAAGAGCCTCAACATATTCAGCCTCATCCTCAGTTACGATTGTATAGCTTGCGCCGCCTATTTTTACATGAACCTTATTTTTTGTCATAATCTTTACACCTTCAAAAAATCGATATATTTCCAAAAAATCGACATATTTCTACTCAATAAGTATATCAACAATCACGATAATTGTCAACGTGAATAAATGACAAGTTTTCTAAAATTTAACAAAAGTTTAGAATATTTTTATTGATATAAAAGCGAAAGTATATTAAAATAGCATTGTGGGAAATATGGAGGCATTAAAATTGGACGAATTTAACGCAAGCAAAATAGGCTCAAATTTAATAGCGGTTTCAAACTTTTACGACCATCGTGCAACGGAAATACAAAAAAAGACATATCCTAATTCATCAGGAGCCGCAAACGGTTATATCATATCCTACCTTTGCGAAAACGAGGATAAAAACATTTTCCAAAGAGATATTGAACGTGAATTTGATTTAAGCCGTTCCACCGTTTCAACAATTCTCAAGCAACTTGAAAGTGACGGTTTGATTGAAAGAAAAAGCGTTATTATTGACGCAAGGCTTAAAAAGGTTGTTCCCACACCTGCGGCAAAAATGATTAACGAAGCCTGCTCAAAAGAAATTACGCATTTTTTCTATGACCTTGCAAGTAATCTGAGCGATGAAGAGGTAAATACGTTTATCAAGGTTCTTGACACTATGAAAAAGAACAGTGAAAGAATACGTAACGATTTATCACGTGATATATTTTAATTAAAACCGATTAGTTAATAAGACTGTCATAAACGGCAGTCTTATTTTTATTACATTTGTTGCATAAATGTAATAAAATTATAATATTTATTTTATAGACAAGTATTAATTAATATGTTATTATATATAAGTTAATATGAGATTTTACGGCTTAATAAATCTCATATATTTTGGGTTTTTACACGAGGGTTTTATATGAGTGACTATAAAATAAACATAGTCAATTTGAATGTGACGAACAATTATGTTGAAATGACCGTTGAGCTTGAGGGCGGTAAGGAACTTTACTATCCGAGAATTTCTGCCTGCTTTTACGGTGAAAACGACAACAGAATTTTGCCTATGGATTTGAAATCCTGCGACAAAAACAAAGCGGTTGCAATCGGCATTTTTGACACTCCTTTTTTGTTTTACAATGACAGCAGAAGTCAAAATGTAAGAGTTGATTTTCTTTTCAGCGACGGCAGAGGCGAAAACATTATTATCAAGCCGGAGAAGGAAATAATCATTCCTATAAAAAAGAAAAACAAACTTGCGCATTTCTTTTCAAGCAGTAAAAGAGAACGTTCAAAAATGATTGTTACGGCTTTGATGTCCGCATTGTTTTTGCCGTACCGTAAAATGAAAGTTCAGCCTAACAAGGTTACTTTTTTATCAAATCGTTCAGACAGATTGACGGGAAATATCAAAGCGGTCTTTTTTGAAATGACCAAAATTGAAAATATAGACATAACCGTGCTTTGCAAAAAAGGCGGATTAAAGGCGAATTTGCCGAATTTATTCAAATTCTTTAAACTTTATGCCACAAGTTCGGTGGTATTTGTTGATGACTACTATCATTTCCTTTCTTATTTAAAGAAAAAAGATGACGTTAAACTTATTCAGCTTTGGCACGCCTGCGGTGCGTTTAAAACCTTTGGATTTTCAAGGCTCGGACGTGACAGTTATCTTCGCCAAAGTTCCCCTAACCACAGGCAGTACGACTACGTTGTTGTAAGTTCAAATGAAGTTATACCTTATTATGCCGAGGGTTTCGGCGTTGCAATGGATAAGGTTATCGCTTTAGGTTCTCCCCGTTGCGACGTGCTTGAAAACGAGGATTACAAAAAGAGATTTAAGAAAAGATTTTATAAAGAAAATCCCGAGCTTAAAGATAAGAAAATACTTTTATTTGCTCCTACTTTCCGTGGCGGCGGTATGGGAAATTGCTTCTATCCCGTTGAAAAGTTTGAGGTTGACAAAATATTTGACAATATTGACGACGACTGGGTAATTGCTGTTAAAATGCACCCTTATCTTTCAGAGCGTCCGACTTGCAGTGACAAATATAAAGACAGGCTTATTGACCTGACCTCAAAATATGATGTAAACGACCTTTTATTTATAACCGATTTACTCGTAACGGACTATTCAAGTGTAATTTTTGAAGCGTCTATTGTTGACGTGCCTATGTTGTTTTTCGCTTTTGACCTTAACGAATACAGCAGGGACAGGGATTTTTATTGCAACTTTGCTTCCTTTGTTCCGGGTAAGATTGTTTTGAATACCGACGAAATGATTGATTCTATCAACAATGAGGATTACAATCAGGAACTTGTCAAACCGTTTAGGAAAAGATATTTCGGCACTAAGACAGGTGAAGCAACCAAGAATGTTGTTGAATTTACAAAGGAGCTTTTAGATAATAATGTTTGATTGCAAAATGATAATCAACAAAATGAATATAGAAAAGGACAAGCTTAACATTTCGGTTTCTATAAGCTGTCCGTTTGACATTGACGTCACCTCACCAAAAGCGAAAATTTTTTTTGAATGCGGCGGTAAAACGAGGAGATTGCCTTTTCTTGTAACTAATTATTTCAGGCAAAAGCAAAGTGACTCGTGTATCATTGTTTGCACTTATTCATTTTACCTTGACGATATATATTATAATTACGATTGCACGGACGATATAAAAGTAAGAATCGACTTTTACTACGGCGACAACGAGGTTATCGGCGTTCCGTTCACCGTTTCAACAAATGTTTTAACCGATAATCCGAATATCGAGATTGACGAGAAATATATCGAATATGAATGTTTCGACGGCGTAACGGTATTTTCCGACGACTCCGAGTTTATCAATGACAGAAAAAAGGCGAAAAACATATACACGTTTGATTTTGACTGCGAAAACAGCAGATTTATCATTCATCAAATACCGGAAAACAGAAAAAATGAAGATTTTGTTAAAAAGAGCGTTATAATCGTTCCGCTTTTAAGATTTATCTTCTTTGTTTTGAAAATTGTTTTAAGCGTAGTATTGCTCCCCTATTTTGTTGTCGACGGTTTTTTGGCGGCGCTTGACATTTTGCCGAGGAGGAAAACACAGGACATTGACGGACTTGGCAAAAACATTTTCGTTCAAATTAAAATCAACGTCTCTTCCTTTATTAAAACAAGCTTTAAGAAAGATAATTTTCTTGAAAATATACGCTTGCCTCTTTATGAGCTTGCAAGAATTTATTACAGGATTTTATCAAGAAAGCCTATTGTTAAAAATCAAATTGCCTTTATGTCGGGCAGACGTGACGAATTAGGCGGAAATCCCGAATTTGTTTATAATCTAATTAAGGACAGAGACGATATTCAGTTCAAATTCCTTATGTTCTCCGACCCGGCAGGACACAGAAGAATTAAGAATATTGTAAAATTTCTTAAACTTTATGCAACGTCAAAGGTTGTTATCGTTGATGACTATTTCAGACTTTTGAATTTGGTTACAAAGCGTGACGAGGTCAAACTTTTTCAGCTTTGGCACGCCTGCGGTGCGTTTAAGACATTCGGCTTTACACGTCTCGGCAAAAAAGGCGGACCTAAGCAGACCGACCCTAACCACAGAATGTACGATTATGCAATAGTAAGTTCTAAGGAAATTGCAAAGCATTATGCGGAAGGCTTCGGTTTAAGCGACGAAAATGTTGTTGCGACAGGTATTCCGAGAACCGATATATTTATGGACAAGCAATATGCAACTAAAATTCGTTCGTCCTTTTATGAAAGATACCCTCAGCTTAAAAATAAAAAGATTATGCTTTTTGCTCCTACCTTTAGAGGCAACGGTCAAATGAGTGCATTTTACCCGACGGACGCATTTAACATTGAAAAAGCATATGAAGGTTTAGGCGGAGAATATGCAATACTTATAAAGCTTCACCCGTTTTGTCAGGAAAGATTTGAAATTCCAGAAAAATACAGCGATGTTATAATCGATATGAGTGATGAGGACGAATTAAACGACCTTTTATTTGTTACCGATTTGCTCGTAACCGATTATTCAAGCGTTATTTTTGAGGCTTCGCTTCTTGATATTCCTATGATGTTTTATGCATTTGATTTATACGATTACATAGCAAGCAGAGATTTCTATTATGACTTTGAAGGCTTTGTTCCGGGCAAAATCGTTTTCAGTGAAAACGAACTTATCAATGCTATTAACGAAAAAGATTTTGAAAGTGAAAAGGTTGAAGGATTTAAAAATAAATTCTTTGATGACCTTGACGGTAAATCAAGCGAAAGAGTTGCGCACTTGATTTTAAAAAATTTGGATATATAATATAAATATATATAATAAAAATCAAACCTAATAAGGAGTTTAAATTTATGGTTTACGCAGTTATATTAGCAGGCGGTATCGGCTCAAGAATGGGCGGCGACAAGCCTAAGCAGTATCTTACGGTTAAGGACAAGCCTATCATTGTTTATACAATTGAGAAGTTTATTGCCGTTCCTGACTTTGAAAAGATTATTGTTCTTTGCCCTAAGCAGTGGGTTGAGCACACAAAAAATCTTATTGAAAAGCACATTGCCCCTGCAAGCGACAAAATTGCCGTTATCGAAGGCGGTGACACAAGAAACGAAACTATTATGAATGCAATTAAGTTTATCGAAGCCGAGGGCAACCTTAACGACGATACAATTATTGTTACTCACGACAGCGTTCGTCCTTTTGTAACAGGCAGAATCATCAAGGAAAACATTGAATTTGCAAAGCAGTACGGTGCCTGCGACACTGTTGTTCCGGCTACCGACACTATTGTTGAGGCTCAGGACAATACTGTTATCAGCTCAATCCCTGACAGAAGCAAAATGTATCAGGGTCAAACACCGCAGTCATTCAATGCGCTTAAACTTAAAAATATCTACAATTCTCTCACCGACGAGGAAAAGAACATTCTTACAGACGCCGCTAAAATCTTTGTTATCAAGGGTGAAAAGGTTGCGCTTGTTGAGGGTGAAACATTTAATATGAAAATAACTTATCCTTATGACCTTAAGGTTGCCAAGTCTTTGTTGGAGGACGAAACCGATGATTAATACAGTTTACAGGCTCGTTGCTCCGAGAAGATTTGAAGTTGCATTTGAGGACATTAATCTTTTCGGCGAAAACGCAATTGTAAGACCTACCTATTTATCTATTTGCAATGCCGATATGAGATATTATCTCGGCACACGTGACGCAAAGGTGCTTGCCGAAAAGCTTCCTATGGCGCTTATTCACGAAGGCGTCGGCGAGGTTTATCTTGACCCGACAGGAACATTTAAAACGGGTGACAAGGTTGTTATGGTGCCTAATGCTCCGGTTGAAAAGGACGAATATATCGCTGAAAACTATCTTCGTTCTTCTAAATTCTGCGGTTCGTCTATGGACGGCTTTTTGCAGGAATTTGTTGAAATTTCACCTAAAAGACTTGTAAAGCTTCCAGACAATATTGATATGACTGTTGCGGCATTTACTGAGATTGTTTCCGTTTCCGTTCACGCTATTTCACGTTTTGACAAGATTGCACACGCAAGACGAGATACAATTTCTGTTTGGGGTGACGGCAACCTCGGTTATATCACATCTTTATTCTTGAAATACCATTTTCCGAAATCTAAAATCGTTGTTTTCGGCACTTCAAGCGATAAGCTTGCCGATTTCACTTTTGCTGATGAAACCCACCTTGTAAACGAAGTTCCCGACGGATTTACTACCGACCACGCATTTGAATGTGTAGGCGGTAACGGCAGCCCGATTGCCATTGAGCAGATTATCGGTCTTATCAAGCCGGAGGGTACTATTTCAATCTTAGGCGTCAGCGAATATCCGGTTCCTATTAACACAAGAATGATTCTTGAAAAAGGACTTCGTGTATTCGGCTCTTCAAGAAGCGGTGTTAAGGATTTCGCAAAAACTGTTGATATGTACGAAAAACACCCTGAGATTATTGATTATCTCGGAAATCTTATCAGTTCTGTCAATACGGTTCGTACCACTACAGATATCAAAAACGCATTTGAAAAGGATACGCAAAAGTCATTCGGTAAGACCATTATGAAATGGGAAGAATAATTCGGACTTTAAAAAGCAAGGCGACCGAAGGTCGCCCCTACAATATTCTAAGATTCACGCTTTTCGTGAACCCTGAATAAATAATATATAACAAAACACAAGGCACCTATCAAAATTTGATAGGTGCCTTGCTTTCATTTACTGTTTTGGATTTAGAATAAAGTTATTATTCGGATTCATAATTTTGTTATCACTCTGCTTAAATTCAAGAGCCGAAAAAGCGGTCTTTTCCTGCGGTTCAAAATATGAATCTTCAAATGAATATGTTGCGGTTTCGTTTGACTTTACATCAACGTCAACTTCTTCGTCATCGTCGGCCTTTGGTGTATATGCATAAATGTAGCCGTAAAACCTCTGTCCGTAATGAGACGACATATTATAATATGTTTTTGTATTGAAGTAATTTCCGCCCCAATGTGATTCGGATACGGTAATACTTCCGTCATTGTTAATTTCTTCAACTATTGCAACGTGATTTGACCAGCAAGCAACTGCGCCACGCTCTGCTACATCACCGTATTTGTAATAGCCGTTTCGTTTATTCATACTCCACCATTGACCTGCGTCACCTCTGTTAAGCTTAGGTGCTTCGCCGTTAAGCTCGTAGAGCCTGCCGTAAGCATAAGCAACACAGTTTGGCATTCCATAGCCCGTTTGAGAATAAACATTTAATTTGCTTGTATAGTAAGGTTCACCGCTCGGAGCTGTAAGCCTCGGTTTGTATTCTTGTGAAAATGCTGTAAGCGGGGAAAGAGTTAATATGAGCGCTGTCATAATAACTGCAAGAATACCCTTTTTCAGTATTTTTATCAAAATAACGCCTCCTTTAATAAGCGACGTTGACATTTTATCATAAATTACATTTTGTAATCTATAGTAATATGTTACAACAAATTTGTAACTTTTTTGTAATAAATATACCGATTAACCAAAATTTTGTCATTTTCCTTGACAAATAAGCGTACTTTATTAAACTCTTGTCTATTACAGTACATATACGCTGCATTTGTTTTGCTATAATTATCAAAACAAATAAATTTCAATGAGTTTAAGTGCTGTTTATAATTACGCTTTACAATAGCCTATATAATATGTAATATAATATATGGGTGAAAAAAGATGACTGTTAAAAAGTGACTTACAATTTCCAATATAATAATGATAGTTATTCCCGTTGTGATAACTCTTTTGGTGGGGGTTATCTGCCTTGGGGGAATATACATAACGCTTCACAATTCAAACGGCTTCGGATTTGAAAACAGCGGAGAATTTTATAACACGAGCCAAGCGGTTTCAAGCAAAATGTATGAAATTTTTGAACATTCCGGCAAGGACACGAAAAACCGACTTGAAGCAATAGGAAATATAATAGATAAAAAAACAACTTTTGTTCAGGTTTATGAAAACGGCAATGATTTTTACAAGGCGGGAAATATCAAAATAGCCGACAAGACATTGATTTCTTCTGCAAAAAGCATAGGAAGCAATGCCTTTGTGTCAAATGAAAAAGCCGAACTTTACTATTATAAGGAAAGCTCAAACGGCAAAAATTACGAATTATATCTTTTTTCAAGCAACAATCATCAGGACAACACGAGCGTTAAAAAAGTCTTTATTTTATCTGTAATTATTGTGATAGCGGCAATACTCTTTTCAATTGCATTCACCAACAGATTTTTGACACGATTTGTATTTAAGAAAATTGAAGAACCGATTGATATTTTATCGCACGGAGTAAACGAGATTGCAAGCGGCAACCTTGATTACAGGCTCAATTATAATAAAAACGACGAATTTTTACCCGTTTGCATTGCATTTAACGATATGGCGGGCAGGCTGAAGAAATCGGTTGAGCTTACGCAAAAAAACGAGGAAAACAGGAAAGAGCTTTTGCTTGACATTTCCCACGATTTGAGAAGTCCGCTTACATCTATTCAGGCATATGTTGAGGGCTTGATTGACGGAGTTGCCGACTCGCCGCAAATGAGGGATAAATATTTGCAAACCATCAAACGCAAAACAATTGATATTGAAAAAATGGTTTCATCACTTTTTGCGTATTCCAAGCTTGATATGGAGGAATTTTCACTAAATGAGGAGAAAATAGTTTTTCCCGATTTTATAGAAAATACAATCGAAAGCGTAAAAGACGAATACAGCGACAAAGGTCTTGACATTGAAATAAAATCAAGTGATAATCTCACTTCAATTGCCGACAGAGAACTTTTAAACCGTATTATGTCAAACATACTTGACAATTCACTTAAATATAAAATCAAAGAGCGAGCAAAATGCGAAATTGTCATTACTAAAGAAAATGATTTTGCAAAAATAGAATTTGCCGATGACGGACCGGGAGTTGACAAGGATAATCTTGACAAACTTTTTGAAGTTTTCTACAGAACGGACAAAGCCAGAAGCAATACGTCAAACGGAAGCGGAATAGGTCTTGCTTTTGTCAAAAAAGCCGTACTTGCAATTGGCGGCAAGGTTGAAGCAAGCGAAAATAAGTACGGCGGTCTTTCAATAATTATTTATTTGAGGTGCGAAAATGAGTAATATTTTAATCATAGAAGATGACAGAGATATAGCCGATATTGAACGTGATTATTTAATAATCAACGGTTTTAACGCTGACATAACAGACAACGGAATTACGGGCATTGACAGAGTAAAGCAGGGCGATTATGACCTTGTATTGCTCGATTTAATGCTCCCCGGTCTTGACGGCTTCACTGTTTGCAAAAAGCTCAGGGAAATTACGGATATACCTATTTTAACGGTTACGGCTCGCAAGGAAGACATTGACAAAATCAGGGGCTTAGGCCTCGGTGCAGACGATTATATCGAAAAGCCGTTTTCCCCCAATGTGCTTGTTGCGAGAGTTAAAGCTAATCTTGCTCAATATGACAGGCTTAGAAAAAACGAAGAGAAAAAAGAAAATATTATAGATATCGGCGACTACAAAATCAACACTTCGTCACGCAGAGTTTATAAACACGGCAAGGAAATCGAACTGAAAAACAAGGAATACGAACTTTTCTTATTTCTTGTTATGAATGCGGATATTGTGTTTGATAAGGAAACGCTTTATGAAAAACTGTGGGGGCTTGATTCGCTCGGCGATACGGCAACGGTTGCTGTGCATATCAACAGGCTGAGAGAAAAACTTGAGGATGATCCGTCAAAGCCGAAACATATTCAAACGGTTTGGGGTGCAGGCTACAGATTTAAAGATTAATACACATTTATATTTTAAAGACAGGTGTTTTGGCATCTGTCTTTTTTGTTTATGTTCAGTTTAAATTTGCTTTAATTGTGGTTTAGGCGCAAAGCATATTATAAGCGTATCAAACAAAAGGAGATAATCAGATGAAAATAAAAAGCGTAGAACATTTCGGTATCGCAAGAAAAATCGTATCTAATATGACAAGTGAAAGCTGGGAAACAATTCCGCACGCCTGCGTAACGTATGAAGCAGATGTAACAAAACTTTTTGACGTATTAAAAGAAATAAATTCGGGCAAAGACAAATCACAAAAAATCACGGTCAACACGGCTATGCTCAGGATAATTGTCGAGGGGTTAAAGGCTTGCCAAAAAATGAACGGACATATTGAGTTTAGCCGCAAACTTGTAAGAGGCAAAATAACAACTCTTGAAAACATTGACATTTCAATGCCCGTGGTATTAAACACAGGCGAAATGATGACAATAAATATGCACGATATGGGTTCAAAAAATATGAGCCAAATGAGAGATGCAATTGCCGATTCAATGAGAAGAGCAAACAATTCGGATATGAACGAGGTTATGTTTGAAGTGTCAATGGATAACACAATTCAAGGTCTTAAAAAAGGCAAAATAGCGCAAACAATTTACCGCCTTATCGGTTCAAAAACAGGAAAGCACAAGGTTAAAACACTTTCAGGTCGAGCTAAAAAGGAATACTATTCAATCCCCGAAAGCGACCGCTTGACAAAGCACGATATTGAGCAGGGAACGATAACTGTTTCAAACCTCGGCTCAATTTACAGAGGCTGGAAGGGTGAATGTACCATTCTCGAAATTATTCCGCCTCAACTTGTGGCAATCGGTGTCGGTGCGGCGCAGCTTAAGCCCGTATGTACCCCTCAGGGTGATGTCGCATCGGCACTTGTTTTACCGCTTACTGTTGCATTTGACCACAGAGCGCTTGATATGGGAGATATGATTCCGTTTTTTGAAAAACTCGACGAAATATTTGCAAATACCGAAATGATAAAGGAGTGGGTATAAATGGTAAGAACAGCGATAAACGGCTTTTTTATGGCTCTTGCAGACAGTGTTCCGGGTGTATCTGGAGGTACAATTGCGCTGATTTTAGGTTTTTACGATAAATTTATCGGCTCAATAAACAAAGTGATATACGGCAGTATGAGTGATAAAAAAGAAGGCATTATTTATCTAATCAAACTGCTTTTAGGCTGGGCTTTGGGTATGATTTTGGCAGTGCTTGCTTTGACTGCGTTTTTTGAGAAAAATATTTACGCCGTATCCTCCCTGTTTTTGGGCTTCATTTTTCCGTCGATATTCATTATCGGCAAGGAAGAATACAAAACAATCAAAAATAAATGGCAACATACACCTTTTGTTATTATCGGAATACTGATAGTTGCGCTTCTTACATTCTTTAACGGCAAAGTAAGTGTTATGTCGCTTGATTTAAGTCACTTTTCAATCAGTTCTGCGGCATACCTCTTTATTGCGGGTGCTGTTGCGATTACGGCAATGTTTTTACCGGGAATTTCAGGCTCAACGGTGCTTCTTATTTTCGGCGCATATCTCCCTGTAATAAGTTCGGTAAAAGAGCTTTTGCACCTTAATTTGAAAGTATTTCCGATGCTCGTAATTTTCGGTCTCGGCATTATCTTCGGTGCGCTTGTTTCGGTTAAAGGTATTCAAAAATGCCTTGAAAAATTCAGAGCGCAGACGGTTATGCTCATTATCGGTATGCTCATAGGCTCGCTTTATGCAATCGTTATGGGTCCGACAACGGTTAATAATACAAATGAAATGTTAAATCAAAGCAATTTCAGTATTTTATTTTTCTTAATAGGCATTGCGCTTATTGCGCTTTTGGAATTTTTAAAATATCAATTTGAAAAGAAAGAAGCATAAATAAAAACTCCGTATGCAAAATAAAGCATACGGAGTTTTGCCGTTTTATAAATTACTTTTTATATTCAATAGAATCGGTTGTGATAAGCGTTACGCCGTTATCCTCAAGTTTTTTCATAACCTCTGGGTCATTAATAGTCCAAGCGCCGAGGTCTAAGCCCTGGTCACGGCATTTTTTAAGAATATCGTTTTTAAAGTTTGCTTCCTTGTTACCGTTAAAATCAATACCGCAATCCAAAATGCTTCTTGCGTCTTCAATATCTTTTTCGCTGATTTTTTGAACAAGATAATACATTTTGCTTGAAGTATCGAGATTACGCATAGCTTTAAGATTTTCAAGCTGGAATGAAATGTAAACAACGTCAATCTTATATTGATTTACAAGGTCTGCGATTTCATTATAATGCTCGGTATTGTTCTTGCCTTTAAGCTCAATTACAGGCGTCATCTTGTATTTTTGACAAATTTTAAGATAATCTTCAAGTGAACACATCTTCAAATCTTTGTACTTATCAATATTAACGCCGTTATCGACCTTCATAGCCATAAGCTCGTCATATGTTTTCTTTTCAACAAAGGCAGATTTATCCATCATTCTGTAAGTATGCCTGTCGTGAGAAATAACCCAAACGCCGTCCTTGGTTCTGTAAACATCACACTCGGCGCCCCAATAACCGTGCTTGCCTGCTTCGGTAAATGAAGCGGTGGTATTTTCAGGTGCTACGCTTCTCATACCACGGTGAGCAACAAGGGTTACATCATCTGTCGTTGCAACTACTGTATAATCCTTTGTTTTGCAATAGGAGTTGAGCACGCAAACACCTGCCACAACAGCCGCAACAAGAAGAAATACAACAACCGATACAACAATAATTATTATTTTTTTAGCTTTTTTTGAAAGCTTTTTCTTTTCTTTTTTTACTTCAGGCTCATTCGGCGTCTCTAAAGTTTCGTCAATCTTTTTGATTTCATCACTCATTTTCGTTATCCTCCTGCGTCTTTTCTTCTTCGTTCTGCTCGGATTCAGGGAATTTAATTACCTTAGCGTTTTCGGTACAAAATCTGCCGTTCATATCCCATTCGCCTTTAACACCCTTTGCGGCGGCGCCAAGCTGAAAATGAAGCTGGGCAATACCGAAATCAAGGCTTTTATCCGAATAAGGCTCATCGACATAGCCTTTAATAACATCGTCCTCATATCTAAAATGAACGGGACGTCTGTTAGTGGCAGACGGTGCTTTTTCAACAAGCTTCATTGCATATTCATAATAAGGCGGAAGCTTTTTGTCGCACACTTCAAACATTTTTTGATAAGGCTTATTATTCTTATGAGTTGCGTTATACATAAGCTTTTCTTTGGTACTAAGCCTATCCTTAACATAACCCACAACAATTACTGCATAAAGCCTGTGCTTTTTCGGCAAATCAATTGCTTCATAAACCTTATTTTCATCATAAGTGCCCGATACCCAGCAAGTACCCAAGCCGTGATAAACGCATTGAAGCACAATTGTTTCACCCCAATAACCGCTTTTCACTCTTGCTTTTTCGCTGTCCTCACCGCACACCGCAATATATGAAAATCTGCCTGAAAAAATCTTAAATGCCGGCGTTCCGTCCTCAACAAGCTGAAATTCAAGACCGCTTGCTTCATTGACGGCGTCAACCATATTTTTAAGCACTTCAAGTATTTTCTTATCAAGCGGTTTTGCCTTATAAGTTCTTCTTGAAGTACGCATATCTATTGCTTTTATATACTCTTCATTTGTCATAATAAAATTCCTAATCAGTAATTTGTTCTATATAGTAAATATATCACAATTATATTTCAAATTCAACATTGTAATGCTTAATCCACACATAAATTTGATAAATATATGCCGCAATTTGAGGAATACCCATAAGCTGACCATACCAAGGCTCAGGGAGAGAATCGGGATTTTGCAAAAGAAGATACAAATTATCAATATCTATCCAATCTTTAAGCGGTGTTGAATTATCGGTAAGCGCCACGGCAAGAAGTTCTTTAACCCTTGCAAAATAAACAGGATTATGCGTTTTCGGATAAGGGCTTTTCTTTCTCCACGCAATTTCCTTAGGCAAATCGTTTTCAAACGCTTTTCTCAGTATTCCCTTTTCCCTGCCGTCAAGTGCTTTAATGTCCCACGGCATATTATACGCATATTCAACAAGCCTAAAGTCGCAAAACGGCACTCTGACTTCAAGTGACGAAGCCATACTCATATTATCTTTTCTTGCAAGAAGCGTTTGCATAAACCAGTCGAGATTGAGTACAAACATTTCTCTCATTCTCTTATTGATTTTTTCGTCGCTGTCTAAATACGATATATTTTTAAGCGTATTTTTATATGCGTTTTGCAAATATTCCTCGCCGTCACTTAAAAAGCCTTTTTTAAGTATTTTTTGCCTTATATTGGTATTTCTTGCCCACGGGAAAACGTTTTCAAAAAGAACGTCCTTTTTATGATACCAAGGATATCCCGCAAATATTTCATCGGCGCACTCACCGGACAGGCAAACGGTAAAATCCTTTTTAACCTCTTTACAAAACAGCATTAAAGAAGAATCGATATCAACAAACCCCGGAACGCCTCTTTCAATACAAGCCTCTTCAAGCGCATTTGCCACGTCAACATTGCTTAGCACTACATTGTGATGATTTGAGCCTATATAGCTTGAAATGATATCAATATAATCCGAATCCTTATTCGGCTGAAACAGGCTTTTTTTGAAATATTTATCGTTATCCGTATAATCGACCGAATAAGTATCAAGCGTTTTTCCGCTTTCCTTATATTTATCGCTTGCAATTTTTGAAATAATTGAGGAATCAAGACCCCCTGACAAAAATGTTGCAAGTGGCACGTCGCTTACAAGCTGACGTTCGATAGAATCTTTAACAAGAGAGTAAGTATGCTCTACCGCTTCCCCTTCACTTTCATTAAACTCTTTGGCTTCCAATTTCCAATAAGGATATGTTTTGATTTCGCCGTTTTTATACGTTAGGCAAAAGGCAGGTGGAAGTTCTTTAATATCCTTAAATATCGCCTTGCCGATTGTTTTCGCAGGACCGAGCATAAATATTTCATTAAGTCCTTCCTCATCAACGACACTTTTGACATAAGGCTGGCACAAAAGAGTATCGATTTTGCTTGCAAATGAAAATGTATTTTTTGTTTTGTTATAGAAAAACGGTTTAACGCCTATTCTGTCACGGCAGGCAAAAAGCGAATTTTCCTTTTTATCATAAATCGCATATGCAAAAATTCCGTTTAACTTTTTAACGCTTTCCTCTCCCCATTTATCGTAAGCCTTTAATACAACTTCCGTATCGCAATGGGTGTCAAATTTATAACCGCTGCTTTCAAGTTCTGCTCTGACTTCATCCGTATTATAAATCTCGCCGTTATAAACTATAACATATTTTCCGAAATGCATAGGTTGTGCACCGTTTTCAACATCGATTACTGAAAGTCGCCTGTGTATAAGCGCAACCTCGGGCGTAAGGTATATCCCTGCTGCGTCGGGTCCTCTTTTTTTAAGAGTTTTTCCCATTTTTTCAACGAGAAGTCTTTCTCCTCTTAAATCCGTATCACTGCTTAATATTCCGGCAATGCCGCACATAAAATCACCTCAAATTATTATATGCAAATAAAGGCGAAATGTTTTTGACACTTATTATTTGAAATGATATAATAATTTAGAAAAACAAGTAAAAAGAAGTGAAAATATGAATATAACATTTTTTTCAAGTGTTTCTGCAAAAGAAAAGGTTTTTAAAAGCATTCCCGAAATAAAAGAGCACAACGTCAGATTTTTCAAATTGAATGAAAGAGAAAAGCTTTTATCAAACGGCAAAGATACCGATTTGCTTTTCATTGACGCTATGGGAACGTTTGACAAGGCGCTCATTGATTCAATGCCGAATTTGAAGCTCATTATGAGTGAGGGCGTTGGATATCAGGGCGTTGACGTGGAATATGCCACACAAAAAGGCATACCCGTTTGCAACAACAAGGGTGTAAACGATACGGGAGTAAGCGAAGTTGCGCTCTTTCTTATGCTCGGCTGTTTAAGGAATTTTTCAAAAGGTGTTGACGAAATCTATAACGACAGGCAGATTGAGTTTAAAAAAGCGTCATTCGGAGTAAGAAAAGAACTCGGCGAATGTACTGTCGGTTTAATCGGTTTTGGTGATATTGCAAGAAAAACGGCTGAATTTTGCAATGCTTTAGGTGCTAACGTTATCTACACAAACCGCACAAGATATAAAGAGCTTGAAGAAAAATTAAATGTTCAATATGTAAGCCTTGACGAGCTTTTGAGTAAGAGCGATATAGTATCTCTGCACATTGCGGTCACACCGGATACAATAAATACAGTTGACGATAAATTTCTTTCAAAAATGAAAAATGACGCATTTTTAATAAATACGTCACGTGGAGATTTAGTTGATAATATTGCACTTAAAAATGCACTTTTAAACGGCGAAATTGCAGGGGCTGGGCTTGATGTCTACACTCCCGAACCGCTTGAAAAGGACAATCCTTTACTTGATATCAGGCTTAAAGACAAGCTTATTTTAACTCCTCATATTGCAGGAATTACGCATTTAACGGTTGAAAGAATTTATAAAAACATTCTTGAAAACACGCAAAATATTACTCAGGGCAAAGATTTAAAAAACAAAGTAAATTAAAAACAAAAATTCCGTTTGAAAACCTCAAACGGAATTTTTTCATTTTATCAATCCTTTTTCCTACCGTGGATATATACGCTTATTACCTTTAAATCGTGGTTATCTTTAAGTATATTTTTATCAACAACGGCAAAATCAGCCGACTGCCCTACTTCAAGTTTGGTACATTCGGCATTATTCCTATAGGTCAAGCACATTTTATCGTTTACAAGCGGTACAACTGCCCTGCCGCCTAAATCAATGATTTTTGCGTCGTCATATGCAAGCGGAATACTATATCCCATATAAACAATATTCTTGCCTTTTACAACCATAACCGAATATGTATTATTATGTTCATCAAGAGAAATAAAATCTGCATTTGTAAACACAGTTTCCATCTTTTTCGCCTCGTCAGTTATTTTTTACAGCAATAATAATACAAATTATTTAATTTGTCAAATATTTTCTGCATTTTATAAGATTTACCGCCGTATAATCGGCAACGGTTGATTATTTCGGGACATATAGTACAAAAATCTATTATAAAAAAGAAAAGACGGAAAAATCCGCCTTTTCAAATTATTATTTAAAATTATGCAAAATATCTCTTAAGAAGACCTTCAAATGCTTTACCGTGTCTTGCTCTTGAAGCCGGCAACATACTACGAAACAGTCCACCGGACTGTTTCTCCCAAATTTTTGCGCTTTGCTTAAAATTTGGAGTATCTTGGCAAGGGATGAAGCCTTTAAACTTCTTTCTTATGCAAAATATCTCTTAAGAAGACCTTCAAATGCTTTACCGTGTCTTGCTTCA
>CAMCHQ010000009.1 GCA_945874765.1 uncultured Clostridia bacterium
TGAGAATAGTGTAATTTCATAAGGTAGTAAAACTTCAGCATTGCGAGTGTGTACTCTTTCTCTGTTTGAGAATAGTGTAATTTCATAAGGTAGTAAAACATAACATCTTATGACCACGTCTAACCATTCGTTTGAGAATAGTGTAATTTCATAAGGTAGTAAAACGAAGTATGTTGTTGTCATATCATACACTGAGTTTGAGAATAGTGTAATTTCATAAGGTAGTAAAACTTCAGCATTGCGAGTGTGTACTTGTTCTCTGTTTGAGAATAGTGTAATTTCATAAGGTAGTAAAACTTTACATAACACTATTATAATTATCATATAGTTTGAGAATAGTGTAATTTCATAAGGTAGTAAAACAAATGCGGCATCAGCTGAATATCAAGCTAAGTTTGAGAATAGTGTAATTTCATAAGGTAGTAAAACCAACGATAACGGCATTTTCACCATTAAATTGTTTGAGAATAGTGTAATTTCATAAGGTAGTAAAACCTTTGCGATGGAAATTATAAAGGCGAATTAGTTTGAGAATAGTGTAATTTCATAAGGTAGTAAAACCGGAATGTCACGACCTTGGCAAGCGTTCATTGTTTGAGAATAGTGTAATTTCATAAGGTAGTAAAACATAGCATCTAATTGTCACGTCTATCCATTCGTTTGAGAATAGTGTAATTTCATAAGGTAGTAAAACAAATACGGCTTCACAGGAGTATCAAGACAAGTTTGAGAATAGTGTAATTTCATAAGGTAGTAAAACATTTCTCACCAGGTCAAGGAAACGTCCATTGTTTGAGAATAGTGTAATTTCATAAGGTAGTAAAACCCTTTAAAGATTTACCTAACAGTTTATAAGGTTTGAGAATAGTGTAATTTCATAAGGTAGTAAAACGCCACTAAAACCCGAATTATTCACAAGCGGGTTTGAGAATAGTGTAATTTCATAAGGTAGTAAAACTCGTAACAATCCATATTGTGACAAATACCAGTTTGAGAATAGTGTAATTTCATAAGGTAGTAAAACTGTGTGTAATGTCTTTTGCGGTGTAGTTAGTTTGAGAATAGTGTAATTTCATAAGGTAGTAAAACTTCGCCGTTTTTATCAAATATATACGATTTGTTTGAGAATAGTGTAATTTCATAAGGTAGTAAAACTTTCACAGCAAGCACAGTCTGCAAACCTTGGTTTGAGAATAGTGTAATTTCATAAGGTAGTAAAACGAACGTCTTATATATATCATCAAAAGACTTGTTTGAGAATAGTGTAATTTCATAAGGTAGTAAAACTTTTACTTCTTTATAATAATCATACATATAGTTTGAGAATAGTGTAATTTCATAAGGTAGTAAAACCTGCTCCCTTCTCTAATATGTTAATGTTATGTTTGAGAATAGTGTAATTTCATAAGGTAGTAAAACGTGCTATTATGTAAACAGAACGAAGGGCAAGTTTGAGAATAGTGTAATTTCATAAGGTAGTAAAACTAACATAAATTTCAGGCTTGCTTGTATGTCGTTTGAGAATAGTGTAATTTCATAAGGTAGTAAAACGATTTTTTTAGCCGCTTATGAAAACGCTGGTTTGAGAATAGTGTAATTTCATAAGGTAGTAAAACGAAGCCCTCGGCGAGCTTATGGGGCTTGGAGTTTGAGAATAGTGTAATTTCATAAGGTAGTAAAACGCAGGGGTTAAGTGATGATGATTGTGATGTTGTTTGAGAATAGTGTAATTTCATAAGGTAGTAAAACCTGCTTCTTTAACCGCTTTTTTTACTTCCTGTTTGAGAATAGTGTAATTTCATAAGGTAGTAAAACGACGTTCAAGCAGTTATCAACAATTATGGTAGTTTGAGAATAGTGTAATTTCATAAGGTAGTAAAACAGCCCGTTAGAGAGACGAACGGCAACGGCGTTTGAGAATAGTGTAATTTAATAGGTAGTATAGCGCCGGAATGTATCGAGTTCAGGTGCGCTTTACTATAGACGCAATGAGGAGCGTTAAATAATTCTCATTGCGTTTTTTATTTATATAAGTCTTAATTATTTTTAATTAAGGCTTATTTTTATGCAATATTTAGTTTAAAGGCTTTTTACTTTACACCATGGCTTGTGTCAATAGATTTATGCCAAATTTAATAAAAAATATTATTCGGTTTTTACTTGACATATCCGCCTGTCTTTAGTATAATACTGCTTGCTGTAAAGATTAAATACTTTACATACACTTTGAAAGGAGAGTCACTTCATGGCAAAAAATCTTGAAATCCCGTTTTTGCTCGATTTCTATGGCGAAATGCTTACTGAAAAGCAGCGTAACTGCCTTGTTTATTATTATGAAGAGGATCTCTCACTTTCAGAAATTGCAGAAAACGAGGGTATAAGCCGTCAGGGTGTCCGTGATTCAATCAAACGTGCCGAGGCTCAGCTTTTTGATATGGAGGAAAGGCTTGGCCTTGCAAAGCGTTTTACGGAAATGAAAAAGGGCATTGACGAAATCGTTGAATGTGCTGACAAAATCAACGAGTATAACCTCAATCATACACTTTCTATGGAAGTTAATGATAATGTAGCAAGAATTAAAACACTTGCCTCCTTTTTAAAAGAAGGATAAAATTTTTTAGGAGTTGATTTCTTGGCATTTGAAGGCTTAAGTGAACGACTTGAAAATTCGTTTAAAAAATTACGTGCCAAGGGCAAATTAACCGAGTCAGACGTTAAAGAGGCAATGCGTGAGGTTCGCCTTGCATTGCTTGAGGCTGATGTAAACTATAAAGTATCTAAAGAGTTTACCGCTAAGGTTACCGAAAGAGCCATAGGCGCTGACGTTATGGAGTCGCTTACTCCCGGTCAGATGGTAATCAAAATTGTTAATGAAGAACTTACCGAGCTTATGGGAGGCAATGAAGCAAGGCTTGCTATTGCTAACCATCCGCCGACAATTGTAATGATGTGCGGCTTGCAAGGCAGCGGTAAAACAACTCATTCGGCAAAGCTTGCCCTTAAATTAAAAAAAGAAGGTCACAGACCTCTTCTTGTTGCGTGTGACGTTTATCGTCCTGCGGCTATTAAGCAGCTTCAGGTTGTAGGCGAACAGGTTGGTGTTCCCGTTTTTGAAATGGGTACAGAAAATCCTGTTCATATCGCTGAAGAAGCAGTAAAGTTTGCTAAAGACCACGGCAACGACTATGTATTTCTCGATACAGCCGGCCGTTTGCATGTTGATGAACAGCTTATGGAAGAGCTTAAAAATATCCGTTCAACTGTTCATCCTCACGAAATCTTGCTTGTTATTGATGCAATGACTGGTCAGGACGCTGTCAATGTTGCTAAAAGCTTTAATGAAACACTCGGTATTGACGGTGTTATTCTTACAAAGCTTGACGGTGATACACGTGGCGGTGCGGCCTTGTCAGTAAGAGCTGTAACAGGTAAGCCGATTAAATTTATCGGTACAGGCGAAAAACTTGACAATCTTGAAACGTTCCATCCGTCACGTATGGCTTCCCGTATATTAGGTATGGGTGATGTGCTTTCGTTTATCGAAAGGGCTGAGCAAAGTCTTGATGAGAAAAAGGCGGCGGAACTTGAAAAGAAGCTTGCAAAAAACAAATTCGACCTTAACGATTTGCTTGACCAGTTTGAGCAGATTGAAAGAATGGGAAGTCTTAAAGATACAATAAAGATGATTCCAGGCATAGGCAACAAAATAAAGGATGAAGATATTGATGAAAAGGCTTTTGACCGTTTCAGAGCAATAATTTATTCTATGACTAAGCAGGAGCGTGAGCATCCGGATATTATCAATCCGTCGAGAAAACGCAGAATTGCAAAAGGTTGCGGTATGCAGGTTGAGGATGTTAATAAGCTTTTGGCTCAGTTTAAGCAGATGCAAAAGATGGTTAAACAAATCGGCGGAAACAAAGGTCCGAGAATGAGCAAAAAAATGCGTCGTATGATGCAAGCCAATCCCGAAATGGCTGAAAAAATGATGGGAAAAATGGGCGGCGGCTCAAATAATCCGTTTGGATTTTAATTTGTAAACAGCCAAACAAAAAGTTTGGAAAAAATAAAAATAATTATATTTACTTTTGGAGGTAATTTAAAATGGCAGTAAAAATCAGACTTCGTCGTATGGGCGCAAAGAAGGCTCCTTTCTATCGTGTAGTAGTAGCAGATTCAAGATATCCACGTGACGGTCGTTTCATCGAAGAAATCGGCACATATAACACAATGGCTGACCCTGCTGAAATCAAGATTGACGCAGAAAAAGCTAAGAAGTGGATTGCTAACGGTGCACAGCCAACCGATACAGTTAAGAGCATTCTTAAAAAAGAAGGCATCCTTTAATCTTTGATTATTTTGGCAAAGATTTATTCAGGAGGTGTTTTCTTTGAAAGATTTGTTAATTTCTATCACTAAAGGATTGGTTCAAAATCCTGACGCAATTTCTGTTGATGTTAGCGAACCTGACGAAGAGGGTGTAATCGTATATCATCTCCACGTAGCTGAAGAGGATATGGGCAGAGTAATCGGTAAGCAAGGCAGAATAGCTAAAGCTATCCGTGTTGTTATGCGTGCTGCAGCAACAAGAAATGATGCAAAAATTTCTGTAGAAATAGATTAATCATTGCTAATAAAAAAGCGTACCCGACAAGGGTACGCTTTTTGTCGTTATTTATTCTTGTTTTCCAATTCTTTTTTCTAATTCTTCGATTTTATCTAAGTTCTTTTCATTTGTTTTTATAATCAAAAACATAAGTGAGCCTATAACTATTGAAACTCCAAGCTCTTGTAAAATTACATCTCCGCTTTCAAATAGCTTAGAACCGCAGAAAAATATAAATATGTAAATGAAAATGAACGAAATTATGATTGACAGTAATAAAACTAAAAGATTCTTTATTGTGTTTTTCATTTTCCGTTCCTCATATATTAATTGTCGGAAAAAATTGAATTGATTAAATTTTCATATACCTCACCCGGGTGGGTTTGAAATTTCTCTTTTACAACCTGTGCTTGCGCCTCTGATGGGAAATATAAACTAAGCACCATAAAATCACAGTTTTTATCGCTTACGTGAAGCGTTACTTTATATCTGTCACCGTCTTTTTCAACAGTTGCTTTGTTTTCTTTTTTATATATTTCAAGTCTTGCTGTTTTTGCCGCAAGCTCAACCGCTTTTTCTCTTATTGTAATCGGTAAATCGTTTTCAAGCATTTCAACATTAAAAGCGCATTTATCGGTGATAGATAAATATCCGTCGTCACCTTCAACAAGATTATCTGTTTTTATCATTTTTGCAATTGCGCTTGAAATTTCAAAATAATTCGCAATTTTTCCCTCTACAAGAGCGTCAACAACATTTTTCTTTGTTAGCTTTTCCTTGCTTCTTGCGATTATATAACAGGCAAGAATAGCTATTGAAGAGCTTGAACGCAAGCCTCCGTCCTCAATTCCGGCAGTAAATGCATCAAATTGTAATGCAGGGTTATATTCTTTTTCCAAGCATTTCACCGTCCTTTAAAATTACAAATTATATATTAACATATTTTTATTCAACTTGCAATGAAATAATAAATGTGTTATAAATATCTTTAGCAGATAATTATTTGGTTAAAATATAATTATCTCAAATAGATGTGAAAAGGAGTTTTATACTATGGAAATTACTAAGGATACTATTATCGGTGATGTTCTTGACGCATATCCTGATACAGCACCTCTCTTTTTAGAGATTGGTATGCACTGCCTCGGCTGTCCTGCTTCAAGAGGCGAATCAATCGCTGACGCTTGTGCAGTTCACGGCACAGATGCAGATGAGCTTGTTGAAAAGCTTAATGCAGAGGTAGGTTAATGGTTAGCTTATCTAAAAGACTTAATGCAGTGGCGAGCCTTGTTAAATCGGGCTCGTCTGTTGCTGATGTCGGAACGGACCACGGATATATTCCTGTTTATCTTGTAAAAAACAATATTTCACAGTTTGCCGTTGCAATGGATATTAATGAAAAGCCGCTTGCTTCCTGCAAGTCTCTCGTGAAAGATGAGGGGCTTGAAAGTGTGATTGATACTCGCATTTCAAACGGACTTGAAAAGCTTAATAAAGGCGAGTGCGATACGGTTATTATTGCAGGTATGGGCGCTGAACTTATTGTCGATATTTTATCCTCCTGCGATTTTGTCAAGGAACTTCATTTGATTTTGCAGCCGATGACGCACCCTGAAATTGCAAGAAAATATCTTTATGATAATGGGTTTGAGATTAATAATGATATTATTGTAGCAGACGGCAAACATTCTTATAGCGTATTTGACGCAAATTATACAGGAAAAATCGTTACGAAAACTTTGAAAGATTATTTTCTCGGTAATATTACCGACTTTTCAAATAAAGAATACTTTTTGCATCTTTTAAATTATCTTAATAATAAATCAAAATCAGGTGCCGATTTAAGCGATGTTATTTCGGCAGTGGAGGAAATCTTATGACTTTGGTCAAGGATATATATAACTACATAAATTCTATTGCCCCTTACAGTGAAATGGAAGAATGGGACAATTCCGGCTTTATATTGGGTGATGAAGAAAAAACTGTTTCAACCGTTGTTATGGCACTTGACGGTACTAAGGCCGCCGCCGATTATGCCAAAAGCGTTGAAGCGGACCTTTTATTAACTCATCATCCTATTATTTTTAATCCCGTAAAGAAAATTATTAAAGGCTCGGCAGTATACGAACTTATCAATAACGATATCGCAGCAATGTGTGCTCATACTTCATTTGACAAAGCTTTGGGTGGGATTAACGACAACCTTGCCTTTTTGCTCGGTTTGAAAAATACAAGAAAACTTGAAAACGGTTATGTTGTTGTCGGTGAACTTGACAGGGAAATGAGTATTGACGATTTTGCCGTTTTGGTCGGTGAAACTCTTGATTGCCACGGACTCAGATATACTGACACTGATAAAATGATAAAAACAGTTGCAGTCGGTGGCGGTGCGTGCGGTGAATTTATAAATGACGCAATGCAAAATGCGGATTGTTTTGTTACAAGCGATTTGAAGTATCACGAAATGCTCGATGCTTCGGAAAACGGATTTGCGGTAATTAACGCAGGTCACTTTGAAACGGAAAACGCACCGTTTCTTATGCTTAAAGAAAAATTGGAAAAAGAATTTGAAGAGGTTGAATTTATAATTGCGCCTGTTTCAAATCCTGTGTTGGAAATATAATTATGGCACTTGACGGAATTTTTTTAAACCATTTAAAAAACGAAATATCGGATTTTGCGCTTGACAGCAGAGTTGATAAGGTTTATCAGCCGTCCAAGGATGAAATAGTTATTAATCTTCGTTCAAGGCAGGGAAGTAAAAAACTTCTTTTATCCTGCAATGCCGATGCTGCCCGTATTCATTTTACCGAGTTTCCGCCGGAAAATCCTTCTAAGCCTCCTATGTTCTGCCTTTTACTCAGAAAAAGGCTTACAGGTGCTTGGGTTACGGAAATTGAGCAGGATAATTTGGAACGAATATTGAAAATCAATTTTTCCGGTACTGACGAACTCGGCGATAAAACGAATTATTCACTTATTATTGAAATAATGGGTAAATATTCTAATATTATTTTTATTGATAAAGACGGAAAAATTATTGACTCTATGAAACGTGTTGATGAAAATAAGTCGCATATAAGGGAAGTTTTACCGGGTGTGACATATGTTGCACCGCCTAAGCAGGATAAACTTAATATATTTACCGATGATATTGAGAAAATAAGGAAAAAAATTGCCGACAGTCGCAAAGGAATGTATAAGGCTGTTATGGAAACAGTTAAGGGCGTTTCTCCTATTATTTGCCGTGAGTTTGAATACGGTTTAACTCTTGATGAATTTAAAAAACAAGCACAAAACCCTATTCCTACGGTTGTTTTTACGGATACGCCTAAGGATTTTGCATTTATTGATATTAAGCAATACGACGACCTTGCAACCATAAAACATTACGATACGTTTTCTCAGCTTCTTGATTATTTCTATTATGAACGTGTAAGATTAATGCGAATTAAAGCGAGAAGTGCGGATTTGTTTAAAACCGTTACTACTTTGCAGGAAAGAGCAGTCAGAAAGGCAATTAACAGAAAACAGGAACTTGATGATTGCAGGGATAAGGAAACATATAAACTTTTCGGCGATTTGATTTCCGCTAATTTATACCGCCTTGAAAAGGGTGCGCCTTATTACGATTTAGAAAATTATTACAATAATAATAAAATTATTCGTATTCCTGCCGACGTGACGCTTACTCCGTCGCAAAATTCGCAAAAATATTATAAAGAATATCGCAAAAAGCAGGTTGCCGAAAGTAAGCTTAATGAATTTATAAAGGAAGCTAATGAAGAGGCAGAATATTTTGAAAGTGTAATAGATTCGCTTTCAAGAGCCGAAACAGACAGCGAAATTACCGCCATTAAGTCGGAACTTGCTTCTCAAGGATATATAAAAAAGGTGAATGACAGAAAAAAAGAGCAAAAGGCTTTAAAGCCAATGCACTTTAAAACCCGTGACGGCTTTGATGTGTATGTCGGCAGAAATAATATAATGAACGATAAACTTACCATGAAAACGGCTAAGAATTACGATACTTGGTTTCACGTTCAGTCAGCCGCAGGAAGCCACGTTATTTGTGAAACCTCAGGCAAGCAAATAAGTGACGAGGCTATTCACGATTGCGCAGTTATTGCCGCTTATTTCAGCAAGGCGAGAGAATCTTCAAATGTTGCCGTTGATTATACTTTAGTTAAAAATATACGCAAACCAAACGGCGCTAAACCGGGATTTGTCGTTTATGACCCGTACAAAACCGAATTTGCAACACCTACTATTGACGAAGTGGAGAGCCTGAAAGATGAATAATACAGCAATTATTTTAGCGGCAGGTAACGGAACAAGAATGAAAGCGGATAAAAGCAAACTTCTTCTTGAAATTAATAATATGACCGTTATTGAACGCACTGTTAAAACTTTTTCCGATATAAATGATATAGATGATATTATTGTTGTTGTAAGAGAAAGCGATATTCCTTTATTTAAAGATGTGCTTTCAAAATATAATGTTACTTATTGTATCGGCGGAAGCTCACGTCAGGAAAGTGTTTCAAATGCAGTGAAAACAATTGAAAACTGCGATATGCTTATCATTCACGACGGCGCCCGTCCGCTTGTTAGTGCAAAAGAAATTGTTGATACATTAACTGCGGCAAAGAAATACGGTGCGGCGGCTGTCGGTGTTCCTGTTAAAGATACAATTAAGGTTGTTGACAGGAATAATAAAATAATCGATACTCCGAATCGTTCAAGTCTTATTGCTATTCAAACTCCCCAGATATTTAAATTTGATAAATATGTATCTGCTATGAAATTGGCAATGAAACAGGGAAAAGATTTTACCGATGACTGCAAATTGCTTGAAAATATGGGCGAGGACGTTTATGTTGTAATAGGGGAGTATTCTAATATTAAAATAACAACTCCAGAAGATATACCGACTGCGGTTTCTATACTTAATTCAAGAGGTGAAATTTAATGAGAATAGGTCACGGATATGATGTTCATAAGCTTGTTAAGGAGAGAAAATGTATTATCGGCGGTGTTGATATACCGAGCGAACTCGGTCTTTTAGGTCACAGTGATGCCGATGTTTTGCTCCATGCAATTTCCGATGCAATTTTAGGCGCTGCGGCTATGGGCGATATCGGTCATCTTTTCCCCGATACCGACGATAAGTGGAAAGGTGCAGACAGTTTAAAACTTCTTGAAGAGGTTGTAAGGCAAGTATCATTAAAAGGTTATAAAATAATTAATATTGATTCTACTATTCTTGCGCAAACTCCTAAAATGGCACCTTATATAGAACAAATGAGAAAAAATATTGCCAAGGTTTGTAATATTGATTTTGATTTTGTATCGGTTAAGGCGACTACGGAAGAGGGTTTGGGATTTACCGGCGCAAAGGAAGGTATAGCTGCTCACGCTGTATGCTTGATTGAGAATAATTAGAATAAAAATTTTGTAGAGGCGAACACTGTTCGCCTCTTTTTTATGCCCAAAACCCTTGATTTTATGCAGATTTTAACGAAGGTCAAAAAAAGTCAAAAAATTTTTAAAAAAACTCTTGACTTTCTCTGACCTTTGTGCTACTATAATGACAGAAGGTCAAAGAAAGTCAAAGACAAACACAGATTAGTGAGATTTAAAGAGTGTGTAAAATGTCAGGCTTATGACCAAACTAAAAGGAAGTGATTGGAAAATGAAGCTGAGTGATGCGATAGCAGATATGATTCTTAATATGTTTGATGATAACACATCAACAATCCAAATTCAGCGTAACGATTTGGCACAACAGCTCGGCTGTGTTCCAAGTCAAATAAATTATGTGATTACATCACGTTTTACGCCTGAACAGGGTTACAGAATTGAATCAAGGCGTGGCGGCGGAGGATACATTATGATTACCCGTGCCGCAACAAAAGAAAATGCATTAATGTCGCTTGTAAACTCTATAGGTAATTCTATAGATGAAAAAAGTGCAAAGGCAAATATCTATAATTTGCATTATCAAGGTTTATTAAGCGATAAAGCCGGAAGAATTATGATGTCAGTTGTATCTGACAACAATTTTAAAGGCGTCGAAACAGAAATTAAAAATCAAATCAGAGCAAGCTTGCTCAAACAGATGCTTTTAGCATATGTTGATTAGGAGGTATTTATTATGCGTTGTCAACATTGTAATCAAAACGAAGCAACTACTTTTATTAAAAGAAATATAAACGGTCATAAAGAAGAATTACATCTTTGCAGTGAATGTGCAAGAGAACTCGGCGTTATGGATGAATTTCGTATGCCTACAATGAGCGAAATGTTCGGCGATTCATTTCTCGGCAATTTCCTCGGCGCAGGCGTTGCGGCAATGAATTCACTTGCAGGTGTTGACAGATGTCAAACTTGCGGTTCGTCGTTTAACGATATTGTTCAAAGCGGCAGAATGGGCTGTGCTGACTGCTACGATAGGTTTGAGGATAAACTTGAACCGTCACTCAGAAAAATTCACGGCAAGACAAAACATGTCGGTAAATTCGTTTCCTACAGTGAGGAAAATGAAGATAATAATGAAAATGTAAAAGACGAGAGCAAACCTCAGCAAAAGAGTGAACTTGAATCTTTGCAAGAACAAATGAAAGCAGCTATCAATGAACAAAGATTTGAAGACGCTGCCGTTATCCGTGATAAAATCAAGGAAATTCAGGAGGGTAAAAATGAGTAAGTGGTATAACGCACAGGGAAACAACAGCGATGTTGTTATGTCGTCAAAAATAAGGCTTGCAAGAAACCTTGCCGACGCACCTTTTCCCTCCAGAATGAGCAATGAAATAAGAAAATCGGTTTGTAAAAAGATTTTTGCCGCCGTTAAAAATTCTTGTGTAGCAGGAGAATTTGACTTGATTGAACTTCAAAGCGAAAACGATTTGAAGAAAATCTCAATGGCAGAACAGGGGATTATAAGTCCTGAATTTGCTAAGCAGAGCGGCTTCGGCTCGGTCATTGTATCGAAAAACGAAGATGTATCAATAATGCTTTGCGAAGAGGACCACATAAGACTTTCTGTTTTTGCACCGGGACAAAATCTTGAAGAAGCTTATCAAAAAGCGGATAAGCTTGACGATATACTTATTGATAATCTTAAAATTGCTTTCAGCGACCGACTTGGCTTTTTAACCTCAAATCCTATGAATTTGGGAACAGGTCTTAAAGCGTCGTTAATTCTTCATTTGCCTGCAATAACGGCAAAAGGAATGATGTTATCACTTACAAATATGGTGTCTAAGCTCGGCTTTGATATAAAACCGGTATATTCCGATTCAAGCGATTTTTATGAACTTTCAAACAGGATTACACTCGGCATTACGGAAAAGAATGCAATTAATAATTTGAACAGCATTTGCGAGCAAATTGTTAAGCAGGAAAGAGCGTTTAGACAGGAACTCATTAAGTATGAAGATTTTGAAGATAAAATTTTCAGAGCAATGGGTACACTTAAAATGGCAAGAAAGCTTACCGCTAAAGAATTTTACAGTCTTATATCTCTTGTAAGGCTTGGAATTTCAATGGGTAGCTTTGATGAAAAATACGAAACAGTTTCTAAGCTTCTTCACGAGGTGGGAACAGCCACCATTATGAGCGCAAGTGACGAGGGCTTAACTGTTGATGATACAGATAAAATACGTGCTCAATACGTAAGGGAAAGCTTATCCTAAGGTTTTAACCTCTCGGTAGGCTTCTACCCGAAAAGGAGGAATTACTATGTATAAGTTCAGCTATTTTACACAAAGGGCTAATGAGGCGCTTAATTATGCAATTAAAGCTGCTGAGGAATTCGGTCACAATTATATCGGAAGCGAACATATTTTGCTCGGACTTCTTAAGACCGACGGCGGTGTTGCACTTAATACACTTGAAGAAAAGGGCGTTACCGCTGAAGATATAGAAAATTTAATTAAAGAATACATCGGCGAGGGTATGCAGACAAAACTTACTCCTGACGATTTTACTCCGAGAACAAAAAGAGTTCTTGATGTTGCATTCCAATATGCAAGAAGTATGAGAAGAAGCTTTGTTGATACGGAACATTTGCTTATGGCTGTTCTTCAGGAAAGCGATTCTTATGCAGTTAAATTCCTTAATTCTCTCGGAATTGACGAACGTCAGCTTTTTGAAGAGCTTGTAAATGAGTCAAGCAGAGAAGGTGCTGACGATAAATATTCAGGCAAAAAAGGCAAAAACGGTAAGTCTAAAACTCCAACTCTTGACGAATTCGGCAGAGATTTAACCGCTCTTGCAAAAGAGGGTAAGATTGACCCGGTTATCGGCAGAGAAAAGGAAATTGAAAGAGTTATTCAAATTCTTTCAAGACGTACCAAAAATAACCCTTGCTTAATCGGTGAACCCGGTGTCGGCAAAACCGCTATTGCAGAGGGCTTGGCACTTAAAATCGTTAAGGGCGAAGTTCCGGAACTTTTGAGCGGCAAGAAGATTGTTGCTCTTGATTTAACTTCAATGGTTGCAGGTACTAAGTATCGTGGCGACTTTGAGGAAAGAATTAAAAAGGCTATGGACGAAGTTAAAAATGCAAAAGATATTATTCTTTTCATTGATGAGGTTCATACACTTATGGGTGCCGGTGCCGCTGAAGGTGCTACAGACGCAGCAAATATTTTGAAGCCGTCACTTGCTCGTGGCGAGATTCAGGTAATCGGTGCTACAACAATTGACGAGTACCGTAAAAATATTGAAAAGGATGCCGCACTTGAAAGACGTTTTCAACCTGTTACGGTAGGCGAACCTACAGAAGAGGAAACAGTTGAGATTTTGAAAGGTCTTCGTGATAAATACGAGGCTCACCATAAGGTAAAGATTAGCGACGAAGCAATTGAAGATGCAGTTAAAATGTCATCAAGATATATTGCCGACAGATTTTTACCTGATAAGGCAATTGACCTTATTGATGAGGCTGCTTCGAGAGTAAGACTTAAAGCTTATACTGCACCTGACAATATCAAGGCAATGGAAAAAGAGGTAAAATCTCTTGAAGAAGAGAAAACCTCCGCAGTTCGTTCACAAGATTTTGAACAGGCAGCAAAGCTTCGTGATAAGGAAAAGAATCTTAAAAATCTTCTTGATGAGGAAACCGAAAAGTGGAAGAACCTTTCATCTCATCAGGTTAAAGAGGTTGAAAGTGAAGATATAGCTGAGGTTGTATCTTCTTGGACAGGTATTCCTGCTACACAAATCACTAAAGAAGAGTCTGAAAAGCTTTTACACCTTGAGGACGAGCTTCATAAGAGAATTGTAGGTCAGGATAAGGCAGTTTCCGCTGTTGCACGTGCAATCAGACGTGGCAGAGCAGGACTTAAAGACCCTAAGAGACCTATCGGTTCGTTTATCTTCCTCGGTCCTACCGGTGTAGGTAAAACTGAACTTAGTAAAGCACTTGCTGAAACTATGTTCGGCGATGAGGATGCTATCATCAGACTTGATATGAGTGAATATATGGAAAAGCACACGGTGTCTAAGCTTATCGGTTCACCTCCGGGATACGTAGGCTTTGATGAAGGCGGTCAGCTTACCGAAAAAATCAGAAGAAAACCGTATTCGGTCGTTCTTTTTGATGAGATTGAAAAAGCTCACCCTGATGTATTTAATATGCTTCTCCAAATCCTTGAAGACGGTGTATTAACCGATTCACAGGGCAGGAAAGTAAGCTTCAAGAACGCTGTAATCATTATGACATCTAATGTCGGCGCTTCTAAGATTACCGACCCTAAGCTTGCACTTGGCTTTGAACACAAAGGCGAGGGTGAGGTTGATGAAAATGTTGATATCGAAAAGCTTGTAATGGCTGACCTTCGTGCAACATTTAAACCTGAATTCCTTAACCGTGTTGATGATATTGTTGTATTCAAGCAACTTGAAAAAGACGATATCAAGGAAATCGCACGCCGTATGCTTAAATCTCTTGATAAGAGATGCGAGGAAATCGGTATTGAACTTGACGTAACCGACAAGGCTATTGACGCTATTGCGGACAAGGGCTTTGATAAGGTTTACGGCGCAAGACCTTTAAGACGTGCAATCCAAACCAAGATTGAGGATAAACTCTCAGAGCTTATTCTTGAAGATAAGGTTGCAGGCAAATGCAAGGTAGATTACGATAACGACGAGTTTACCTTTGTAAACGAGAAATAATATAATTAAAGGCAGTGGTGCAAGTACGCATCAATGCCTTTATGTAAATATTGACTTATTTTATTAACTCAAAGCAACCGTTTGGGTTATCCTTATTATATTGCTTATCAGGTGAGAATTTAAACCAAATTATATCGGAATTTTGAGTTACAACCCCGACATCGTTATTGCCGTCACCGTCGGCGTCGACTATTTTGAGTTCCAAATTACTTACGGATATTTGGTCACTCGGCCAAGAGAGTGTGCCGATTCTTTCACCGTTATATGTATCGTAAACAGCATATCCGGTCGAATCTTCAAGCTCGGATACACAAATTGACATATCGTCATTTAACTGATAATCTCTTGAATAAGATTTTTGCTCTCTCCAACCGGTGTTTTCAAGAGCGGGGGACGCAACTGACGAATTGGACGTTATTGCGAAGTTAATTGAAAATACTATCATAACGGTTAAAACGGCGGTGCCTATAATTGAAAGTATGTACCAAAGCTGATTTTCCTTAGCTTTTGACAAAACGATGCCAATGATAATTGCAACAATCGCAATTATCCCTAAAGCAATATAAATACCCATATTACATTCTCCTTTTATAAAACAAAACCCGAAATTATTATACATAAATTTGCAAATAAATGCAAGTTTTATGCATAATGTGTATATTTTTGAAATTTAATCAATCATAATCTATCTGTAATTAATATATGATTTTAGACATAAATGTTTATATAAGTATTTAATTAAAATAAAATCTTAAAAATTTGTTAACGCCATTGACAAATGGAAAAAAAATGCTACAATAGTATTTGTTAGCACTCGAGAGTAAAGAGTGCTAAATCGTTTGTAAATAATTTTAGAGGTGATAAATATGACAATCAAACCACTTGCTGACAGAGTTCTTTTGAAATCTGTTGAAGCAGAAGAAACAACTAAGAGCGGTATTATTCTTGCCGCTTCGGCACAGGAAAAGCCTGAAATGAGCGAGGTCGTTGCAGTAGGTCCCGGAACAGAGGAAAATCCAATGACCGTTAAAGCAGGCGATAAGGTTATTATCAGCAAATATTCAGGTACTCAGGTTAAGCTTGACGGTGTTGAATATACTATTACATCGGTTAAAGATGTTCTCGCAGTTGTAGAATAATTGGAGGTAATCACTATGGCAAAAGATATAATTTATGGTGAAGAAGCAAGAAAAGCTCTTCAGGCAGGTATTGATAAGCTTGCAAATACAGTTAAAATTACACTCGGTCCAAAAGGACGTAACGTAGTTCTTGATAAGAAATACGGCGCACCGCTTATTACTAATGACGGTGTAACAATCGCTAAGGAAATCGAGCTTGAAGACCCGTTTGAAAATATGGGTGCTCAGCTTGTTAAAGAGGTTTCATCAAAGACTAATGACGATGCCGGCGACGGTACAACTACAGCTACACTTCTTGCTCAGGCTCTTGTAAGAGAGGGTATGAAGAATGTTGCCGCAGGTGCAAACCCAATGGCTGTTAAAAACGGTATTAAGGCTGCCGTTGATGCTACAGTTGACGCTGTAAAGGCAAACAGTGAGCAGGTTAAAGGCTCTGACGATATCGCAAGAGTAGCAACTGTTTCCGCTGCTGATGAATATGTCGGTTCTCTTATTGCAGATGCAATGGAAAAGGTTTCAGCCGATGGTGTTATTACTATTGAAGAATCAAAGACTGCCGATACAGTTTGTGAAGTAGTTGAAGGTATGCAGTTTGACCGTGGCTACATTTCACCATATATGGTAACAGATACCGATAAGATGGAAGCAGTTATTGATGATGCAATGCTTCTTATTACAGATAAAAAGATTTCATCAATTCAGGATATTTTACCTCTTCTTGAGTCAGTTCTTAAGAGCGGTCAAAAGCTTCTAATTATCGCAGAAGACGTTGAGGGCGAGGCTCTTCAGACTATCCTTCTTAATAAACTCAGAGGCACATTTACCTGCGTATGCGTTAAGGCTCCGGGCTTTGGCGACAGAAGAAAGGAAATGCTTCAGGATATCGCAATTCTTACAGGCGGTCAGGTAATCACCTCTGACCTCGGTCTTGAACTTAAAGACGCAACAATGCAGATGCTCGGTAAAGCTCGTCAGGTTAAGGTTACAAAGGAAAATACCATTATCGTTGACGGTGCCGGCGACAGCGACGAGATTAAGAACAGAGTTAATCAGATTAAGACTGCTATTGAAAATACAACTTCTGACTTTGACAGAGAAAAACTTCACGAACGTCTTGCTAAGCTTGCAGGCGGCGTAGCAGTAATTAAAGTCGGTGCAGCTACCGAAACAGAAATGAAAGAAAAGAAGCTTCGTATCGAGGACGCTCTTGCAGCTACTAAGGCAGCAGTTGAAGAGGGTATCGTAGCTGGCGGCGGCGTTGCTCTTATTAATGCAATTCCTGCTGTTGAAAAACTTCTTGACAGTGACGATGCAGACTTTAAGACAGGTGTTCAAATTGTTCTTAAAGCTCTTGAAGAACCTGTACGTCAGATTGCACGTAACGCAGGCGAAGAAGGTTCTGTAATCGTTGATAAGATTAAAAATTCAAATAAAATCGGCTACGGTCTTAACTTTGCAACTAATGAATACTGCGATATGATTGAAGCAGGTATTGTTGACCCGGCAAAGGTTACACGTTCTGCAATTCAAAACGCATCAAGTGTTGCAGCAATGGTTCTTACAACAGAATCACTTGTTACTGATATTAAAGACCCACAGGCTGACGCAGCTCAGGCAGCGGCTCTTGCAGCAGCACAGGGCGGCGGAATGTACTAATAAATAATTATTATACGTTTGACAAATCGGGAATATGCCCTTATAATTAGGGCATATTCTTTTTTATATGAAGGTAATAAAATGAAAATAAGAAAAATTCTTTCTGTTTTTATATCTTTAACTCTTGTTGTTACTGCGTTTTTTGCTGTTGATTATGAATCGTTTGCAAGCGTGATGACTACGCAGGAAGATGTCCCCGGTGTCAACAGCGTTGATACTCTTTTGACTTATCCGGAATTTAATTCAAAGGTTGCCGACGGCGGATATATAATTCCCGGTCTTGTTTCAAGCGTGTCGTATAATAAGCAAACAAAGCATTTTTCAACTACTCAAACTATGTGCCCGCAGGCAATTTGTAAAGTGAATCATTATACCCTTATTACCGCTTATGACAGCGCAACCGATTCCAAGGGTGCTTCGATTTCAAAATCTGTTATTTACGTTCTTGACGGTGATAATCAGCTTGTAAAAACTCTTGTTTTACCCGATTCTTATCACGTCGGCGGAATTGCTTATGATAGCGCTAACGGTTTGATTCTTATTACTAAGGCTTCAGCCTCGACTGTCGGCGTAATTTCGCTTGATGATTTTTATAAATATATGCGTTTTTCAAGTAAATTTGCAAATGTTAAATATACTATTGAGGAAAACGATTCCAATAAGTTTATTTATTCCGCTTCAAGCGTTGCTTACAAAAACGGCCGTGTTTATCTCGGCGCTTTCGGCGCAGGGTCTGACAGTATTGCTTATTGTTATACACCCGTTTATAACAAATCGAAAAATACATATTATCTTAAATATAACTACAAATTCTATCTGCCGAATTATACGCAGGGATTTTCCTTGACCGATTATAAGGGTAAGCTTAGAATGTTTGCCTCTGTATCTTACGGCAGGAATGAAACAAAAGGCGTTTATTGCTCTTATCTTTACACTTATACATTTAATCAGTCAAACGGAAGTAAAACGCTTGATAATGTGTTAAGCTGTCCGCCGATGCTTGAACTTACTTATCCTGAGGGTGGTAAACTTTATTGCCTTTTTGAATCGGCTGCAAGTGTTTACAGGAATGTTTCAAGAAAACCTTTGTCATACGTAATGCCGCTTAAATTGAGTTCTCTTTGTGATGAGAAGAGGGGAAGTATTGTTAATATTAATGTTTCCGGTGTTAATAACGGCAAAAAGATAAGCATTGACTGTGCACTTCCAAATGCTAAAATTTATTACAGCAGTTCAATGCCTTATTACAGATACAGTAAGATTGCTTCTTGCTATCCTTATAAAAATGCTTATTTAAAACAAAATTCAAGCACCGTTTACGCCGTTGCCGTTGTTGATAATCGTATTGTGGCGGCTGACACGGTTTATGTTTCTGTATCTAAAGCTTCTTCGCCGTCAAAACTTACGGTTAAGTCAAAATCCAAGACTTCAATCACAATAGGCTGGAAAGCGGCGTCGAATGCGACCTCGTATGAAATATACAAAAGCACAAATAAGTCAAAGAATTATAAAAAAGTTGCAACAGTTTCCGCTTCTGCTAAATCATATAAGAACACGAAACTAAAGAAAAATAAGACATATTACTATAAAGTTCGTGCGCTGAGAAAAGGTTATGTTAATTCGTCATACACAAATATCGTTAGCGCAAAAACCAAAAAGTAATCGTTTATTGTGAATATTAACCAAAAAAGACAGGATATTTTCTATCTTGTCTTTTTCTTTTATACACTTGTATATTTTGTTTGTTTGTGTTATTATATAGCTATCAAAGAAATTATACAAATCATTTAATATGACATAATTTGGAGGTCGCTATGCCTAAAAACAATAAACTCGGTTGCTCTTATTCAACTCAGCTTAAACTTGCAAAATCATTAAAGGAATTAATGGCTAATCAGCCGTTTGAAAAACTTTCCGTATCCGATATAACAAATAATTGCTCACTTCACAGGCAGACTTTTTATTATCATTTTGAGGATAAATATGAGCTTTTGGATTGGATTGTTTATAAAGAACTTATTGAACCGCTTGTTGACGGTTTCTCTTTTGATAATATGTATGACCGCTTTTTAAAACTTTTCACAACTATGGTTGAGGAAAAGAAGTTTTATCTCAATGCACTTAAAATCGATGTAAACGATATGTCAAGATATATCAATCGCCTTGCTTATGATCAGTTTATGGTAGTTATCGACTGCCTTGAAAAAACTTCCGGCGTTAAGTCAAACCACAGCGAAAATGTAATGTTTGCCGAATTTTTAGGCTACGGCTTTGTCGGCGTTGTTTTCGGCTGGGCACAAAGGGGAATGAAGGATTCACCTGAAGAAATGACTAAAAGGCTTGAAAGAATTATAAATAACTTAAAGCAAATCGCCAAAGATAACAGAAGATAAAATATTAAGGGCTGCCTCACATTTTTTGTGAGACAGCCCGTTTTTTATACATATTAATATGTTTTTTTCTTTCCTCTTTTGTGCTTAATCGGCTTTTGATTGATTGTGTTTTTCAATTCCTTTTGCGCCGCTTTTCTTAAACTGTCGGCGTCGTGAATAATTGTTTTGTCATAGCAATGACTGAGTGCCTGCGTTAAGCCTAAAAGGATAAATAAATTGATAATTTGCTTAGGTGAGTTGAAAATGTAATCTGTAAGACCGAAAAGAAGATACATCATCATTGAGGTGAATACACAAAATACAAGTGTAAATTTCTTACCGTTGTTTGCATTGATTTCAAGAAGCTTACCGAATGCGCAAATTAATACCGTGAATAATAAAACAAGACCCACAATACCAAGTTCAACCCACGTTTCAATAACAAAGTTGTGACCGTGCGGCTTGTCAAGATTATATAAATTCAGAAGTATTTGACCTGTTTTTTCAACTCCAAAGCCAGTACCGATAATAAAAGGTAAAGCGTGATGGAATATGTAGTCGAGCAAACTGCTCCAAATTTTAAGGTGCGCCGCAGAAGATTTTGCAGCCTCACTGCTTGCGCCTCTTACTTTGAAAATAATTCCGTATCTTGTAAGAAGTGAAGGAACTATAACAAGAATTGTAGGAACAAAAATTTCAAGAAGCGGTTTTTTGTGCTGTTTAAATAATACAATGAACATAAACAGCCAGCCGACAATTGCTATTACGCAACCGCCACGTGTTAATGTTGCGCTGATACCGCCGCTTATAAGAACATTTATCATAAAATACATTATTTTATGCTTTTTGCCTTTGGTATTTAAGAAAAGATATATTGATATAGGGTACACAATCATAAGGTATGTGGCTAAAAGATTTGGATTTGAGAAAAATCCGCTTGCTCTTGAATCCCACCAAAGAGTTGTGTTTATATCAAAAGGCAGCCAATTGTAAACTGCTTTATCAAGCGGTTTGTAAAACGGTGTAACAAATACCTGCGTTTTTTTAATGTAATCGTATTTATATAATGTGTACGAGCATATTTGAAGTATTGCCACAAAACCGTTTACAGCACCGGATATTGACATTGCAGCCAAAAGCCTGTCAATTTTCTTCCTTGTTCTTACCAAGTTGTGAATCATAACCTCAATAAGAAACATACCCCACCATAATGCGGCGGTTGCAAAGGTTGAAAATTTTGTGTCCGACCAAAGTGTACTTACAAGCGCAAATCCCATAAAAGCCATCATAAGCTTGCCGAGTGTTCCGACTTTCGCCTTTTTGCCTTCTCTTGACCATTGTACTTTAAAAACTATAAATCCTATAAACAATATAAAAGGACTTACATATTCGGGAAGCAGGGGAAAAAGAAATACAGTTGCAAGAAGCCAACACCAACCGGGATTGACTTTATACTGCTCCCTCAAACTAATCAGCTTTTCTTTCATAATTTAAACCTCAGCGTGTAACTACGCCTTTATATAAAATTAATCATTATTTTTGCTTTAATATAAAACAGTGCAAAATACAAAGTATAATATACACTACTTGTATCAATTTTGCAAGTATAATAATTAACCATTAAAAAATTATGAATTAATATTAAACTGTTAACATTCAAATAATATAAAATTAAATTTATAAATATAGTTAGGGTGTTGCAATCTAAAACAATATATTGTATAATTATTTAGTATTTAATCATATTTCTCTTGCTTATCTTTAAGCAGGGGACACAGGAGTGAAATTATGGACGAAAAAGACTTTAACGAAAACGAAGAAAAAGCAGTTGATACCGATAAGGAATTAACCGACTCAGGTCTTGAAGAAAAAAACGGAATTAAATTTGAAACAAGTGACACATGGGAGTTTGACGCAAAAGCACCGACGCTTGACGATAATTTAATTATGGAAAATGAAAAGTTTTCGATTTCTTTTGAAAGCGAAACCAAACCGGCTGCACCGCAGCAAGCGCCAAGGCAAAATTTCGATAATCAAAATAATAACCAAATTGTTATTAATAAAGAACCTTTGAAATTTATTCCGCTTGCTATTTTCCTTGCGGCAGTAATTGCCGTTGTTGCCGTATTCGGTGTAAGATATTATACTGTTCCAAACGGAAAAGAGGGCAAATATATGAACCCGGCTTCCGTAGTCGCTACAGTCGACGGTCAAAAAATCAGCATTGGTATGTATGATTATTATTATGCAAGTATCGTCAGCTATTATGAGCAGTATGCTTCTTACGGTTATTATAATCTTGATACAACAAAAGATTATTCTAAGCAGTATACAACAGACGATGACGGAAAGAAAATTTCTTGGCAGAAGTTTTTTGAAACAGAGGCTCTCAATGAGGTTGAACAGATTACAACTTATTATTCAAAGGCTCTTGACGAGGGCGTAACGCTTACGAGTGCTCAAAAGAAAACGATTGATAAGCAAATTACAAGCCTTAAGGATTCAGCTTCTCAAAACGATGTAAGCCTTGACCAGTATATCAAGGCAAACTTCGGCGCTTATTGTTCTGAAGATACAATCAGACTTATGCTTGAACAATATTATTTAAGTGCTAACTATAAGGGCAAGTTCAAGAGTGAAACCAAGGTTACCAATGATGACGTTGATAAGTATTACAACGAGCATAAAAACGATTATAAGAAAATCGAATTTTATTATATTGCATCTCCTTATGATGCAACAGATGACGCTTCTAAGAGCAAGTCAATTAAAAATGCCGAAAAGACTATGGCTAAGATGAAAGACAAGAAATCCGTTCTTGCTCTTGTTCCTGAAGTTTACTCATCATATATTGATTCCGATGTTAAATCATCAATGGAAAGCGACAGCAAACTTACCGAGAAAAAAGCAAGGGAAGAAGCTGTTAAGTCATATGAAAGCAATGTAGTCGCTACTGTTACAGGCAGTACATCTCCGTTCGACGATGAAATGAACACATGGCTTTTCTCTGATGATACAAAAGTCGGTTCAAAGAAATATTATGTTGATGAGGACGCAGGATATATCTATATTGTCTTAAAGACATCTAAAGCTACTGTTGAAGATGATGAAACTTATACAGTAAGACATATTCTTATAACACCTGAAAGTGACAGCGATTCCTCTTCTTCATCATCTGATTCATCAACTAAGAAATATACCGACGAACAATGGGCAGCTGCAAAGAAAAAGGCTGAGTCGGTTCTTGAAAAGTTCAACAAAACCGACAAGAGTGAGTATTCGTTTGCTAAACTTGCCGAGGAGTACAGCACAGATACAGCTTCAACTTCTTCCGGTTCAAGTGATGCATTCGGCGGACTTTATGAGAGCGTTACACTCGGTCAAATGGTTCCTGAATTTGAAAAATGGGCAATTGACGATTCACGTAAATACGGCGATACCGGTATTGTTAAAAGTGATTACGGCTATCATATTATGTTCTTTATAAATGATTGTCCGGAATATGAATCAAAGATTATTGCACAGATTAAGTCTGACAGATTAAGCAATATGGTTGAAAAGGCAAAAGTTAAGGTTCACGAAAACGCAATTAAAAAGGCAGTTGATAAGGAAAAGGAAGCTAAGGAATCAGCATCCGAATCTACAACGTCTTCTTCATCTTCGTCAGGTGCAACCGTATCTCAAAGCACAACCGCCGCTTCATCCGGCAATAACTAAATGATTTAGTATCAATTTGTATATAATTTTCAGAAAAAACAAAATAAAACTTGTAATATTCGTTATAATAGTGTAAAATATTTTGTGAATTAAATTTGATTGAAATAGGTAGGACGAAAAAATGGCAAAAAAACAATTAGAAGATGATTTGTTGACAGGCGGCAGCTTGAATGCTGATGATAAGTCAGCCAAGAAAGCCGCTAAAGCAAAAAAATCTGCTGAGAAGAAAGCTGCTAAGGCTGCAAAGCTTCGTGCAAAAAATGAGGCTAAAAGAGCAGAGCTTAAGAAAGAAATCGACGCTCTCAAGGCTAAAAAAGATGATTGCGACGACGAAAAAGAGAATGAAAAGCTCACAGTTGAAATCAAAAAGCTCAGTGAGAAATATTCTGCAGTCGGTGCAAACGGCAACGGACCTGCTCCGAGAACAGTAAAAATTATCAAGTCGGTAATTTGTATTGTTATTGTAATTGCTCTTCTTGTAACATATGTTGCAACCGGCGCTGTAAGAAAGGGCTTTATTGCGTCACTCAGTATTCCTGCTGAAACATTTACCGGTATGACTGTTTCAAATCAGGACGGCAGTGAAAAGGCTAAAATTAAAGTTGCAACTTATAACTACTATTTTGCATTGACTTATAATAACTTGAGAAATACTCAACAGCAGTACAGTCAGTACGGTCTTGACCTTAAGCAGTATAATCTTGACGTTGACTTTGATAAAAAACTTTCAAAGCAGACAACTAAGAATGATGATAACGAAACAGTTACCTGGGCACAGTATATTCACGACCAAGTTATTGATTCGATTGAGTCAACATATACATATTATCTTGCCGCTAAGGCAGCAAATAACGGCAAAGACCCTGAAATTACAGATGACCAGAAGAAAGAACTTAAAGATACTCTCAGCCAGTACAGAGAATCAGCTCACAAGTACGGTTATACTTTAAGCGGTTATCTTGTTAAGGCTATGGGTAAAGGCGTCACTGAAAGCTTGTTCACTCAGGAAGCAACAAGAAGTTATATTGCCGATAACTATAAGAGTGAACTCAGCGACAAGGCAAGCGAAAAGGAATATACAACTAAGGATTATGACAATTACAAGAAAGACCATGAAGATGATCTTGTTGCAGTTGATATAAGACTTTTTGAATGTTCAAGTGAAGACGATGCAAAAGCGTTCAAGAAAGCTCTTGCAAAGGACGGTTCTAACTTTACTGCTCTTTGCCAGAAGTATTCAACAGATAAATTCTATAAGACTGCTTATGAAGATCCGGGCTATTCTACAGAATACGGTGCAACTAAAGAGAGTCTTAAGAATAAGAGTTACGCTATCGCAACTGCCGACGGCAAAGATAAGAAGAGCTATCCGGGTCTTGATTGGCTTTACAGTTCAAAGAGAAAAGCCGGAGATTCTTATCAGTACAGCACTACTGTAGTTTATGTTCTTTCACCTGCTTCAATTCAGGACAGAAAGACTGTTAATGTTCGCCATATCCTTATTGCTCCTGAAACAAAGGACAGCAATACCGAGGCAAAGGACGCAACAGATAAGCAATGGGCTGCAGCATACAAAAAGGCTAAGAAGATTCTTGATGAATTTAATTCAGGTGATAAGAAAGAAAAGACTTTTTCAAATCTTGCTAAGTCAAATTCATCAGATACAGGCTCAAAGGATAACGGCGGTCTTTATGAAAATGTAGTACCGGGTCAAATGGTTAACTCGTTCTCATCTTGGATTTTTGATTCTTCAAGAAAAGCAGGCGACACCGCTATTGTTAAGTCTGATTACGGTTATCACATTATGTATTATGTAGGCGAGGGTGACCTTACCGTATGGCAGTATAATGCAAAGAAGGCTCTTACTTCCGATAACAGCACAAGCGCAACCGATAAGCTTGAAAAGGATTATTCAATCAAAGTTAATTGGTTTGGTTCTCGCTATTTCGAGAAGGACGTTGATATTGATAATTAATGCAAAATAAAAGAGGTTGTATTTTTCAACCTCTTTGTTTGCTTATGGGGAATTATATGGTTAAAAATTCTGATGTTCAAAAGCTGAAAGATGAAATTTCTCGTCTTATGGCTGCCCTTGAAGATGTTAATTTTGAATGTCAAAGGCTTGAAATTATTAATTCAAATCTTGATTTTCAATTAAAATCCGTCAATAGGGAATTAAAACAGAATATTGCAATGCTTGAAGCTTACGAAGAAGAAAACAAGGAACTTAAAAAGCAACTTGAGAGTAAATAACTATTCCACTTCGTTTTTTATGTCGTTTAGTACTTTCTTTTCTATTCTTGATACATAGCTTCTGCTTATTTTAAGCCTCTGCGCAACCTCTCTTTGCGTTAGGGGCTTTTTGTTATTTAATCCGTATCTTAAAATTAATATTTCCTTTTCTCGTCCGTTTGGCATATTTTTAATTATTTTTGATACTTTTTCCCATTGTACTTTTTTCTCTAAATCTTCAGCTAAATCAACAGGAGAACTGATTGTATCTTCAATTGTAAGCGGATTTCCGTCTTTGTCAATTTCGAGTGCGTCACCTAAATATATGTCATTGGACTGCTTTTTTCCCGACCTGAAATGCATTAATATTTCATTTTCAATACATCTTGAGGCATAAGTCGAAAGACGTACGCATTTTTCACTGTCAAATGAGTCGATAGCTTTAATAAGTCCTATTGTTCCTATACTGATTAAATCTTCGTTGTCATTTGTTTTTGAATAATATTTTTTTACAATGTGGCTTACAAGCCTGAGATTTCTTTCAATAAGAATTGCTCTTGCTCCTTTATCACCGCTTTTCATTCTTTCAAGCATTTCCTTTTCTTCCTTGGGTGAGAGCGGTTTAGGAAAACTTGATGTGTTTTGAATATGAAGTATAAAATAAATTAAATTTGCGCTTATTGCCGATATAATTGCTGAAAACATTTTCATCACCGTTAAAATATATGAGTGTGGCATTTGTCCAATTAACCGTTTGTTTACAAATTTTCAAAATAATTTACATTTTGTATTGACTTGTCATTTATTTAATGGTAAAGTAATTTTAGATAATGGCATAGAGGAAAAATAATGAAAACTGATTTAATTAACGGAAAGCCTTTAAAAAGTATTATTTTATTTGCTCTTCCGATTATGGCAAGCTCAATGCTTCAATATAATTATAATTTGGTTGACAATATCATTGTGGGTAGATTTGTCGGTACGAACGCACTTGCCGCTGTCGGTAATGTTGGTTCGATTAACGGCTTTATAATCGGAACTTCTTTGGGCTTAACTTCGGGTTTTACAATTTCTGTCGCTCAATCATTTGGTGCTAAACGGTTTGATAAAATGAATAAGTACGCCGGTAACAGTATCACCCTTTCATTTCTTATCGGTATGATAATAATGATTGCAGCCCATTTCCTTTCCCGTCCTCTTTTAAGAGCGATTGATACTCCGAATGAAATTATTGATATGTCGGCGCAATATATTGACGTTCTTTATTATGCCGTTCCTGTTCAAATGTCGTTAAATAATTTCAATGCACTTTCAAGAGCGGTAGGGGACAGTAAAAGACCGCTGTACTTTTTAATTGTAAGCGTTGTTGTTAATTTGGTGCTTGATATTTTGTTTGTCGGCGTGTTTAAATGGGGCGTAATCGGTGCGGCTTGGGCAACTGCATTGTCCGAACTTGTTGCGGCTGTTTTGTCAGGCGTGAGTGTTTTTAAATATACGAACGAATACTCGATTAATAAAGAAACGCTTAAACTTGACGGTAAAATATCTTGGTCGCAAATAAAAATAGGTATTCCAATTTCGCTTCAGTTCAGTATAACTTCAATCGGCTCAATGGTGCTTCAAACTGCAGTAAACGGTTTTGGCGCTAATGTTATTGCAGGCTTTACTGCCGCCGGAAGGGTGGAACAACTAACCAATATTCCTATGTCGGGCTTAGGCGTGGGCAATATGACTTTTGTTTCGCAAAATTACGGCGCCGGCAAGTATGAGAGAATACTTAAAAGTGTTAAGCGTATATTTATTCTTGATGTGATAGTATCTGTTTTTTGCAGTGCGATTTTAGTCGGAATAGGTCCTTTTATTGTAAAACTCTTTATGAAAGAATATAATCCTGAGATAATGAATGCCGCTAATCATTACCTTTGGGCAATAGCCGAGTGCTACAGCCTTGTTGCCGTTTTGTTTGTATTCAGAAATACGCTTCAGGGTCTCGGATTTACTTATGCTAATATGATTGCAGGCGCAGGCGAATTTTTCGGCAGACTTGCCGTTGCATTAATATTTACTAAGATTATAGGATTTAATGCAATTTGTTATGCGGGTCCCGTTGCATGGCTTCTTGCGGATATTCCGCTTATAATAATTTATCTTAATAAGAAAAAGAAATTTAAACAAATGATACAAAATCAAAATTTAACTGTTAAGGAGTGATTTCAATTATGTATTATATTGTTTTATCGGTCGGAGTTGTGGTTTCTCTGATTTTTTGCTTTAAGAGAAGTAAGGGCTACAGCGTAAATAATTTGATTTTTAAATCGGTATCAAGCCTTTGCTATCTTTTAACTGCGGTTTTTGCGATTATTACAAATTGGCAGGCATATACATATGGCTCTCTTGTAATTATGGGCGGTGCATTGGGTCTTGTAGGCGATATTCTGCTTGATTTAAAGGGAATATATAAAAATGAGGAAAAAATCTATTTAAAAGGCGGATTTATATTCTTTTTGATAGGTCATATTTTCTATTTCTGCGCTGTTATATATTCAATTAAAATGAAGTGGTATCTGGTATTAATTGCCGCTGTAATTTCTATCGTAATCGGTATTTTAACGGTCCTTTCTGCTAATATGATGAAAGTTCATTACGGAGCATACAGACGTATTGTTGCTGTTTATGTTGCTTTCCTCGCAATGACTTCGGTAATTTCGGTAATGGCTGTTTTTGTTACTCATTTCCAAAAAGCATATATTATTATGGCAATCGGTTCAATATTGTTCCTGCTTTCCGACGCCGTTTTGTCTAATACTTTCTTTGGAAGAGGCAAGGATAAACCTATCCATTTGTTTGTTAATCATTTTCTTTATTATGCCGGTCAATATCTCATTGCCGCATCTGTTATGTTTGCATAAATGCTAAAAAAAGAAGGACTTGGATTTTTCCAAGTCCTTTTGCTGTTTATAGGTTATTCGGCATTGTTATTGCTTTTTATTTCTTCCAAAATTTCAATGCATTTTTCAAGCCTTTCGTCACTTGACTGAATACCGTTTTTCGAAATGTTATTGCAAATCATATCGTCAATGATATCCTCAACTCTTGAAAGAGAAGCAATAAGCTCCGTTTTGTCATCATTTCTTTCATCTCTGTTTTCGATTGCCTGTGTTTTAGAAAACAGTTTTCCGTTTTGATTTAATTTGACATTGTCAACAATTGTGCCGTTTTTCTCAATCATAATTGAATCAATATTTTCCGAAGAACGGTGCGCAACTCTCTTAAGCTTATTGAAAATATAGGTAGCGTCAAAAAGACTTGAAAACGTAAGCTTTTCGACACCCGTTGCTCTGTTGACAAATAATATGATTTTTTGGTTTGTGTTATTTATTGTTACTTCATTAACTTTTTTGAGGAATGGCGCCGTTGCTGTAGATAACTCGTCAAAAGTGAATGTGTAAAGCAAATTCATATTGTCATCAAATACAAGTGCATTTTCTCTGAGTGCTAAATTGTATTTGGAATTTTCAAATTCAAACGGTATTAAGTCTCCGTGAGAAGTGTTCATATCCTCAACCGAATACGAATTGTTAATGTTTCTGCTGTTGTTAAGCAGTTTTCTTAATTTTAACGGCATATAAATTTCCCCTTAATTCATTGATAAATTCATTATATACCTGTGTTTACGTAAATGCAACAAATTTGTCATATTTTGTTGATTATTAAACCAAACAATTCTTATTATATTGTTTTATTATTGCTTATGTGCTATAATCAATTGGGTGATGATTTATGAAAATGTGGTTTTTTATGCTGTTTATAGTAATAATTTTACCGCTTATTATGTTTATGAGCAGTTTTTATTTTATTGCCGGCGGACCTAAAAACGTTAATAATATTTTCGGCTACAGGACAGGGTGGTCTATGATTAATAAAGATACTTGGACTTTTGCTCACGAACATTGCGGCAAGCTTTGGCTCAAATTCGGCGGCGGTTTTATTTTAGCGTCGGTTGTTATTATGCTTTGCCTTATTAAAACCGACCAAAGGGTATTTGTTGCTGTCGGTTTTGTACTGTTCTTGGCTGAATTTGTGACCTTGTTTGTTACAATCCATAAAACGGAAAAAGCATTGGCGGATAATTTTGATTTAAACGGTAACAGAAAAAAATAATCATTCATTTTACGTTTAATGTATAAACTGTTTAAAAATTATACATAATATCCTATTGACAAGGTAGGGAATTAGTGCTATTATTTCCTATTGAAAAGGTAGGAATATTAATCAATATATTCCGTCTTTATAAATATTAATTTCCTGTCAACCACAGCAGGCTTTAAATTTGTGGTTAGAAAGGCGATATTATGACAGTTTATGCAGATAATGCAGCAACAACTCAAATGAGTGAAAATGCGTTAAAAGCAATGATGCCGCTTCTTACCGATATTTACGGTAATCCGTCATCACTTCATTCTGTTGGTCAAATTGCTAAGGAGCATTTGGAAGCTGCAAGGGAAACTGTTGCCGAATGTATCGGTGCAGACCCTAAAGAAATATATTTCACCTCAGGCGGCAGCGAAGCTGATAATCAGGCTATTCGTTCTGCGGCTTATATCGGTGCAAGAAAAGGCAAAAAACATATTATTTCAAGTAAGTTTGAACACCACGCTGTTCTTCATACGCTTGACGCACTTAAAAAAGAGGGCTTTACCGTTACTCTTCTTGACGTTTATTCAAACGGTATTGTTAAGCCGGAAGACGTTAAAAATGCTATTACAGACGATACTTGCCTTGTAACAATTATGACTGCCAATAACGAAATCGGCACAATTCAGCCGATTGCCGAGATTGGTAAGATTTGCAAGGAAAAAGGCGTTCTTTTCCATACCGACGCAGTTCAGGCAGTAGGTCATATTCCTGTTAATGTTAAGGATATGAACGTTGATATGCTCTCTGTTTCGGCTCATAAGTTCCACGGTCCTAAGGGTGTCGGATTCCTTTATGCACGTAAGGGTATTCTTCTTACAAACATTATTTACGGCGGTGCTCAGGAACGTAATAAGAGAGCAGGTACCGAAAATATGGCGTCAATCGCAGGTATGGCTGCTGCTATTAAGGACGCTACAGATAATCTTGAAGAAAATGCAAAAAAAGTTACTGCAATGAGGGACAGACTTATTGAAGGACTTAAAGGCATTGAAAGAAGCAGAATTAACGGTGACCTTGAGCATCATTTGCCCGGCACACTTAATATGTGCTTTGAGGGTATTGAGGGTGAAAGCCTTCTCCTTTTGCTTGACGCTAAGGGTATTTGTGCATCAAGCGGCTCTGCTTGCACAAGCGGCAGCTTGGACCCGTCACACGTTCTACTTGCTATCGGTGTTCCTGTTGAAATTGCACACGGTTCTTTGAGACTTTCAATAAACGAATATAATACAATGGAGCAGATGGAACACATTATTAAATCGGTTCCGGAGGTAGTGAGTTACCTGCGTTCTATTTCTCCCGTTTGGGAAAGAATTAAAAAGGAGGAAAAATAATTATGGCTCTTTATTCAGAAAAAGTAATGGACCACTTTACAAATCCGAGAAATGTTGGTAAAATTGAAGATGCCGACGGTATCGGTGAAGTTGGTAACGCTAAGTGCGGCGATATAATGAAAATGTATATTAAAGTAAACGACGAGGGTATAATCACTGATGTTAAGTTTAACACATTTGGTTGTGCTTCCGCTATTGCTTCAAGCTCAATGGCTACCGAGATGATTAAAGGTCAGCCTATTGATAAAGCTTTGGAGCTTACTAATAAAGCGGTCGTTGAAGCTCTTGACGGTTTGCCACCGGTAAAAATTCACTGTTCTGTTTTGGCGGAAGAGGCAGTTAAGGCTGCTGTAAAAGACTATTATGATAAAAAAGGCATAGAATATGACCCTGCCGAGTTTGCAGGCGTTGACTGTGCGGAGTGCGGAGTACACAATTAATATGATTTCTGATATTCAGCAAGAGATAATTAAACTCAAAAAGGAGAAGGATATTTGTATTCTTGCTCATTGCTATCAATCACCGGAAATATTGGAAGTTGCCGACTTTGTCGGCGACTCCTTTGCGCTCTCTGTAGAGGCGTCAAAAGTTAATAATAAAATTGTAATTATGTGCGGTGTTCGCTTTATGGCTGAAACCGTTAAAATCTTATCACCCGATAAAACAGTTTATTTGGCTAATCCGGATGCGGGTTGCCCTATGGCTGAAATGATGGATAAAGAGGTTATTTCACTTGTTAAGGAACAATATCCCGATTATACGGTTGTTGCTTATATCAATACTACAAGTGAACTTAAAACTATCTGTGATGTTTGCGTAACTTCTTCTTCCGCTTTAAAAATTTGCAAGCAGATTGAAAATAAGAATATTCTTTTCATTCCTGATTGTAATTTGGGCGATTGGATTTCTAAGCAGCTTCCCGATAAGAACTTTAAACTTTTAAGCGGCGGCTGCCCAACTCACGCAAGAATGGGTGAAAGAGATGTTAAAAGAGCAAGAGAGGCTCACCCTGATGCACTTTTGCTTGTTCATCCCGAATGTGTGCCTGATGTTGTTAAACACGCTGATTATGTCGGTTCAACAACAGGTATTATGAACTATGCAAAACAAAGCGATGCTAAAGAATTTATTATCGGTACAGAAAACAGTATTGTTACTCATCTTCAAATGAGCTGTCCCGATAAGATGTTTTATCCGCTTTCAAAGGACTGCGTATGCCATAATATGAAGGCTACTACACTTGTTGATGTACTTAATTGCTGTAAGGGTATTTTCGGCGAAGAAATTACTCTTGATGAAGAAACCTATCTCGGTGCAAAAAAATGTATCGATGAAATGATAAGGCTTGGTTAAATGAATAAGAAATGTATTATCGCAATGAGCGGTGGCGTTGATTCCAGCGTTGCCGCTTTTTTAATGAAAGAAAAAGGCTATGAATGTATCGGCGCTACAATGAAACTTTATGATAACGAAGAAATCGGTATCAGCAGGGAAAAGACCTGTTGCTCGCTTGATGATATTGAAGATGCAAGAGCGGTTGCACGCCGTCTTTCTATGCCTTATTATGTCTTTAATTTTAAAGACGAATTTGAAGAAAAAGTAATAAATAAATTTATCAAAACTTATGAAAACGGCGGAACTCCGAATCCCTGCATTGATTGTAACAGGTATTTGAAGTTTGAAAAGCTTTTTCAGCGTATGTATGAGCTTGGATATGATTATGTCGTAACTGGTCATTATGCAATTCTTGAGGAAAAAGACGGTTGGTTTTATCTAAAAAAGGGTAAGGACGATACTAAAGACCAAAGTTATGTTCTTTATTCTCTTACTCAAAACCAGCTTTCTCATATTCAATTTCCTTTGGGTGAATATTCTAAAACGGAAATTCGTAAAATTGCGGAGGAACAACATTTTTTGAATGCACGTAAGCGTGACAGTCAGGATATTTGTTTCGTTCCCGACGGCGACTATGCGAAATTTATCGAGGGCTATCTCGGAAAAACTTATCCCGACGGTGATTTCGTCGATATTAACGGTAACGTTATCGGCAGGCATCACGGCATTATACGATATACAAACGGTCAAAGAAAAGGTCTTGGCGTTGCTTTCGGTAAACCTATGTACGTTGCCGGTAAGGATATTGAAAAAAATACCGTAACTCTTTGCACTAATGATGAACTTTTTTCAAAAGAAGTTAATGCTGTTGATTTTAATGCTCTCGTGCCGAATTTACCTGATGAATTTAAATGTAAAGCACGTGTTCGTTATAATATGAAAGAGCAGGGCGCAACCGCTTATTTAGACGGTGACAAGCTTAAACTTATTTTTGATGAACCTCAAAGAGCTATTACAAAAGGACAGGCTGTAGTCCTCTATGACGGCGATATTGTCATTGGCGGAGGAACAATAGTATGAACAGCGAAAATACGTGCTACAAGCAATCTGTGACGGCTGTGGTGATACGTGACAACAAAGTTTTGCTTGCACGTCATACATACGGAGCAGGGAAGGGTTTGCTTATAGTTCCCGGCGGATATCTTAATTTTAACGAAACGCCTGAAGATGCCGTTAAAAGAGAATATTTTGAAGAAACGGGAGTTATAATTGAGCCGAGAGATATTATAGCAGTCAGGTTTAATCTAAAAGATTGGTATGTCGCTTTTTCTGCCGATTATGTCAGCGGAATAGAACATCCCGATAATGACGAAAACAGTGAAGTGTTGTGGCTTAATGTTAACGACGCACTTTCACGCTCAGACGTACCTGACCTTACAAAGAAACTGATTGAAGCAGCTTTGAACAATCAATCATCGCTTAAAAAGACTGAATATATCAGCCGAGAAAATCACGGCACTTATTCACTTTATACTAAATAAATATACAATATATTGGTCTGTATTATTTAAAACATCTATATTTGTAATCGGTCGACTTTTGTCTGATTTTTCTAAAATTTTGATTTTTATATTAAAAAACAGTTCAAAAATCGTTAATGTTTACAATTTGTTCATAAAATACTGCCATTTCTGTATATTTTTTTGTTGAAATTTAATATCTTTAATGGTATACTACTATTAGACTTATAAGGGGGTAACTGTGCCTTGACTAAAGAAGAAAAACAAGCAAAAAAACTTGCCAAGAAAGAGGCAAAATCTGAAAAGAAAGAAGCTAAGGCCGAAAAGGCAAATGCTAAATATAAAGCAAAAGCTGAAAAGAAGCACGCTAAGGCTTATGCAAGCTTCGTAAAGGATACTGAAAAGAAGAATGCAAAGCTTCAGGCTAAGGCTCAAAAAGACGGTAAGGAATTTGTTCCTATCGCAGTTCCTAGTGTTGATGAATATCAAACAAAGAAGGAAATCAAGGCTGAAAAGGCTACAACTAAAGCATACGGAAAGTATGTTAAAAAATTAGAAAAGAAGAATGCTAAGGCTGAGAAGAAATGTGCTAAGAAGGGTAAGCCGTTTGTTCCTGTTCAAATTCCTACTGAAGAAGAATTTGCTAATTCATCAACAGGCAATCAGAACAAGGCAGGCAAGATTATTCTTATGATAATCCTCCTTCTCCTTATTTGGTTCTTAATTTACTTCATCATTATGTATGTTAATACAGCATACGTTGCACCTGTTGTTGAAGAGACAACAGCTGCAGAAGAAAGTAAGACACCGGCTGTATATGACCTTTATTCCAATCCGCACGAGATTACAACAACTCCTGATTACAATGTTGAAGATGCTAAGCGTTTCCTTAAGCAAACAATTCACGATAACTGGAGCACAATCGGTTATAGTTCAGACGTTTCTAACAGTGCTATTTCATTCAACAACAGTGTTAAAACAGTAAACGGTGCTGATTGTTATATGTTCACTTGTTCAGGTAAGCAGTTTGCAGTTGCTGTTAAGCTTTCAGCTGTTTATTATGTAAATAACGGTGAATATGTACCGCTTTCATTTGCTAATACTGAGATTTTGTTTGACTGATACATAACATAATCTATAAATAAGGCTGTCATCATTTGGTGACAGCCTTTTGTTATATAAATTTATTCAGATACTAAAAAACACCTTGCAAATTAATGCAAGGTGTTAATTTTATGTATTGATGCGATTTAAACTTAGTGCTTAATATCGTCCCACTTAACGCCGTTGATGTGGAAAAGGTCATCAAACTTATAAACGTTATGCTCTTCTTTAGTGTGGTTAGGATACCAAACCTGAGCAAAGAATGGGTTAGTCTTAGCGATTTCATCGTAGTTCCATTCTTTCTGAGGGATGTAGCACTCTGGGCACCAGTGACCGCCAAGAAGGATAAGAGCAGGTGAAGCTTCAAATTCAGCACCGCAAGTGCCGCATTTCCACTTAAGCTTAGTAGCCATATCACCCTTAACCATTGTTTCGCTGAGGCATTCACCGCCACGGAACTTAGCTGCTTGCTTCATATCCTCAATGTCAAGTTCTGATTCAGGCTTGCTTTCGTCATAACCGTGGTCAAGCTTGTACTGTTCAGCAGCACTGTTGTCCTTATCAAACTTGATAATTTCGAAGTCTTCCCACTTTGAAGGAATCTTCTTGTATTCTTCCATAGAGCCGTAGTAAGCAGACATTCTTTCAGGGTTGTTAGTCTTAACCCAGTCAAGAGTACCGAAGCCCGGAGTAGAAGCAATCTTCTTCATAAACGGCTTAGCGCAAGCTGCAACGAGATTCTTTGGAAGATATCTTGGTATTTTGAAGTAGAATTCAACCTGATCAGCAAGTCTGTTGAAATATTCCTTAATAGGAAGGTTCTCTCTGAAGTGGAGATAATTTTCAAGCTTGTCACCGTCTGCATAGAACTGACCGTGGAAGTTCTTTGTGATGAACCAGTTTGGCTCAAAGAGCTTGTCAGGACCTGCAAGACCGAGTGCACCGAGAAGAAGGTTTTCAAATTCGTAGTTAGAAATTCTGTATTCCTTACCTGAACCGATGTTATAGAAGTGATTCCAGAAGTCTGAACCAAGGTGACCTGCCTTATCCTCAAGAACGAGGTTACACATAAGTCTGCCTGAGTCCTCAACAGTACACCATTCAAGTACACCATTGATTGGAACGTGGAACATAATAGGGTCCATATTCTTAAGAATGTTAGGATAAAGAATACCTGACTGACGCATTACAACCCAATTCTTAATGCCGCTTTCAACGAATGTACGCTCAGCAACAGTCTTAGAAATTGCATAGTGGTCGTAAATAGAAATTTTGATAGGGTCGCCGCAACGTCCCCAGTGAATAGGATAGTTACGGTCACCTGTTTCAGCAACAGTACCGATATAGCAAACCTTGATAGCATCAGGATCCGGCTGAGCAAGAACAGCCTTGCAGATGCTCTGAGCTGCACCGATGTTTGTCTTTTGTGTTTTGTAAGGCTTCCAGTCAGCAGTAGGAGAAACCATACCGCCTACGTGAAGAACATAGTCTGCACCTGTTACACCTTCAAGGATTGAATCGTAATCGTTGAGGTCACCCCAAACAACCTTTACGTTTGGCTTAGCCATTAAATCCTTAAGCTTTTCTTCATTTTTTGGGCTCTTTCTTGCAAGCATCTTGATATTGATATCACTTGGATGCTTAAGCATTTCCTGAACAGCAGCCCAACCCATATTACCTGTACCACCGGTAATAAAAACGGTTTTCTTTGCCATAATTTTCCTCCTTATAAGGCTTATGCCTTTAATTGCTATATAATTATAAACTATTTATTAAGAAATTACAATAGGAAATATCAAATAACCTTTAATATTTATAAATATTTATTGACTTTATTAATTTAATGATGTATTATAGCATTAATGTTAATATGCTTTATCAAGAGTGGTTGAGGGACAGGCCCTGTGAAACCACAGCAACCTGCATTTGTAAGGTGCTAATACCTGCGGCTTACCGAGTGATGATAGCTAAGTGCACACGCTCGTTACGTGTGCTTTTTTCTTTCTAAAGCAATTAACAAATATTTTTGATGAGAGGAATATATTATGTCAAAACATTTGTTTACAAGTGAATCTGTAACAAAAGGTCATCCTGATAAAATTTGTGACCAAATTTCAGATTCTATTCTCGATGCAATGCTCGAACAGGACCCGCAAAGCCGTGTTGCTTGCGAAACCACCTGCACTACAGGTCAGGTTCTTGTAATGGGTGAAATTACTACTCAGGCTAAGGTTGATATCCCGTCAATCGTAAGAAAAACTATTTGTGATATCGGTTATGATGACGATAAGAAAGGCTTTAACGGCAATACATGCGCTGTTTTACTTGCTCTTGACCATCAGTCACCTGATATTGCAATGGGTGTTGATAAGTCATTGGAACTTAAAAACGATGAAGAGGATGAATATAACCTTAACGGCGCCGGTGACCAGGGTATGATGTTCGGTTATGCTTGCAATGAAACTAAGGAACTTATGCCGCTTCCAATCAGCCTTGCTCATAAACTTGCTCTTAAGCTTACAGAGGTTAGGGAAAACGGTACTTTGCCTTATCTTTATGCCGACGGTAAAACTCAGGTAACTGTTGAATATGACGATGATAAGCCTGTAAAGGTTACTGCTGTTGTTGTATCAAGTCAGCACAGCGCCGATGTTGAGCTTTCTCAGCTTAGAAATGATATTATCGAAAAGGTTATTAAAACTACTATTCCTGCTGAATTTATTGATGATGATACAAAGTACTTTGTTAATCCTACAGGCAGATTTGTAATCGGCGGTCCTCACGGTGACTCAGGTCTTACAGGACGTAAGATTATTGTTGATACATACGGCGGATATGCTCGTCACGGCGGCGGTGCATTCAGCGGTAAAGACCCAACTAAGGTTGACAGAAGTGCCGCTTACGCTTCACGTTGGGTTGCTAAAAATGTTGTTGCTGCCGGTCTTGCAGATAAATGCGAGGTTGAACTTGCATATGCAATCGGTGTTGCAAAGCCTGTTTCAGTTATGGTTGATACATTCGGTACAGGTAAACTTGATGATGAAAAAATTGCCGATATCGTTAATAAGGTATTTGACCTTCGTCCGTCTGCAATTATTGACAGACTTGACCTTAGAAAGCCTATTTATGAAAAGCTTGCCGCTTACGGTCATATGGGCAGGGAAGACCTCGGCGTTTCTTGGGAAAAGACCGATATGGTTGACGAAATTAAAAAGTATATGTAATTATTCTGTATAAATAAAAAGCTCGGAGAAATCCGAGCTTTTTGTCATTTAATCGATATTATAATTTCTTATCTTTATCAAGTGCTTTATCAACTGCGTTATGTACTGCAGCTTCAAAACCGTCCGATTGAAGTGAGGTTACGCCTTCAATTGTAGTACCGCCTGGTGAGCAAACGTTATCAATAAGCTGCCAAGGATGTTCGTCACTTTCAAGTATCATTTTAGCACTGCCTAAAACTGTCTGAGCGGAAATTTTAAGTGCGTCACTCTTTTTCATTCCGTTTTTTACTCCGGCACGTGCCATGGCGTCAATAAACATATATGCAAAAGCAGGTCCGCAGCCGCCGATAACGCCAAAAAGAGGGAAGTAATTTTCATCAAGACAAAGCACCTTGCCGATTCCGTTTAAAAGTTTTTCTACATTTTTCTTATCCTCATCATTAACTAAATCGTTAAAGCAATAAGCTGAAATTGCTTCACCGACCTTAGCATTGATATTAGGCATTACACGAACAATTTTTGCCTTGCATTTTAAATTGCTTTCAATAAATTCGATTGTTTTTCCCGCTGCGATTGAAATAATCAATTTATCTTTGATTTCACCGTCGATTTTATTTAAAACACTTACCTGAACGTTTGGTTTAACCGCAAGAAAAATAATGTCACTTGACTTTACAACGTCTTTTTCGCTTTGGCAAATATTTATATTTATATTTTCTTTAAGTTTCCCGGTTGCACCGTCAAAAATATCATAAGCGTTTATATCATTTTCGTTTACAACATTGTTAGCGGTAATTCCGTTAATAATGGCGGTTGCCATATTTCCGCAACCTATAAACCCTACTTTCATATTTACACTTCCTTTGCTTTGTTGTTTTTATAATAGCATTATTTTACTTATTAATCAATGCTTTTGTTATCTTTTAGTTTTCTGTATTTCTCTTTTGTGGCAAGTCCGCCTCTGATATGACGTTCCGCTTTATTGCGCTCTAATACTTCTTTAACCTCACTGCAAAGCAGGGGATTAATCATTGCAAGGCGCTTAGTAACGTCGTTATGTACTGTTGATTTGCTTATGTTAAATACAATTGCGGCTTGCCTGACCGTTGCACCTGTTTCAATTATATAGTGTCCTAAATCAATGCAACGTTTCTCTACATTACCAATCAAAGAATTTCACCTTCCTTGGTAATGTATATGAAAATTTACGGTAAATAGAACAACCCCCACGTCATTGACGTGGGGGTATTTTGGTTATTCTGCTTTTGTTGTGGTTGTATTGCTGTCTTTAACGGAATCACCGATTAAATCTGCAAGGGTTTTCATTTTAAGTTCGTCAACAGAATCATATGTGTTTGAATCCGATTCCTTGCCGTCCTCAATGAGAGTGAGTGTAAGTACCTTGCCTTTTACTTTATACTTATAAACAACCTCGCCGCTTGTGTTCGGGTTAGTCAAAGTGATTTTGTTACCCTTTACGGTATATTCACCTGAGAAATTAACTGTTGATAAATATGAGTCGTATGTACCGTCATCATAAAATACATAAGCTGACAATCCCGGTGACTTTTGACTTTGCCATTTGCCGACAAGTTTGTCTTGATGCGCTGTTGCAGCCGAGATTGCATTGGCAGGGCTTTGGTCAGTTGCAACACAATAAATTCCGCCGGCTGCCAAAAGTGCAAAGATAACTGCGGCAACAACTATTATAGCAATTTTTGCTTTAGACAATTTTACGTTTGACATAATATCTTAGTCCTTTAAACCTTTATTTTTTAACAAAGCGTCGATTTTTGCAGAGCAGTCAAGAAGACTTGATACCGACATATCGTGATTTAATGTATCAATAAAGTATGCTGCATATTTTGAAAGTTCAACGCTTACATACCATTCTCTGCTTAAAAGTTCCGGTGTCTGATATACACCGTTTGTTGTGAATACTCTGTAGAATATACCGTCTTTATATGCTTTATCGAATACGTCAAGACCGTTGCAGAAAAGACCGAAAGTTGTGCATACGAAAATTCTGCCGCAGCCTAAGTTTTTAAGCTTCATAGCAACTTCAAGCATTGATTCGCCTGATGAAATCATATCGTCAACAATAATGATATCCTTGCCTTTTACGGAATCGCCGAGGTATTGATGCTCAACGATTGGGTTTCTGCCGTTTACAACTCTTGTATAATCTCTTCTCTTATAGAACATACCGAGATTAACACCGAGCTGTGTTGCAAAATAAATACATCTGTGAAGTGCACCCTCGTCAGGAGAGATAATCATTAAATGGTCTTTGTCTACCTTTAAATCATCAACATTATTAACAAGAGCCTTAATCATTTGATATGTAGGCATAACATTTTCAAATGACTTGTCCGGAATAGCGTTTTGTACTCTTTGGTCATGAGCATCAAAAGTGATAATATTTTCAACGCCGAGATGAACAAGCTCTTTAAGTGCCATTGCACAGTCAAGTGATTCTCTTGAACTTCTTTTGTGCTGTCTGCCTTCATAAAGCATTGGCATAATAACCGATACTCTTTTAGGCTTTGAACAAAGTGCCGAAATAACTCTCTTGAGGTCTGCAAAATGGTCATCAGGTGACATATAAACCTTTCTGCCATACATATCATAGCTGCAGCTGTAGTTAAATACATCACATACAATGTAAATATCGTAGCCTCTTACGCTTTCGTTAATTACACCTTTACCTTCACCGCTGCCGAAACGTGGAATAGATACATCAATTTTGTAAGTATCTCTTTGATAACCGAAAAATGCAATTGACTCAGCATGTTCGCTTGCCTGTGTTTTACGCCATTTAACAAGGTATTTGTCAATCTTGTCGGTTAATTCCTCACAACCCGGCATACCGATAATGCCAAGCGGTCCGATTGGAATAGTGTTAATGCTTATTGCTGTTTGTCTTGCCATAGTATATGAAACTCCTCTCAAATGTTCACGTGTATTCTACAATAAAAGCAGATTATTGTAAATAGATTTTTTAGAATTATACCGATTTTTATTTATTCAACAAGATTTTCTTCCTTTTTTCTGCCTCTTTTGTTGAGTTTTAAAGAAGATTTAGTGAATATATAATAACCGCATAATCCCAATGCAGTAACTGCCGTAATTGCTATGCCGTAAACAAAGCCAGAAGGGGTGTATTTATATTCGATTTGATGATTGCCAGGAGTTAATTCGATTGCAAGAAGTGTGCCGCCAATTTCAAACGTTTCCGCTTTCTTGCCGTCTACATATACGCTCCAACCGTCATCATAAGGAATTGATGAATATAAATAACAATTTTCTTTTGCAGAAATTGTACCCTTAATAGACGTGTCGTTATAAGATGTTACTTTAATTGTATTTTTCGAAAGAGAATTATAAGCATTTTTAAGCACGGCGTCATCACAACTGTAACAATAAATATCAAATGATGTGCTTTCACTTTCCATTGTTCCGCCGTCAAGCGAGACCTTAACCTCGTCGCCCTTATTGTGGAAGCCGAGGTCGAGTATATATTCTTCATCTGTATTTTGGGTAATATCGGATACCTTTTCCGAATTGACCGTAATGCTCTTTAAATCGCTTGATTTAACATAGAGATAGAGATTGCCGTCAATAGTAGGGGATAAAGTTATTGTTTCAGTTCCGTAAGTTGATGATGCGTCGCTTTTATTAAGCCAATACGTTCCGTTTTCCGTAACATCATCACCTGTTACGCCGTCAAAGTCGGTACTAATATAATCAACTTTTTTAAATACATTTGAATAACCTGTCGCAAGTTTTACAAAATCACTTTGAATTTCAAAAGGATTTCCTTCATCTGTAATCCAGTCCTCAACATATGAATTAACGCAATAAGCAATAGGAAGGTTGTATTTGTTTTCATATACATTAGCCTTTTTATCGGCAGTTGTATATATCTTTTTGTAAAGATTTGATGACGGAGCAAGGCTTACATCTGTTTGAATTAAATATTTTATGTTAAACATCATATTGTAAACAGGTGTCTGCGTATTATAAGTGTAGCTGTTAATTCTGTTTCCGAACATACCCAAACTGTGTTGCAATTCGGCATACGATTCATAAGCCATTGAGGAAAATACAGATATACCGTTATATCCGTAATATGCAGGGTCCATACGAGTGTTAAGGTAGCAAAGCTCTGTTCTGTAAAAATCCTTATCATTTGAGTTAATATAGTTTATCGCATTTGTGTATGTGGCATAATTTTCCTTATAGCTTCCGTTTTCCTGATTAAGAGGTATTCCGGTAACTGCACTAATTACAGTTTCTCCGACCAAGAAAACAATCAAAACAAATGCCGTCAGCTTCTTTTGAATATTTTTATTCTTTGCAATAAGAAGATAACCGCACCAAAGCGCAACCAAAATAATTGTTGCATAAATGGTGTTGTTAGTCATTTTGTTGGTAAGGAATTTTTGCGTAACAATAACAATTGCGATAATTCCAAGCCCTGAATATACAATATCCTTAACTTTAATTGCTTTGAAATTAATTAAAGTTTTATATCCCATAACGGCTATTATGAATGAATACATATATGAAAAACGATACGGTAAGTCGTTAGGGAAGTGGAGCGCATGCCAAATATAGTTAGCACAGTTATTATTAAAGCTAAAAATAAAGAATATCATCAAAAGAACATATGTTGCTTTTTCTTTAAGGCTGATTTTATCGTTAATAAGGAATAACGGAAGTAAAACAAGCGTTAAAATTCCCGTATAAACATTTGGCAAAACGTTGTCGCCGCTGCTTCTGATAGTTGTTTCAAGAATTGCAAAATGCGATGTTATAAAGTCAAGCAGGTCAAAGTAACTTGTGAACGAATCGGGAAATGTTCCTGAAGTTGCGGAACTGTTCTTTAATATCATAAATACAGGTATTAAAGTTATTGCACAAAACATTGCCGCAAGAATACTTGCAAAAGCAAACTTAACGCCTCGATTAATAAACGAGTTATTCATTAATGCTTTGGTTGAATATTTTTTCTCAAACTTTGCGTTAGGATTAAGCTTTCCCTCGTTTTTGTAAGAAATAATGAAGTATGCTAAAAAGTATATTACTGCAAATATACAGCTCATAAATCCCATATAATAATTTGCAAAGAAGAGAACAATCATTGAGACTGTATAAAGTTTTATGTCACCTTTATTGAATATTCTTTCAATTCCAAGGGCAATAAGCGGAAGCATAATCATTCCGTCGAGCCACATTATATTCCAATAATAAGCAAGAAAATATGCACTGAATGCGTAGAGAACGCCGAATACGCTCACATAATAATTATCCTTGCCAAAGCTGCTTTTTAAATAATAGCTGAATGTGGTTGCACTTAATATGCATTTTAAAGCAACCAAAAATGTAATTGCAAGAGAGATATCTTCCTTGTCAAAAAGAAAGATTAAAAACGAAAGCGGACTTGAAAGATAGTTAAGATAATTACCTAAAAAGCTTGAACCGCCGCCGGTTGTCCAAGAATAAAGCAAGCTTTTGTGCTCAACAATTCTGTCATAAAGCTCTGCAAAAAGCGGACCGTATTGATGATAAAGGTCCATTCTCATAACTGTTGTATCGCCAAACGGAAATGTAGAATAAATGATATAAAGAACGCTTATACATAAAAGTGCCAAAGCGCCTGAAAGGAAAACGTATCTGTTTTTAAAAAATACTTTATATATTCTTGACTGTTTTACGCTTATCGCTTCATATCCGCAATCGAAAACAAGTGTTCTGTCATATACGTAATTAAATAAAAATGAGGTTATAACAGCGATAAACCAAGAGAAAGTAATCGGCATATCAAGCAGATTGTAAAAACCGAACTCTGCAAGTTTATAAAAGCCGAAGTTGACGGCAACTCTGATTATAAAAAATATGATTTGTTTGGTATTTGACGCTAATATTTTTTTGCCGAAAACAAATTTTCTTTCAAGAAAAAACGAAACAATGCTTGCAACCGTAAATGCGATAATACAGCTCGGTGCCACCGCAACACCTAAAAATACTTTTAAAATCTGTTTTAAAGCAAACAGAACAAAAAGCGAAATTGCAGACATAAGAGTATAGCTGATTGTTTCGCCGTTTATAAATTTATTTGTTTTTGTATTAATATCTAATGCGTTGTTCATTACTGCACTCCGTGTAATAAATAATTATATACATATAATATCACATTTGTTTTTTTACTTCAACTGAAATTTTGTTATATCTTTTTGAATTTTAGCATATTATTAAGCAAGGTGATTTTATGGACAATATATTTTCTGTTTTGGAACATTTTCCGAATGATTTAAAAAAATGTTTTTTATCATTTGATATCTCGGTTTTATCAAAAATAACCGAAATAAGGCTGAGAGTTGATAAGCCTATTATTATTTACATACTCGACAAGCCTTTTTTTATCAGCAAATATGACAAGCTTATCAACCATTTTGTTGAAGATTCTAGATGTATAAATGATGAAGAATTTATATTTATACTTGACAGTCTTTGCAATAATTCATACCACACAAATATGCAAACGATGGTTGAAGGCTATGTAACCGACAGGTTTGGCTCAAGAGTAGGCATAGCCGGGGAAGCGGTATATAAAAACGGCTTTGTATCAAGTGTTAAAAATATAAACGGCTTAAATTTCAGAATATCGCACAGTATTGAAAACTGTTCAAGAAATATTTTGAATATTCTTTATACCAAATCAACGCCGAGTGTTATCGTTGCAGGACCTCCGGCAAGCGGAAAAACGACTGTTTTAAGAGATATGGCACGTCTTTTATCAAGCGGGTATGCCGGAAAATACAGAAAAATAAGCGTTATTGACGAGAGAAAAGAACTTTCCTCCGGTTTTGATATTGGAATTAATACCGATATTATTTCATCTTATAAAAAAGATAAAGGCATCGAAATGGCTGTAAGAACGCTTTCACCACAAATTATTGTTTGCGACGAGATAGGTAATATGAATGAAGTAGAGGCAATTAAATTCGGATTTTCAAGCGGAACATCGTTTATTTTATCGATTCATTTAAAATCTGTTGAGGATTTATTGAGAAATCAAATTGCGACCGAACTTTTATCAACACGTGAATTTTCATATATAGTATTTTTACGTGGGATTGATGAAGGGTTTGATATTATTGATTTGACGGAGGAAGAAATTGAAAACGGCAGGAATAATAATGATTATCGTAAGCTCAACACTCCTTTCGGCGATAATATGTAAATATGAAAAAAGCAAAATCGATTATTGCGATAAAATGATATTTTTAGGCTCAAAGGTAATGGTTTTGTTAAATACAACTTTGCCCGAGACCGAAAAAATATTCGCCTTGTTAAACAATTGTGAAAAGCTGAAAAATATTGATTTAAACGATATTTATTCGTCCTCTCCGTTAAAAAAGGATGAAAACGATAAAATCAGCGACTATTTGTCATCGATAGGTAAATTCGATACACAAACGCAAATCAATAAGGCATTTGAATTTTGCGAAACTTTCAGATTATTAAAAGAAGATTATCGGCAATATTATTCTTCGCACTGTAAAATTATATACGCTCTCGGCTTCAGTGTGGGGTGCATAACGGCAATTTTGCTGATATAGGAGGATAAATGGATATTAATTTTATCTTTAAAATAGCTGCAATAGGAATAATAGTGGCTGTGCTTAATATGGTTTTAATAAGAAGCGGAAGAGAAGAGCAGGCAATGCTTACAACACTTGCGGGGGTAATAGTTGTATTAATGATGATTATTCCGCAGATAAGCAATTTGTTTTCAACCGTTAAATCGCTTTTTGACTTATGATTAAGGTTGTAGGAATTATATTGACGGCGTTGATAATTAATATTGTGCTGAAAAATTATTCAAGAGAGTTTACACTTTTTGTAAATATTGTTTGCGCAGTAATTATTTTCACGCTTATATCAAACGATTTAAAAGGAATAGTTGATAAACTGACGTCAATAAGCTCAAAAGTATCAATCTTATCTCCTTATATCAAAATAATGCTGAAAATCCTCGGTATATCAATGATTGCCCAGTTGCTTTCGGATTTATGCAGGGATAACGGGGAAAATACACTTGCAAATCAAACCGAACTTTCGGCAAAAATTATTATTCTTGTAACCTCATTGCCGCTTTTTACAACAATTATGGATATTATGTTAGGAATGCTTAAATGAAAAGAAAAATAAATTTGTTCGCTTTTTTTATTTTGATGATAATTATTGCTTTACCGTCAACTTGCTGTGCTCAAAGTATAAATGAGGATTATCAAAACCAAATAGAAGAGTATGATTTGTCCTCTTTTGATTTGCTTGATGACGATACGTCGAATCTTTTGGAAGAACTCGGAATTGAAGATTTTAATTATGAAAATATCAGCAGTATATCATTTAAACAGATAATTGATTATATTGTGTCGGTTTTTTCAAAAAACGTGCAGGGACCTTTCAAATGTTGCCTGATATTAATTTGCTTTGTGATATTGTCATCGATAGTTAAATCATTTGATATGCGTCTGGCGCAAGATTCTGTTTCCGATATTTATGCTACAATTTCAAATCTTGTGATTGCGATATTCTTGGTAACGCAGGTCTACCCTTCAATTAAGCTTTCCTGTGCGGCAATCAAACTATGCTCGGATTTTACATATGCTTTCTTTCCGGTTTTTTGCATTATTTGCGCCTCAAGCGGCGGCGCCATGACGTCGTTTACGGTAAACGGAAGTTTACTTTTGTTTTCTCAGGCACTTAATTTCATATCTTCTAACATATTTTTACCCGTTGTAAATTCATTTATGGGAATATCTGTCTGCTCATCTGTAAGACGTGACCTAAATATGGGAAGTATTGTGTCCGCTTTAAGAAATTTGATTACAAAAGCAATTTCGGCTTTATCGGCAGTTTTTGTGTCATATCTGTCGCTTAAAACGGCTGTCGCATCAAGATCCGACGCACTCGGTTTAAGGTCTGTAAGGTTTGCCATCAATTCTGTTGTGCCGATTATCGGCAGTTCGATAAGCGAAGGGCTTTTGTCGATTCAAAGCTATTCAAGTTTGATTAAAACAAGCGTCGGAATAGTGGGAATTATCGCTATATCCGCCATATTTTTGCCGGCAATAATAAACACAACATTGTGGAGGCTTTCAATATCGGTCGCAAATATCTTTTCCAAAGTGTTTTTTGACAGCGAATCAAGCACGGTTTTGGAAGCGTTTTCAAGTGCTTTGTTAATAATCAATGTACTTTTGATATTGTCAATGGTAACAACAATCATTTCTTTGGGAATTTTAGTAGCATCAAAAACGGTGAGTGTATGAAGTATTTAAATGAATGGACGTATACGGTTTGCATTACTCTTATCTTTTCCGTGATTTTTTCTCTGCTTTTGCCTAAAGGCGCTAACGGCAAAGTAGGAAAAATAATTATAACTGTTTTCATTATGATATCATTTATCGCTCCCATCAAAGCAAACGGATTAAATTTTGATTTTGACAATATAAATTCAATCAGCGAAAAGCAAGAGGAAAATGAAGAAGAATCTTACGGTGCGATAATCAAATCGAATATAGAAAAAACGCTCAGTGACGCCGGTTATAAAAATTCAAAGGCAAAACTTAAAGTGAAAATTAACGATAATGAGCTTTATATCAAATCGGCTGAAATATATATATTAAACGACTATGATAAATCAGAGGTTAAAAAATATATTTTTGATAAACTAGGAATAAATGCGCAGGTGTATTACATTGGTGAATAAAATTAAGGACGCAGTAAATTTTATATTAAAATCGGACGGAAAAAGAGTGAAAATAATTGTCGCTTTAGGGCTTGTCGCAATAATCTTAATCGCTTTTTCATCACTGTTTCAGTCAAATGACAACAGTAAAAATACTAAAGGAGAAGAGGTTTCATTTGATTATTCGCAATACAGCGAACAAACAGAGAAAAAACTTACGGATATTGTTTCTTCAATTGACGGAGTAGGCGAGTGTGAGGTGATGATTACTTTTGAATACAGCAACGAAAACATCTACGCAACCGACAGCGAAAACAAGAATGACGAAAACTATCAAAGCAACAAAGACGAATATGTATTATATGATTCGCAAAACGGCGAAAAAGCACTCCTTATTAAGGAAAAATATCCTACCGTTCAGGGTGTGAGCGTTGTTTGTTCGGGAGGGGATAATGTAGAGGTTCGAGAGGCGGTTATCAATACCGTTACATCTCTTTTTAATATATCAGCAAACAGAGTTTCTGTTTCAAAAATTAAATCAAAAGGGTGATTACTTTGAAAAAAGAAAATAAGCAAAAAGATAAGACGAAAAAGAAGAAAAAAGAAAAACCGATACTCACGGAAGAACAAATAAAAAAGCGCAGAGCGAGAAGTACACGTATTGTTGCCTGCTGCTTCCTGCTTTTACTCGGCGTGGGTGTTGCCGGCAATTGGTATTGGGAAAACAGTGATATATCGGCAAAGGTAAGTTCCATTTCGTCGAGCAGAGATAAGGTTTTGGGTGAAGCGACATATGTTGACGCAACGACTACTCAGCCGGTAAAAGAAAGCGCTTATTTTTCTTCGGCAAGAGTTGACAGACAAACCGCAAGAGATGAAAGTCTTGAAAAACTTCAAAAAATTGTTGACTCAACAAAAGATACAGATAAAGCGCATATTGCCGCAGCTGATAAAATTGCTTCGATTTCGGACATAATATCTATTGAAAACAAAATTGAAACTCTTGTTAAGGCAAAAGGCGTAAATAATTGTCTTGCAGTCATTAATGAGGACGCAACAAAGGTTAATGTAATCGTTGATTCAAAGGATTTGACAGACCAAACTATTTTGCAGATTAAAGAGATAACCGTTTCCCAACTCGGTTGCAGCTATGAGGATGTTACTATTATTCAGTCAAACTAATTTCTTAATTATTTTATATTAATATCTTGTATATTTATTCAGTTTGTGTTATAATGGTTCAAAATTAAGGAGGCTTAATTATGGAAATAATATCTAAAAGCTCTATGGGTGAGCTTATTATATCCGATGAGGTTCTTTCATCAATAGCGGTTAATGCGGCTAAGGACGTTGACGGTGTATCGTCTTTTTGTAACAAGCCGGTTGACGTTGTAAATACAATTAAGCAGGGCAGTCTTAAAGTTATGAGCCCTGTAAGAATTAAGCAGGAAAATGACAGCTTTACTATAAGCATCTATATTAATATCGCACCCGGTAAGAAATTCCAAACTGTTGCAACTCAGGTGCAAAGTGCGGTTAAGGAATCTGTTCAAAATATGACAGGTAAGCTTGTAACTAAAGTTAATGTTATTGTAGCCGGTATTGATTTTGAAGAGCCTGTAAGCTCTAATGAACCTTGTGAAACTGAAGAGTAACAAAATCTGCCGACAATAAAATTTTTGTCGGCATTTTATTTTGCATAAATTTTTAGGAGATATAGCAGATGAAAAGAAGTGAAATGAGAGAGCAGGCGTTTCTTTTAACGTTTGAAGGGCTTTTTTCAAGCGGTGAAGATATTGATGAGGTTATCGAGCTTTACAGTGAAAATGTTGAGGCTGTAAGCAAGTATGCAAAAGACGTGTTTATCGGAGTTAAAGGCTCAAAAGACGAATTAAACGAAACAATTAATAAATATTCAAAAAGCTGGAAAGTATCAAGACTTCCGAAAGTTACGCTTGCAATTCTTTATGTAGCGCTTTATGAAATGAAAAATGTTGAGGACGTTGCCGACAGTATTGCTATTAATGAAGCGGTTGAACTTGCAAAAAAATATGCTTCAAGTGATGACGCATCATATATTAACGGCGTTCTCGGCGCAGTGGCAAGGGGTTAATTATGTATCTCGGATTTGATACAAGCAATTATACAACCTCGTTAGCTTTGTATGACGGTGAAAATATCGTTCAGGCAAAAAAGCTTTTGCAAGTTAAATCTGGTGAACGTGGGCTTAGGCAAAGCGATGCGGTTTTTCAGCATACCGTTAATATGCCTGAAATTTTAAACGCTCTTGAATATGATAAATCCGATATTGACGCAATTGCAGTGAGCACGAGGCCGAGAAATATTGAAAAAAGCTATATGCCTTGTTTTATGGTAGGTAAATCGGTTGCCACTGCTGTTTCAAAGTTTACATTGTCAAAACTTTATTCAACTTCTCATCAGGTTGGTCATATTTTAGCGGCGCTTTATTCTGTCGACAGGCTTGATTTAATAAATCAAGAATTTATTGCGTTTCACGTAAGCGGCGGAACAACGGAAGCGCTTTTGGTTACACCTGATAAAGACGAAATTGTTAAGGCTCAAATTATTGCCCAAAGTCTTGATTTAAAAGCGGGACAGGCTGTTGACAGGACAGGGGTTCTTCTTGGACTTGATTTTCCTTGCGGTAAAGAACTTGACGCTCTTTCACTTTTAAGCGATAAAAGTTATAAAATTAAGCCATATGTGAAAGGTCTTGACTGTTCTCTTTCGGGTGTTGAAAATAAAGCTAAGGCTATGATTGAAAAAGGTGAGAGTAAGCAGGACGTATCAAAATTTGTTCTGTCTTATATATCGGCGTCACTTGAAAAAATGACAGAGCTTTTACTTGAAAAATACGGCAATTTACCGCTTGTTTTTGCAGGCGGAGTAATGTCGAATACACTTATTAAAACTAATATAACAAATAAATTTTCTGCATATTTTGCAAAGCCGGAGTTTAGTTGCGATAATGCGGCAGGCGTTGCGATTTATGCCTATTTGAAAGATAATATATGAATATTAACGCTTTAACGGTAACACAAGTTAATACTTATATCAAAGCAATTCTTGACGAAAATGTGCATTTGAAGAATATTTATATTGTGGGTGAAATAAGCAATTTTCTTCATTATTTTCGTTCGGGACATATGTATTTTACGCTTAAAGATGAAAACTCTCAGTTAAAAGCTGTTATGTTTTCCTCTAATGCGAGCAGACTTAAATTTAAACCGAATGACGGAATGAAGGTGCTTTGCAGGGGCAGAATTTCTGTTTATGATAAAGACGGAAATTACCAGCTTTATGTTGACGATATGCAGCCTGACGGTATAGGCACTCTCGCAATTGCATTTGAACAGCTGAAAGAAAAGCTTTCAAAAGAAGGCTTGTTTGATGAGGTTTATAAAAAACCGGTTCCGAAATTTCCGAGGAAAATCGGTGTTGCAACTTCCGATATGGGTGCGGCTGTCGAGGATATAAAAAACATTACCAAAAGAAGATATCCGATTGCCGAACTTGTCATTGTGCCGACTGTTGTCCAAGGTGACAGTGCACCGGATGATATTTGCAAATCAATTAAGATACTCGATTGCCGAGATGATATAGACGTTATCATTGTCGGCAGAGGCGGCGGTTCGCTTGAAGATTTGTGGGCATTTAATACCGAACAGGTTGCAAGAGCTGTTTTTGAGTGTAATACACCGATTATTTCCGCTGTCGGTCACGAAACAGATTATACGATATGCGATTTTGTAGCTGATTTAAGAGCACCCACACCGAGTGCGGCGGCAGAACTTGCCGTACCCGATTCATCTGCTTTAATTAGTTATTTAGATGATATTAAAAACAGACTTTCTTCGCTTTTGTATAATAAAATCGATAAGGAATATCAAAAACTTGATAATTTGCTTATTAATACACCGCTTGAAAATATGAATGATTATATTAATCAAAAAAGTGATGATTTAGAAGTTTTGCAGACACGTCTTTTTGACGGATTTTCGTATTTGTTAGAGCAAAAATCAAATGATTTAAAAAATAAAATTTCACGTCTTGATGCATTAAGCCCTCTAAAAATTCTTTTAAGAGGTTATACCCTTACTTCAATTGACGGCAAAACCGTCGGTGATGTTAATGATATCAAGGTCGGTGATGCGATAGATGTAACTTTCACTAACGGAAAATCAAAATGTATTGTTAAAGAGGTAACGCCTAATGAGTGATGAAATAAAATATGAAGACGCTATTAAAGAGCTTGACGAAATAGTTAATAAGCTTGAAAACGGTACTGCGTCCCTTGATGAAAGCATTAAGCTTTTTGAAAAAGGAACAAAACTTGCAGGTATCTGCAGTGAAAAACTTAAAAAAGCCGAGCAAAAGATAACTATGCTTACTAAGGAGAATAACGATGACTGAAACAGAGTTTAATAATATTCTTACAAATGATATAAAAAAAGTCGAACATACGCTTTTATCTTTCCTTCCCGATTGTAAAGACGGTCAGGAAAGCGTTGTTCAGGCTATGGAATACAGCCTTGTAAACGGCGGTAAAAGGCTCAGACCTATTTTTGCGCTTGAATTTGCACAGGCTTGCGGCGGCAGCCGTGACGATGCATTACCTTTTGCTTGCGCTATGGAATATGTTCATACATACAGCCTCATTCACGATGATTTGCCTTGTATGGATAATGATGATTTGAGAAGAGGCAAGCCAAGTTGTCATAAAGCATTTGGTGAGGATACCGCTCTTTTGGCAGGCGACGCTCTTTTAACGCACGCATTTGAAATTATTGCGTCGAGTGACCTTTCAGATGATAAAAAGGTTTCTGCCTCTCTTCTACTTGCTCAAAATTCAGGCGTCGGCGGAATGATTGGCGGTCAGGTTATCGACCTTATTTATGAAAAGGAAAATCCGAGCGTTAAGCAGCTTTTAAATGTATATAGAATGAAAACGGGTGCCCTCATTTCTGCCGCTTGTCTTATGGGTTGTATAAGTGCAGGTGCCGATGAGGAAAAGATGTCCGCTGCTTCAAAATTTGCGTATTCTCTCGGTATTGCATTCCAAATTCAAGATGATATTTTGGATATTGTCGGTGATGAAAAGGTACTTGGCAAGCCGGTAGGTTCCGATGCGGAAAATGAAAAGACCACTTATGCTACTCTTGTCGGAATCGAAAAGGCAAAATCCGATGTTAAGAAACTTACAAATGCAGCAATTAATCAACTTAGCGTATTTGAAAACAGCGAATTTTTGAAAGCGCTTGCTTTATCGCTTATTAATCGTAAAAAATAGTTTTAAAGATTGAAAAGAGAAATAATATGTCTGTTCTTGATAGGGTTAATTCTCCCAAAGATTTAAAAAAACTGAATGATAAAGAACTTGAAGAACTGTGTGCCGATATCCGAGAACTTTTGATTAATACCGTTTCCAAAACAGGCGGTCATCTTGCTTCTAACTTGGGTGTTGTCGAACTTACCGTTGCAATGCATAAAGTTTTTAACAGTCCGGTTGACCAAATTGTATTTGATGTAGGTCATCAATGCTATACGCATAAAATTCTTACCGGTCGAAAGGACAAGTTTTCTACTTTGCGTACCGAGGGCGGTATCAGCGGTTTTACCCGTCCGGTTGAAAGTGAGCACGATATCTTTTCGTCAGGTCACAGTTCTACCTCTATTTCTGCCGCTGTCGGTCTTGCAAGGGCTAAACAGATAAAAGGCGAAAAGGGCAAGGTTGTTGCCGTTATCGGTGACGGTGCTTTGACAGGCGGTCTTGCTTATGAAGCACTTAACAATTCCGGTAATGATAACAGCAATCTTATAGTAGTTTTAAATGATAACAATATGTCTATCAGCAAAAATGTCGGCTCAATGGCTAAAAATTTGACTACTATCCGTACTTCCAAAAGGTATGTTACGTTTAAATCCAAATTTCAGCATCAACTTTCAAGAATACCGAAAGTAGGTACTGAAATAAACAGATTTTTCACATATATTAATACCAAAATCAGAAAAATGGTTTACAAATCCACTTTCTTTGAAGATTTGGGATTTAGATATTACGGTCCGATTGACGGGCATGATATTGATGCGCTTGTTGATGTGTTTAACGCCGCAAAAGCTCATAACCATTCTGTTTTAATCCACGTGAATACAGTTAAAGGTAAGGGATATTATCCTGCGGAGAAAAATCCTACCCAGTTTCACGGTATAGGTAAATTTGATATAAATACAGGTGAGCCTACAAGCAGCGGTAAGAATTTTTCTGCCTGCTTTGGTGAAACTATGTGCAAGTTTGCGCAAAAAGATGCACGTATCTGTTGTGTAACCGCCGCTATGGCTGAGGGTACCGGTCTTTGCAAGTTTGCCGAGCAATATCCAAAAAGGTTTTTTGATGTCGGTATTGCCGAACAGCACGCCGTAACATTTTCAAGCGGACTTGCCAAAAACGGGCTTATTCCTGTATTTGCCGTTTATTCTACATTTTTGCAGCGTTCTTATGACCAACTTATTCACGACGTTGCAATGCAAAATTTAAAGGTGATTTTTGCAATTGACCGTGCAGGTTTTGTCGGCGAGGACGGTGAAAGTCATCAAGGCGTATTTGATACTTCTTTTCTTAATTCGGTTGTCGGTTTGACTGTTTTTGCACCGTCTACCTTTGACGAACTTGAAGCAATGTTTTATCAGGCAATTTATAAAATTGACGGCGCAGTTGCAGTCAGGTATCCACGTGGCTGTCAATGTGATATTCCGGTTGAATATGAGTATAATCACGAAAATTATACAGTCATTGGCGACACAAATAAGAAAAAGTGTATTGTTTCATACGGCAGAGAATTTTGTGAATGTGCAAAAGCATTAAATGAACTTGACGATACATTCTTGATTAAGCTTAATAAGATTAAACCGATTGATGAAAGTGTTGTTGAATATCTGAGAAATTGCGAGACCGTTTATTTTTATGAGGAAAGCGTAAAAAGCGGTTCGGTCGGTGAAATATTTGCGTCTTTGTTAATTGAAAATGATATTAATGTTCATTTTAAACATATTGCAATAGATGATGAATTTGTAAAGCAGGCAAGTGTTTGCCGTCAGCTTGAACATTATAATTTGGATATGAATTCTATTATTAAAGAGGTCAATAATGGCTAAGAATAAAACAAGACTTGACGTTGCTTTGGTTGAAAAAGGTCTTGCCGAGAGCAGGGAAAAGGCAAAAGCAATTATTATGTCAGGCATAGTATATGTAAATAATCAAAAATCCGATAAAGCGGGTAAAGATGTAAAAGACGACGATATTATTGAAGTTCGTGGCAAAACTTTAAAGTATGTCAGCCGTGGCGGTTTAAAACTTGAAAAGGCTATGGAGTGTTTTCCTATTTCGCTTGACGGCAAAATCTGTATGGATGTAGGCGCTTCAACAGGCGGATTTACGGATTGTATGCTTATGAACGGTGCGGTTAAAGTTTACTCGGTCGATGTCGGCTACGGTCAACTTGCTTGGAAACTTCGTACCGATGACAGAGTTGTAAATTTGGAAAGAACTAATTTCAGATATGTCACAGACGAGCAAATTAAAGATAAAATCGATTTTTCGTCAGTTGATGTTTCTTTCATATCTCTTAAACATATTTTGCCTAATCTCAATAAATTTTTAAAAGATGACGGCAGTGCTGTTTGCCTTATCAAGCCGCAGTTTGAAGCCGGAAGAGAAAAAGTTGGCAAAAAAGGAGTTGTAAGCGACCCGGCAACACACCTTGAAGTTTGTGAAAAGGTAATCGGATTGGCAATTGAAAACGGTTTTAGCGTTGCAGGTCTTGATTTTTCACCGATAAAAGGTCCCGAGGGTAATATTGAATATTTGATTTATCTTTTAAAATCAAACGAACCGATTGTATATGATAATGTAGACGCTAAACAATTAGTATATAAATCACACGAGGAATTATAATGATTATTTCAGTTTTTCCAAATCTAAATAATAACGGTGTATGCGACCTTGCAGTTAATGTTGTTAATAAGCTTATAAGCGGCGGTGCAGAGGTCTATGTTCCTGAAGAACATAAGGATATATTCGTTGACACCAAAGCGAAATTTGAAATATTTGATAAGGCTATGTCAATTTGCGATTGCGCAATTGCTATCGGCGGCGACGGTACTACACTGAATATTGCAAAAAAAGCCGCATTTTTGGGCAAACCGGCACTTGGTATTAACGCAGGCAGGCTCGGCTTTATGAGCGGCCTTGAAAGAGATGAGCTTGGTTTACTTGCAAAGCTTATTAATAATGACTATATTATTGATGAACGTCTTATGCTCAAAGCAACAATCGAAAGGGGAGGAAAAGTGATTTCTTCTCATCATTGCTTGAATGATATTGTTGTTTCAAGAGGTGACTTCGCAAGGCTTATTGATGTTTCGATTACTTGTGACGGCAGGAATGTTTCAAATATGAGAAGCGACGGTGTTATTATTTCAACTCCGACAGGCTCTACTGCTTATTCAATGGCGGCAGGCGGACCCGTTGTAAGCCCTGAAGCCGATTGTATTATCGAAACTCCGATTTGTCCGCATTCTCTTATGGACAGAAGTATTATTTTTTCATCCGATAAGGAATTGATAATAACTGCCAATAACGACCAAAATAATTCGCCGATTATGACGGTTGACGGTCAGGAAGCCGTTAATTTGGCACCCGATTGTGAAATACATATTAAAACATCGGATATAAAAACAAAGCTTATAAAGCTTAAACCTGAAAACTTTTACGAAATTCTTAATAAGAAGATTATTGAGAGGAGAGTATAAATGAAGAAGAGAAGACACGCTAAAATATTAGAACTCATCAATTCTAACGATATCGAAACGCAAGAGGAATTGCAGGCTTTTCTTTTAAAAAACGGATATGAGGTAACACAGGCAACAATTTCACGTGATATTAAAGAATTGCGCCTTGTTAAAGAACTTTCCGATAAAGGAAGATATATTTATTCCACGGGCAAAAAGAACAATAATGAAAATGCACGAAGGACAGGCGGTATCTTCGGCGAATCTATTATTAATGTGGAATATGCCCAAAATATTGTTTGTATCAAATGCTTTTCAGGTATGGCAGTTGCCGTTTGTACCGCTATTGACTCTATGGAGTGGACAGGCGTTGTAGGCACAATCAGCGGTGATGATACGATTTTTGTCCTTTGTAAAACAGAGGATTTTGCAAAAATATTTACAATGAATATGGAGAAGATTTTAAATGCTAAGAACTCTTGACATTGAAAATATAGCTGTTATTGAAAAGGCAAGCGTTGATTTCAGCAACGGGCTTAACGTTTTGACCGGTGAAACCGGTGCTGGTAAGTCTATTGTTGTTGACTCAATTAATGCAATTATGGGTGAGCGTACATCAAGAGAGCTTGTCAGATACGGTACGGATTATGCATTTGTAAGCGCTTATTTTGACGATATTTGCAGTGCGGTTTGTGATAAGTTAAAAGAACTTGATATTGAACTTGAGGACGGTAATTCGCTTCTTTTAAGCCGTAGAATATCGTCAAACGGTAAATCTCTTTGTAAAGTAAACGGTAAAGCCGTTACAGTTTCTATGCTCAAGGAGATTAGCTCACTTCTCGTTAATGTTCACGGTCAGCATGACAGTCAGGCACTTTTAAATCCCGATTTGCAATATACATATATCGATATGCTTTTGAACGATAAATCGGTATTGAATGATTATAAAAATACATTTAAAAAGCTTATTTCAGTTCGCAGAAAATTAAAATCCCTTGCAAATGACGAAAGTGACAAGGAAAAGCAGCTTGAAATTCTCAATTTCCAAATTGATGAACTTGAAGCGGCTGATATTAAGATTGGCGAGAGAGAAAAGCTTGCTAAAAAGCGTGAACTTATCCAAAAAAGCGAGGATATTATTAAAGCGCTTAATCTTGCCGTTTCAACTATTAACGGTGATGATGAAAATGCCGGTGTTGAGCAAGCGTGCAACGATGTTTCAAGAATGCTTTTTAAATTTGATGAAACAAAAGAAATTTTTGACGTTTTCAACGATATCAATGATAAGTTGGAACTTGCCAAGGATAAGGCTGAAGCGCTTTTAATGTCGATTGATTTTTCACCCGAAGAAATTGAGATGATTGATGAAAGGCTTGACCTTTATTATAAATTTTCAAATAAATACGGAAAAAATGAAGAAGAAATGCTTGCTTTTCTTGAAAATGCCAAGGAAAAGAGAAATTCAATTCTTTTTGCAGATGAGGAACTTGAAAGGCTTAATAGGGAATATGATAATTTATTAAATGAAACCGTAAAACTTGCCGAAAAACTTTCAAACGAGAGGAAAAAGATTGCCTCTGATTTTGAGAAAAAAGTCAAGGATGAACTTTCGTTTCTCGATATGCCTAAAATGCAGTTTTTTGTTAATTTTGAAAAAGGCAATTTATCGTCAACGGGATTTGATAAAATTGAATTTAAGATTTCAGCTAACCCGGGCGAACCGCCTAAATCACTTTCTAAGGTCGCTTCGGGCGGTGAACTTTCAAGAATAATGCTTGCAATTAAAAACATAATATCGTACAATGATACAATCGGTACATTGATTTTTGATGAAATTGATACAGGTGTCAGCGGCAGAGCAAGTCAAAAAATCGGCTTAAAGCTTAAATCTGTTTCAAAAAACACACAGGTTATATGTGTTACTCATTCCGCTCAAATTGCATCTAATGCAGACGAGCATTTTCTTATTGAAAAGAAGTTTGATAACGATAAAACATATACGTCTGTTACTCCTCTTGATTTTGAGGGAAGAAAGAGAGAACTTGCCCGCATTATGGGCGGTCTTGAAATAACAGATACTCTTCTTCAAAGCGCAAATGAGCTATTAAATCAAAACTTGTACGGTAATTAACCATGGGAATTAATATAGAACAAAAGGTTAAAAACGGCACTTGTGCCACTTTGTCATTATAAATTTGTTTTTTATTTTAGGAGGATATATAAATGGGAGTTTATGAAGAATTAAAAGAAAGAGGACTTATAGCTCAAATTACTAATGAGGATGAAGTAAGAGAGCTTATCAATAATGGTAAAGCTGTATTTTATATCGGCTTTGACCCGACTGCCGACAGTTTGCACGTTGGCCACTTTATGGCGCTTTGCCTTATGAAAAGGCTTCAAATGGCGGGTAATAAGCCTATCGCACTTATCGGTGGCGGTACAGGTATGATCGGTGATCCAAGCGGTAAAACCGATATGCGCAAAATGCTTACACCTGAAATCATTCAACACAATTGTGACTGTTTTAAAAAGCAAATGTCTAAGTTTATCGATTTTTCAGACGGTAAGGCAATGATGGTTAATAATGCCGATTGGCTTCTTAACCTTAACTATATCAATGTTCTTCGTGAGGTCGGCGCTTGCTTCAGCGTAAACAGAATGCTAAGCTTTGAATGCTATAAGCAGAGAATGGAAAGAGGTCTTTCATTCCTTGAATTTAACTATATGATTATGCAAAGCTACGACTTTTACACACTTTATAAGAAGTACGGCTGTAATCTTCAGTTCGGCGGCGATGACCAGTGGTCAAATATGATTGGCGGTATGGAGCTTATCAGAAAGAAACTTCAGGGCAACGCAAACGCTATGACAATTACTCTTCTTACTAATTCAGAGGGTAAGAAAATGGGTAAGACCGAAAAAGGCGCAGTTTGGCTTGACGCTGAAAAAACTTCTCCTTACGAGTTTTATCAGTATTGGAGAAATGTCGGCGATGACGATGTAATCAAGTGTATGAAACTTCTTACATTTGTACCTATGGAGCAGATTAATGAGTATGCAAAGCTTGAGGGCGCAGAGCTTAATAAGGTTAAGGAAGTTCTTGCTTTTGAACTTACTAAGATGATTCACGGTGAGGAAGAAGCTACTAAGGCGCAGAATGCGGCAAGAGCTCTTTTTGCAGGCGGTGCTGATAATTCACATATGCCTGAAACAGTACTCACAGATGACGATTTTACAGATGGCTCTATTATGCTTCTTGATATGATGGTTAAGGCAGGTATTATTAAGTCAAAGGGTGAGGGCAGACGTCTTATCACTCAGGGCGGCGTAAGTGTTAATGACGAAAAGGCAACCGACCCTAATATGTCATTTACTACTAATGATTTTGCAAACGAAATTATCGTTAAAAAAGGTAAAAAGGTATTCCACAAGTTTACTAAATAAGCAATTTAAAAGCGGACAACCTCAATTGAGATTGTCCGCTAATTTTAATTTTGGAAGAATATTTGCTCATCTTCAATTAAGTCGTAAGCAAAAAGTTTACTGTCGTCAAGGTTTACCTTGTGCATATCAACCGCATTTATTCTATGGCAATTATATGTTGTGTAATAATAAATTCCTTTATCGGCATTACAGCAAGATGTGTAAATCGTGATTTCGTATTTACCGTCGCTTACCACACAGCAGCCACGTTGCTGGTCAACCGAGCCTAAAATATGAAAAAATTGGCTTACGCTGTCTTTTTCATTATCACTTGATTTTGAATTAAGCTTAGTAAAAGCAACTCGAGCAAATCGTGACGCAGACGATAAATCGCCGGGTAATCCTAATGCTCCCATACCTCTGCTGTATTGCTTCAAATTAATGCTCCCGTCAAAGTTATTATTGGGTTGCTTAGGTGATAAAGACATATAATTATTAAGCATAAACATTTGAATGTTAAACGGCGGATTGTTAGTTAATACCCCAACATTATTATCGTAAATTTTCATTCCGTCTTTGGTACATTCGAGGGTTATGCAATCGTTCTTGTCGGCAATTATATAATGAAGCTGTGCAGTCGGCAATTTATCTGAAAAAGGTGTATTAGTAATGTTGATTTTTTCAAGTAAATTACGTACGTCATTCATATTCTCGCATTGGCATAAAATCCAAGGAATAAGCTCAAACTGAGCAATATTTTCTTTTTTCTCAATCGGATTATTATAAACTGCATTGCCTACAAAATTAAGACCTGCAATGCAAACTCCTTTTTCGTTCATTGCGTCATAGTAAAGCGGATAATCATTTGCAATATGAGCCATACCTATTATTGCAAAATGGTTTTTAACTTCACCCATAAATCTGAAATCAAACTTATAATTTCTCGGCGTAATCGTTATTTGGTCTCCGTAAGAAAATTCATAATCAAGAGTTCTGCCGAAATAAAAATCTTTAGTTTTATAAGTTGCCGCAGTACACATAATATCACCTTTATAATTATTAGCAAAAATAGCAAAATTAAAAGGGATGTCAATAAGACAACCCTTGGTGCCGGCGGCGGGGGTCGAACCCGCACCCTGTTGCCAGGACTGGATTTTGAGTCCAGCACGTCTGCCAATTCCATCACGCCGGCAAATCAGCTTTTTTATTATATAAAATTCAAAGCCTAAAGTCAATAGATTTATTGATTTTTATTTTATCCCACTGACAATATAAATATTATCGGTTGCTTTTTTATAAATATCGGTAAGCCCTGCCGCTTTGAAAATCCTTTCTAATTCATTTTCGCTGATAAGTTCGTTTGAAATTTTGCTTGCCTGAACACTTTTATGGTGGTTGTCGAGGTTTTTTCTGCCTCTGTCGTGAGCCACTGTGATTGTACCGCCCGATTTAACAGCTTTAGCAAGATTTTTAATCAGTGTTTCGGGATTTGGAAAATGCGGAAATGCATTAAATACCATAACGCAGTCATATTGATTATTAAAATTGTATTTTTCTGCATCCTCACAAAGAAAATCGATAAAATTGTATTTTTTGAATTTATTTCTTGCTATTTCAATCATTTTACTTGAAATATCAACACCCGTTACTTTTGACGCATTTCTTTCAACATAATAATCAATCATAACACCTGTACCGCAGGCAATGTCAAGTACACTTTTACCGCTTGATACCTTTGCCGCATCAAGTATTTCATTCATTTTTCTATCGTCTTTTTCCATATTTTCATCCCAAGTTTTTGAGTGAATATCAAAAAATTTGATTACTTCGTTTTTATCCATATTTATACCGTTACCTTTTTTAATTAATCCTCGCTGTAAACATATCTTGACGGAATAAGATTAGCCTTAACAAGTGCGGCGTAGACTACGGGAATTAAGATTATCTGCATAATTATTCCCGGAAGGCAAGTGACAAAATAAGACGTTGCCCATGCGGCAATAGTTATTTGTCCACGTGCAAAAATTAACGCTTTTACAATTCCCGCAATTACTCTGCCGATAAGAAGAGCACCGATAAGCGAAATGTATAAGTCTGCCGCTGATTTTTTTGTGTGCACAAATTTCATCAAGAGTGATGCAAAAAGCGCATAGCAAGTCAGTTCAACAAGCATTGACGGAAGAGCCGCTGCAGGTGGCATACCTGTAATAACACTTGATACAAGCGGACCTGCGATTGCGCATATTATTGCATATTGAGGTGCGCAAATAAGACCGCAGATAAGTACCGGTATATGCATAGGACAATAAATCATACCCGATTGCGGAATACTGTGAAATGCAATAGGAAGAACCACACAAAGCGCAATGCAGACAGCTGTTATAATTGACTGCTTTACTACACTCATTTTACCTAATTTGTTGATTTTTAAATTTTTCTTTTCCATTATTTTTCTCCTTTATATCCTCTTGCTTCAAGCGCCTGTGATAATTCGTCTGCTCTTTTGAAAGCACTTATAAATATCGGAACAATCAGCGCAAATATACATTTAGTTTTTTTGAATATGTTTCTTGACTCAAATTCTGCCCCACGTGCAATTTGAGCCTTTTTTATATTTTGTGCTTCAAGTAATAATGTCGGAACAAATTGAATTGAAACGGACAGAATCAGCGCTAAATTTTCCGTTTTTACTTTTAGCAGTTTAAGCGGTTTTAAATAGAAATTTATTCCGCTTGTTATCTCAATCGGGGAAGAGGTTAATATAAACAATTTTGACCAAAGTATCACGAAAATTACATTTAATACTATTACCGCTCCTTGCTTTATTCCGCCGATTGTTACATTGATTTTCCAAAAACTTATAACCGCCTTGCCTTTTCCATAGAAAATGGAATTCATCAAGAATATTATTAAATAAAACAGCCATAGCCTGCTTATTGCCGATATGAAATGCCTAATGTTTAATTTTGAAATTAAAACGCAGATTACAAGTAATGCAAAATCAATTATATAAACAATATAGCTTTTTGCCGCAAGCGTTAATATAATCATTGCCGTAAAACACGCAATTTTATATTTTACATCAAGTTTATGTATGGGCGAATTTATGTTTACATAAGTACCCGTTAATATATCAGTCATTGATAACTCCTATTTGAGCCGTGATTGAGTTTAGTAAATCGTCATATTTTAAAATGTCACTTTTTATATCAAAGCCGTTACTGTTTAATAAACCGGCAATTTCTTTTGAATTGCAAATTCCTATATTCAGTTTGTTTAAAAGCTCATTTTGATTAAAAACTTCGTTTGGCTTATCGTCTAAAACAATTTTGCCGCCGTCCATTACAAGTATCCTGTTTGCATATTCGGCTAAGTAATCGGTATTGTGCGATATAATTATAATTGTTTTTCCATTTTGTTTTAATGATGATAACAGTTTCATAAAACTTTCTCTTGAATTATAGTCAAGACCTGCTATCGGCTCGTCAAATATAAGATATTTAGGCTTGCAAACAAGTATTCCGGCAACTGCGACCTTTCTTTTTTCCCCGCCTGAAAGTGCAAGAGGGGATTTGTCTTTTATTTTGTCAAAATTAAGACCCAAAAGTGAAAGCACCGCTTTTGCTCTTTTGTATTTTTCGTCATAAGTAAGCTTATATTGTTTTAAACCAAAGAAAATATCTTTTTCAACAGTCTGCTCGAATAATTGCATTTCCGGAAATTGAAATACTATTCCGAGATTTCTGCGCAGTATTCTTTTATCGAATTTCTTGTTTGTTATATCATTGCCATCAATGAATATTTGACCTCTGTCGCATTTTATAAGACCGGCAATCAGCTGAACAAGTGTTGATTTACCGCAACCCGTGTTTCCTATAATTCCTATCATTTCACCGTCATTTATTTTTAAATTCATATTATAAATAAACGGTTTATCGTTATAGGAAAATGAAAGACTTTTTATTTCAATCGGCATATCAGTTCCACCAGCCTTTCATTATTTAGCGGGCATTCGTCAAGTAAAATGCCTCTTTTCTTTAAATCGTTGTATATTTTAACACAGTAGGGGACTGCGATTTGTGATTTTTCTGTAAGTTCGTTATTTGAATATATTTTTTTCGGTGTGTCATTTGCAATTATTTCACCGCTGTTCATAACAATTATCCTGTCCGTATTTACGGTTTCCTCTGCATATTGCGTAATCATAATAATTGTTATGTCGGTTTCCTTGTGAAGCTTGAGAATTGTATCCAAAACATCTTTTCTTGAATTAGGCGAAAGCATTGTAGTAGCTTCGTCAAGTATGATTATATCGGGCTTTATGCAAAGTATTCCCGCAAGAGCAAGCCTTTGCTTCTGACCGCCTGAAAGTGAAAATATATCTCTGTTTTCAAAGCTTTTGAGACCGACAAGCGAAAGTGCGTCGTCAATAGTTTTATCATCATATTTTATATCATAATTTTTCAAGGAAAATTCAATATCCTCTTTTACAACGGTTGAAACAAATTGATTGTCGGGATTTTGAAAAACCATACCGCACTTTTGTCTTATTTTGTAAATGTTTTTTGTATTGTTACAGTCAAGTGAAGCTACAGTAAGTACACCTTTTTGAAGCGGAATAAGGGCATTCAGATGCTTGACAAGAGTACTTTTGCCGCAGCCGTTTTTTCCGACAATTGATACAAATTCACCTTTATTGATTTTAAAAGAAATGTTATCAAGAGATTTAATTTCCTTTTGAGCAAATATATATGAATGACTAATGTTTTTAGCTTTAATAATATCCACTTTATCTGCTCATCTCCTTAAAATCATATACATATTATATTTATATCTAAAGCGTTTTCCAAGCCCCCTTAGGGGTTAAAAAATTAAGGCACTGTTGCAAATTTGCAAAGCACCTTAAAAATAAAAGAAGCACCGAATAAATCGGTGCTGTTTTATGCGAAATAATTAAGCTCTTTCAACCTTACCTGAACGAAGACATCTTGTGCAAACATTTACTCTTTTAGGAGAGCCGTTTACAATAGCCTTAACTTTTTTAATGTTTGGTTTCCAGGTTCTGTTTGATCTTCTGTGTGAGTGAGAAACCTTGATGCCGAAAGATACGTCTTTTCCGCAGTATTCACATTTTGCCATTTGCGAACACCTCCTTGTCAATTTAGAACGTAGATATATTATCACAATTGTTATCAAAATGCAAGCCTTTTTTTACTATTTTTTAATTTAGAACAAATATTTGCATATTTTTTATTTACTATTGATTTTAAATATCGAATTTAGTATAATAAAAGGGAATTATGTTAGGAGGTTATCTGATGGCAGTTGATAACAAAAAAGCGGCTCTCGAGGCTGCTATGAAAAATATTAAAAAGAAATTCGGCGATGGTGCAGTTATGCGTCTCGGTGAAAATTCATCTCTTAAAGTTGACGCTATTCCCACAGGCTCTCTTACTCTTGATATTGCTACCGGAATAGGCGGACTTCCAAAGGGACGTATAATTGAAATTTACGGACCTGAATCAAGCGGTAAAACTACACTTGCACTTCATTGTATTGCAGAGGCTCAAAAGCTTGGCGGTGACGCAGCATTTGTTGATGCCGAGCACGCTCTTGACCCTGTATATGCTGCCAATTTAGGCGTTGATGTTGATTCTCTTATCGTATCTCAGCCGGATTTCGGCGAGCAGGCACTTGAAATTACAGAGCAGCTTGTTTCAAGCGGTGCCGTTGATATTGTTGTTGTTGACTCTGTTGCCGCACTTGTTCCTAAGAGTGAAATTGAGGGCGATATGGGTGACAGCCACGTCGGTCAGCACGCAAGACTTATGTCACAGGCTTTAAGAATACTTGCAGGTACTATAAATAAAACTAATTGTATTGTTATTTTCATTAACCAGCTTCGTGAAAAAATCGGCGTTATGTACGGTAACCCTGAAGTTACTACAGGCGGCCGTGCACTTAAATTCTATTCATCAATGCGTATTGATGTCAGAAAGATTGAGCAGTTGAAGGGTCCGGGCAGTGAGTTTATCGGTTCTCGTACACGTGCTAAAATTGTTAAAAATAAGGTTGCGCCTCCGTTTAAGAGTGCAGAATTTGATATTATGTACGGTGAAGGTATCAGCAAAGTCGGCGAAATTCTTGATATGGCTGTTCAGTATGATATCGTTCATAAGGGCGGCTCTTGGTTCTCTTACGGCGACCGCAGACTCGGACAGGGCAGAGATAATGTTAAAGCCATCTTAAAGAACGAGCCTGAACTTGCCGATGAGCTTGAAAAGAAAATTAAGGACAGAATTGCGGAAGATATTGCAAAGGCTAAGGAAGAGCGTATTGCAAAGGCAAACGCCGCTAAATCTGCACAGCCTGAAAAGAGAATTACCCGTGAAGAGGCTCTTGCTAAAATCAACATAATGGTTGAGGACGATGAGGACTGATGATTTTAACTCATCAAAAGGGCAGAGGGACTAAAGTTCATCTGTTTCTTGACGGAGAATATGCCGCCACTACCGATGAAAACTGTTGGCTTGACAACTATATTTCAAACGGAACAGATATTGATGATGAGCAGTGGCAGGCACTTCTTGTCAAAATAAATTACAAAAAAGCATTAAATAAATGTGCCGATTATTTATCAAGACGTGATTATTCCGTTAAAGAGCTTAAAACAAAGCTTTTAAAATCTGTTGACGAGGTAAGCGCTCAAAAAGCTGTTGACAGATATATTGAAGCCGGTTATCTTAATGATGAGAAATATTGTCAAATGCTTATAGAGTATTTGCTAAGAGTTAAAAGATTTTCGCTGTCTAATATTAAGCAGGAATGTTTTAAGCGTGGTATTGACAGAGAGATTGTTGAAGATAAACTGTCTGATTTTGAAATTGACAATGTTTCAACAGTTATTGAACTTATTAAAACAAAATACGCATCTAAGCTTAATCAGGAAAACGGAAAAGAAAAAGTAATTGCCGCACTTCAAAGGAAAGGCTTTTACTATTCGGATATTAAATCGGCATTTTACAGGATAGAAGAATATGACGAATAAGGTAGGTATGATTTCACTCGGTTGTCCTAAAAATCAGGTCGACGGTGAAGTAATGCTCGAAAAATTAAATAAAAGCGGTTTTGAAATAGCGCAAAGTATCAAGGACAGCGATGTTATGATTATTAACACCTGCGGCTTTATTGAGGATGCTAAGCGTGAAGCTATTGAAACTATATTAGAGGTTGCCGAATATAAAAAGGCAGGAATTATAAGCGCAATTGTTGTTACAGGTTGCCTTGCGGAAAGATATCAGGACGAAATTATAAAAGAAATTCCCGAGGTTGATTCCGTTATAGGTATCGGTGCCGATAACGATATTGTTAAGGTTTGCCATAAGGCACTTCTCGGTGTCAGAACGAGTTTTTACCCTGATAAGAAATATTTGCTTCTTGAAGGTGACAGAATGCTATCCACACCTAAACATTGGGCTTATTTGAAAATCAGTGACGGTTGCGATAACAGGTGCTCTTATTGTGCAATTCCGCTTATTCGTGGCGGTTATATTGAGCGACCTATGGAAAATATCGTTAAAGAGGCACAAGACCTTGCCGCTAAGGGAATCAAGGAACTTATAATTATTGCTCAGGATACTACAAAATACGGCTTGAAGCTTTACGGCGAGTACAGACTTGCAAAGCTTTTAAAGGAACTTGTTAAGATTGACGGTATTGAATGGATTAGGCTTTATTATTGCTATCCTGACAGAGTTACAGATGAACTTATTGACGTAATCGCAAATGAGGATAAGATTTGCCCTTATATTGATATTCCGCTTCAGCATTGTGATAAAAATATATTGAAAGCAATGCATAGAACAGGTTCTTATGATGAACTCAAAGAACTCCTTTTCAAAATGAAAGAGAAAATTCCTAACCTTGCACTGCGTACAACTTTTATGGTCGGTTTCCCGGGTGAAAGCGAAGAGGATTTTGAAGAACTTTGCAGATTTATTAAGGAAATTAAGTTTGACAAAATGGGCTGTTTTACATATTCACCCGAAGAAGATACTCCTGCTGCCGAGTTTGATAATCAAATTGACGAGGACGTTAAAAAAAGACGTGCCGACGTGCTTATGGATATTCAGTATTCAATCAGTGAGAAACTTAATAAGGCAAAAGTAGGCAATACATATAAAGTTATTGTTGACGCTTTTGTAGACGGAATTTATAACGGCAGAGCTTATTTTGACTCCCCTGAGATTGACAGCGGAATAATATTTAAAAGTGATGATAAGCTTGATATCGGCGAATTTGTCAATGTTAAAATTACAGGCTGTGACGGCTATGATTTGATTGGAGAAAAAGTATGAATTTACCAAATAAAATAACAGTATTTCGTTTTTGCTGTATTCCTTTTTTAATGGCATTTTCGCTTATTGATTTTAAATACCATTGGGTTGCGGCGCTTCTTGTATATTTTGTCGCTTGTATGAGTGATAAGGCAGACGGTATTATCGCAAGAAAAAAAGGTCTTGTAACCGATTTCGGTAAGGTTATGGACCCTCTTTCCGATAAGACACTTGTTTTTGCCGCTTATCTTGTATTTATCAATATGGGCTGGCATACGGAACTTTGTATTCTTCTTATGCTTGCAAGGGAATTTCTTGTTGCCGGTATAAGAATGCTTGCTGCCGCTAACGGTGAAGTTATTGCCGCAAACGGTTTCGGTAAGTGCAAAACGTTTCTTCAAATGTCAACCACGGGTATGACATACCTTCTCCTTGCAATCGGTGAGGGCTCTGCCGATATTACAACCTCAACTCCGTGGCTTAATGTTTATTGCGCCATTGCGTTTTGGATTGTAAGTGTTGTTGCTGTTTTGAGCGGTCTTATTTATGCAAAAGACGGTTGGCATTTAATTAAAACAAAATAATTGTTGCAAAATTCAAAAAAATATATATAATAGTAATAGAAATAATTGTTTAATATTAAAAACTGTGATGCAGAGAAGTAAGCAGGTAATTATTTATTCAGAGAATGAGCCGTTTTGCTGTGAGGCTTTATAAATAATCTGCCCAAATGCACTGCTGAGTTGCTTAAAGGAAATCAGTATTTTAAGCCGTTTTGCCACGTTATAGGCATAAGCTGTATTATTAGCAGCCTAAGTATAAACAAGAGTGGAACCGCAGTATTTATTGCCTCTGTCAATTGACAGGGGCTTTTTGTTTTTTATATTGAACGCTATAAGGGAGATTTTATTATATGTTTGACTCATTTAAAGAGGACGTTAAAAGCTTTATGGAGCATGACCCTGCGGCAAGAAGTCCTATCGAAATAGTGCTTCTTTATCCGGGATTTAAAGCTTTGCAAAGTCATAAAAGAGCAAAGTGGTTTTTAAATCATAATATGCCTTTTATTGCGAGATATATCAGTCAGCGCTCGGCTCATAAAACAGGAATTGAAATTCATCCGGGCGCTACAATCGGCAGAAGAGTGTGCATTGACCACGGTAACGGTATCGTTATCGGCGAAACAACGGAAATCGGCGACGATGTTATGATTTATCAGGGCGTAACCCTCGGCGGAACAGGTAAAGATGTCGGCAAACGTCACCCGACTATTGAAAACGGTGTTATGATAGGCTCGGGTGCCAAGGTGCTGGGTCCCATTACAATCGGCAGAAACGCAAAGGTTGCGGCAGGTGCGGTTGTTGTTAAGGACGTTGAACCAAATTGTACCGTTGTCGGTGTTCCGGGTGAGGTTGTAAGAATTGACGGCGAAAGGGTAGACGACCTTGACCAAATCAATATTCCCGACCCGCTTATGAATTTGATTAAGGAAAATCAGGCTGAAATTAAAAGCCTTAAAGAAGAAATTGAAAAATTAAAGGAGCAGATAAAATGAAGATTTATAATACAATGACACGTCAAAAGGAAGAGTTTATTCCAAATGACCCTAAGGAAGTTAAAATTTATGCTTGCGGTCCGACCGTATATAACTATATTCATATCGGTAACGCTCGTCCTCTTTGCGTATTTGACGTATTGAGAAGATACCTTGAATACAGAGGATATAACGTAAAATTCGTTCAAAACTTTACCGATGTTGACGATAAAATTATTAAACGTGCAAATGAAGAGGGCACTACCTTTGAGGAAATTTCAAAAAAGTACATTGATGAATTTTGGACTGACGCAAACGGTTTGAATTTTAAAAAAGCAACAGTTCACCCAAAGGCAACGGAAAACATTGACGAAATTATCAATATAATTAAAACTCTTGAAGAAAAAGGTTACGCTTATGCTGTTGACGGCGACGTATATTTCAGAACTCTTAAATTTAAAGATTACGGTGAATTAAGCCATCAACCTATCGAGGATTTACAGTCGGGTGCAAGAATTGCAGTCGGTGAAAAAAAAGAAAATCCTCTTGACTTTGCTCTTTGGAAAGCGGCTAAAGAAGGTGAGCCTTATTGGGAGTCACCTTGGGGTAAGGGCAGACCGGGATGGCATATTGAGTGCTCTGCTATGAATAAAAGATATTTAGGCGATACAATCGATATTCATTGCGGCGGTCAGGACCTCATTTTCCCTCACCACGAAAATGAAATTGCACAAAGTGAATGTGCTAATGGCTGCACTTTCGCAAAGTATTGGATGCACAACGGTTATATCAATGTTGATAACGTTAAAATGAGTAAATCGCTCGGCAATTTCAAAACAGTACGTGAAATTGCAAATGTTTACGGATATGAAGTTATCAGATATTTTCTTATCTCTTCTCATTACCGTTCACCTATCAACTACAGCCTTGAAATCATTGAGCAGTGCAAGAGTGCGCTTGAAAGACTTTACACATGCCGCCAAAGCCTCGATTTTGCTATTAAAAATGCTAAAGACGTACCTGATGATACCGAACTTATCGACCGTTTAAACAGCCGCAGAGACCAGTTTATCAAAGCTATGGATGATGACCTTAATACTGCTGACGGTGTTGCGGCAATCTTTGACCTTGTTAAAGATATTAATACATCAATTCTTGATAAAGACGTTTCAGAAAACGTTTGCAATACTGCCGCTAAAGTGTTTGACGAACTTTGCGACGTGCTCGGTATTCTTTATAACAGAAAGAGCAATGACGTTGACGCTGATATTGAAGCACTTATCGAAAAACGTCAGACTGCAAGAGCTAATAAAGATTGGGCAACGGCTGACAGTATTCGTGACGAGCTTAAAGCTAAGGGTATTATTTTAAAAGATACACCGCAGGGCGTTACCTGGACTAAAGAATAATTTGACAATCGGGCAGGGGACTTTTGTTTTCCTGCCCTTTTCAGTGGGGAATAATTATGGTTGATAAAAGAAAATTTAAAGATATAAATGTATCTCTTTTGGGCTTGGGTACTATGCGTCTGCCGTGCGAAACCGAGCAAAAAAGAGAATCTAACCCCAATATTGATTATGCTAAGGCGCAAAAACTTGTTGATTTGGCATATCAAAACGGAGTGAACTATTTTGATACGGCTTATATGTATCATTGCGGTAAGAGTGAAGCGTTTATAGGCAGTGCACTGAAAAAATATCCGAGAGATACATATTTCCTTGCCGATAAACTTCCTATTTGGATGTGCGACACAAAAGAGGATATGAAGCGGGTTTTCGACGAACAGCTTCAACGAACAGGTATGGAGTATTTTGATTTCTATCTTCTTCACTCTCTTGACAAGGAAAATTTTGAAAAGTGCGAAAAATTCGGCGCTTATGATTTTATCAAAGAAATGCAAAAAGAGTGTAAAATTAAATATATCGGCTTTTCATTTCACGGAACTGTGGATGATTTAAGAGAAATTGTATCGGCTCACAAATGGGATTTTGCACAAATTCAAATGAATTATCTTGATTGGAAAAACCAAAATGCAAAATCTCAGTATGAAATACTTAAAGGGGCAGGTATTCCTACTATTGTTATGGAGCCTGTAAGGGGCGGTAAACTCGCTTTGGTTAATGATGAGATATCGGATATGTTTAAGTCATCAAAACCTCAAAATACCCCTGCTTCGTGGGCAATGGGCTTTGTTGCAAGTCATAAAAATATAATCACGATTTTGAGCGGAATGAACAGTGAAGAGCAAATGCTTGATAATCTTTCAACACTGACGGACTTTAAACCCTTTACCGACCGTGAATATGCGCTTTGTGAAAAAGCCGCCGCAATACTTAATAAAAGCGAGGTTATTTCCTGTACGGGTTGCGACTATTGCCAGCCTTGCCCAAAGGGAATTAAAATCAGCTCGTTTTTCTCTCTTTACAACAGTGTTGTTTCAGGCGAAATGGATATTAATTCGGGCAGGGAAAAATATAATTCATATAAAATCAATCCGACCTCTTGCGCTTGGTGCAATAAATGTAAAAATCATTGTCCGCAGTCAATCAGTGTACCGGACGTTTTAGAGGGAAAAGTTATTAAACTTTTTATGCAATAAAAAATAATTAAACTTTTTTGCGACATATTTCTCAATTTAGCTGACATATATATGAAGACTTATTTTTGGGGGATATGTTATGAAAAAGAAATTAAGCATTTTACTGTCAATTATTATTGCTTTGTCAATTTGCGCACCGCTTACAAGTGTTATGGCTGAGCAGGCGAGAAAGCAAAGTGTATTAAAAACAGGCAAGCAGATTGCCGCACTTTGCAGTGAATATGACAATTACGATGATGCAAAAGACGGTGATAAAATAGAAAATCGCTTGATGGTTAAAACAAATGACAGCATTGATAAATACGGTGCCGTTGACTATGTAAAAGGCATTGGCTATTATTTTTTGTAATATGAAACAAAAGAAAAAGCAGACTTTGCCAAGAAAAAAATACGAAGCATTAAAATATAATGTCGATAACGATTCGGTTTTAAAATTATGTGATGCAAAATCAACAACGCCGCCTCAATATGTTAATTGGCCTGAACAGTGGGCTTATGAGGAAACCGACGCCGTTTCTGCCGTCGATTATTATACCGCAAGAATCAAGCCGACAATAAATATAGCTGTGATTGACAGCGGTGTAAATTATAATCACGAATTGCTTAAAAGCCGAGTTGTGCGTACTAAGGTTGATTTCAGTACCGAACAAAGCGGTGACGAAATGGATACTTTGGGTCACGGCACATATGTAGCAGGTGTTATTGCCAAAAGTACGCCAAGTAATGTAAAAATATATGCATATAAATTTTTTGACAAAAACGCTAATGGTACAAGTTCTCAATTATATGCTGTTATAGAGTATATTAATCAGTTAAGTAAAAAACCTGATATTATTAACTGTTCATTTGGCGATAATTATGACGGACTTGGCAAATTAGTAGACGAGGGAGTTACTGTTGTCGTTGGTGCAGGTAATGACAACAAAAACATATCATATTCAAAAGTATATGATAACTTCATTACCGTAGCCGCAACAAACTATTATGGTAAGCCTTGTTCTTTTTCAAACTATGGTGCTTGTGTTGACATTTCTGCACCGGGTGAATATGTTTATACTGCCGATATGAGCAGTAACACGGCTTATGAATATGTAAACGGAACCTCTTTATCAACTCCGATTACTGCTGCGGCATGTGCATATGTACTTATGGAACACAGCAAATATACACCCGAACAGGTTAAAGAAGAAATAAAGAAAACAGCAATTCCGTTTAAAAAGAGCGATTGCTACAATGAATTGTATGGTGCAGGAATTGTTAATTGTTCCAACATAATCAGTGGTACAAGGTGCAAGGATGTTACTGCTAATTTGCAAAGTGGTGTCTATCGTGATGACATAAATGTTGAACTTAAAAGTGCAAATACACTTGTTGATATTTATTACACAACAGACGGAACTTTACCAAGTAAAACTAATGGCACAAAATACACAGAGCCTATTAAATTGACAGAAACAACAAGAATAAATGCAGTAGCTTTTGCAAGAGCAGGAACTCCGTTTCACAGCAAGTTCACAACTCTTGATTATTACATATTAAAAGACGGTGAAAGTGAATTTGTTGTAGATGACGGAACCTACTGGTGTGGTATAAAAGCATATCTCGGAAACGATACAGATATTACTATTCCCGATATAGTAAACGGTGTTATACCAAGTACAATTGGCAGAAAATGTTTTATGAATTCCAATCTTGAAAGTATCACATTACCAAGCAGCATTGATTCAATATTTACTCGAGCATTTTATGGTTGTTCTAATTTGAAAAATATTAATCTCTCTAATGTTCAACTTATAGGACCTGAAGCTTTGGCAAATTGCCCATCGCTTACCGATAACATTGATTTGTCCTCGGTAATAGAGGTTGATCCCAGAGGCCTTGCAGGAACTTATTTTAAAACGATAGCTTTGCCGAAATGCAACTATGTAGGTGACTCGGCTTTTGAAGGCTGTGCTGCACAGGAAATCATATTAAATAAAGTAACCGATTTAGGAAAGAATGCTTTTAAAAACTGTTCAAATTTGGAAACAATTTATGCACCTATGATAACAAACTTAGGCGTCTGCGACGGATGTAAAAATTTACAAACGATTTTTGCTCCAATGCTTGAAAGCATAACAGTTGGAATACCTAATAATACCACTATATATTGCACCAGATTTTTGTCAAGTGTTGGATTTTCCAATGATTTTTCCGAATATAAATATACATTTGTAAGTCCCAGTTATACAGGAGGACTTATTGTCGCAAATAATAATGGATATCAAGACCGATATAATCATATTAGCAGTGACTCGATAGGAGAAAGCCTCGGTGCTCAGATTCGCACAAAAGATAACGGCTTGCGTTTTGGTTTTAAACTTGATGATAATAATATAGGATTCGATTTCAAAAAGTATGCCAATACTGTCGATTACGGATTTGTTTACACATATAAATCACTTAAAGATAAAGATGAAGATTACATTAATGATTTTTTACAAGAATTCAGCAATATTTCATCAGTCAAATCTGCTGCGAAAAGGAATGTTGACGGTACTGTTTCAACATACAATGCCGTATTCACCGATATTCCCGCAGAACATATCAATGACGAAATATCTGCAAGAGCTTATGTAAATATTGACGGAATGTATTTTTATTCGCCTGTTGCAACATACAGTCTTTCGGGTATATCAAATTACGGTGGTAACAGTGACGCCGATAATGACATTAAATATGACCATGTTCATTCTTATGTCAAGAGAGATGTCGGCCCGTTTTGTGTAACAAAAGGCTATACAATGTATGAATGCAGAGGTTGCGGAAAAAGCTATATAGTTGATTATATAGACCCTGTAGGTCACAAGTATAAATTTGTTGAAGCAAAAACGGCTCGTTAAACTATGAATGTCCTTATTGTGATGATAATATTACAAAATCAAAAAGCAAATTGCCTGTATTTATTGATTATGTAAATACAAAGGTTGAGCGTGGTAATGATAATATGTATCTTGATTTGAATAAAGACGGATACGTGAATGCAAAGGATTTTGCGTTACTTAATAAAGTTAAAAACTAAAAATAGGCATAAGAAAACCCTCCCGAATCAATCGGGAGGGTTAGTCTTATTTTTCTATATGAAGTATTTTTTCAGCCTTTTCAACCTGTTCCTTTGTAGGCGGTTTATAGCCCTCAAGAGGATACTTAATACCGAGGTTTTCCCATTTGAAAATACCTAAGGTGTGGTAGGGGAGTATTTCAACTTTTTTAACCGTTTTAAGTGATGAAATGAAGTTATAAAGATTATTAAGTTCCTTATCATCATCGGTTAAATTAGGAACGAGAACTCTTCTAATCCACATATCCTTGCCGATATCTGACAAATATTTTGCCATATCAAGTATATTTTCATTTTTTCTGCCTGTAAGCTCTTTATGCTTTTCGGTATCGGTCTGCTTTAAATCAAGCATAACAAGGTCGGTATACTTCATAAGTTCATTGAATTTGGAGAAGAAAGGCTCTTCTCTTGTGAAAGGGGAGCCGGAGGAATCGAGCGTAGTGTGAACTCCTTTTTCTTTTGCAAGCTTGAAAAATTCAGTTACAAAATCAATTTGAAGGAGCGGCTCACCGCCGCTGACAGTAATTCCGCCGTTTGCCTTTCCGTTCTTTCTCCAATACTTCTTATACTTATATGCCTTGTTGAATGCATCCTTTGCCGAAACGGTAAATTTCGCATCATCAAAGCTCCAGGTTTCAGGGTTGTGACAATATTTGCAGCGCATATTACAGCCTTGCAAAAATAGTACATATCTTACGCCCGGTCCGTCAACAAGACCAAAAGTTTCAATGCTGTGAATTTTACCGTCCATTTCAACAAATCCTTTATAAACTAATAATTACATTCTGTCGTGGCAGGTTCTTGAGATAACGTCCATCTGCTGTTCCTTAGTAAGGTCGATGAACTTAACAGCATAACCTGATACACGAATTGTGAAGTTTTGATATTCTTCCTTTTCAGGATGTTCCATAGCATCGATAAGCTTTTCAGTACCGAATACGTTTACGTTAAGGTGATGAGCACCCTGGTCAAAGTAACCGTCCATAACCTGAACAAGATTGTTAATCTTCTCTTCTTCTGAATGGCCGAGTGCACCCGGGTTGATTGTTTGAGTATTTGAAATACCGTCAAGAGCCCATTCATATGGAAGCTTAGCTACTGAGTTAAGAGAAGCAAGAAGACCGCTCTGTTCTGCACCGTAAGATGGGTTAGCACCAGGTGAAAGAGGAGCGCCTGCCTTACGACCGTCCGGCATTGTGCCTGTAGCCTTACCGTATACAACGTTTGATGTGATAGTAAGGATAGAGGTTGTAGGCTCAGAGTTACGATATGTGTGATGTTTCTTAATCTTGTCAAGGAATGTCTTAAGAAGCCATACAGCGATTTCGTCGGCTCTGTCATCATCGTTACCGTAACGAGGGAAGTCGCCTTCTGTTTCGTAGTCGATAACAACACCGTCTTCGTTTCTTATTGTCTTAACCTTAGCATACTTAATAGCGCTGAGTGAGTCAACAACGTGTGAGAAACCTGCAATACCTGTTGCAAATGTTCTTCTTACGTCTGTATCGATAAGTGCCATTTCAGCAGCTTCATAATAATACTTATCGTGCATAAACTGGATAAGGTTAAGTACGTTTACATAAAGACCTGCAAGCCAATCCATCATTCTGTCATAAGCTTCGATAACTTCGTCATAATCAAGATATTCAGAAGTGATAGGTCTGTACTTAGGACCAACCTGCTCAAATGTCTTAGCGTCAACGCCGCCGTTGATAGCGTAAAGAAGGCACTTAGCAAGGTTAGCTCTTGCACCGAAGAACTGCATTTCTTTACCTGTCTGAGTAGCAGATACGCAGCAGCAGATTGAATAGTCATCGCCCCATACAGGCTTCATAACGTCATCGTTCTCATACTGGATTGAGCTTGTTCTGATAGAAATGTCAGCAGCATATTTCTTGAATGTATCAGGAAGAGCTGATGAATAAAGAACAGTAAGGTTCGGTTCAGGTGAAGGACCCATATTCTCAAGAGTATGGAGGAAACGGAAGTCATTCTTTGTAACCATTGAACGACCGTCAACGCCGATACCTGCAACTTCAAGTGTAGCCCATACCGGGTCACCTGAGAAGAGCTGATTGTATGATGGGATTCTTGCGAACTTAACCATTCTGAATTTCATTACAAGGTGGTCGATAAGCTCCTGAGCCTCTGACTCTGTAAGCTTGCCTGCCTTGAGGTCTCTTTCAATATAAATGTCGAGGAATGTTGAAATTCTGCCGACACTCATTGCAGCACCGTTTTGAGTTTTGATAGCAGCAAGGTAGCCGAAGTATAACCACTGAACAGCTTCCTTAGCGTCCTTAGCAGGCTTAGAAATATCAAAGCCGTAGCTTTCAGCCATCTTCTTCATCTGAGCAAGTGCTTTGTACTGCATTGTAATTTCTTCTCTGAGACGGATAACGTCATCAGTCATAGTACCGTCACCGCAGTTAGCGAAGTCATGCTTCTTCTGCTCCATAAGGTAATCGATACCGTAAAGAGCAACTCTTCTGTAGTCGCCTACGATACGACCACGGCCGTATGTGTCAGGAAGACCTGTGATAATCTTGTTGTGACGAGCCTTAAGCATTTCAGGAGTGTAAGCGTCAAATACACCCTGGTTGTGTGTCTTACAATATTCAGTGAAAATCTTGTGAAGTTCAGGATCAGGCTCATAACCGTAAGTTGAGCAAGCCTGCTCAGCCATCTTAATACCGCCGAATGGCATAAATGCTCTCTTAAGCGGCTTATCTGTCTGTAAACCTACAACCTTTTCAAGATCCTTATCAGTCTCGCTGATATATCCCGGACCGTAAGCTGTGATACCTGATACAACCTTAGTTTCCATATCAAGTACGCCGCCCTTAGCACGTTCTTCCTTCTGAAGACCCTGAAGAATACCCCAAAGTTTATTTGTTGCATCTGTTGGACCTGCAAGGAAAGATTCGTCGCCGTCATAGACTGTATAGTTCTTCTGGATGAAGTCACGTACGTTAACTTCTTCTTTCCAGAGAGAGCCTTCAAAGCCTTCCCATTGTTCGAAATCTACCATAGTGATTATTCCTCCTTAAATAGAATAATTTATTAATTAATGAATGGATTTTTTCTTTTCCGCTATGAATTTTAACACAAATAGAATAATATTAGTAATATAAAATTTGACATAATGCATATCATAAATGATATAATATTAATGACATATGTCAGTAATAGACACCTTTGTTAAATTTGTTGTGTTTATTTGTTAAATTCACATAATATTTGGCATATTTTTAGGCAATAAACTAAATAATGTATAAATGTCGATTAATTATTTACAATTTGTTCATAATATTTCAGACAAAAAAACGGTAAAAATACAGTTCTTATACCGCATTTTCACCGTTTTCAAGTGCATATTTAATTTCAAATACGTTTTCTATAAAGAGTTTTTCAAAATCTGTAAGCGTATAATTTTTCGGATAAATCAAAACATCGGAAAACGATTGCCTGTTATCAATACACTTTTTAGTTACAAGCTTGTGATTTTCCAAAAGTGTTTTCGGAATCGGAGTTGTCCACATATAAGTGTTTGGAAGATTTGAAAGAATATCGAACTGGCTTCCGCGTTCCTGAATTAAAATCTTGCTTTGAGAATCGTGCGACGGGGTATATCTTTTAATTTCTTCCTTTGATACAAACGGAATATACTCATCGTCGTGCATAAGTACGGAATATTCTTTTAAATCATTAAAACAAAGTTTTTCTTTAGTTGCAAGAGGGTGGTTTTGTGAAAAAAGAACTTTATATTTGAAATTCCAAATTTCCTGAAACTGCATTTGTTTTGAAGTAACCATTTTTTTATATTTTGCTTCAAGATCGGTAGGAATTCGGATAATTCCGAGATTATAGCCGTTAATCATAACGTCGTTTAATATGTCGGTGTTATTACATTCTTTAAATGAAATATTAAGCTTGTTATTTTCAAATGCTTCAACCGTGTTACAAAACGCAACACTGATATATGACGAACGTGGAACGGCTAATTTTACATTGATTGTTTCCTTATCATTATTATATAAAAAGCGGTTTAAATCATTGGTCTTTTTGATTATTTCCTCTGCCTTTTCAACAACCTTTTTACCGCTGTCGGTCAATATAACGCCTTGTGAATTTCTTATAAAAAGAGTTACACCGTATTCTTTTTCAAATTCAATAACGGTTCGGCTTAAATTCGGTTGGTTCATATATAGATTTTCCGCAGCCTTGGTAATTGAGCCAACTCTTGCAATTTCAACTATACAACGAAGCTGTTGATAATTCATTTAATTCACCGCCTTTATAATTATATTATATATTAAAACATATTTATATAAAAAAAACAAGACAAACCGTAAAAGTTTGCCTTGTCAAATGATTTGCTATTAATCAATTAATTCTTTCATATCGTAAAGACCTGCGCCTTTGCCGTTCATATAAACAGCAGCATTTACAGCGCCGACAGCAAATATTTCCTTGCTTCTTGCAGAGTGAGAAAGTGTAATTATTTCATCACGTCCGGCAAAAATGATTTCGTGCTCGCCGACAATCGTGCCGCCTCTTACTGCGTGAATACCAATCTCATTCTTTGTACGCTTTTCACGTTTTGAATGACGGTCGTATTCGTATTTCATAGGCCTGTCGATTTCCTCACACATTGCGTCAGCAAGCATAAGTGCCGTGCCGCTCGGTGCGTCAATTTTTTGATTATGATGTTTTTCTACAATCTCAATATCAAAATCGTCACCCAATACTTCAACAGCCTTTTTAGCAAGATTTGCAAGAAGATTAATGCCCATACTCATATTATAAGTGAAGAATACAGGAATTTTCTTTGATGCGTCGGTAATCTGCTTTTTCTGCTCATCACTGTAACCTGTTGTTGCGATAACAAGCGGTGTACCTGTCTTTTCGGAATAAGAAAGTAAATCGTTAAGAAGCACAGGATTTGAAAAATCAATTATAGCGTCTGCGCTTTCTTTAACCTCATTGATGCTTGAATAAATAGGGAAGTCGGCATTGCTTTCTGTGTTAAGGTCAACACCCGCAACAATTTTGCAATCGTCACGATTTGCCACAATACTTTGAATAACTCTGCCCATTTTACCGTTAGCGCCTGTAATAATTAAATTAGTCATTTTTTACGTCCTTATTTATACTTATTTTACTAAGCCGTATTCTTCCATAGTTTCTTTAACGTACTTCTTGTTTGCTTCGTCCATTTCGATAAGAGGAAGTCTTAAAGGACCTGCATTAAATCCGATAAGGCTTACTGCTTCTTTTACAGGAATAGGATTTACGTCAACAAACATTGCCTTTGCAAGCTTTTCATACTTATCCATAAGCTCTTTAGATGTAGCTTTATCGCCGTTTAAATATGAAGCAACGATTTCGTGTGTTTCCTTAGGTGCAATGTTGGAAAGAACGCTGATTACGCCCTTGCCGCCACGTTCAAGGATATCATAAATCTGGTCGTCATTACCGCTCCAAATGTTAAGCTCGTCACCGCAAAGTTCGTGAACCTTAGCTACTTGGTCAAGGTCGCCCGAAGCTTCCTTAATTCCGTTTATTCTCGGAAGTTTAGCAAGCTTGGCAGCAGTTTCGGGCTTGATATTAACGCCTGTTCTTGACGGAACATTGTAAAGAATGATAGGAAGGTTTGTTGCATCGTGAATAGCAGTGTAGTGAGCAATAAGACCTCTTTGGCTTGTTTTGTTATAGTAAGGTGTAACAAGTAAAAGAGCGTCTGCACCGTTCTTGCAAGCCTCTTGGCTGATTTCGATTGCACAAGCAGTGCTGTTTGAACCGGTACCTGCGATAACAGGAACTCTGTGATTTACATATTCAACGCACCATCTGATGCATTCATTGTGCTCAACAACTTTAAGTGTCGAGCTTTCGCCCGTAGTACCGCATACTACAATAGCATCGGTGCCGTTTTCAATCTGAAAGTCAATAAACTTTGCAAATTCATCATAATTAACAGTTCCGTCCTCATTCATAGGAGTGATGATAGCAACTGCCGCACCTGTAAAAATAGGATTTTTCATAATGATTATCTCCTTAATAAATTTATTACAAAAATATTAGTCAAAGTAGCCTTCTGCCGCAAGAAGTTCGCCGAGAAGAACAGCGCCGCCTGCTGCGCCACGAAGTGTATTGTGAGAAAGGCAAACAAATTTGTAATCATATTGAGTGTCTTCTCTGAGTCTGCCGATTGAAACAGCCATACCGTGCTCAAGCATTCTCTCCGAGTGAATCTGAGGTCTGTCAGGCTCTGTGAAATAATGAAGGAATTGTTTTGGAGCCGAAGGAAGATTAAGCTCCTGTGCTCTGCCGGAGAAGTTTTCCCAAATGTTAATCATTTCTTCCTTAGTAGGCTTCTTGTCCTCAAACTCAACAAAAACAGCACCGAGGTGACCGTTTGAAACAGGGACACGGATGCACTGAGCAGTGAAAGCAGGGGAATCGGCTGAAACGATTTCGTTGCCTACAATCTTACCCATAAGTTTAAGAGGCTCTTTTTCACTCTTTTCTTCTTCGCCGCCGATGTATGGGATAACGTTATCAATCATTTCAGGCCATGTTTCAAATGTTTTGCCTGCACCTGAAATAGCTTGGTAAGTACAAACGAGTACTTTCTTGATAGGATATTTCTCTTGAAGAGGGAAAAGAGCAGGTACATATGACTGAAGTGAGCAGTTAGACTTAACTGCAATAAAACCACGCTTTGTACCGAGTCTTTTTCTTTGAGCAGGAATAATGTTGATATGCTCAGCGTTAAGCTCAGGAACAACCATAGGAACATCAGGTGTAAATCTGTTTGCACTGTTGTTTGACACTACAGGGCATTCGTGCTTAGCATATTCTTCTTCAAGTGCTTTGATTTCGTCTTTTTTCATATCAACTGCACAGAATACAAAATCAACCTGTGAAGTGATTTTATCAATATCATTTGTTGCGTCCATTACAACAATGTTTTTCATATTTTCAGGAATAGGTGTATCCATGCACCATTTTTTACCAACAGCTTCTTCGTATGTTTTACCTGCACTTCTTGAAGATGCTGCAAGGCAAACAACGTTGAACCAAGGGTGATTTTCAAGTAAAGTAGCAAATCTTTGACCTACCATACCTGTTGCGCCGACGATGCCGACATTGTACTTTTTACTCATAGTCTGTAATCTCCTTAAAAAATAACTTGTAAAACAAGATAATATGCAATATAATACTTGTTGACGGTTGAAGTGCACCTGAGCTTTTTGCACATCATCCGTACTTATTTGATATAATAACACTTATTATATATATATGTCAATCAAAATTTACGGAGAATACAATGAAAACTTCAGACTTTTATTATGATTTACCCGAAGAGCTTATTGCTCAAACACCGATTGAGCCAAGAAATGCGTCGAGGCTGATGATTTTAAACAAGGAAACCGGTGAGGTTGAACACAAAATTTTTAAAGATTTGACCGATTATTTAAATCCGGGGGATTGCTTAATCCTTAACGATACAAGGGTTATTCCTGCAAGAATTTTCGGCGTAAAAAAAGAAACCGGTGCAGTAGTTGAATTTTTGCTTTTAAAGCAGCATGAAAATCTTGTTTGGGAATGTTTATGTAAACCCGGTAAAAAGGCAAAAGTCGGAACCGAATTTGTCTTTGGCGAGGGAAAACTTGAATGTAAGGTTATTGATGTTCTTGATGACGGTAACAGAATGATTAAATTTGATTGTGACGCAAATATTTATGCTGTTTTGGATGAAATAGGTCAAATGCCTCTTCCGCCTTATATCAAAGAAAAGCTTGCCGACAAGGAAAGATATCAAACCGTTTACAGCGAACATTTAGGTTCTGCCGCCGCTCCGACCGCAGGTTTGCATTTTACTAAAGAAATGCTTGAAGAAATTAAGGCGAAGGGCGTTAATATCGGCTATGTAACTCTTCACGTCGGACTTGGAACATTCAGACCTGTAAAGGTTGAAGATGTTACAAAACATACTATGCACACAGAGCATTATATTATGCCGCAGGAAACCGCAGATTTAATTAACGAAACCAAGAAAAACGGCAAGAGAGTTATATCTGTCGGTACTACAAGCTGCAGAACCCTTGAATCTGTTGCGACAAAGAACGGTTGTATTTGTGCGGATGAAGACGATACAAGCATATTTATTTATCCCGGATATGAATTTAAGTGTATTGATGCACTTGTAACTAATTTCCATCTTCCGGAAAGTACGCTTATTATGCTTATTTCTGCTTTTGCGGGTTACGACCACGTAATGAACGCATATAAAATCGCAGTCAAAGAGAAATACAGATTTTTCAGTTTCGGCGATGCAATGTTTATTTGTTGAATATAATATTTGAGAGGAAATTATGGCTAAATATACGTTATTAAAACAAGAGGGTACAGCAAGAAGAGGGCAGTTTGAAACAGTTCACGGAACGGTTCAAACACCTGCTTTTATGAATGTTGCAACTTCTGCAGCAATTAAAGGCGGTCTTTCAACAGATGATTTAAAAAATATCGGCTGTCAGGTAATGCTCTGTAACACTTATCATCTTCACGTTCGTCCGGGTGATGACCTTGTTTATGATATGGGCGGACTTCACAAGTTTACCAATTGGGACAGACCTATTTTGACCGACAGCGGCGGATTTCAGGTTTTCAGCCTTGCAAAGCTTAATAAGATTAACGAAGAAGGCGTTACTTTTAATTCACACGTTGACGGCAGAAAGATTTTTATGGGACCTGAGGAAAGTATGCAAATTCAGTCGCATTTAGGTTCTACAATTGCAATGGCTTTTGATGAATGTGTCAAAAATCCTGCAACTTTTAAATATGCAAAAGAGGCTTGTGAACGTACACTTCGTTGGCTTGAACGATGCAAAAAAGAAATGGACAGGCTCAATTCTCTTGAAGAAACGATTAATAAAAATCAATTACTGTTCGGTATTAATCAAGGCTGTGTTTACGATGATTTGCGTATTTGGCATATGAAAGAGATTGCAAAAATGGACCTCGACGGTTACGCTATAGGCGGTCTTGCAGTAGGTGAGCCGAAAGAGGATATGTATAGAATAATCTCAGCGGTTGAGCCGTATGCACCAAAGGATAAGCCGAGATATTTAATGGGTGTCGGTACGCCGGGCAATATTCTCGAAGGCGTCAGCAGGGGTGTTGATTTGTTTGACTGTGTTATGCCGTCAAGAAATGCACGCCACGGTCATTTGTTTACAAAAAAAGGTATAATTAATATTAATAATGCCAAATATGAACGTGACGGTAAGCCTATTGATGAAGAATGTAATTGCCCAACCTGTCAAAAACATTCAAGAGCGTATGTTCGTCATTTGTTTAAAAGTAACGAAATACTCGGTATGCGCCTTGCCGTTATTCATAATCTCTATTTTTATAATAATCTTATGACGGAAATAAGAGAAAACTTGGACAACGGTACATTTACAGACTATAAAAATGAATTTTGTGTTAAACTTGATACAAGAATTTAGAAAAGTCTTGCAAATTGTATAGTTTTAATCTATAATACTTTTTATCACATAGTTGGAGGAAATTAATTTTATGGAATCAATTTTATTATTTGCGCAAACTGCAGCGTCGGGTTCAGCTGCTAATCAGAAGTCAAGCAGCATTCAGATGATAGTGCTTATGGTTGTTTTGTTTGCACTTATGTATTTTATGATGATTCGTCCGCAGAAGAAGCGTCAAAAAGAAGAGCAGGAAATGAGAAATGCTCTTGAAATCGGCGATGAGATTGTTACGATCGGCGGTATTGTAGGACGTGTTGTTACAATTCGTGAAAACGACCTTATTATTGAAACAGGCGCAGACAGAAATAAGATGAAAATCGAGCGCTGGGCAATCAACACTAATAAGACTAAGAACGAACAGCATCAGAAGGAAGTTGAGGCTGCAAGAGAAGCTGCAAAGGAAAAGAAGGCTGCTAAAAAAGCCGAAAAAGAAAATGCAGATAAAAAGGACAACAAATAATTTGTTCTAAAAAAACAACCCCTTGAATATTAATATTCAGGGGGTTTTATTATGCCTAAAATCAGCAGCTTAAATGCAAAAAGCGTTATTATTAAATTTATTGCCAAATCAATAATGTTAACAGTCGTGTCCGTTTTGTTACTGTCGGGTGCTTTCTCGTTTATTATTTTAAAACTTGATTTGGATTTGTCGTATTGTAAATATGCATCTTATGTTATTTGCGCACTTACTTCTTTTTTAGTGCCGTTTATTTGCTTGAAGCCGTTTAAAAATAATATATTATTCCTATCATTTGCTTCTATTATACCGTTAGTATTATTTTCGCTGGTTAATTTTATTTTTTTCAGTAAGGAGTTTGTTCAATTATTTATATCATTGGCTATAATCATAGCGGTAACATTTTTAACGGGAGTTATGTCAGCAGGGAAGAGAAGGTGATTAAAATTGAGCGATATTCCTATTGAACTCAAAAAGGAATTTAATATAGAAGACGAAAAAGACAAGAAAAAAGATATTGAAAAAATTATTGTTGATAATAAAACAGTTATATATTCACTTGTTTTTTATGCGTGCTCATTGGCAATCGGCACAGTTTTATACAGACTTCTTAAAAGCAGTGCACTTGACACTGTTTTAAAACCTAGTGATGCAACATTATCAAAACTATTCAGCCAAAATATTTGCAACTATTTATCCTTGTTTTTAATTACCGTCTTTCTTGCATTTTGCCTTATCGGATACGGATTGATTAATATTATTCCTTGTGTTATCGGTATTCAGGTCGGAATGAAAGCAGCGTATTTTTACATAAATTATCAAGCTAAGGGTGTCGGTTACACAATTCTTATGATTGCACCTTTTGCGGCGCTGTTTTTGACGGTTTTAATTTTTGTCATCAAAACAAGCAGTGATATGTCAAAGCAAATTGTCGATATAACCAAAAATAAGCTTGATTATAAACTTGAAGTTAAGCCGACATTGAGAAAATTCTTGATTTACGGATTAATTATTATTGCATTTTCAGGCGCTTCAGCGCTTATTGAAACATTGCTTAAAAGCGTTGTTACCATTTAGGTTTTTCGCTTGATAAAGGATTTGAATCAACAGCTTTTTTTGTTGCGTCATTGCTTATATGTGTGTATATTTCTGTTGTGCTGAGGTTTTCGTGACCGAGAATTTCTTTGAGAAGCAATACGTCGACATTTCCGTGCTGATACATAAGAGTTGCGGCTGTGTGCCTGAGTTTGTGGACTGATAATCCACGGTCGCCTAAGCCTGCTTTTTTCAAATATTCTTCAACGATATGTTGAACGCTTCTGTTGCTTATTCTTTGATTACGTGAACTTAAAAACAGAGCTTTATCCTTAACTCCGTCATGCGGTCTTACCTTCATATAAGATGTAATTGCATTGATACAGGCTTGATTTAAATAAACTGTTCGCTCTTTGTTTCCTTTACCGGTAATAACGAGAGTTCCGTCATCTTTAATGTCATTGTAATCTATTGATACCAACTCGCTAAGTCGCATTCCGCAGTTTAAAAAGAGGGTAACAATAGCATAATCACGTTCTTTATATTTTCCGTCAATTACCGATAAAAGCTTTTCCGCTTCTTCAAGTGTAAGATATTTAGGAAGTGATTTTTTTGTTTTCGGAATGTCGAGGTTTTTCATAGGATTTTTTTCAAGAAGTCCTAAGTTGTCCGTCAAATAAGCGTAAAATCTCCTGATGCATATTACACGCCTTGCACGTGTTGTTTCATTGTTTTGCCTTACGTTTTTGCAATAAATCATAAATTGATAAGCATCTTCAAGATTTACACTCTGTATAAATTTTAAATCGATAGGGGACAAGTCGATTTTCTCGTCCTCTGTATCAAAGCTGTATAATCCTTTCAGTTTGACTATATACCTAAAAAAGGTACGTAAGTCGGAAGCGTATTCAAGCACAGATTTTTCACTGTGACCTTTGATAGCTTCAATGTAAACTAAGTATTGTTGAACAAGCTTTGGTAATGTACTGAATTCTTCTTTGCGCATAAAAATAAAAACTCTCTTTTTATTTAGGTTTTCATTAAGGAAAATATTAAAAATAAGATAGAAACATGCGGGGCATATGTATGTTTTCATTTTGACTCAATTGCACAAAATAAATATTTTGCGCAATTTAGGGGACTTGTTTTTAATATTCCTCCTAATTACTTTTATTTATAATAATTATATGGCTTTATTTAAAAATTGTCAAATAGTCCTTGTATTTATCTTACTTTTATTGCTATATTAAAAAAGTACACAGAGCCTGCACGCTCTGTGTACCGTTTACCGATTATTTATTGGTGTTGTTGTAGGCTGTACGCTCGAGTATATCGATTATTTCGTTGAGCGTATAGCCTTTTTCTTTTTTATATTTAACTGAATTTTGACAGACTAATAATTCTTGTTTTTTGCGCTTTCTAATATTTCTTCTATAAGTTTACTTTTGCCTTGAGTATATGCAATTCTGTCATTCGGATATTTTTTTGCGAGCTGTTTTTTAAGATTTGAATATTCTTTCGCTTTCTCTTCATTTGAATTTAAGTAATCACGCATATTTATATAATCATTCCATTCTTTACTATTGAATATTACAACGTGAATAAAATGCGTTTGAATATTGTTTCTTAAATCACCGCAGACATATAATTGCTGATTCGGATGGTCCTGCCGTCTGTAAATTATGCCGAGTTTTGCAAGGTCGTCATTATGCTTAAAAATATCATTAAAATCATTAACGCCCACAACAATATCAATTATCGGCTTTGAGCTTATGCTCTTGATTGCAGTACTGCCGATATGCTGAGCGTCGACGATATCATCCTTTAAAGTATTTTTTAACAGATTGATAATATTATTTGCGGAAATTTCCCATTCAATTTGATAATTTTCAATCGCAACTTGTCCTCTTTTTAATCCTATTGACATTTTATATCTCCTGCTTTGGTAACTCTTTTAATAATTATATTCGCAATAATGCCGTTTATAATACCGGTAAAAAGCCCTACAAGCATTAATATAGGAAAATAATATATGATTCTGTATGTGCGCATTACAACTGCCGCAACGATGATTTGACCGAAATTATGAACTGTTCCACCGAGAGCAGACACTCCAATCGGTGAAAATTTATTGTTCTTTTTTGCAAGAAGCATAATTAAAAATGAAAGCAGCCCTCCTATTAAGCTGTAAATCATTGCAAACCCACCGCTGAAAGCTAAGCCTGAAAGCAAAATTCTGACAATTGATATAAATAAAGCGTCTTTGATACTCATTGTGTAAAGCGCAACTATTACTATGAGATTAGCAAGACCGAGCTTTATCCCTGGAATCCCAAAATTAAAAGGTATTAATGATTCCAAATAAGAAAATGCAAATGCAAGTGCTATCATTAAAGCAAGTGTGCAAAGATGTTTAGTATTAAATTTTTTCACCTTGCCACCTCGTCGACATCATTATTTTTATCGCTTACAACTGTTACAACTACTTTGTTCGGCAAGCAAATTATAGATTCGTTATTTTTGCTGATTTTATTATGATTAACACATATTTTATCCTTGCAATTTGCATATTTCATTGAAACTGTACCGTCTTTAATAAGGACTGTATTGCAGATATTTCCGTTATTATCATACAAATTATATTCCTGATTTTTGTTTATGTTCAAAACTGCTGTTTGTTTTGAATTTTGTTCAATTATTACTTCATTGCCGCTTGATGAAAAGCTGTTAATTAAGATAAAAGCCATTGCTGACAAAGCAATAATAATAACAATCAGAATTATATCATTTTTTCTTTTTTTATTTTGCACTATTAACACCGTCTGTTTTCGTGATTTTATCGTTATTATCAAGCCAAATTGCTTGAACGTTGTATTTTTTTGCTAATTTCCTGCCGGTATCCAAATCTACGCAAAACAGCGCTGTGGAGAGTGTATCTGCAAGTGCGCTGTCGCTTGATATAACGGTAACGGATTTAAAATGATTTGCCGGATACAGTGTGTTTTTGTCGATTATATGGCAATAGTTTTTACCGTTTACCGTGTAATATCTTTGATATGAGCCGCTTGTTACAACGCTTGTATTGTCATTAGCGTAGACTTTATCTACAAATTCACTTGAATCGGGATTTTCAATTCCGATAGCAAAATCATTTCCGTCAGGCTTATTTCCGATTGTGATTATATTACCGCCGAGTGAAATAACGGCACTTTGCCAAATATTATTTTGAGTTATGTATTCATAAATTTTATTACAAACAAAACCTTTGGTGATTGCACCTACGTCAAGTTTTAATTTTTTATCTTTAAAAAATACAGTTGAATTTTTATTATCGATAATTAAATTATTAATATCTGTATGCCCGTTTGCTGAAACAAGAAGTGATTTTGGTGGAAGTGACTCCCCTTTTTCCCTGTAATCGTGCCAGATTGAAAGAACACTTCCCATAGCGATATTGACATATCCGTCTGTTATTTTATATGCTTTTTTTCCGTAATTTAACAGTTCGATTATTTTTTTATCAACTTTAATCGGTTTTTTATATGCATTTTCGTTGATATATTTTAAATTTATAATATTATTATAATCATTATATATATCGTAAAGTTCTGAATATTCCTTGATAATATCGTATAGCTTATTATATTTTTCGTCGAATTTTGCTTGCGAAGTATCGTATGCAGTTATACTTGAAGCAGTGTCGAACAGGTCTAAAAAGCTTTTTGAGTATTTAGTGGTCTTATTGTTTGAACAGCCGAATAAACTAAACAGCAAAGCAAAGGAGAGGACTATTGAAACAATCTTTTTCATACGTCCCCTCCTCTCTTTTAATTTATAAATTCTTTTATTACCTTTGTCGGACATTTTTGAGCACATAAGCCGCACTCGGTACATTTATTGTAATCTATTTTTGCAACATTATCAATAACTTTCACTGCATCATTTGGGCAATTTCTTTCACACATACCGCAGCCGATACAGCCTGCCTGACAATTATCTTTAACCACCTTACCTCGTTGCTTATTTGAACACTGTACTCTGAATTTAGAATCATAAGGTACAATTTCAATAAGTTTAAGCGGACAGGCTTTAACACATTTACCGCAAGCAATGCAAAGCTCTTTGTCAACTACAGCCTTGCCGTTAATAATTCTTATTGCTTGATTATCGCAAACGTCTGCACAAGAGCCGTAACCCATACATCCGTATTGACAGCTTCTTTCACCGCCGCCCGGTGCAACTGCTGCTGACGTACACGTTCTTGTACCGTAATAATTAAATTTTTGGTGCCTTACCTCACAAGTTCCCGAGCATTTAACAAATGCTGTCTGTCTTACATATTCGCCTGCCTGAGCGCCCATAATTTCAGCTATTTTGTCAGCGCCTTTTTTACCTGCCGGCGGGCAAGCGTTAATTGGTGCTTCGCCCTTGGCAATTGCTTTTGCAAGAGCATCGCATCCGGCATAGCCACACGCACCGCAGTTGTTTCCTGCAAGCGCTTCTCTGACTTTAATTTCTTTTTCATCAACTTCAACGTGAAAAACTTTTTCGGCAACACTGAGAAGTATAGCAATAATCAAACCGACAGCAGCTACAACCGCAGCGGCAATAATAACACTTTTTATATCCATATTGCTCCCCTCCTCTATTTAAGTGTACCAAAACCGTAAAAGGCAATTGCCATAAGGCAAGCTGTCAATAATACAGCAGGTGTGCCCTTGAATGCTTTTGGAAAATCGTTGTTTTCGGTTCTTTCTCTGATACCTGCCATAATTATAATTGCAAGTGCGAAACCGACAGCAGTACCAAAACCTGTAACAACGGAAGTAATGAAATTATTATTATCCTGAACGTTGGTGAGAGCTACACCCAATACTGCGCAGTTAGTTGTAATAAGCGGAAGATAAACGCCGAGTGCTTTATATAGCTTAGGAACATATTTTTTTAAGAATAATTCTATAAGCTGAACAAGTGCCGCAATTACAAGAATGAAAATAATTGTGTTTAAATATGTAATGTGAAGCTTATTAATTACAAATGTGTATAAAAGATTTGTAACGGCGCTTGCAATGGTTATTACAAATATTACCGCACCGCCCATTCCGGCAGCAGTCTTTACATTTTTTGAAACGCCTAAGAACGGACAAATTCCCAAAAATTGGCTGAGTACAACGTTATTAATAAGCGCTGTTGTCATTAAAACAAGAAATAAGGTTTTTAGCATTATTTACTTACCTCCTTATTTTCCGCTTCCTTGCAAAGTGAATTACAATGCATACAATCTCCGCCGCAAGCAGTTTCATCTTTAACGTGCCTGTTTGCGCCCTTTGCACCGAATTTGTTTTGAAGAGCACATAAAAATGCTAAAACAAGGAATGCACCCGGTGCTAAAATAAAGATTGATACGCCTTCATATGACTTAGGCAAAATCTGAAGATTAAATATTTTACCTGTTCCGATAAGTTCACGAACAATACCTATTGACGTTAAACCTAAAGTGAAACCGAGACCCATACCGAGACCGTCAAATATTGACGGAATAACCTTATTCTTTGAAGCGTAGCTTTCTGCTCTGCCGAGAATAATACAGTTTACAACAATAAGCGGAATATAAAGTCCCAAAGCGTCATAAAGAGTTGTTACATAAGCCTGCAAAATCATTTGAACAATTGTTACAAATGAAGCAACAATGACGATATAAGCCGGCATACGAACACCGTCGGGAATTACCTTTCTCAAAAGAGAAATAATCATATTACTCATTACAAGCACGACGGTAGTCGCAAGACCCATACCGAGACCGTTTATGGCCGAGGTTGTAACTGCAAGGGTCGGACACATACCGAGCATAAGAACGAAGGTTGGATTTTCTTTTACAATACCGTTATATAATCTTTCAATCGGTGTTTTCAAATTAATCAACCTCCTTTAACTGATTGTTATAAACAGCAAGTGCGCTGTCAACCGCTTCGCAAACCGCATTTGAAGTAATTGTTGCACCGCTGAGTGCGTCAATTTCAGTGTCGCTTGAAGCGCCTTTTTTTGTATAGTTTATGCCGTCTGCCGATTTTCCGACAAACTGTGACTTAAAGTCATCTTCGGTAGCTTTTGCACCGAGACCTGCGGTTTCACTGTGAGATAAAACTGTAAATCCTGTCAGCTTATTTGTTTTAGTTGACACGCCTATTGCAACTTTTACATCACCGCCGTATCCGGATGGTGATGTGGCAGAAAATACATAACCGATTGTTTTTCCGTTTTTATCGGTTGCTTTTAATACATCATCAACAGTGCACTGCGAAAGATTTTCTTTTTTCAGTGAAGCGGCTGATGCTTTTAATATTTCGTCTGTATTGTCAAGCGTTTCAAATTGAGCGTTAGGATATACAACCTCATACGCTTCAAGCCTTGCTTTATCCTGGGCTTTTGCAATCGGCTCTTTTGTAACTTCATTTACAAATGCAAGCGAAATACCTGCAACAAGAGTGATTAAAAATAATGCAAGGCAGTTTTTTAAAAATTTGTTTTTCATACCTTACACCTCCTCTTTCTTGCGCATACCGAATGCTTTCGGAACAGTGATTTTTTCGATAAGAGGAACAACAAGGTTAGAGATAATAATAGCGTATGATACACCTTCGGCACTTGAGCCGAGAACTCTGAATATTGCAGTTAAAAAGCCGATTAATATTGCATATATTACTTGACCTGATTTTGTAATCGGACTTGTTGTGTAGTCGGTCGCCATAAATACGGCACCGCTCATTAAACCGCCTGTAAGAAGATTTCCGAGTGCGAAATTAACCATACCGGAAAAATCCATCTCTCTGCCTTTTAAAAGTGCAAATAATACAACAAAAACAACGGTTGACGCCATATAAATAAGAGGAATGCGGGGAGAAATAACTTTTCTTATAAGTAAGTATGCAAAGCCGATTAAAATAGCAAGGGCGCATACCTCACCTATACAACCGTTTTGAAGTCCTAAAAATGCGTCTTTTAAATTTATGGTGTCACCTGCTTTAATTTGTGCAAGCGGGGTTGCAGATGATACACCGTCAGCAGTTGAAAAATCAGTCATACGTGACGTAAACGAAATAAGTAAAAAACATCTTGCCGCAAGAGCCGGATTCATAATGTTTTGACCTATTCCGCCAAACAGCATTTTTACTACAATGATTGCGAAAACACCGCCGATTGCAGGAACCCACCAAGCTACCTGCGGCGGCATATTAAGTGCAATAATCAAGCCTGTAACCACGGCGCTGAAATCAAATACGGTAATAGGCTTTTTATAAATCAATTCGAATATAAGCTCACTTAGTACGCAGCTTACAACAGATGAAATAATAACGATTAATGCATTTGCACCGAAATGCCAAACACCGAATGCCAATGTCGGAACAAGGGCAATACATACATCAATCATAATTTTTTGAGTTGAACTCTTATCTCTTATATGCGGTGAAACAGAAACATTATACATATTTACCCCTCCTTACTTAGCCGTTTTACTTTCACGAACTTTTATTTTAGCGAGTTTGAATGTTTGAGTAAGCGGTCTTTTTGCAGGACAAACGTATGTGCAGCAGCCGCATTCAATACATTCCATACCGTAAAGCTTTTCAAACTGTTCGTAGTTTTTGTTGATTGCCGCCTGAGCTATAAGCTGAGGTACAAGTTTTTCGGGACAGGCATTTACACATCTGCCGCAGCGAATACAGGCGGTTGTTTCCATTTTCTCAACGTCGTCTTTTGTTATTGCCAAAATTGACGAAGAGGTTTTGGTTACCGGGTAATCAAGGCTTTCCATCGCCATACCCATCATCGGACCGCCGGAAATAATTTTAACTGTCGTATCTTTAATACCGCCGCATTCGTCAGCTAAATATTTATGAGAAATGCCGAGCGGTACGTCAATATTACCCGGTTCATTAATTCCGTCGCCTGTCAAAGTAACAACTCTGTGAACAAGAGGCATATTCATTTGTATTGCTTCGTAAATTGCAATAACTGTTGCAATATTCAATACAATTACACCTGCGTCGGCAGGAAGAATGTGCGAATTGATTTGTCTGCCCGTTACAGATGAAATCAATCTTCTTTCGCCGCCTTGCGGATAGCGTGTAGAAAGAGGCATTACGTTAATTCTGCTGTTGCCGTTGCATTCAAATGACAAAGCGTCAATTGCTTTTGGCTTGTTATCCTCAATTCCTATAATTGCTTCAGCCTTTTCAAAAAGTTTGAGAACAATTGATATACCTTTAATTATATCGTTGCTTCTCTCTATCATCAATCGATAGTCTGAGGTAAGATACGGTTCACATTCGGAGCCATTGATAACTATGTAGTCAATATTTTGATTTTTAGGCGATAACTTTACACCAGTAGGAAAGCCTGCGCCGCCCATACCGACAATACCGCTGTCGGATATGATTTTAATAATTTCCTCATTAGATAAAGAGTTTACATCTCTTGCAATGCCGAAACCCTCAACGCATTCATCTTCAAAATCATTTTTTACAACAACGCATTTTGATACCCTTCCGTTTAGCATTGTTCTGTCTTCGATACGCATAACAGTACCTGAAACGGAAGAATAAACAGGGCTTGAAACAAATGAGCTTGCCTCCCCTATTTTCATACCTTTAAGTACCCTGTCAGTCACCTTGACGCAGGGAGTTGCAGGCGCACCGATATGCTGGCTCATAGGAAATACCATAATTTCCTCGCCTTTGAGCCTTTTGATTTGCTTTGAAGCGGCAAATTCTTTCCCTTCATAGGGATGAACACCCGCTTTAAATTTTCCCTTACTCATAAATTATCCCTCAAAACATTTATAAAGTGTGTATATGTCAATATTAGTATATTAACACAAATATACATATTTTTCAATAAACAAACAATTAAATTTTTTTATAACAGAAAAAGTCTGCCAAAAATTGGCAGACTTGTGTAAATTTTGAATTATTCTTCAACCAAAGCTGAGAAAGCCTCACGAATGTTGCGAACAGGAATAATGTCAATTGTTGCTTTATAACTGCTTGAAATTGACTTGTAATTATGAAAAGGTATTATGCAGCGATTAAATCCGAGCCTGTTTGCTTCTGCAATTCTCAATTCGCAGTTATTTACCGCACGAATTTCACCGGCAAGACCGACTTCTCCAAATGCAATTGTGTTATCATCAACCGCCTTATCCTTTAAAGACGAAACAAGTGCAAGAGCAACCGTTAAATCGGCAGCAGGTTCGTCAAGTTTTAAACCGCCGATTACGTTGACATATGCGTCCATATTATTGAAGAAATACCCTGCCCTTTTTTCAAGAACAGCAAGAAGCATACTCATTCTGTTATAATCAAAGCCCGTGCTCATTCTTCTCGGTGTGCCGAATCCTGTAGCACAAACAAGCCCCTGAACTTCCGCAAGAATAGGCCTTGTACCCTCCATAACGCACGCTACACAAGTTCCCGAGGTGTTTTTCGGTCTGCCTGAAATCATCATAAGTGACGGATTTAAAACTGCTTTTAAACCGTCTGCCGTCATTTCGAACACGCCAATTTCATTAGTTGAACCGAATCTGTTTTTCACTCCTCTTAGAATTCTGTACGAGTAGTTTCTTTCACCTTCAAAATATAAAACGGTATCAACAATATGCTCCAAAACTTTAGGTCCGGCAATAGCTCCGTCTTTGTTTACGTGACCTACCACGAATATAGGTATTCCGAGCCCTTTTGCGGTATGCATAAATACATTGGTGCATTCTCTGACTTGTGTAATAGAACCTGCAGATGAGCTGACCTGTTCATAAACCATTGTTTGAATTGAATCTATTATAACCATATCGGGTTTTTCTTTTATAATACATTCAATGATTGTGCCTAAATCTGTTTGAGGAAGAATGAATAATCTGTTGGTCGTAACGCCGAGCCTGATTGCTCTGAGTTTTATTTGATTTGCAGATTCCTCACCGCTTACATATAATATTTTTTCGCCTATTTTACCGAGGTTTTGGCATATTTGAAGAAGAATTGTTGATTTACCGATTCCGGGGTCACCGCTTAACAGAACAAGGCTTCCCTTTACTATTCCGCCGCCGAGAACTCTGTCAAATTCATCTATACCGGTTACCAATCGCTCATCTGTTTCATCACTGATGTCCTCTAACGCCAAAACTTGGTCAACAGCGCCTAACGATGACGCAAAATTCCCCTTGAATTCCGCTTTTGGAAGCTCTTCATTTAATGTGTTCCATTCTCCGCAGCTTGGGCACTTTCCGTACCATTTAGGCGATTCAAAGCCACATTCACTGCAAACATAAGTAGATTTAATCTTACCCATTATAATTCCTCTGTAATATAAATATTAAGACCGAGCATAATTAAATATGCAAGCTTGTTTTGATATTGTTCATCTTGTAATTTTTGATTTTCATCCCTATTGCTCATAAAACCGCATTCAACCATAACAGACGGCACCTTTGCTTTATGCAAAAGATAATATGCGCTGTCACTTTTTTTGTTAAGCCGTTTGTTGTCGGGCTGTAAGAATTTTTTAGTGACGTTTAATATGCTGTCGGCAAGAATAGGACTTTTATCATCGTTCGGAGAATACCAAATTTGCATTCCCTTTTCTTTTTCATTTTCAAAATGATTTTGATGAATAGAAATAAGAGTGCTGTTATTGACGGAATTTATGTAATCCATTCTGTTATATAAATCGGAACGCTTGGTGTTATCCCCTTTTTTATAATACTGAAAGTCGCCGTTTCTTATCAAACTTGCGTTTACACCGGAAATTCTCACGAAATCGTATAATTTAAGTGCAATTGCTAAATTAATGTCTTTTTCGTTTGCGTTATCAACACCTATTGTTCCTGCATCAATACCGCCGTGCCCTGCGTCGATAACAAGGGTTATTCTGCTTGAATTTATACCGTTATTAACAGCGTAACTGTGTTTAAAATAAGCGTTTATGCAAAAACAAGATGAAAATGTAAATATAACAACCAATACTATAAGCGTTCCTTTTTTCATAAATATCACCGCTAATAATATGATATAATTATACTATAATATTACAAACTTATCAAGCAATATTGCAATTTGGCGAGGTTAGGGATATAATTAGGACAGAAATTACAGGAGGTATCCTTTTATGAAAATAGTTAATTTAGACGGTTGCACAACAAATCCCGGTGACTTATCTTGGGACGGTTTTGAAAAACTCGGTGATTTCACTGTATATGACAGAACGTCACCCGAGCAAGTTATTGAACGTGCAAAGGGAGCAAACGCACTTATAATAAATAAAACAATTATAACAAGAGAAATTCTTGAAAAACTTAAACCTGAGCTTGAATATGTCGGCTTGCAGTCGACGGGATATAACGTTATTGATTGCAAGGCTGCAAAAGAACTCGGAATTACTGTTTGCAATATTCCGTCATATTCTACAAATGCAGTAGCCCAGCTTGTATTTGCATTTATTTTACAAATTACCAATAAAGTTAATCTTCATTCGCAAGCTGTATTTAACGGCGAATGGTCTTCTTGCCCCGATTTTTGCTTTTGGAAAGCGCCGCTTAGTGAACTTGCGGGAAAAACAATCGGTATAATCGGTTTCGGCGCAATCGGTCAAAAGGTTGCTAAAATTGCCGAAGCGTTTGATATGTTCGTTCTCGCATATGCACCGAGACCTAAAGACAAAGGAGAACTGAAGACAGTTAAATTTGTTTCGCTTGACGAACTTCTCAAAAACAGTGACATTATAACCTGCCACTGCCCTTTAACACCTGAAACGCAAGGTATGATTAATAAAGATACAATATCTAAAATGAAAAAGAGCGCTATATTTATCAATACGTCACGTGGCCCTGTAGTTGATGAAGCCGCACTCGCCGACGCACTTAATAATGATAAAATTCAAGCAGCAGGACTTGACGTTTTAAGTGTTGAACCGGCAAAGGAAGATAATCCTCTTTTAAAAGCAAAAAATTGTTATATTACGCCTCATATTGCTTGGGCTGCAAAGGAAACAAGGGCAAGACTTTTAGGAATTTTGGAGGATAATTTAAAAGCATATATTGACGGCCATCCGCAAAATGTTGTAAACAAATAATTAGAATATATAAAAAACCACCGGTTGAGATACTTTTCATAATGAATGTGTCCCTAATCGGTGGCTTTTTCAGTTTAATATTAAGTATTGCTTGCGAGTTGCTTGTTTTAGAAATTTAACTCTACATCAAAATCATACGAGCTTTCATCATCTATCAATTTGTGCTTTTCTAAAACTTCAATTTTATTATCTTGAAATTTTGTTTCTCTCAACCATTTGATGACTGCCTCATCATCATAAAAAAAAGCCGACAGTTCTTCCTTGTTTTTCTATATAGTGTTGCTTTTTTAACCATCGGAAAAATTGGTTATATAATCCTTTTCTAAGTTCCTTTTCAGTAATATCCGGAGTTTTAATAATTGTATAAAACATATCAAATTCTAATTTTACTATCATATTATTTCCTTAATTATTTAGATAAAGTCGAGAATTTTTATATTAAATGAAAAGAGAATTTCTTTTTAAAAAGTTTTGTATTTCTTTATCATTTGGTTTGAGAGTTATTATTTTTATTTCTTCATCATTAATCAAATATTGACTTAGCCATTCTA
>CAMCHQ010000010.1 GCA_945874765.1 uncultured Clostridia bacterium
TAGGCGGCCCTTATAGGGCCTGTGCAAACCACCAGTTCAACTGGTGGTTATGATTCTTTACTAAATATTCATTTTAATATAATCGCAATAAAGTTTTATTATGTCGATATCCGTTTTGTCATATACCATTCTTGCGCCGACGGTGTCCTCAATTTCGTTGAATATCAAATGACCGTCATCAAAGAGAAAATCAATTCCGATATAATCACTTTCAACAAGGCTCAAAATTCTTTTTACAAGGCTTCTTTCATCTTCATTCATTTTATAGGGGGTTGCACTGCCGCCGAGGCAGAAATTAGAACGAAAATCGGTATCGCTTTGTCTTAAAATCGACGTAATAATTTCTCCGCCTATTGCCCAAACACGTAAATCTTTGCCGAGAGTGTTGCACGGTTTTTGATAAACAAATCCGTTTTCAAACTTTTCTTTTTTGTTTATCATTATAACGCCCTGTCCGCCGTGACCGTCGACCGGTTTTTTAACTGCCGGTACTTCTTTGTAGTTTATCGGCAAAATTTCAATGCCTTTTTTCTCCATAAATTCGTAGCAAAGCTGCTTGTTATTTGCAAGTTTTGAGAGGGCGGAGGGGTTGAAAACACGTATTCCTTTTTTCTCGAATTTTTCCGCAATTTTGTAATTATTTGTTCTGTTGATTATAAAATCAGCCGTGTCGTCATAATCGTCAATTGCAAGCGTTACGCCAAGCTCTTCTTTGAATTTATTTATTGCAAAGGTGTTGCGCTTCACTTCTTTTTCGCTGTAAATTAATACTCCGCTCATTTGATTTTTTCCTTAATTGTTTCAAAAATATACGGCGCAATGTCGATTTTAGTAGAATTCATAATGTTAATTATATGTGCATTTGAATTTACCTCACATACACTGCCGTCATCGAGAATATCAACTCCGCCAAATGTTAAACCGAGTGCGTTGCAAGCTTTTATTGCCGTTTCAATTTCCTTTTCGGTCGGTTTGCAGGGTGTCATTGTGCCGCCGTTTGTAACATTTGAACGAAAATCACTTTTGTTTTCTCTTTCTGCCGCACAAATATATTTTCCGCCGATTATTTCAATTCTTTTGTCGTGCCCTTTGCTTTCGCCGATAAATTTTTGAAGAATAAACGGCTTTTCGCTTATGTGAGAAAAAATTTCCTCTTTTGTATTGCATAAAAAAACCTGTGCACCGAACGAGCCGAACGACTCTTTGAAAACAAGCGGAAAGGTGAGAATCGATATCGCTTTTTCAACAAATTCGCTCATATCCGATTTAAAATAGCATTTTGGTGCGATAAGTGTTTTAGGTTGAGGCACAATGCCGTCAAGCTCAATATATGTTCTGCCTTTATCATCGCATTTTTCAATTGAATCGGCAGAGTTGAAAACGGGAATACCGCTTTTTTCAATTCTTCTTGCAAGGTTAATGTCCTTATCCCAAAAAAGTACAAAATCAGCCTGCGCCTTTTCGGTTGCAAGCTCCAAATTTGTTTTTATATTAAGATTAATACCGCATTTTTTTGCCGAATTTACAAGATGATTGTGGAGTGTATCGTATTTTTCACCTTTTAAAAAATGATTTACTGTCAATATGCCGTTCATTTTGTATCACCTTGAATTATTGTATCATTCTCTATTGCATTTTTCAATGTAATGGTATAAAATATTAACCTAAATTATAAATTACTGAAAGGTGATGTAAAGATGACAGAGTATAAGCTTAAATACGGTTGTAACCCTAACCAAAACCCTGCAAGAATTCATATGGACGGTAAAGAACTTCCGTTTGAAATTTTGAACGGTGCGGCAGGTTACATCAATCTTCTCGACGCATTCAATTCCTGGCAGCTTGTTAAGGAACTTAAAGAGGCAACAGGTCTTGCCAGTGCCGCTTCATTCAAGCACGTTTCTCCTGCCGGTGCGGCAGTTGCTCAACCGCTCAGCGACGTTGACCGTAAAGTATGTATGGTGCCTGATGATTTAGAACTTTCACCTATTGCTCAGGCTTATGTTCGTGCAAGGGGTTGTGACAGAGTTTCTTCATTCGGTGATTTTGCCGCTTTGAGTGATGAATGTGACGCAAGCGTTGCAAAATTCCTTGTTAAAGAGGTAAGCGACGGTATTATTGCTCCGTCATATACCGATGAGGCTCTTGAAATTCTCAAGTCTAAGAGAAGAGGCAACTATCTTATCATTAAGATGGACCCTGATTATCAGCCTGAAGAAATGGAAACAAAGCAGGTATTCGGTATTAAGTTTGAGCAAAAGAGAAATGACGCTAAGCTTACTATGTCACTTTTTGACGATATGCCGACTAAGGTTAAGGATATTCCCGAGATTGCAAAGATTGACCTTCTTATTTCGCTTATCACTCTTAAATATACTCAGTCAAATTCAGTTTGCTACGCTTCGGGCGGTCAGACTATCGGTGTAGGTGCAGGTCAGCAAAGTCGTATCCATTGCACTCGCCTTGCAGGTAATAAGGCTGATAATTTCTGGCTTCGTCATAATGAAAAGGTGCTCAATCTTCCTTTCATTGACGGTCTTCGTAAGTGTGAAGCCGATAACGCTATTGACCTTTACATTTCGGATGAATATGAGGATTTACTCAAAGACGGCGTATGGCAAAGATATTTCACCTCTTGCCCTGAACCTTTCACTGCTGAGGAAAAGAAAGCTTGGCACGAGAAGATGACAAATGTTGCTCTCGGCTCCGACGCATTCTTCCCGTTTGAGGATAATATTGAGCGTGCGGCTCGTTCGGGTGTTAAGTATATTGCACAACCGGGCGGCTCTGTTCGTGACGGCGCTGTTATTGATTGCTGCGACAGCTTCGGTATCGCAATGGCTATGACAGGTATCCGTCTTTTCCATCACTAATATAAATTTTATGTATGGGCGACCGCTGTGTCGCCCGTTTTGATAGGTAACACTATGAATATTTTAACTTGCCCTGTTTGCGGTGAAAAATTAAATATTTTCGGCAAAACGCTTAAATGTGAAAATAATCATTCCTTTGATTTTGCAAAGCAGGGATATGTTAATCTTTTGCTGACTTCTAAAAGCGGCGATAAAAAGGGCGACAGCAGGGAATCTGCCCACGCAAGACGTGATTTTTTGCAAAAGGGATATTATTCGTTTTTGAGAGATTATGTCACTACAAAATTAGACGGTACCGTTCTTGATATCTGCTGCGGCGAGGGATATTATGACGAATATTCGGATGAACTTTACGGCTTTGATATCAGTAAAGAAATGGTGCGCCTTGCCGCAACGGCACGAAAAGAGCATAACTATTTTGTGGCAAACCTTGCCCATATTCCGATTTGTGATAATTCTATCGATACGGCTATGCACCTTTTTGCTCCGTTTAACGAAAAGGAATTTTACCGTGTTGTAAAACCCGGCGGCAGGCTTTTGAGCGTTATTCCCGGTGATAATCATTTGATTGAGCTTAAAAATATTCTTTATGATACACCTTATCTTAATGATGAAAAAGCGCCTGACACTTCGCTTTTTACTTTAAAATCTAAAAACAAAATTTCAAATACATTTGATATTTCAAGAGATGATTTAAAAACGCTGTTTTCTATGACGCCTTATTTTTACAGGACAAGCGACAGCGATAAGGCAAAGCTTGAAAAAGCGGAAAATATTAAGTTGACAGCGTCATTCGTTGTTTTGGAATATGTGAAAGAGGGATAAATTTGGATTTATTGTGTGAAAAATGCTGGTATAACGAGTACGACGAGGAAACGGACGAATGTTTTTGCTCGCTTGTTCTTGACGAGGACGAATATGTCCGTTTTTGCGAAGAACAAAACAAAACGTGCAGATATTTTCGACCGAGCGGCTCGGAATATGATATAGTAAGAAAGCAGAATTGATATGTTTTCGTAGAGGCGAACTCGTCTAAACTACGTATTGCTCGATATCTTTTGACACCGTAGGGGCGAACTGTGTTCGCCTTTATTTTTTTCGAAATTTTCTTGACAAATACCCCGTTAGGGTATATAATCAAGATACCCCGTGAGGGTATAAGGAGTGATTTAATGGAAACTAATGATAATAAAAAAGACTGTTTCTGTTGCCACGGTAAAACAAAGCACAGAACAGATGAAGAGCAAAAGGCGCTTATCAATCGACTTAACAGAATCGAGGGTCAAATAAGAGGAATTAAGCGTATGCTCGAAGAAGATGCGTATTGTACTGATATTATTACTCAGGTTGCGGCGGCAAATGCGGCACTTAATTCTTTTAATAAAGAGCTTCTTTCCACGCATATTAAAACGTGCGTTACAGATGATATTAAGGCAGGGAAAACCGAAACGGTTGATGACCTTTTAAAAACTCTTCAAAAATTAATGAAATAGTTTTGAGGTGATTTATTTGACGCAATATAATGTAACGGGTATGAGTTGCGCCGCTTGCAGTGCAAGGGTAGAAAAGGCGGTTAATGCTGTTGACGGTGTAACAAACTGTGCCGTAAGCCTGCTTACAAATTCAATGGGCGTTGAGGGAACGGCAAGCAGTGAAGCAATAATTGCCGCTGTCGAAAAGGCAGGATACGGTGCAAGCGTTAAAGGACATGATAAAAAGGCGGAAAGTGTATCGAGTGACGAGCTTAAAGATACCGAAACGCCTAAAATCAGAAACAGACTTATTTGGTCGGTAATATTCCTTATCCCGCTTATGTATATCTCTATGGGGCATATGATGTGGGGCTGGAAATTGCCGTCATTTTTAGAGAATAATCATATTGCTATGGGTTTGGCTGAACTTTTGCTGACTGTAATAATTATGGTTATTAACCAAAAATTCTTCATTAACGGCTTCAAAGGCATAATTCATAAAAGTCCGAATATGGATACACTTGTGGCGCTCGGCTCTGCCGCATCTTTTGCCTACAGTACGGTTCAGCTTTTTCTTATGACTTCTGCGCAGCTTGCAGGTGACGGTAAAAGAGTTATGAGCCTTATGCACGAGTTCTATTTTGAATCGGCGGCAATGATATTAACCCTTATTACCGTCGGCAAAATGCTTGAAGCGTATTCAAAGGGTAAAACAACAGATGCGCTTAAATCTTTAATGAATTTAGCACCGAAAAATGCAACGCTTATCAAAGACGGCAAAGAGATTGTCGTGCCGGTGGCTGATGTTTCGATTAACGATATTTTTGTCGTAAAACCGGGTGAGAGTATTCCTGTTGACGCTGTGATTGTTGACGGCGAAACGGCTGTTGACGAATCGGCGCTTACCGGTGAGAGTATTCCTGTCGATAAGGCTGTCGGCGATAAAGTATCGGGTGCAACAATTAATCAGTCGGGCTTTATTAAATGCCGTGCTACTGCCGTCGGTGAGGATACAACGCTTTCACAAATTATTAAAATGGTCAGTGATGCGGCGGCTACAAAAGCACCGATTGCTAAGATTGCGGATAAGGTATCGGGTGTGTTTGTTCCGTGCGTAATAGTTATTGCGCTTATTGCTCTTTGCGTTTGGCTGTTTGTCGGTCAAAGCTTTGGCTATGCGCTTGCACGTGGCATATCGGTTCTTGTAATCAGCTGTCCGTGTGCTCTCGGTCTTGCAACTCCTGTTGCCGTAATGGTCGGTAACGGTAAAGGCGCTAAGTCCGGTATTCTTTTCAAAACTGCGGCATCGCTTGAAGAAACAGGCAGAGTTCAAATTGTTGCTCTTGATAAAACGGGTACAATCACTAAAGGTGAGCCTAAGGTTACCGACGTTATCCCATTCGGTGATGAAAACAAACTGTTGTCGCTTGCTTATTCAATTGAAAAAAAGAGTGAGCATCCGCTTGCAAAGGCTGTTTGCGAATATGCCGAGGAAAAGTCGGTTAAGTTTGTTGATACAAGTGATTTTAAGGCACTTGCAGGTAACGGCTTGTCGGCAAATGTCGAAGGTAAAACAGTTGTCGGCGGAAGTGTGAAATATATTTCGAGCCAAATTGATATTGACAGTAATGTTAAAGCTCAGGCACAAAAACTTGCACAAAACGGCAAAACTCCGCTTTTGTTTATGAGTGATAATAAACTTCTCGGTATAATTGCCGTGGCTGACGTTATTAAAGAGGACAGTCCCAAGGCAATTAAAGAACTTCAAAATATGGGTATTCGTGTTGTTATGCTTACGGGCGATAACGAAAAAACGGCTAAGGCAATCGGAAAGCAGGTCGGTGTTGATACTGTTATTTCCGACGTTCTCCCTGACGGCAAGGAAAGCGTTATTAAGGAACTTATGAATTACGGCAAGGTAGCAATGGTCGGTGACGGTATAAACGACGCACCGGCGCTTACACGTGCCGATGTGGGTATTGCAATCGGTGCGGGTACGGATGTAGCGGTGGACGCCGCAGACGTTGTGCTTATGAACAGTAAACTTACAGATGTATCGGGCGCAATCAGGCTCAGCAGAAAAACACTTACAAATATCCACGAAAATCTTTTCTGGGCGTTTATTTATAACGTTATCGGTATTCCGCTTGCAGCAGGCGTGTGGATTCCGATATTCGGCTGGACGCTTAATCCGATGTTCGGTGCGGCGGCAATGAGCCTTTCAAGTTTCTGCGTTGTTACAAATGCGCTTAGACTTAATCTTGTTAAAGTTCATTCGCCGAAACACGATAAAAAGAAAAAAGCGGTTGATATTAAGCTTAATATCGCCGCAGAAAATAAGGAGGAAAAAATTATGACAAAAACAATTAAGGTTGAGGGAATGATGTGCCCGCACTGCGAGGCAACCGTTAAAAAAGCTCTTGAGGCAATCGACGGTGTTAAAGAGGCAAGCGCAAGCCACGAAAAAGGCGAGGCGGTAGTTTCTCTTGAAAAAGACGTTGATTTATCGACTCTCGAAAAAGCAATAACCGACGCAGGATATAAGGTTATAAAATAAAAGATAAATAAAAATGATAGCTGTCACGCACAAGTGTGACAGCTATTTGACTTTTACAACTTATTTTCTTCTTCATATTCCTTTGAATATTCAACATTTTGCGTATCGGGGATGGGTACGCCCATTTCAGTCTTTGTGTCTGGCTGAACGGTCGGATTTGTGATGGAAGTTAAATATTTATTTGTTAAATCCGTATCTTTGTTTAATTGATATTTTTTCCTGTATTTATCGTCTTTCATAAACTCACCTCTAAGGCTATTGTTTACAAAAGTTCACTGATTATTAAATTTGAAACGAGCATTCCCTCACTTGTGAGTGCAATTTTATTTTCGCTTTCTTTCATAAGTCCCATTTTTACAAAGCGTGAGAAGTCTTTTTTTACAAGCGATTTGTCAATTCCCCGATTTAATCTTAAACCGAGCATTATTCTCTCTTCTTCAAGGTCGACTTTTCCCTCACTTTTAAGCGACCAATCGGTATCGTAATAAAATCTTTTGCCGCCCCAAAAGGAATGTGCGCTTTTTCCCAATCCTAAATAATCGTCTAAAATCCAATATTTTGTATTATGCCTGCTTTCAAATGACGGCTTTGCAAAGTTGCTGATTTCGTATTGATTAAAGCCGAGAGATTTAAGGGATTTGACAGTCTTTAGGTACATTTCGCAAACTGTATCCTCGTCGGGAAGATTTAGCCTGTCTTTAAGGTCAAAAAATCGTGTGCCCTCTTCTATTTTAAGCATATATGCGCTGATGTGGGTAACGTTCATTTTGTCGATAAACTCAAATGTTTCGTCAAGAGAGGAGAGCGTTTGCTTGGGAGTGCCGAGCATAACGTCAAGGCTGATGTTATTTATTCCCGCTTTTTTTGCGTCGTTTACAGATTTTGCAACTTCCGTTTGCCCTGCGCTTCTGCCGAGTGCAAAACGTTCTTCGTCTCTTGCGCTTTGCATACCTATGCTCACTCTGTTAATTCCGTATTTTGAATAGTCGTAAAAATCTTTTTCAAGGTCTTTTGACGGATTGCATTCTATAGTTATTTCTGAATTTTTATCTATATCAAAATGTTCTTTTGCCGAGGATAAAATTTTGCCTATTAAATCACTTTCCAAAATTGACGGAGTGCCGCCGCCGAAATATACCGTGTCAAATTCTCCCGAATAATCATTCATTGTTTTGATTAATTCATTGGCATATTTTTCACTTAGCGCCCTGTCATATTTTACACTGTAAAAATCGCAATAAGGACATTTCGATTTGCAAAAGGGGATATGGATATATAATCCTGCTTTGTTATTCATTTAATCACCTAAAAAATATGGGCAAGCATTGCTCACCCATACTGTAGTTTTTATAAAATTTACTCGTCTGCCTCTGTTGAAAGAAGAACACGGTCGTTGTCAAATTCTTCTCCGCCAGAGGTAACCTTGAATTTTGCAAGAAGGTCTGCAGTGGTAAGGTTTTTCTTTTCCTCACCCGATACGTCATAAATAATCTTGCCTTCGTTCATCATAATAAGACGATTACCTATATTAATAGCGTCTTTCATATTATGCGTAATCATAATTGTTGTAAGATTATCCCTTGCAACGATTTTTTCTGTAAGGTCCAGCACCTTTTTTGCAGTCTTAGGGTCAAGCGCCGCAGTGTGCTCGTCAAGAAGCAAAATCTTAGGCTTTTTGAGTGTAGCCATAAGAAGCGTAACAGCCTGCCTTTGACCGCCTGAAAGAAGACCTACCTTAGATGTAAGCCTTGTTTCAAGTCCTAAATCAAGACTTTTGAGGATATCAACATATTCTTCCTTTTCCTTTTTTGTAACGCCGAATGCCAATCCTCTGTGCTGACCTCTTCTCTTTGCAAGAGCAAGGTTTTCAAGAATTTGCATATCTGCGGCAGTTCCGTTCATAGGGTCTTGGAAAACTCTGCCGATATATTTGGCTCTTTTATGCTCGGGAAGCTTAGTGACGTCAATGCCGTCAACCTTGATAGTTCCGCAGTCAACAGGGTAAACGCCGGCAATCATATTAAGCATAGTTGATTTACCTGCGCCGTTACCGCCGATAACTGTTACGAAATCACCCTCGTTGAGCACTAAATCAATGCCACGAAGAGCCTTTTTTTCATTAATTGTGTTAGGATTAAACGTTTTGTGAACATTCTTAATTTCAAGCATTATTTGTTACCCTCCTTCATCTTGATATGCTTTTGAGCATATTGACTTTTGAGGTAAGGAATACCGAGGAATATGGCAACAATAGCGGCAGTAAGAAGCTTGAGGTCATCTGTATTGAGACCGAGGCTGATAACAAACTGCATTACTACATAGTAAATAATTCCGCCGAAAGCAACTGCAAGAAGTCTGAGTGCGAAGTTTTTGAAAATCTTGCCGAAAATAACTTCACCGATAATAACTGCGGCAAGACCGATAACGATAGCACCTCTGCCCATATTAACGTCTGCGAAGCCCTGATACTGAGCGAGAAGTCCGCCTGAAAGAGCAACAAGACCGTTAGAAAGAACAAGCGCTACAATCTTTGTGAATTTAATGTTGATACCGTTTGCACGTGACATATTTTGGTTGCAGCCCGTAGCACGGATTGAATGACCGAGTTCGGTATCAAAGAACCAATAAAGAATTGCAATGATTGCAACAACAAATATTGCTACAATAATAATTGCCTTTGTAATGTTCGTCATACTTGCGATAACGTGATATTTATAAACCGAAAGCGCCTGATTCGATTTGCCGAGTATTCTTAAGTTTACCGAATAAAGCGCAAGCTGAGTTAAAATACCCGCAAGTATAGCCGGTATGCCAAGTAAAGTGTTAAGCACGCCCGTAACAAAACCTGCAATACATCCTGCAACAAAAGCAAGCAAAAGCGCAAGATAAACATTTACTCCGTTCATCATTGCTACAACAAGCACTGCACCGCCTGTTGCAAGCGTTCCGTCAACTGTTAAATCGGCAAAATCAAGCACTCTGAAAGTGATATAAACGCCGATAGCCATTATACCCCAAATAAGACCAAGTCCTATTGCTCCGGGAATGGCGCTGATAAAAGCTCCCATAATTTCGTAACCTTTCAATAAAAAGTAATTTAAAGAGCAACAAGTTAAAACTCATTGCTCTTTATTTATTTGACACTATTATACTTTAAACTGTTAAATTAGTCAATAGGCTATTAATTATTCTGCATTGCTGAAATCATATGCCTTGTAGTTGTCAGGAATGTTAGCCTTAAACTTCTTAGCCTTGTCGGCATTGTAGTAGTAAGTAAGTTCGTCTGACTGCTGAATGTTCATTGTTGCAGGGTCAGTACCCTTTGTAAGAATTTCATAAGCCATTGCGCCTGCTTTTTGACCGAGGTTGTAGAATGAAATCGAAAGAGTTGCAACAGCGTTTGTTGACTTGAAGATACCCTCTTCACCTGCGATGATAGGTACATTTGCTGCTTCGCATGCTGCGTCGATTACACTGCCGTTAGATGCTGCTGTGTTATCTGTAGGAATGTAGATAACGTCTGACTCGCTTGCAGCTTTTTTAGCAACAGATGAGATATCGTTTGAGTCTGCGAATGAATAGAATGTGCAGCTGACGCCCTTCTTTTCAAGCGCTTCTTTAATGCCGTCAACCTGATACTGTGAGTTAGCCTCTGCCGAGCAGTAAATTGCACCGACTTTCTTTGTGTTAGGGAAGAGGTCGAGAATCATCTGTGCCTGGTCTGCAAGAGGTGCAAGGTCAGATGTACCTGTAACATTAATGCCTGTTGCGTCTGTAGGATTCATTTTAATGTCAAGCGCTGTGCCGTAATCTGTTACAGATGTGCCGACTACAGGAATTTTGCTTGCAGCTGTTGCGGTTGCCGCTGCCTGAAGAGCAGGTGTTGCATTGGCTAAAATAAGGTCATCGCCTGCCGATACGAACTGGTTTACGATTGTAGCGCAGTTTGCAGAATCGTTAGATGCGTTTTGGTAATCAAACTTAATTGTTTTGCCGTCAGCTTTTGCAAGTTCGTTGAGCTTGTCCTCAAAGCCCTTTGTTGCACTGTCAAGTGCGGTATGCTGTGTAAGCTGGCAAATACCGATTGTGTAACTGCTTTTGTCTGCGCTCTTTTTGTCAGAGTTTCCCGAGTTGCTTGAACAGCCTGCAAATACACTGCCTACCATAAGTGCAGAAAGTGCTACTGCCGCAACCTTTTTTACTGTTTTGTTCATAAAATATTTTTTCCTCTCTAATTTTATTTTAATTTTGATATTACTTTAGCACCTAAAAGTGTTAAAGTTTATGTTGATAGTTTAGCACCTAAAAGCGTTAAAGTCAATAGAAAGAATATTTTTTGTTAAAGAGTAACAAAAAGCAAGCCGTATTTTAGTGCATAGTTACTATATCGGCTTTGAGTGAAATTACTTTTCCGTAGGGGCGAGCGTCGGTCACCTGATTGCCGTTTATTAAAAAACAAAAAGCAGTATCAAAATTTGATACTGCTTTTTTGGCGTCCCAGAAGGGAGTCGAACCCCCGACCTTTCGCTTAGGAGGCGAACGCTCTATCCAGCTGAGCTACTGAGACATTTGTTTATTTTAATAATATTGACAGCAAAAAAGACACCGTTTAGGTGTCTTTTTTATGGTGACCCGGACGGGAATCGAACCCGTGTTACCGCCGTGAAAGGGCGGTGTCTTAACCGCTTGACCACCGGGCCGTTGGTGGCTTTAACTGGATTCGAACCAGTGACACTGCGGGTATGAACCGCATGCTCTAGCCAACTGAGCTATAAAGCCATACAGCATTAAAACACTTATGACTTAAGTGCAAGCAAGATTATAACGTATAAGTTGTCATTTGTCAAGCATTTTTTTATTTATTTTTAACTTTATTTTAAAATGACAAAAATCGGGGCTTTACGACAATTTTTGACAAAATGTATGCACAAATGTTTGACTTGAATATCTATTAATGTTATTATTATATTACAAAATGACCGGGCTTTATACCAATTATATTAAGGAGTGCCTATGGAAAAAATTAATAAAAGACAAAAAGCTATATACGATTTTATAAAGGAAAGAATAAACGAAAAGGGGATTGCTCCGTCTGTCAGGGAAATCGGCGAGGCGGTGGGGCTTCGTTCAACCTCTTCCGTTCAGTATAATCTCAATGCTCTTGAGCAGGCGGGATATATTACACGTGACGCTAATTTGAAGCGCACAGTTCGTGTTGTCGGTGCGGCAAAGGGAGTTAATCATATTCCTCTTGTCGGTACCGTTACTGCCGGTATGCCTATTTTGGCGACGGAAATTATTGAGGATTATATTGCAATTTCGGGCGTCAGCGGAAATAATCTTTTTGCTTTGAGAGTTAAGGGCGAATCTATGATTAATGCCGGAATACTTGACGGGGATATTGTTGTTGTCGAACAGTGCCCGACTGCGCAAAACGGCGATATTGTTGTTGCCCTTGTAGGTGAAGAGGCGACAGTTAAGCGCTTTTACAAAGAGGACGGCCATTTCAGGCTTCAGCCGGAAAATGATAAATTTGAGCCGATAATTGTTGACGAGTGCGCAATTGCGGGAAAAGTTAAGGCGCTTATTCGCAACTATTGATATTTTTTACACAATGTGTTAAAATTCTCAATAAATATATTGTATATAATATTATAAAATAATAATTTAGGTGATTAAAATGAGCGAATGTACTCACGACTGTTCTTCCTGCGGTGAAAACTGCGCTTCAAGGAAGCAAGATAAAAAAGACTTTTTAAAGCCTATGAATAAATACTCGAATATTAAAAAGGTTATCGGTGTTGTCAGCGGTAAGGGCGGCGTCGGCAAGAGCCTTGTAAGTTGTCTTCTTGCGTCAAAGTGTGCAAAAGCAGGGCTTAAAGTAGGTATTCTTGACGCAGATATTACAGGTCCGTCTGTTCCAAAATCTTTTGGCATTAACGAACGTGCCATGCAAGACGGGGAATGCTTGCTTCCGGCTGTAACAAGTGACGGAATTAAACTTATGAGCATTAATTTGCTTTTAGAGGATGTTAATTCTCCGGTGGTTTGGAGAGGTCCGGTAATCAGCGGTGTTATTGAGCAGTTTTGGAGTGATGTTCGCTGGGGTGAACTTGACTATTTGTTTGTCGATATGCCTCCGGGAACGGGTGATGTTGCTTTGACGGTTTTCCAAAGCTTGCCGATTGACGGTATTGTTATTGTTTCAACTCCGCAGGATTTGGTTAAAATGATTGTAAATAAGGCTTACAATATGGCGAAGATGATGAATGTTCCCGTTTTAGGTCTTGTTGAAAATATGAGTTATTATGTTTGCCCTAATTGTAATGAGAAAATCAATATTTTCGGCAAATCAAAAATTGATGAAACGGCGGCGGAACTCGGCTTACCTGTTCTTGCAAAGCTTCCTGTCAACCCTGAGATAAATGCGCTTGTCGACGAGGGCAGAATAAGCGAAGTTAAGGCTGAAGAACTTGACGATTTTGTTGAGCTTTTAAAATAAATAATTTCAAGTGGTGGTAATTATGTCTAAAAGAAACGATTATATCAGCTGGGATGAATATTTTATGGGTGTTGCGCTTCTTGCCTCACAAAGAAGTAAGGACCCGAGCACGCAGGTGGGTGCCTGCATTGTAAATGATGATAACAGAATTATGAGCGTAGGCTATAACGGCTTTCCGAGGGGCTGCAGTGATGATGAATTTCCTTGGGAACGTGAGGGTGATAAGTCTACTCTTACAAAATATCCTTATGTTTGCCACGCCGAACTTAATGCAATATTAAATGCAGGCGGCAACAGTCTTAAAGGGTGCAGGATTTATGTTGCTCTTTTCCCTTGCAATGAATGTGCAAAAGCAATTATCCAGTGCGGAATTAAAGAAGTTGTCTACATAAGCGATAAATATAAGGATACGGATAACGTTAAGGCAAGTAAAAAAATGTTTGAGTATGCAGGAGTTAAGCTTACTCATTTCGAGTCGAATAAAAAACTCACAATTGATTTCAACGTCGACACTATTTAACTCGCTTTTTGGGAGGAATGATGAAAGAGATAGATATTTACGATTTCGATAAAACGATAGTGCCGTTTGACAGCGGTTCGCTTTTTTGGGGATATTCGCTTCTTCATTATCCTTGGATAATTCTTTTTATTCCCTTTCAGGCACTTCTCGCCATTCTTATGGTGTTAAAAATTATTGATTTTACCAAGTTTAAAAAATATTTTTTCTGCTTCGTTATGCTTATTCCGCTTGAAAGCGCAGTTAAAGGCTTTTGGGATAAGCACGAGCGTCAGGTACATAAATGGTTTTTAAATCGCAAAAGGTGTGCCGTTGTTATAAGTGCTTCTCCTGATTTTCTTCTTAAAGAAATTCAAAAAAGGCTCGGTTTTGAAGATTTAATTTGCACAAAGCATAATAAAAAAACAGGTGCAATTATAGGTCAAAACTGCCGTGACGGGGAAAAGGTTAAAAGGCTTTTTGAACTTTACAATAAAAATGATGTCAAAATTATTGATGTTTATTCGGATTCGTTAAAGCACGACAAGCCGATTTTTTCTCTCGGCGAAAATTGCTACCATATTGTTAAGGGCAAGAAAATCCCTTTTAAATTTAAAGATATTTACGGATGATAAATTATGAAATATTTTGCTAAAGTTTGCATTGTACTTCTTGTTGCGGTGGGAATAGTTTTCGGCTTTTCCTATTATTACAGGCAAAAGAAAAACAATGAAAATATTGTTCTTACAACGCAGATTATTACAACTACAAAGCCTAATGAAAGCACAACTGCCAAAGCCGATACGGTTTATTATGACGATAACGGTTTTAAACTTTTCATTGACAGTAAAAACAAGGCATATATCGAGTATAATTCGGTAAGAAAGGAACTTATAGGCTTTGACTGGGTATTAAAGCAGACACCGGTCGATTTTTATTACGATGATTACAATAACGATAAGGAAAAAGAACTTCTTGTTTTGTATTCTTCACCGGCAAACGATTTAAACAATTCGCTCATTGCCGCAGACAAACTTGATTTTAAAAGTTTTCACAGATATGCCGCATTAATCAAGCCTGTTACAAACAGCGCCGGCAAGCAGGATTTCAATATTGTTTATGCCGACCAAAACACTTGGAAAAAGCCGTTTGAGCAGGCAATCAACGCAAAAATGAACCAGCTTAAAAATTGTGACAAATATCTTCAGTTTGTTATGGACGATAATGACGTTGAGTTGAAGTATGATAAAAAAACGGGCATTTCGCCAAATAAGTACGTTTATTATGCCAAAGCGCTGAATAACGATAACAAAGACGGTTATAAAAAATTTGTTAAATGGAGCAAGGGCGAGGGCAATTATTATGTTGACAAAAACGGCTCTCTCCAACTTAAAATTATGGTGCTTGCATATTATGACGATTCAAACAAAGCTCAGTATGTAGGTGACATTCATACAGGAGTGAGCATTAATAAAAAAGGCAGCTTTACAATAACTCCGAAAACAATTGAGTTTATTCCGAAAGATAAGTATGTAATGCCCGATATCAGAAATAATAATCCTGAAAAGTTCACTTATACTTTGAATAACACTTCGTCAAATACTATCACCACTAACGATAATTTAATTGACTGGATAAATGCAAGTTTTGAAATTCAAAACGGTGTTAATGAACAAAGCGTTTCATTCGGCGAGCTTGATTCGCAAATCAAATGCGTCGATAAAGTTAAAATAACGCAGACAAGCATTGTTTTGACTGCCAAAGAGGGCTTTGTATTTTCCGACAGAGTGGTAAACGGCGGCGATTACAGTGTCGTAATCGGAAATGATAACGATATTACCTATAAGGCGGAAATTTTAAAAAGAGATTCAAGAAGTGTATTAAAAATCACTTATGACAAAAAATACAGCAGAGAAGAACTTAAAAACGTTCAGCTTAAATTCGGCGCATAATATTATTAAATAAGGCTAAACTAATTTATCAAGATATTGAACATAGGTCTATTTTGTGATATACTTTTTTAACAGTAAACACAAAAGTGTTAATTTAATTTTAAGGTGTATTTATGAAAGAAGTAGTTATTACAGCGGATTCCACCTGTGATTTACCAAAAAGCATAATTGAAAAAAATAATATCGTAATAACACCGTTGTCAATTCTTTTGGGTGAGGATACGTTTTCGGACGGCGTTGATGTTTTTCCTAAAAATATTTATGAATTTGTTGCAAAAACAGGTACTCTTCCAAAAACTGCGGCAGTTACTCCGGCTCAATATTTTGATTTGTTTGATAAAATTACCAAGCAGGGAAAGGCGATTGTTCATATCAGTCTTTCGTCGGCTATTTCTTCGAGCTATCAAAATGCATGCCTTGCGGCTTCGGACTTTGATGATGTTTATGTTGTCGATTCTAAAAGTCTTTGCACGGCTATGGGGCTTCTTGTGCTTAAAGCTTGCGATTTCAGGGCAAAGGGTTTTGACGCAAGGAAAATTGCAAACAGAGTTAATTCCATAGTACCGAAAGTAAGTACAACTTTTGTGCTTGATACTCTTGAATATCTCCACAAAGGCGGCAGGTGTTCGGGCGTTGCAAAATTCAGCGCAAATGTTTTGGGAATAAGACCGAGTATTGCGGTTGACCCTAAAACAGGTGCACTTGATGTTGTTAAAAAATACCGTGGCAAGATGGAAAACGTCTATAAGCAATATGCAGAGGATTGTCTTAAAAATGTAGGCAAAATCGATACTTCACGTATCGCCGTGGCAGACAGCGGAGGAATATCCGGGGAAGTGCTCAGTTATACTTTGGGTCTTATTGAGGGAAAGGCAAAATTTGATGAAATAATCAGAGCGGACGCAGGATGTACCATTTCATCTCATTGCGGACCTAAGACTTTGGCAATTTTCTATATTAAAAAATAGATTTTATAATTAAGGCAGGATAATTTTCCTGCCTGTTATTTTGAAATATTTGTAAACTTGAATATGAGAGGGGCGTTTACAATGTCAACTAAAGATGAGGTTTTATCCCGACTTTTGAAAGCCGATGATTATGTCAGCGGTGAGGAACTTGCAAAGGAAATCGGTGTAAGCCGTGCGGCAATATGGAAAGCGATTAAATCCCTTGAAAAAAGCGGATACGATATTGAGGGTGTTACAAAATGCGGTTATAAACTTAGGCAAAATAACCGTTTGGTTACTGCCGAAAGCGTTAAGGCACTTCTTGAAAATGATATAGAAGTAACTCATTTTGATACTATTGATTCAACCAATACATACTGCAAAAGGCTTTTGGCTGACGGCAAGCAGGGCGAATTTCTTGTTACAGCCGATAAGCAGACGGCAGGCAGAGGCAGGCAGGGCAAAAGCTTTTATTCTCCGAGTGAAACGGGAATATATTTTTCTCTTGTTATCCGTCCCGATACTTCACTTCAAAATGCTGTTACCGCCACCACCGCCGCTTCTGTTGCAGTGTGCAAAGCGATTGAAAAAATCACTGATTTAAAGCCGAAGATTAAATGGGTAAACGACGTCTATTTAAACGGCAAAAAAGTTTGCGGAATTTTGACCGAAGCAACAACGGATTTTGAATCGGGAACGGTTGACAGCGTTATAATAGGTATAGGTATTAATATCAGCACTACAAAATTTCCGAGTGACGTTCAGGGAGCAGGTTGTCTTGACGTTGATGTAAACCGCAGTGCACTTATTGCCGAAACGGTTAATGAACTTATGAAAATTGCCGGCGGTGATTATGCAAGTTTTATTGATTATTATCGCAGTCACTCTATGGTAATAGGCGAAAAGATTAAATTTATCCAAAACGGTGCAACAACTTATGCAACAGCGACTGCCATTGACGAACGTGGCGGACTTGAAGTTGAACTTGAAAACGGAGAAAAAAAGGTTTTGCGTTCGGGTGAAATAACAGTAAGAAAAGTTTAACAGACTTTGACAAAGTGGCTAAAACGCACCGAATATAATAAATAAACATTTTTGCCTCCCTTGCAAAGGGAGGTGGGTGCAACTTGTTGCACTCAGAGGGATTGGAAAAATGGCAAGGACATCGAGTCCTTGCCATTTTTGGCGCTTTCCGTCTTTTGCTCGGGGGCAGTACCCACGTACAGCACCCGCTCGCAAAATACGAAATTTATCTCACTTTCTCGAAGTCTGACAGCTTATAAAATTTATTGTTAGACTTTTTTAAAAGCTGATAAAGACGTCTTTATTTTTTTTGAGAAATTATAATTTTCTTTAAATGATAAATAATAGAAATGTTAGGCTTGTGTTAAACTAAATGAAGAAAAGGTTAAATTAAAATTAATGATATTTATCGTGATTTTATCGGAATTTTAACCGTATTTTTGGGGTTTTTTAATATGGCGGGTGTATTCTTTGAATGTACCTTGATAAAGGTATTTACACAAACACTTGTATTTTGGAAAGGATTAAGAAAATGACAAAGAAAAGTATAATCATAAGTGTAATTTCGGTTATTTGCCTTGTAGGCATAGTATCATTTGCAATGTACGGCTGTTCATCAAACGGCAAGGAAAAAGAAGAAAAATCAGGCGTGACAGGTCAAATTACGGTTATCAGCCGTGAGGAAGGTTCGGGAACAAGAGACGCATTTGTTGAACTTATGGGTATCACAGATGAAAAAGGCAACGATATCACAACAGACAGCGCCGAACTTACAAATTCAACTTCTGTTATGATGTCAACCGTAAAGGGCAATAAAAACGCAATCGGCTACGTATCATTAGGCTCACTTTCAAGTGACGTTAAAGCGGTTAAACTTGACGGCGTTGCTCCCTCAACAGATACCGTTAAAGACGGAAGTTATAAACTCCAAAGACCTTTTAAAATTGCTTATATCGATTCAAAACTTACCGATATCGATAAAGATTTCATTTCGTTTATCACTTCAAAACAGGGTGAGGCAATCATAGCAAAAGAGGGCTATATTTCGTCAGAAGCTAAAGAGGATTACGCCGCTTCGGGCAAAAAAGGTACAATCACAATTGCAGGTTCAACCTCGGTTGCTCCCGTTATGAACGTTCTTGCGGACGAATATAAAAAACTTAACCCCGACGTTAAAATCGAAATTCAGGAATCGGGTTCTTCCGCAGGTATTGAATCGGCAATGCAGGGCGCAGTTGAAATTGCTATGAGTTCAAGAGAACTTAAAGATGACGAGGCAAAAACACTTAAAGCGCAGACAATTGCTCTTGACGGTATTGCAGTTATCGTAAACAGCGCAAACACTTTGGACAACTTGACAAGCGAGCAGGTTAAAAATATTTTTGCGGGAAACGTGTCAACTTGGGAAGAGGTTACAAAATAACTTGAAAAAATTTAAAGAAATTGCAATGCGTATAGTTTTTTTGCTATGCGCATTTCTGTCGGTAGTGGCCGTCGTTTTTGTATGCAAATTCATTTTTGAAAACGGCATTCCGGCAATTAAGGAAATAGGATTTAAAAATTTCATATTGGGCAAAACGTGGAAACCGAAGCAGGAAATTTTCGGCATTTTTCCTATGATACTCGGCAGTATTTATGTTACGGCAGGTGCAATTATTATCGGTGTGCCTATCGGTGTTCTTACGGCGGTATTTCTTGCATTTTATTGTCCGAAAAAACTTTATTCGATTATGAAACCTGTAGTAAATCTTCTCGCAGGTATTCCGTCAATCGTTTACGGCTTTTTCTGCCTTGTTGCGGTTGTGCCGATTATTCAAAAGCTGACAAATACAAGCGGTAAGGGCGTTTTGACTGCTTCAATACTTTTGGGAATTATGATACTTCCGACGATTATTAATACTTGCGAATCATCACTGAGAAGCGTTGCTCCGTCTTATTACGAAGGCTCTCTCGCACTCGGTGCGACAAAGGAATACAGCATATTCAAAGCGGTTTTTCCCGTTGCAAAATCGGGTATAGTCAGCGGAATAATTCTCGGTATCGGCAGAGCGGTCGGTGAAACTATGGCTGTTGTAATGATTGCGGGCAATCAGGCGATTATTCCGAAATCAATCACTTCGGGTGTACGTACGCTTACAGGCAATATTGTGCTTGAAATGGCTTATGCTTCGGGGCTTCACAGACGTGCGCTTATTGCAACGGCGGCAGTACTTTTTGTGTTTGTTTTGATAATCAATTTGTGCTTCTCTCTTGCCGTTCATAAAAAGGAGGGGTGAATATGAGAAAATTAAAAGAATATCTCAAAAAGCCTTTGTCTTTTGTAATGCTTTTGCTTATTATAATCAGCACGGTTATAACGGCACTTACGGTTGTTTTTATTATAGGCTATATTCTTATAAAAGGCGTACCTAATCTTTCCCCACAGCTTTTTTCTCTTAAATATTCATCGTCTAATCAGTCAATGCTCCCGTCGATTATAAATACGGTTTATCTGACTGCGCTTACACTCATTTTAGCTGTTCCCATCGGCATTTTTTCGGCGATTTATTTGGCGGAATATTCAAGGAAAAATTCGCTTTTTGTAAAAATAATCAATGTTGCAAACGAAACTCTGTCGGGTATTCCGTCAATCGTTTACGGTTTATTTGGCTTTCTTGCATTTGTTATCTCAAAAAAGTGGGGCTATTCGCTTTTGGCTGGTGTAATCACTCTCGCAATTATGGTTTTGCCGCTTATTATCAGAACGTCACAAGAGGCAATGCTCGGCGTCGATAACAGCTTTCGTGAAGCGTCTTACGGTCTCGGAGCAGGCAAGCTTCGCACTGTTTTTAAAATAGTTTTACCGTCTGCAATGCCGGGCATTCTCTCCGGTATAATTTTGGCAATAGGCAGAATAGTCGGCGAAACGGCGGCGCTCATTTATACTGCAGGAACGGTACCGGAGGTTGCAACAAAACTTACTTCCTCTTCCCGTACAATATCCGTTCACCTTTATTGTCTTTTAAACGAGGGACTTTATACCGAACAGGCTTATGCAACTGCGGTTGTGCTTATTATTTTTGTTGTGATAATAAATGCACTTTCAAATGCGCTTGCAAAGAAAATTATGAAATAAGGATATGAAATGAATAAATTTGAAATTGAAAATTTAGAGCTTTATTACGGCGATTTTAAAGCTTTGAAAAATATAAATATGAATATCTCACCAAATGAGATAACAGCTTTTATAGGTCCGTCGGGCTGCGGCAAATCAACCCTTTTGAAAACTCTTGACAGAATGAATGACCTTGTGGATACCTGTAAAATAAACGGCAGCGTCAAATATGACGGCAAGGATATTTATTCTTATGATATTAACGAACTTCGCAAAAACGTCGCAATGGTTTTCCAAAAACCGAACCCTTTTGCAATGAGCATTTACGATAACGTTGCCTACGGTCCTAAAACTCACGGCATTCGTTCTAAAAAGGAACTTGACGAGATAGTTGAAAAATCGCTTAAACAGGCGGCGCTTTGGGACGAGGTCGGCGATAAGCTTAAAAAGAGTGCGCTTGCTCTTTCGGGCGGTCAACAGCAAAGGCTTTGCATTGCACGTACTCTTGCGGTTAATCCCGATGTTATTCTTATGGACGAGCCTACTTCCGCACTCGACCCCATTTCAACGTCAAAAATAGAGGAACTTGCGCTTGAACTGAAAAAGGATTATACAATCATAATTGTTACTCATTCTATGCAGCAGGCAAAGCGTATTTCAAATAAGACGGCATTTTTCCTTTTGGGTGAAGTTATTGAATTTGACGAAACCGAGAAGATTTTTTCAAATCCACGTGATGAGCGCACCGACGCATATATAAACGGCAGATTCGGATAAAAAATAATCCCCCGTAAGCGCTAAACCTACGAGGGATTATTGTGTTTTATATTTATTTTTCAAGAAGGTTGTTGTCTTCGAGCATTTTTATGAATTTTTCAATATCTCGTCTTGCCGTTTCTTCGTCGATGTCATATTCTTCAAGAACTTTTTTGATAACCTCTTCTTCAGTCGTATCGTTTACCATTGAATCCCAAAAAAACGAACCCGAATCATTGAGCGTAATCATTCCGTTAAAATCCTTTGTGGCAGAGCCTACTGGAACTACTATATTTGAACCGGCAATTTTTCTTTTTGCAAAGCCGCTTTTGATTTTCATATTACTTTTTTTCCTTTCAAATGCTGAATTTTAGTATTAATATTGTACCAAAATTGAATGATTTTTTCAAGTTTTCTTATAATAGTATCTAAATCATAAAAGTTTTGACAAAAAATTAGCATTTACTCTTGAAGATAGACAGGCAATTGGGTATAATATTTGTGATAATTTTATAAATTATTATTTTTGGCAATATTAAAAGCTAAAATATGGAAGGAGTAATTCAAATGATTTATTCACATGAAGTTGAAACAATGTGTCCTGTAGCACAGGGCGTTGCTCACGGTGCTGCTCCGATTCCGGAGGAAGCAAAATGGGTAAAGGCAAAAGAAATTAAAGATATTTCAGGCTTCACACACGGTGTAGGTTGGTGTGCACCTCAGCAGGGTACCTGTAAGCTCAGCCTTAACATTAAGGGCGGTGTTATTCAGGAAGCTCTTGTTGAGACAGTAGGTTGCTCAGGTATGACTCACTCAGCTGCTATGGCTGCTGAAATTCTTCCGGGCAGAACTATTCTTGAAGCTCTTAACACAGACCTTGTTTGTGACGCTATTAACACAGCTATGAGAGAGCTTTTCCTCCAGATCGTTTACGGTCGTTCACAGAGTGCTTTCTCTGATGACGGTCTTGCAATCGGTGCAGGTCTTGAGGACCTCGGTAAAGGTCTTCGTTCACAGGTTGGTACGATGTACGGTACTCTTGCAAAGGGTCCTCGTTACCTTGAAATGACAGACGGTTATGTAACAGGTATTGCTCTTGATGCCGACAACGAAATCATCGGTTACAAGTTCGTAAACTTCGGCAAGATGATGGACTTCATTAAGGCTGGCGACGATGCTAACACAGCATTTGAGAAGGCTCAGGGTCAGTACGGCAGAGTTGATGATGCAGTTAAGATTATCGACCCAAGAAAAGAATAAGGAGGAAAAAGACAATGGCTTTATTTGAATCATATGAAAGAAGAGAGAAACAAATTCTTGATGTTCTCGCTCAGTACGATATTAAATCAATTGAAGAGTGCAGAGAAATCTGTCAGGCTAAAGGCTTTGATCCTTATAAAATCGTTGAGGGTATTCAGCCAATCTGCTTTGAAAACGCAAAGTGGGCTTATACTGTAGGCTGCGCAATCGCTCTTAAGAAGGGTGTTAAGACTGCTGCCGAGGCTGCTGCTGCAATCGGTGAGGGTCTTCAGTCATTCTGTATTCCGGGTTCGGTTGCTGACCAGAGAAAAGTAGGTCTTGGCCACGGTAACCTCGGTAAGATGCTTCTTGAAGAGGAAACAGAGTGCTTCGCATTCCTTGCAGGTCACGAATCATTCGCTGCTGCCGAAGGCGCTATCGGTATCGCTGAAAAGGCTAACAAGGTTAGAAAAAAACCTCTTCGTGTTATTCTTAACGGTCTTGGTAAAGACGCAGCTCAGATTATCGCAAGAATCAACGGCTTCACATATATTGAAACCGAAATGGATTATTATACAGGCGAGGTTAAGGAAGTATTCCGCAAGGCTTACTCTGACGGACTTCGTTCAAAGGTTAACTGCTACGGCGCTAACGACGTAACAGAAGGCGTTGCTATTATGTGGAAGGAAAATGTTGACGTTTCTATCACAGGTAACTCAACTAACCCAACACGTTTCCAGCATCCTGTTGCAGGCACATATAAGAAGGAACGTCTTGAAGCCGGCAAGAAGTATTTCTCAGTTGCATCAGGCGGCGGCACAGGCCGTACTCTTCATCCTGATAATATGGCAGCAGGTCCTGCTTCATACGGTATGACAGATACTATGGGCAGAATGCACTCAGACGCTCAGTTCGCAGGTTCATCTTCAGTTCCTGCTCATGTTGAGATGATGGGTCTTATCGGTATGGGTAACAACCCGATGGTCGGCGCAACCGTAGCATGTGCTGTTGCAGTTGCAGAGGCTCTTTAATCGATAACTTAATAAGACGAAAGTGTTGGCGGTTGCGCCGACACGAGTGTCCAAAATATGCAGCGTTTCGCAAGAAACGCTGTTTTATTTTGGTAGAAAAGGTCCGGTGGACCTTTTCGCAACTGAGTGATGTCACACGTTTTAATGCGTAGTGATAATTCATTTTTTGGTGCGGTAGTTGCAGTTGCAGAGGCTCTTTAATCGAAAGCTTTAATAAGACGAAAATTAATAAAACCGATGTTTTGTAAAGAACATCGGTTTTTTGTATATATAATAGTATTTAATTATATTTCTTTTTTCATCCATTGGTGGGGGCAGTCCTCGTCAAAATCACGTTCGTCGAACGGGATATAGCCTTGCTTTTGGTAAAACGGCATTGCCTGTACTTGGGAATGAAGTCTTATTTCCCTGCCGCCTTTTTTTTTAATCAGTTTTTCTGCTTCGTTTACGATTTTTGCACCCAAGTGATGACTGCGATATTCTTTCAATACGGCAAGCCTGCCGATATAGTAAATACCGTTTTGCTCATAAAATCTTACGGTTGCACATGGTTTGTCGTCGTCAAAAGTGACAAGGTGAGTTGATACTTTGTCAAGTTCGTCAAATTCATCTTTAAATCCCTGTTCACTCATAAACACGTTTATTCTTATATCCTTTGCGCCCTGCGGCAAGGTATCGTAGCTTTCAGTAGTCAATTAAAACACCCCAAATCAATCCTATTTTATCAAATTTGCTCTGTTATTGTCAAGAAAGTGCAGATAAGCGAAAAAGGTTTGTGAAATATCAACAAAATATCAGCAATATTTTTTATATTGTGCTTTATTGCAAAATTAAACATTATGGTATAAAATATATTTTATACTACAATAGTTTATTAAAGGGGTGTCACTATGAGTGAAGAAAAAACAGTTTATACAATAACATCCGACAGAAATGAACGTGTATTTATTCACGCAATGCCGGGTCATTTTGTTTCAAGCTCTTCTCATATTAATTTTTATATAGGAACGTCGGACATTAAGCATAACCACGATGTTTCGGTTGATGCTGCAATGATGCTTGCAAGCTATTATCACGAGAGAGGAATTGAGGTTGACACTGTTTTGTGCCTTTATGAAACTCAGGCTCTCGGCGCTTATCTTGCTCACGAACTTCAACGTGCAAATATGCTCAATCCAAATCCCGACAGAACTGTTTATGTTCTCGGTCCCGAATATGACGCTCAGGGAAATATTATTTTCCGTGATAATCTTCGCAAACTTATTACAGACAAAAAGGTTTTGCTTCTCATTTCCTGTATCACAAGCGGTAAAACGATTGACAGAGCAATGGAAAGCGTTAATTATTACGGCGGTGAAACAGTCGGAATTTCTGCTGTTTTCTCTGCAATTGATGAAGTTGACGGCGTCAGTGTAAACAGTATATTTACTAAAGACGACGTACCGGGATATGAAGCATATCCTGCTCACGATTGTCCGCTTTGCCGTGAAAACAAAAAGGTTGACGCTATTACAAACGGCTACGGCTATTCTCTTCTTTAAAAATATCTTGACAAATTGTTTTAATTTGTTATAATAGATTTACAAATTAATAGTACCCAAACAAAGACTGTGAAGCAGAAAAAGACCTTCTATTTCGGTTTAAGAGAGTTGACGGGTGGTGCAAGTCAATACAGGTAAAAGGTGTATAGCTCTCTGCTAAGTTGCTGTTCTGAATAGAAATCAATAGGAACAGACGGTTTGCCTCGTTATTGGCAGAGGCATTGATTGATGCTAAAGGGCAGGGGCTTAACCTTGCTGAAGTAGGGTGGTACAGCGTGATATTAACGCCCCTATACTCTTTGTGTAGGGGCTTATTTTTTTGCTCCTGTGCAAAAACGAAAGGAGATTAACATTATGAAAAAGGGTTACGAAAAATACAGAGGCTTTAAGCCAATCAACATTCCCGACCGTACTTGGCCTGACAAAACTATTACAAAAGCGCCGACTTGGTGCTCGGTTGACCTTCGTGACGGCAACCAAGCGCTTGTTGACCCTATGAATTTGCAGGAAAAGCTTGAATTCTTTAAAACTCTTGTAAATATCGGTTTTAAAGAAATTGAAGTTGGATTCCCGTCAGCAAGTGAAACAGAATATGAAATTTTAAGAACACTTATCGAGGGTAATTATATACCCGATGACGTTACAATTCAGGTACTCGTTCAGGCAAGAGAGCACCTTATCAGAAAAACATTTGAAGCAATCGACGGCGCTAAAAACGTTATCGTTCATTTCTATAATTCAACCTCTACTCTTCAGCGTAAAGTTGTATTTAAAACAGATATGCAGGGCGTAATCGACATTGCAATCGACGGCGCAAAGCTTATCTATAAGCTTACAGAAGAGGAAAAGAAAAAGAATCCCGATATGAATATCCGTTTTGAATACAGTCCCGAGAGTTTTACAGGTACTGAAATGGATAATGCCGTTGAGATTTGCCGTCAGGTTATGGAGGAACTTCATATTACTAAGGAAAATCCTATTATCCTTAACCTTCCGTCAACTGTTGAAGGCTCAACTCCTAACGGTTATGCAGACCAAATTGAGTATTTTTGCCGTCATCTTCCAAACCGTGACGCAGCTATTATTTCACTTCATCCTCATAATGACAGAGGTACAGGTGTTGCCGCAGCCGAACTCGGACTTCTCGCAGGTGCAGACAGAATTGAGGGCACACTCTTCGGCAACGGTGAGAGAACAGGTAATGTCGATATTGTCACTTTGGCACTTAATATGTGGACACAGGGCGTTGACCCTAAGCTTGACTTCCACGATATCAATAAGATTAAAGGCGTTTATGAAAGAGCAACAAAGATGGTAGTGCCTCCACGTCATCCGTACGCAGGTGAACTTGTATTTACTGCTTTCTCAGGCTCTCATCAGGACGCTATCAATAAAGGTAAGATTTATATGGAAGAGCACGGCGGAGATTATTGGGATATTCCGTATCTTCCTATTGACCCTGCCGATGTCGGCCGTGAATATGAACCGATTATTCGTATCAATTCTCAAAGCGGTAAGGGCGGTATGGCATATATTCTTGCTAACGATTACGGAATTAAGATGCCTAAGGCTATGCAAAGCGAGTTTAGTGCAGTAGTTCAAAAAGCTTGCGATGAAAGCGGTAAGGAAATTCAGCCTGAAGAGGTATTTGATATTTTCCAAAAGGAATACAGAAACGTTTGCGGCCCTTACAAGCTTCTTAATTATAAAATCACCGAAGAAAAGAACGAAAAAGATTATCTTACTGCCGTTCATTTCACAGGTGAACTTAAATATAAAGATAATGAGCCGGTTAAAATTTCAGGCGACGGCTCCGGTCCTATCGGCGCTTTCTGCGAGGCTATGAACAAGGCGGGTCTTTCCGATTATGAGTTTGTAGACTACAGCGAGCACGCAATTTCAGTCGGCAGTGACTCAAAGGCTATAAGCTATATTCATATTAAGAATCCTGAGGGAAAAGACATATTCGGTATCGGCGTAAGCCACAATATCGGCTATGCTTCAATGAAGGGTATTATCTGCGCTATTAACCGTGACCAAAAGGACACAATGCGTGATGATACAATGCCCGGAATATTCGACCAATGTTAAAATATTGTGAATAAGCTGTATATTATCGGAATATGGCTTTAGGTATTGTCGGGATTACAGTTAAATAAAAGAGGCGTATTGTTTTGGAAACTAAATGGGACGCACAAAATTATACGAATAATTTTAAATTTGTGCACAAATACGGTGAGGCGGTAACCGAATTGATTACTGCGGATAAAGGCAGTTTCGTTGTTGATGTCGGCTGCGGAAACGGCGCTTTGACAAAAGTTCTTTGCGATAAAGGTTATGACGTTATCGGCATTGATTCCAATGCGCAAATGCTTGAAAAGGCAAGCTCACTTTATCCCGATATTAATTTTATGCTTTGCGACGCAACCGAATTTGAGTTGTCAAAAAAGGCTGATGTTATCTTTTCAAATGCTGTTTTTCATTGGATAGACAATCAGGACAAACTTGTTGAAAATTTGGCGGATAATCTTAAAAACGGCGGTCAGCTTGTGTTTGAATTCGGCGGTAAAGGTTGTGCCAAAACGGTTCACGCTTCACTTGAAAAAGCATTTTCCGATTATGGCTTGACGTATCATAACGATTTCAATTTCAAATCAATAGGCGAATTTGCCCCTATTCTTGAAAAGCACGGTTTTCGGGTTGAATTTGCAACTCTTTTTGACAGACCGACAGCTCAAATCGGCGATAACGGGCTTGAAAATTGGATTAATATGTTTTGCGATAAAGCATTTGAAAATGTTGACAAAGATACGAAAAATAATATAATTAAAAATGCAGTTGAGCTTTGCAAGCCGAGTTTGTATAAAGACGGCACTTGCTATGTCGATTATGTAAGGCTTCGTATGAAAGCTGTTAAAATTTAATAAATAATTTCTTTCGGCGCAAGCCGATACAGAGAAAGGTTAAAATATGAAAAATTATAAAATTACAGTTTTAAAGGGTGACGGAATCGGCCCTGAAATCGTAGATGAATGTATTAAAGTTCTTGATAAGGCGGGCGAAAAATTCGGCTTTGCCTTTGATTATGATTATGAGCTTTTAGGCGGCTCGGCTATTGATGAGACGGGTGTTCCTTATCCTGAAAAAACCGCAAAGGCTTGTAAGGCTTCAGACGCAGTTCTTCTCGGTGCCGTAGGCGGCCCTAAGTGGGACAGTCAGCCGGGTAACAACCGTCCTGAAAAGGGACTTCTTGCTATTCGTGAGGATTTGGGACTTTTTGCAAATCTCCGTCCGGCAAAGATTTTTGCACCTCTTAAATCCGCTTCTCCTATCAAAGAGGAAATTATAGGCGACGGACTTGATATTCTTATTGTTCGTGAGCTTACAGGCGGTATCTATTTCGGCGACCGTGGAACTTATGAGGAAAACGGCGTTGTAGGCGCATACGATACCGAGCGTTATACATATCCTGAGATTAAGAGAATTGTTAAAGCAGGCTTTGAATATGCAATGAAGCGTGAGAAAAAGCTTACTTGTGTTGATAAGGCAAATGTTCTTGATACTTCAAGACTTTGGAGAAAAGTTATGGAGGAAACCGCTGAGGATTATCCCGAAGTTGAGGTTTCTTATATGTATGTTGATAACTGTGCAATGCAGCTCGTTCGTAACCCTAACCAGTTTGATACTATCGTAACTTCTAATATTTTCGGCGATATTCTTTCGGATGAGGCTTCAATGATTTCTGGCTCAATCGGTATGCTTGCTTCCGCTTCTCTTGCAGAGGGCACATTCGGTCTTTATGAGCCTATCCACGGTTCTGCTCCCGATATCGCAGGTCAGGGCAAAGCTAACCCTCTTGCAACCATTCTTTCCGGTGCAATGATGCTTCGCTACACATTCGGTGAGGCTGAGGCTGCCGACGCTATTGAAAATGCGGTTGACGTTGCACTTACCAAGGCAAGGACACCCGATATTTATGAGGAAGGTTTTGAGGCAGTTAATACTTCTCAAATGGGCGACCTCGTCGCAAGTCTTTTATAATTTCAATATATAAATTAAGACGGTAACTCTTTTTGAGTTACCGTCTTTTCTTATGCTAATTCAATCGAATCGCCGGTGTCTTTAATTTCAATAAATTTAGGGTGTTCCTGTCCGTTCGTATTTGGTGTATGGAATGAGAGATAAAGTTTATTCTCTGCCTTGAAAATCATTCCGTGCCCGCCGTCGTTATCAATCAAAAGAGGTAAATGCTCAAATACTCCGTTTAATTCATTGTCACTTGAACGTGCAACGCACTGGCAATATTTGTGATTAACAAATGTAGACCAAATAAGAAGAAGTTTGCCTTTGCTTGTGCGATACATAAACGGACCGTCGGTTATGTAGTGCTCACCGTCGGGTTTATTGTCTGCCCAATATGGTGAGGAAGCGGCAAAAATCTTAGTCGGCAGGCTTATTGCGGCGTTAAGTTCCTTGTTAAGCTTGATAAAGCAGATTTCACCGTCTATAATTTGCGTGTGTTCGTGGCAAAATACGAGATACGGCTCGCCCGATTTTGAAACGTAAAGCGTAGCGTCAAGGCACTCCCATTCTTCGGGGGTGAGTGCACCGTCACTGTACGGCTCAAACTGACCGAGTGGATTGTCCGCTTTTAAAATATATGAACCTCTCAGTCCGTTTTCCTGAGTAAAGGTTGCAATCATATAGTAGTCGCCCTTGTATTTATGTACCTCGGGTGCCCAATTGACTTCTTTGTTTAAACCGTATTTTTCACTGTTAAAACATTCTGTCGGCTCACTCCAGTTGATAAGGTCATTTGATGTATAAACGTCAAAGCCTTCCGTATGGCAACCGAAATCTTTTGCCCTTGTTCCGTATAGATAATATACCCCGTCCTCACTTAAAACAAAAGGGTCTCTGATATTAATATCTTCTAATTTCATATTTCACCTTTAAAAATTTGTATTGATTATTTTAGATGTAAGTTCTTTCGTAGGAAAATCCATATAAATTGTTCCGTAATAAAAGTCCTTTTTTAATTCATATGATAAAAATTTAGGATTAATGTATTTTGAATTGTTATAAGGACCTTTAAGACCGCCGGCAGTTGAAAGATAATTGATTATGTATGCTCCGTCCCATTTGTTCATACTGTCAAGAAACGGTTTTATACATTCATTCCACCTCGGCTCGGGCTTGTACTTGAATCTATCCTGAATAATGAATTTTATTTCATATTCACCCGATGTGTTAAGCGTCAACGGCTCGGGTACGGCTGTTTTCTGCTCTACCCAATTTGAAAAGTCAATTCCCGTTTTGCCGATATCGTAGCCTTTCGTTGTGTCCATTTTACAGCGGCGGATAAATATAATTTTACCTCTTGCCTCGTCAAGATACGGGCTTCTGTTATCCGTATACCACTTTTTCGGATTTTTATTAATGTAATTATTAAGCATTAAATCAAAACAACGCTCCATTTCCTTTGCGCTGTCATTTTTGAACTGAAAAACGATTGTCTCACTCGGATTTTCGTCAAGGAAACGGTAGCAGTGCGCCAAAACGTCTGCCATATCCATTTGCTTTGAAAAATGATTTCTTGTATTAAAAGCCTTTGCAATGCCGTGCACCATTTTAAGCCTGTCGCCGTTTGACTCAACTCTGATATCAAGCGCACGAACACCCAAGCAAAGCTGCTCGTATATATTCATATTTTGACATTTTGAAATGTGAGAAAATTGAACAAATTGAGTAACGCAATCGTGAGTTCCCGGGATATTAAGCCTTAAAACTTCGTTTTTGCCGTCAATTTTACTCATCCAGCTTTTTAACTCCATAATTATCACCAAAAACACTATAACATTTTTAGTGAATAATATCAATTGAAAATATTTACATTTTATTTTATAATTAGAATAGTATATACACAAATGAGGTGCAAATATGGTATTACTTAATAAAACAGGCAAAATCACATTGGATGATAATAAAACAAATATTGTTTTGCCTTTTGAAATAAAGGATAATTTTAAATCCTTAAAAATTAAATTTGAATATTCTCCGAAAACTTTGGAAAATAAAGAAAAGGAAATAAAAATTGCCGAGGACTGCCTTAAAAAGTATGACGAGGTGCAGGAGGGAAATATCGAAAGCTATTTGCCGATTAAAAATCTTGTTACCTTATCACTTGATTCAAGCAGGGAGTATCTCGGTGCGGCGCACAGGCAAAGTAATAAGCAAGAGCATATTATTTCTCCCGATTTTTCATCAAACGGATTTTTCAAAACGGATATTGCAAAGGGTGAATGGAAAATAATGCTTAATGTCCATTCGGTAAGCTGTGACGTTGATTATAAAATAACTGTTGAGGGGGAGGAAAAATAATGAGCTATTTACCTTGTGAGCTTCATTGCCATACTGTTCATTCAGACGGAGATTTCACAGTTGCCGAGCTTCAAAAGGCGGCGGCAGACGACCATCTTGCAATAATGGCTTTGACCGACCATAACACTTTCTCGGGTTGGGACGAACTTGACGATAATATTATTCCGACAATCAGAGGCATTGAATGGACAACCTATTTCGGTCATATGCTCGTTTTAGGCGCTAACGATTTTGTTGATTGGCGTGACGCAAAGCCCGATAATATTGATGAAAAAATCAAGCAGGTTAAGGCGGTCGGCGGTCTTGTCGGCATTGCTCATCCTTTTCAGCTCGGTTCTCCTCTTTGCACAGGCGGACGTTGGGAATTTAATGTGAGGGATTGGCGAAATGTCGATTATATCGAGGTTTGGCACCAAAATCTCTATTCCGCAAAAAGGGAGAACGAAAGAGCACTTGAACTTTGGACTTCTCTTCTTGATAAGGGTTATAAAATTGCGGCAACCTACGGCAGGGATTGGCACAGAGAGGAAACCTCGGGCCACTACGGCTGTACTTATATTGATGTAGACGATATCAGTGCAAAATCAGCTATGCGTGCAATAAGGCTCGGCAAAACGGTTATTTCCCACGGCGCAAAATTCATATTCAGAGTTCACCGCCACGGTATTACAAGCGGTATCGGCGATACTGTTAAAAAAGGCAACTATACTTTCAGCTTCTTTACCGATTTGCATTCAAGAGCTAAAGACGCAGGCGACGAGGACATAGTATATAAAGAAATAAAAATAGTCACAAACGGCGGAAAATGCGTGCTTGAAACAAGATATGACGAAAGGCACGTTCGCTTAAGACTTGACAGCGGATGTTGGTACCGTGCAGAGCTTTGGGGTACTGTTGACGGGGAGAAAAAACCGCTTGCAATCACTTCTCCTATCTATTGCGAATGATAATTTAACGTAAATTTAACATAAACTATATTATAATTTAATCGACTGCATATAATATCTACTTGTATATTTTTGTGTAATATTTTTGTGTAATTATGAGGAAAAGGGTATGACTATTTATAATTTTTTAACTCTTGTCGGCGGGCTTGCAATGTTCCTGTTCGGTATGGACGTTATGGGAAAAAGTCTTGAAAAAATGGGCGGCAGCAAGCTCGGTACGATTCTTGAAAAGATGACCGACAGCAGAATTAAGGGCGTATTGCTCGGCCTTTTCGTTACGGCTGTTATTCAGTCGTCGGGTGCTGTTACGGTTATGGCAGTCGGTTTTGTAAACAGCGGAATTATGGCGCTTAGGCAGGTTATCGGTATTATTATGGGTGCAAATATCGGTACTACCGTTACTGCGTGGATTCTTTCGCTTGCGGGTATTGAGGGTTCAAATGTGTTTATCAATCTTTTGAAACCGAGTTCCTTTGCTCCCGTTCTTGCTTTTATAGGCATTATTCTTGTTATGTTTTGCAAGAGTGAGAAAAAGCATAATGTCGGCTATATCATTTTAGGCTTCGGTCTTTTGATGATTGGTATGACAACTATGAGCGATTCAATGGCAGGTCTTAAAGATGTGCCGCAGTTTACAAGCATTTTAACTAAGTTTTCCAATCCTATTTTGGGTATTTTGGCAGGCGCTTTCCTTACTACTGCGCTTCAAAGTTCGTCTGCCTCTGTCGGTATTTTGCAGGCGCTTTCAACTACGGGTTCTATTACCGTATCCGCCGCATTTCCTATTATTTTAGGCCAAAATATCGGTTCTTGCACAACGGTTCTTATTTCCTCAATCGGTGCAAGCAAGAACGCTAAAAGAGCGGCTTATGCCCACCTTACGTTTAATGTAATAGGCGTAATTATTGCAATGATTCTTTTCTACGGCTCAAATGCAATTTTCGGCTTGCCTTTCTTTAACGATAACGTTACTCCGGCAACTATTGCCGTTATCCATTCTCTTTTCAATATCTTTTCGACAATTATTCTCTTCCCGTTCGGCAAGCAGCTTGAAAAGCTTATGTATGTCCTTATCAGGGACGGCAAAGACGACAAGGAAGAAAAGAAGGACGAAAACGGTCTTGTTGAGGAGCGTTTCCTTATCAATCCGGGTTTTGCTCTTGATAAGGTTAAGGACAAGTGTGACGAAATGGCAACGCTTGCACAAACAAATATATCGCAAAGTATAGAATTTATAAAAAGTTACAGTCGTAAAAAGGATGAAACCATAAAGGTTAACGAGAAAAAGCTTGACGATTATGAGGACCAGCTTGAAACATATCTTGTTAAAATCAGCTCAATGGATTTGAATGTGTCCGATACAATGCGACTTAATAATTATTCGCACGCTATCGGTAACTTTGAGCGTATGGGTGACTACGGCTACAATATTCTTAAAATCAAGAGAAAAATGCATCAGGATAAAATTCATTTTTCCGAAGAGGCAAACAGAGAACTTGAAATTATGGGCAGGGCTGTTACCGAAATTATTGAAAATTCAACAAAAGCGTTTATTGATGATAACGTTGAACTTGCAATGACTGTTGAACCGCTTGAACAGGTAATAGATAATCTTAAGGAAGAACTTCGTGCACGTCACTCAAAGCGTATGGAGCAGGGTGAATGCACATTTGAAAACGGAATTTTATTCTTTGATATAGTTAATTCATTTGAGCGTATAGCAGACCACTGCTCAAATCTTGCAGTATGTATAATTGAATTTTCACAAGGTCATTATCAAACTCACAGCTATCTTAAGGGAGTTAAAAATTCAAATAATAAAACATTTATGGAACAGTTTGAAACATATTTAAACAAGTATGCGGTTAGATAAGAGGTAGAGTATGAGTGATAAACAATCGGTTTATATTGTAGAGGACGACGCATCAATCAGAGAGCTTGAAATATATGCTCTTAAAAATTCGGAATTTGAAGTAACGGGTTTTGAAAGCGGAAAAAGCTTAATGGCACAGTTGGAAATTAAAGTGCCGGATATTATTTTGCTTGATATTATGCTTCCCGAGGAAGACGGTCTTACCATTTTGAATACAATCAGGCAGACGGGCGCTTATGCCGATATTCCCGTTATTATGGTTACGGCAAAGACAAGTGAGATTGACGCTGTAAAAGGGCTTGATTTGGGCGCTGACGACTATATTACAAAGCCGTTCGGCGTTATGGAACTTGTATCGAGAGTTAAAGCCGTTTTAAGAAGAACCGCCAAGAAAGTCAAGACTGTTCTTGTATATAAAAATATAGAACTTGACGAAAATAAACATACGGTTTTGGTTGACGGTGCAGAAGTTGACCTTACATATAAGGAATATGAAATTCTTAAGCATTTAATCAGGAATAAGGGAATTGTTCTTACCCGTGACAGGCTTATGGAAATCGTTTGGGGCTATAATTTTGAGCAGGGCAACAGAACGGTTGACGTTCATATTCAGTCGCTTCGTAAAAAGCTCGGCTCGGCAGGCGAACATATTAAGACTATAAGAAATGTCGGCTACAAGGTCGGTGAATAATTAAGTGACTAAAAAGACTTTATATAAAATATTCGCTTTCGGCGTATCGGTAATTACAATTACCGCTGTGCTTATATTGTCCGTTTTTTATTCTTACAGTGATAAACAGCTTAAAGAGCAGCTGCGAGTTATCGAAAATGTTGTTGAAACTCAGCTTGCTCAGGACGATAATACAGATTTTATTTCAAATCATATTGATAAAAATATAAGAATTACACTTGTTGCAAAAGACGGCACTGTTATTGCGGACAGTTGGGAGAGTGCTTCCAAACTTGATAACCACCTTCAAAGGCAGGAGATACAGCAGGCAATAAAAAACGGTGAGGCAACGGTGACGAGACATTCCGATACCCAAGGGCAAAAGGTATATTATTTTGCAAAACAGCTTAGTAACGGTAATATTTTGCGTGTGTCAACCGAAGCTAAAAGTATCGGCAGATTTTTCTCGGATTATATAATTTATATCCTTTTGTGCATCATTGTTGTAATTGTTGCGGCGGTGTTTGTAAGTATCGGAATTACAAAAAGTATTGTCAAGCCTATTACCCAGCTCGGGCAGAGCCTTGATAATATTGATAAATTCAAATCGGACGAGGAATTAAAACCGCTTGTCAATGCACTTTTGCAGCAGAAGAAAAAGCAAAAAATGCTTGATAAGCAGAAAAAGCAGTTTACAGCCAACGTTTCGCACGAGCTTAAAACTCCGCTTACTTCCATCGCAGGCTATGCAGAACTTATTGAAACGGGTATGGCAAAGCCGGAAGATATTAAGCCGTTTGCCGGTGTTATTCGTAAGCAGGCGCTAAGGCTTGTAAGTTTAAGCGAGGATATCATTCAGCTTTCTCAACTTGAAGAAAGTGATGATGAGGATATGAGCTTTGAATCTGTTAATCTTTATGAAATTGCGCAAAGATGTGTCGAGGCACTTAATATCAATGCAATTAATAAAGGAGTTACGCTCAGTCTTGCCGGTGAGGAATGTTATATAAGAGGCAAGGCTCAGCTTGTCGAGGAACTTGTTTATAATCTTTGTGATAACGCAATCAGATATAATAAAGAAAACGGCAGTGTAACCGTAACCGTTACCCCTCTTGAAAAAGCTGCAAGCGTAAGCGTCAAAGATACAGGCATCGGTATTCCTAAAAAATATCAGGAAAGAATTTTTGAAAGATTTTTCAGAGTTGATAAGAGCAGAAGCAAGGCGACGGGCGGTACGGGTCTCGGTCTTGCGATAGTAAAACATATCACTCAGCTTCACGACGCAAAGCTTGAAATTAACAGCGAAGAGGGTAAAGGAACAGAGATAATTGTTACTTTTAAAGACTAAATTAAAAAAACAGTTGAAATATTTTTCGTTTTAGTATATTATAAGAGAGTAACAATATATTCAAAGGGGAATTTTTGTATGAAAAGAAAATCCGGATTAAGTAAATTCAACGGTTTTTTAGCAATCGTTTTAGTAATTTGCGTTGTAGCAACTGCTATTGTAATTAACAAATATCCTAAAATTGAAGCTGCCGATGCAAACGGCGGTGCCGAAGCTAAGGACGTAGCTGTTATTGACGAGTTCAAGGCAGGCACATACGGCGGCAAGGAATTCAAGACTCAGGAAGATGTAGTTAATTATTATAAAGAGTGCTATGATTATACTAAAACTCTTACTGCTGAGTATAAAACCGATTCAAATGGAAAACAAACCTACTATAAGATGCTCGGTACAGAAACACTTGATGTTCAAAACCTTCTTGTTGAGGGCAAGTCAAACGATATCATCAACAAGCTTGTTCCCGGTATCGTAGGCGGTCTTTTCAAGGGCGGTTCAAACGGTCTCTCACCTTCAGTTAACAGAGATCCTAAGGGTGATACAAGAAACGACGGTAAGATGGACTGCACAAAGTCACTTATCACTGCTGATGATATTCTTGCAGCTAACGTAAAGGATAACGGCGACGGTACTATCACAATGGTTCTTCAGCCGAAAGAAGCTATCCTTTCAATGCCGGGCGAGGACTCACAGGGTAGATTCTTCAATTCACTCGGTGACATTTCATCTGTTGTAAACTCAATTTCTGTTCTTTCATTCTCACAGGGTACTGTTGACGATAACTTTGTAGTTGACTATAAGGGCGGTACAGGTACTGTTGTTATTGATACAAAGACTAACGAGATTACTAAAGCAGATTACATAATGCTTGTTCATGTTGACGTTCAGCACGCTAACGTAGCTGTACTTAAAGATAAGAGTGCTTCTCTTGATATTAAGTATGAATGTCAGTATCCTGCTTCTGATGATTATCTTGCTAACCTCGGTATAACAAGAGCATAATAAAAATGATTTTATAAAGGACTTGTAATTTTACAAGTCCTTTATTTTTTGTCTATTTTCTTTTAGAAGTCTTTTAATATCATTTTAAATGTTATATAATAAAATCAGCATTTTTATATTCATTTGAACATTAGGGGGTAATAGTGTGAAGGTGCTTTATGTTATTCTTATTGTGCTTGCGGCATTTATTGTGCTCACGCTGATAAGAGCGATTTTCTTTAAGGCAAAGCCTGTAAAGAGGGAAGTCTTTGAAGAGGAAAACGTTAATTCAAAACGTGTTGAGGAGCATTTGTGCGACGCAATAAGAATTAAAACCATATCTCACGAAAATGAGGATGAAACCGATTGGGCGGAATTTGACAGATTTCACGAATTTTTGAAAAAATCTTTTCCGCTTGTTTATGAAAATTTGAGCGTTGAGGATGTGTCAAAAGCAAGCTTGCTTTATTTTTGGCAGGGAAGTGATACTTCTCTTGACCCTATTGCTTTTTTGGCTCATCAGGACGTTGTTCCTGTCAGTGAGGGAACTGAAAAAGATTGGGTTCACCCTGCTTTTGACGGAGTAAATGACGGTGAATTTATCTGGGGCAGAGGCGCTCTTGATATGAAAAATCATCTTATTTGCCTTTTGGAAAGCGTTGAAACTTTGCTTGAAGAGGGCTATCAGCCGAAAAGAAGCGTTTATTTGTGCTTAGGTCATAATGAGGAAATTGTATCGGGAGGAAATAACGGCGCAAGAGAACTTGCAAAAACTCTTGAAAGCCGAGGCGTTCACCTTGACAGCGTTATTGATGAAGGCGGCGCAATGCTTCCTGCAAAGGTCAAGGGCATACTTGACGCTAATTTAACAGGTATCGGCGTTGCGGAAAAAGGATATGCCGATTTTAAAATAACCGTTAAATCTAAGGGCGGTCATTCGTCTCAACCGCCTAAGCATACGGCTCTCGGTATTCTTTCAAAGAAGGTTGAAGCACTTGAAAATCATCAGTTCAAGGCAAGAATATTACCTTTCGTGTATAATCTTTTTACTAAGATAGGTAAAAGAACTTCGTATATCGGCAGAGTTGTTTTTTGCAATCTTTGGCTTTTAAAGCCTGTTTTGCTTGCGGTTATGAAAAAAATTCCGCCTGCCGCTTCTCTTGTACGTACCACCACCGCTGTAACTATGAGCTGCGCCTCACCTGCGGCAAATGTTCTTCCGCAAAAGGCAAGTGTCACGGTTAATTTCAGAATTATGCCGGGTGAGACTATTGAGGACGTAAGACATCATATTGAAAAATATATGGGCGGAGAAAATGTTGAAATTGAATTTATCAAGGGTAAAGAACCGAGTATTGTTTCACCGACCGATACAAGAGCGTTTAAAACTCTTTCAAGGCTTTCGGTTGCACTTGATGAAAAAAATATTGTTGCACCTTATCTTGTAATGGGCGGAACAGACGCATATAACTACGAAAATGTATGTGAAAATATTTATCGTTTTGCACCGTTCACGGTCGACACCGAGCTTTTGCTTACAACTCATTCGACTAATGAGCGTATTCCTGTTGAGCAGCTTACTCAGGGTGTGGCATTTTTCAAGCGATATATCAGAATTATGACAAAGGAGTAATGCTATGAATTTTAAAGAAGATTCGTTTATGGTGGCTATTGCTCTTTGCGTTGTTTTCTTTGTTGTGGCACAAGCGGTATTTTTCCTTGTGCGTGCGGTAAAAAGAGCCAAAGAGCTCGGAATAGCAAATCAAACTATTAAAAATACAATCGTTTCATCATCACTTTTCACTATTGCACCGGCTATAGGCATTGTTGCAACGGTACTTACTCTGTCGGCAGGTCTCGGCTACGTTTTGCCGTGGATAAGACTTACTGTTATAGGTAACATTTCTTATGAGGTTACGGCGGCTACTAATGCGGTTGAAGCGTTCGGTCTTGTAGGCGGAATATCTCAGCCGATTGAAAATAAAGAAGTTTTCGCAACTGTTGCGTGGGTTATGACTCTCGGTTCGATTATGCCGCTTGTACTTGTTCCTATTTTTCTTAAAAAGGTGCAAAGTAAAATGAATAAGGCGGCATCTAAAAACAGTGCACTTTCAAGTGTGCTCAGTGCTGCAGCATTTATCGGTCTTATTTCTGCCTTTGTTGCAAGGGCGATTGCCGGCAAGGGTGACGCTCATATTATCGGCGACGGCGCAGGCGTGCTTTCATTAACGGCGCTTGTATCGTCAATAATTCTTATGCTCATAATGCAAAAGCTTGCGAGTTTTGAAAAGCTGAAATGGCTTGAAAGTTTCGCAATGCCGTTTGCAATGATTGGCGCTATGGGAATAGTTATGCTTATGGCACAAATTCTTCCTGCCGATATTGCATTTTTGGAATGGAGGGGATAGTATGAACAGTAAATATATTAATAAAACTCATACATACGGCAAAATTTGGATGCTTGTAACCCTCTGCCTGTTTTTGAGTATTCCTGCACTCATATGCGTCCATCTCGGCGTGTCTCCTAAAATTAATATGATTGCAAAGGGACTTTCAACCGTGGCGCTTGTGTTTTATCCGACGGCAGTGCTTGAAGTGCTTACATATTCACCGCTTTTGGGCACGGGAGGTACATATCTCGGCTTTGTAACCGGTAATATTACAAATTTGAAATTGCCTGTCGCTTTAAGCGCTATGGAAAGTGCGGAAGTTGAGCCTACAAGTGAGGAGGGCGAAGTTATATCGACTATTTCGATTGCCGTGTCCTCAATTGTAACCACGGTTATTATCGCTGTTTGCGTGCTTGCATTTTTCCCGATTTTACATAATATAACAGACCCTGATTCGGTATTTGCTCCTGCGTTTGAACAGGTAACCCCGGCGCTTTTTGGCTCTCTTTGCGCTTCGTATCTTGCAAAGCATTGGAAAATATCAATTCTTCCCATTGCCGTTTTGTCGTTTATTCTGATTTTCAACGGTACGCTCGGTACAGGCGTTTTAATTCCTATCGGCGTTGTTGTATCGGTTTTGGGTGCATTTGTAATGTTTAAAAAGGGAATAGTAAAGTAAAAAGAAAGACGTTAGAGAAACAAATCTCTAACGTCTTATTTCTATTGTGCTAAAAATATTTGATAAATTATTCCGAAAATTTCTCTTGTTGCAAACGGCATATATCCGTTCCACGGTGTTTTGCTCGGATACCTGAGCGGCGTAAAACCGTTTTGTTTGGCAAATCGACTTGCTCTGTATTCGTGAAAATCATTGGTAATAATCGTGATTTTTCTTGTTTTTATTCCGCTTTTTTCAATCAGTTCTTTTGAATATTCGAAATTCTCTCTTGTCGAGGTTGATTTATCTTCAATCAAAAGCCTGCTTTTATCAATTCCCATTTGGGTAAGGGAGTTGAACATACACTTCGCTTCGCTTATATTTTCGCCGTTTCCCTGACCGCCGCTTAAAATTGCGATTGCCTTTGGATTTTCGTTAAGATATTTATAAGCGGCATTTATTCGTCCCTTTAAAAATATTCCCGGTTTGTCCCCGTTTACAACACACCCCAAAACTATTGCGACGTCGCTTTTTTCTTCGCTTTTAAAACTACAGGACAAAACATTACAAAACGCTACTCCGCCGAGCAGTATGCAAAAGCAAAGAACAGCAGAAATTATTTTGAGTACTATATTGCCGACTTTTTTCTTGTTAATATTCTTTATAAGCAAATTAATTTTATTAAAAAATATTATATAAATGAGCAACAGAAAATCAAAGCCCAATCCTGCGATTATGCCCAAATTATATTCACCCACGGTGATAACGGGACCTATGTAAAGTAAAAATATCGCAACAAATAAAACGGATAAAATCACTCTTATAATTTTGTTTTTCATAAAAAATACCCCTTTCTTAATGATATCGTATCATATGGGAAAGGGGTATTTGTGAACTTAAAGTAAATTTAGTAGGAAAGGGAACTGTTGCCGATAAATTCACGCTCAAATGCGTCACTCGGTATGGTTTTATCATCAAGCCCTTCAACCTCGTCAAGCGCATTGACAATATCTTTAATATCACTGAATTTTTGCGCAAGCGCACTTAAATCATCATAAAGATAATTTTTATAAATGCAAGGCTCATATTCAATAAAGGTGTTTATGTTGAAATGTGCCCTGTTTTTATACGGCATAATAAATTGATTTTCGCCACGCTGAACCTTAGGGAAAAGACGTATTGTTTCCTCATATGTTCTTCCTCTGTAGAGCTTATCTCTAATCATTCTGCGGCAAAGCCTGATTTTGCAAGGGTGCAATTTGTCGCCGTTTGAATCAACAACTCTTGTTCTTACACTTACGTAAATCCTGTTTGTCACATCGTCGTTTTCACCCAAAATCATCGGATTTAATGCGTGGATACCCTCGATTATAACAAAGCCGCCGTTTTTTGAAAGCTTAGTTTGGCTTAGCGTTCTCTTATTTGTCAAAAAGTCATAATTCGGCAAATAAATTTCTCCGCCGTTTAAAAGCGTGTCAATGTCTTTGTTTAGATATTCTGCGTCTACTCTGTCGGGAGATTCAAGGTCAAGTTTGTTGAGCTTTTTAAGCGCACGTTCCTCTTCACTGAAGTTTTTAAAATATTTATCCATCGATATGTAGCAAACGTCGGCGCCGTGACCTCGAAGCATTTTTGCAAGTTTAATAGCCGTTGTCGTTTTGCTGCTTCCCGACGGACCGGATATTAAAATTATAGGCTTTGAGTCCTTTAGAGGCAAAATTTTCTTTGCACATTCGTCAATCTGATTTAAAATTTTGTTTTCGCTTGATAGCAAAAATTCATTTGGATTTTTTAATTTTTCGTTTATTTCGTTTGTATGTATTACCATAATTTCACCGTCAGTCTTGTTTGTATTTTTCTATAAGCGCTGTAATCTGGTCGGTCAGCTTGCTCAAATCCTTGTTGGGAACACCTTTTGACGCTTCAATAACAGACATAAGATTTTGACCTGCAAGATAAAGCCTGTCATAAACCGTGTTGTTTCTGTCAATTTTATGAAGTTTTTTGTCATAGAGCTTACGTGGACCGATGTCAATCTGCCTTACAACGTCGCCGAGTTCAAATCCGTCACCCGAATACGGTGCAAGTGCCGATATTTCAAGTTCGTTTTCAATTGATTTTGCAAATTCGTCGCAAACCGTGTCGTGACCGTGGTTTACAAAAACAACTTTTGGTTTTTGCGGTATGCTTGCAAGCCAGGATAAAAGCATATTTTTGTCGGCGTGACCGCTGATACCCTGCATTTTTTCAATGCTTGCATTTACCTGCACTTCTTCACCGAAAAGATTTACTTTTTTCGCACCCTCGATAATCTTTCTGCCGAGTGTTCCTTCTGCCTGATATCCTACGAATAAAACAGTACATTCCTCTCGCCATAAATTATGCTTTAAATGGTGCCTGATTCGTCCCGCTTCGCACATTCCGCTTGCAGAAAGGATAATCTTCGGCGTCGGGTCATCGTTTATCATTCTTGACTCGTCACTTGTTACGGCAAGTTTAAGATTGTCGAATTTAATAGGATTAATGCCGTTGTTGATAAGTTCAAGCGTATCGGCGTCAAAATATCTTCTCAAATTCTTGTCATCATAAATTTCCGTCGCTTCAACAGCCAGCGGACTGTCCACCCAAACAGGGAAGTTTGCGTGATTTTTAATAAGCCCTTTTTCCTTGATTATTCTGATTAAATAAAGAAGTTCCTGCGTTCTGCCGACTGCAAAAGACGGAATAACCACGTTGCCGCCACGGTCAAATGTTGACTGAATAATTCCCGTAAGCTGTAAAACGTAATCCGGTCTGTCGCCGTGAAGCCTGTTGCCGTAGGTCGATTCGATAATAACGTAGTCCGCTTTTTCAACCGGCGGCTTTTGCGGGTCTTTTATAAGCGGTCTGTTGATATTTCCTATATCGCCCGAGAAAAGAATGGTTTTTGTAACTCCGTTTTCAGTCACTTTAATTTCTATTGACGCACTTCCCAAAAGATGACCTGCATCAATAAATCTTATTTCTATTCCGTCAAAAATCTGATAGCTTTCTTCATATTCGCACGGCGTAAAATATTTAAGCGCATTTTGTACGTCTTGCGTGGTGTAAAGCGGTTCAATCGGCTCTTTACCGCTGCGCTTGTTTTTCCTGTTCTTCCATTCTGCCTCAAATTCCTGAATGTGAGCAGAGTCCATAAGCATAATTTTGCAAAGCCTGTCAGTCGCACTTGTTGTATAAATCGGCGCAGAAAATCCGTTAGCCGATACAAACGGAATGTGACCTGAGTGGTCAATGTGAGCGTGTGTTAAAAGCATTGCGTCAATATCGTTTGGCGATACGGGCAGTTCAACGTTTTCATAAACATTTTCACCTTGCTCCATACCGCAGTCAATCATTATTTTTTTGCCGCAAGCGTAAAGTATCGTGCAAGAGCCGGTTACCTCGTGCGCCGCACCAACAAAATACAGTTTCATAAATTTACCCCTTTTCTTAAAGCTGCTTTAAAATAATATCGTTACAAGCAGGCTTTTTGTCGCTTATTTCAAATGAATTTAATGCAAGTTCTTTCGCTTGCTTAAGTTTATTTTCATCATTTGAATAAAGCGTCATAACAGTATCGCCGCTGTTTATATAATCGCCTTTTTGACAGCTTAAAAGTATTCCGGCTTTGGAATCTATACTGTCTGTTTTCACATTTCGTCCCGCACCCAAAATCACACATATATTGCCGATTTTTTGTGCGTCGATATTTGAAATATATCCCTGCTTTTCAGCTTTGATTTCAGTTTTGTATTCGTCAAAGCCGAACTTATTTTCATCGTCGATATAACTTACGTCGCCGCCTTGAGCCTTAACCATTTCTTTTAACTTTTCAAGCGCCTTACCCGATTTAATCATTTCTTTAGCTTCGTTTTCGGCTTCTTTTAAATCAACTTGTTTTGTAAGACTTATCATATTCGCCGCAAGAGCAATACAAAGCTTTGTCAAACGTGGAATATTCTCGCCTTTAAGTATTTTTATCGCTTCCGCCACTTCTAAGCTGTTGCCTACGGCGTAACCTAAAGGACAACTCATATCCGTAATAAGTGCTCTTACGTTTCTTTGGCAATGCCTGCCTATATTAACCATTTCACTTGCAAGAAGAGCAGCGCTTTGAATATCTTTCATAAACGCACCCTCACCGCATTTTACGTCAAGAACTATGTTTTTAGCCCCTGCGGCAAGTTTCTTGCTCATAATTGATGATGCGATAAGTGGCATACAGTCAACAGTTGCGGTAACATCTCTTAATGCATATAATTTTTTGTCGCAAGGCGCCATATTTCCTGTTTGACCTGCAACAACCAAGCCTATATCTCTTGCCTGATTTTTAAAACTTTCGGGGCTCATTGCCGTGCAAAAGCCAGGTATCGCTTCAAGTTTGTCAATCGTACCGCCTGTAAAACCTAAGCCTCTGCCGCTCATTTTTGCAACCGTGCACCCTGCCGCTGCCGCAATAGGAGCTACAACAAGAGTTGTTTTGTCACCTACACCGCCTGAAGAGTGTTTGTCAACGGTCAAATTTTTAAATTCGCTTAAATCGAGCATATCACCGCTTTTTGCCATTTCAAGTGTAAGCGTGGCGGTTTCCTCGTTCGTCATTTTGTTAAAATAAATTGCCATTGCAAGCGCCGACGCCTGATAATCGGGGATATCGCCTTTGGTATAGCCTTTAACAAAAAACTCGATTTCCTCACCCGTCAGCTTTAAACCTTGCTTTTTGTGCTCAATAATATCTGTCATTCGCATAATGTATGCCTCTTTATTTATCTAATTTGAATGAATAGGGGAGAAGTTCGTCTAAAGAAAATCTTTTGATTTCTTTTCCTTTTTCCAAGATTATTACAAAATCTTTGCCGCAAAATTCACTCATAACCTGCCTGCAAGCTCCGCATGGAAAGCAAAAATTGTCACCCGAACCTGAAATTGCGATTTTTTCAAATTCCTTTTCGCCCTCGCTTATCGCCTTGAAAAAAGCCACTCTCTCAGCGCATACAGTTAAAGGAAAAGACGAATTTTCAATATTTGCACCCTCATATATTTTGCCGTCTTTTGTTAAAAGTGCTGCACCGACCTTGAATTTTGAATAAGGGGAATAGCTTTTTTGCCTTGCGTTTTCGGCAAGATACATTAATTCTCTGTCTTCCATTTTTATTATCCTTTTACTTGATTAAATCGATTACGTTTTTACCTTCAAGCTGTTCGTCTATTCCGAAAAGTGAAAGTGCCGTGTTGCAGACAACTCCGAAGCCGTCTATAGTCTTTAAGTTTACGTTTTTAAGTGATTTTGAATATATAATCAGCGGTACATATTCTCTTGTGTGGTCCGTACCTTTATATCCCGGGTCACAGCCGTGGTCCGCCGTAATCATTAAAAAGTCGTCGTCTTTAAGATTTTTGCAAAGTTCGGGCAAACACTTGTCAAATTCGCTTATAGCCTTTGCATAACCGTCAATATCTCTCCTATGGCCGTAAAGCATATCGCAGTCAACAAGATTTGTGTAGCAAAGACCGTCAAAATCTCTTTTTACCATTTCAAGCGTTTTGGCAATACCCTGCGTGTTGCCTGTTGTGAAATAATGCTCGCTCATTGCTCTGTGGGCAAAAATGTCATAAATCTTACCTACGGCTATAGTGTCCCTGCCGTGTTTTTGAAGTACGTCGAGAAGTGTATCTTTTGGCGGTTCAAGTGAAAAATCGTGACGTCTCGGAGTTCTGACAAAATTGCCGTTTTCGTCTTTAATAAACGGTCTTGCAATAACTCTGCCCACGCCGTATTTGCCTTTGAGTATTTTTCTTGCGATTTTGCAATAATTGTATAATTCGTCATCACTTACTATGTCCTCGCAAGCTGCAATCTGGAATACGCTGTCAGCCGAAGTGTAAACAATCAAAGCGCCTGTTTTGATATGCTCGTCGCCGTAATCTTTAATGACTTGTGTGCCCGAATACGGCTTGTTTACAATAACTTTTCTGCCGCACTTCTTTTCAAATTCGTCAATAACCTCACTCGGAAAACCGTTTGGAAATGTAGGCAAAGCCTTTTTTGAAACTATTCCTGCCATTTCCCAGTGACCCGTTGTGGTGTCTTTGCCGATTGAAAGTTCTCTCAGCCTGCCGTATGACGCATTGTGTTCTTTTGAATTGTCAAGATTTACGCCGTCAATAGCAAGAAGCCCCATTTTTTTCATATTCGGGGTGTTAAAATATTTGGATTTCGATATTGTTTTTATTGTGCTTGCACCCTCGTCGCCGAAAGCCTTTGCATCTGGAGCCTCACCTACGCCGAAGGAGTCGAGAACGATTATAAAACCACGCATATTGTTATCTCTCTTTCATAATTTTGACAAGTCTGCTTGTGCCGAGTCTGTCAGCGCCTAATGAGATGAATTTTTCACCGTCGGCAAACGATTTTATTCCGCCTGCCGCCTTGATTTTTTTACCTTTGATGTGCTCTTTCATAAGTTTGATATCGTCAAATGTTGCACCGCCAGATGAAAAACCGGTTGACGTTTTTATAAAATCCGCATTCGAGTTTGAGACGATTTCGCACATTTTTACTTTTTCATCATCACTTAGTAAGCACGTTTCGATAATTACCTTTAAAAGTCTGCCGTCGCACGCTTTTTTAATTTCGTTTATTTCATTTAATAATTCATCATATTTTTTATCTTTTAAAAGCCCGATATTTATTACCATATCAATTTCGTCTGCACCGTTTTTTACGGCGTCGCTTGTTTCAAAACATTTTACGGCTGTGGTGTTATATCCGTTTGGAAAGCCGATAACGGTGCAAATTTTAATCTTATCATTAACATAAGCCTTTGCCGCTTTTACATATGACGGAGGAATACAAACGCTTGCACAACCGTATTTTATGCCGTCGTCGCAAATTTCCTTTATTTCCTCCCACGCAGCGCCCTGCGCCAATAATGTATGGTCAACTTTTGACAGTATTTCTTTCTTGTTCATATATATAACCTCTTTTTGAGTTTTAAGATAAAATTTCTCTAACTTAATTATATCACTTTGACCTTTCATTTCAATAACTAAAAATAAACATTTCCTTAACTTTTTGACATATGAATAAAATTGACTTAACCTATTTATTACAAAATCGCCGTTTTGTTGCAAATGATTTTTAAATATGTTAAAATTAATAAGTATGTAATTTTAGTTTAATCTCATTTGGAGGTAAAAATGGGCATATCTGCAAAAATACAAAGAATTATTAAAAAGATACTTAAATATATTTCACGTATGTTTTCAAAAACCCCGAAAAGAAAGTTCTATTTCGGTATGTATTATAAGCACTGCAAGGTTAAGAATAATGTGATTTTGGTCGAGTCGTTTCACGGCTCCAATATCTCCGACTCAACACTTGCGCTTGTTCGCCAAATTCTTAAATCCTACCCCGGTAAATATAAAATTTATTACGGCACGGAAAATAAGAAAAAGCACGAGGAGTTTATTAAAGAAATCGGTCTTGACGTTAAACTTATTGACGTTACCACGTTTAAATATACTAAAATTCTTGCAAGTGCAAAATATCTTATAAACAACAGCTCATTCCCGGTTTATTTTGTTAAAAAGCCCGAGCAGGTTTATATCCAAACTTGGCACGGCACACCTCTTAAAACACTCGGCAAAAAGATGCGTCTCGGTATTGAGTCAATGTATAACGTTCAGCATAATTTTCTTCAGGCTGATTATATCACATTTCCTAATGATTTCACCCGTGACGTTATGATGGAGGATTATAACCTTAATGACCTTTATACAGGCAAGGTTGTTATGGCGGGTTATCCGAGAAATGAAATCTTCTTCAAAAAAGAAGAGGGCGAGGCGCTTAAAGCAAAACTCGGCTTAGAGGGTAAAACCGTTTATGCCTATATGCCGACTTGGAGAGGCACAAGTAACCACGATATCAACACCGCTTCTTATGAAAGCAAGGTTAAAGAAATATTTAAGGTTATTGATAAAAAGCTCAGCGATGACCAAGTATTCTTTGTAAATTTCCACCCGATTTTAAAGGATTCGATTTCACTTAGTAAGTATAAGCATATCAAACCGTTTCCAAAGGGTGTCGATAACTACAGCTTTTTAAATTGTGCCGACGCACTTATAACAGACTATTCATCTGTATTTTTCGATTATTCAATCACTCAAAAGCCGATTATCCTCTTTATGTATGACTATGATGAGTATATGCACGATAGGGGAATGTATTTGGACGTTGCAACGCTTCCTTTCCGCAAGATTTATGATGAAAAAGAGCTTGCAAGGGTACTCGGCGACGAGAGTTTTATGAGCGATTCCTACACCGATACAGAGTATTTCAAAACATTCTTTAAGTATGACGCACCCGATATCAGCCAAAAACTTCTTAATCTCTTGTTTACAGGGGAAAGCGACGGTCTTGAAATTAAGGATTATTCCTTTAATAAGGAAAAAAGATATAAGGTTATTCACCCTGAAATTGTCAAGGAATATGCTCATCTTAATTCTATTTCAAAAATTGCAAATGACGATACAATCGTTTGCTTTGAAAAGAAATGGTTTAAGGGTGAGGTAGGTCCTGCTCTTTACGATAATTTCAACGATATGTTCAAATATGTTGTTATCACAATGACAACGCCGAGAACGTATATTGAGGATATGCTGTGTCATTTAGGCGTTAAAAGTGTTAAAGACGCAGTTCACAAAAGGGAAATTCAGCGTACTTTCCCTAATCTTAACATTGACCCTAAGTTTATCGACGATATCAGCGCATTTGATGAAAACTGTTTTGTTGACGAGCGTGATATTGTTAAGTGCAATACTAAAAACGTTGCAAACGGTAATAAGAAAATTGCAATATCTCTTAATGCAAAGGGATATGAATTTGAGCAAATCGCCGTTTTAAACAATAAGCGTGTTATTCAAAAAACGCTTCCTTTAAGTGAGGAAAACAAGAAAACAAAAAGTTTTGAAATTCCGCTTGATATTCTTATTGAAAAACTTGTTGTTTACAATAAACAAAGATACAATGTCGGCATAATTGCACTTGATAAGAAAAAAGGCAAAAAGTGTATTGTAATGCCGTCAATCAAAAAGGCTAAAGACGGCGATATTTCAAAGAGATTTTGCGAGCCTCTTTTTGCTTCTTATACTCTTCCCAAGTCTTATTTTGATACCGACCTTAAAAAACTTGTTGACGCAAATAACGAGAGAACAAAGAAGATGTTAAAACTTTACGATTTAACGCCTACCTCTTATGAAGTTGCAACAAGTCCGTTTTATGATGATAAAAGAGAGTTTACTCTTTATTTCGGCAAGAAAGATGACGCACTTGAAGCGATTTATCCGCCTTGCAAGCTCACTTCTCTTAAAACAAAGGGCAACCGTCTTGAACTGTCGTTCAATATTCCAAATGACCAAAACGCTAAGTTTGACGGTCTTGTTCTTAAATACAGGAGCGTTATTGAGGATATTCAAATTCCGTTTGACTGCAAGTTAGAGAAAAAGGAGGGCTTTACAAGGGTAAATGCCGTTCTTGAATTTAAAGGCGATATGCCCCTTAAAGAAATTTTCTGGGATGTCAGAGCGGTAGTTGAAAAATACGGCGCAAAGCAGTATGTTAAACTCGGCTATAACGGTATTGCAATCAAGCAAAAACTGTATTTTACCAATGTTCAGTGCGACGTTGATGATGAACATATCATTTTCCCTTATTTCACCAAAAAAGGAATTATTAATTTCTGCTTTAGGGAAAGGAGCGAATATGATACAGCCGAGGTTAAGCGCAAAGAGGTTTTGGCATATATTCTTTATATCCTCTCGGGTCTTTTCCTAAGCCGTAAAAACATTTGGATTGTTTATGAAAAATTCTGCAAAATGGCGCAGGACAACGGCTACTATTTCTTCAAGTATTGTATGGAAAATCTTGATGAAAAAGAGAAAAAGAATATCTATTATGTAATTGATAAGCGTACCGAAGAATATAAAAACGTGGAAAAATACGGCAAGCACGTAATTGATTTTATGAGTGTTAAGCATATGCTTTACATTATGTCAATGTCGATTTGTATTTCAAGCGACTCGAAATCTCACCTTTACGCATGGAGAACTAAGCCGAGCCTTGTTAAGCGTGCAATCGGTAAGAAAAAGGAACTTTTCCTTCAGCACGGCGTAACCGCACTTAAGCAGGTTCATCAGCTCTTTGGCAAAAAGGGTACAAGCTCAATGGAATACTTTGTCACGACAGGCAGGGTTGAGCAGGAAATTGCAATTAATGAACTTGGCTATAATGAAAAGACGGCGCCTATTACCGGTTTTGCACGTTGGGACGTTCTTGAGGATAAGCAAAGCGATAAGGAAAAGTTTATTCTCCTTATGCCTACTTGGCGTTCTTGGCTTGAAGAGGTCAGCGATAATCAATTCCTTGCAAGTGATTATTATAAAAAATATTCCTCTCTTCTCCAAAGCCCACGCCTTAACCAAATTCTCAAGGATACAAATACCCGCCTTATTTTCTATATTCACCCTAAATTTGCAGGATATATTGATAATTTCAAGGCGTCTGTCAGCAGCAGGGTAGCGTATATCCCGTTCGGCAAAATTCCTCTTAATGAGCTTATGATGCGCTGCTCAATGCTTATTACGGATTATTCAAGCGTTTGTTGGGACGTTTATTATATGGATAAGCCGGTGCTTTTCTATCAGTTTGACTATGATATGTATAATCAGGCACACGGCTCGTATATCAATATGGAAACCGACCTTTTCGGCAACCGTTCAACTACCGAGGACGCACTCTTGAACGACGTCGAGTATTTTGCAAACAACGGCTTTGTTGAAAATGAAAAGGACCGCCTTGCCGCTCCTAAATACTTTGAATACCGTGATAACAACAATTCAAAGAGAATATACGATTTCTTAAAAAATAACGGATTTTAGACTTCGAGAAAGTGGCTAAACCGCGCCGTGTGAAATTCAATATACCTTTTTGCCTCCCTTGTAAAGGGTGCGGGTCTCCGGTGGAGACCTCTGCACTTTAGTGCAGAAGTACCGACCGACCCGACAGGCGAGACGGTGGGTGCAACTTGTTGCACTCAGAGGGATTGGAAAAGGGTCAAGGACTTGATGTCCTTGACCCTTTTGGCGCTTTCCGTCTTTTGCTCGGGGGCAGTACCCACGTACAGCACCCGTTCGCAAAATACGAAATTTATCTCACTTTCTCGAAGTCTATTATCTTCTATTTTTCCTTGCGACAAAAAATACTCTCGGCATTTTGAGTATTACGTTGCCGTTTGACTGTGTAGGATATTTTTCTCTGATTACCGAAAGAAGGTCCGATATAAATTCTTGCCTTTCTTCATCACTTTCAAGCGCTTCAAGGTAAGGTCTTAAACCGCTTCCTTTGTACCAATCAATAATTCCCTCGTGTGACGAAACCGTGTGGTAATATGTAGTCTGCCAAATATCAAAATCAAATCCGAGTTCGTTTAAAAGGTCATAATATTCCTCGGGCATAAGATTGTGAAAATTTTTGATTGACGAAAGTTTATGCCATTTTTCGTCAACCGATTTATATAGTATTTTATAAAACGGTGCATTTTGAATAAAAGGAATTTGAACGGCAAGTATTCCACCGTCGCTTAGCTTGTCACGGCACTTTGTTAAAAGCTCTCTCTGCTTTGGTATCCAGTGAATACAGGCGTTAGAGAATATCAAATCGAATTTGCCGTTTATATTGTCTAAACCGTTTGGCAAAAAGCATTTTTTAAATTCAAGGTCATTGTGCTCTTTTCTCGCCTTTTCAAGCATATTGTCAGATGCGTCAACGCCGATAATTTCACTTTCTTTAAATTTGGATTTGAGCGCATATGTGCTGTTGCCCGGTCCGCAGCCAAGGTCGAGAATACGGGAAAAATTCATATCTTCAATTCTTGAAATTAAATCCTTTGACGGCTGTGTTCTTTCCCGTTCGAATTTCATATATTGATTGCTGTTCCAGTCAGACATAATAATCACTCCTTTTTTGTGATTATATCACTTTAAACTTTAGTTGACAATATAATTTGAGGGTGATATTATGAAATTAAAGAATATTGAAAGGGTTGATTTTATGAAAAAAGTAAGTTGTATTTTTCTGTCAATCGTAATGGCATTTACTGCTATGTTTGCTTTTTCGATTGATGCATATGCTGCACAGACGGTCTATTTGTCACAAAGCGGTCAGATTTCGGATAATGATGAAGAAATATTTGACTTCTATTTGGAAAAACCGAGATATGTTTCGCTTAGTTTTTCAAGTTCGTCTGCTTTGGATATCAGTATCGAAAATATCGACCTTGATACAGATTGGTCAAAGTCGGTTGTTACAAGTTATTACACAACCTTATATTGTCCTGAGGGTGAATACGAGGTTAAATTGAGCGGCGAAAACTTGTATGATTATTCATATGAAGGCAATGATATAAGTTATTCAATCAGCATTGTTGATTCAACCGTTGCTCCTTCAAAACTGACTCCGTCAAAGAAAACAGTGAAACTCGGAATTTATGACAGCAGATATTTGGATTATACCTGTTCTCCCGAAAATTCACTTGTTGATAAAGAAACGTGGTCATCTTCTAATAAAAAAGTTGCCACAGTGAGCAAGGGCGGATATGTCGTACCTAAATCTCTCGGCACGACTACGGTAACCGTAAAAGCAAACGGCGGTGCGTCTGCTAAATTTAATGTTGTTGTCAATTGGAATTATATAGGAATTTTCTCCGGCAGCTCGAGAAACGCGCCTACTGTAAACGGCAAGAACGTCAAATGGAAAATAAGTAATAAAAAAATTGCTTCAATCAAAGGTAATAAGATTTATGCCAAAAAAGCAGGCAATACTACCTTGAAATGTAAAAAAGGTAAAATCACATATACGGTTAAACTTCATATTGTCAGCTATAATACGCTTTTAAAGAAAACAAAGTCTAAACTTAAGGATTCGCTTAAAGACCCTGATTCATTGAAAATTTATCATGTTTGGAAAGGCTACAGCAGTGAAAGTGACCCGACGATTGTAATAGATTACGGCGCTAAAAACAGTTACGGCGCAATGGTAAGAGACGATTATTGCGTAGGCTATTCTTATTATAATGCAAAAAAGAACAAAACACTTTATTCCGCTTATTCAAGCGAGTCAAAGCCTAAGCTTAAATCTATGAAAAAAGTATTTTAATTATAAGTATAAAAAATCTCCTGCAAGTATTAATTACCTACAGGAGATTTTTTATTATCTGTTTATTTATTCTTTATTTTACCGATATGAAGTGCTCTGAGTGAGTTTGCGATTGCAATAAGGCAAACGCCGACGTCGCCGAATACCGCAAGCCACATTGCATTTTCGTTAAATATACCTATCGCACAGCCGATAATGATTAAAAGTTTTACGGCTATTGCAAAAATAATGTTTTCATAAACTATGTGAATTGTTTTCTTTGCGGCTTTTTTACCGATTGCAAGTTTTGAAAGTGAGTCGCCCATAATAACCATATCAGCCGCTTCAACTGCGATATCCGAGCCGGCGCCTCCCATAGCAACACCTACATCTGCCTGCGACAAAACAGGTGCGTCGTTAATTCCGTCACCGGTGTAAACAACAGTCTTACCGCTTTTTTGAAGCTCACTTACTATATTTGCCTTTTCGTCAGGCATAAGACGGGAGTAAACGGTGTCAATACCGGCTTTTTTGGCAATATCTTTTGCTATTACTTCCTTGTCGCCTGTCATCATAATTGTCTCTTTAATTCCGAGTTTTCTAAGGTTTTTAAGTGCGTCTTTGCTGTCTTGTTTAATTATATCGGCAAATACAATGTCACCCATAAAGCCTTTTTCACTGCAACAGTAAATCGCTGTTCCTATAACGCTTGTTTCTTTAAAATCGTCGCAGTGCTCACGCATAAGTTTTTCGTTTCCGACAAAGTATTTTACACCGTCAACTACTGCCGAAACACCGAGACCTGCATAAGTTTTTGAATCCTTAACCTCACATTCGTCTGCATAGTGACCGAATGCAACATTAATACTTTTTGCGATAGGATGAGTTGAATATCTTTCACAGGCGGCAATGATTTTTAAAAGTTCTCTATGTTTGTTGTCCTTGCAATGGCAATGGTTGTGCTCGCAAGTTACAAATTCAAATTTGCCGTTTGTAAGCGTACCTGTTTTGTCAAATACACCCGTATCCGCTTTTGCAAGCGCTTCAAGATAATTTCCGCCTTTAACGAGTATTCCCTCACGTGAACAAGCACCGATTCCCGCAAAAAAGCTTAAAGGAATTGAAATAACAAGTGCGCACGGGCAGGAAACAACGAGTGCGGAAAGACCTCTGTAAAGCCATTCGTGCCACTGACCGCCGAAGAAAAGGGGAGGCACAACCATAATAAGCACGGCAATTAAGCATACAATAGGGGTATAAATTCTTGCAAAACGGGTGATGAATTTTTGAGCGTGGCTCTTTTTATCCTGCGATTTTTCAAGCATATCAAGTATTCTTGAAACGGTTGAATCTTTATATTCTTTTTCAGCCTTAACAGTTACCGTGCCGTCAAGACTTACCGAGCCGGCAAGAACGCTGTCACCGACTGTTTTTGTAATCGGGATTGTTTCGCCCGTAAGCGATTTCATATCAAATTGCGACGTGCCCTCGATTATCCTGCCGTCAATATCAATCTTTTCACCGGGACGTATAACCATTAAATCTCCGATTTTAACATCTTCCGGCTTAACCGTCTGCTCCTTGCCGTCGACTAAAACATTAACCTCTTCCGTTTTAGCTTGGAGCATATTTTTAATCGATTTTCTGCTTTTTTCAAGCGCAAGGCCTTGCAGATATTCGCCTATGGTAAACAGAAATACCACCATACAGCCCTCGCTGTACTCACCGACTGCAAATGCACCGATTGAAGCAATCGTCATAAGCAAATTTTCGTTGAATATATCTTTGTGCATTACACCCTCGACAGCTTCTTTGATTATGTCAAAGCCGACGATTAAATATGAAAGCATAAAGCATACAAGATATGTGAATTTAGGCAAATCAATAACGCCTTTTTCGGCAATTTCATTTAATATGTAGCCGGCAATGAGGAAAAATCCACCGCCGATTAATTTGAATAAAAATTGACCTTTATCTATATCCTCGTGTGAATGTTCACAGCCGCAATCGTGGTCGTGGCAACATTCATCATTTGTGTGTTCGTGAATATGAGCCATATTTACGCCTCTTTTTCTTTTAATCATACATAATATAATTTAATAAGTCGTAATTGTCAACTGTTTATTTTCGTCGATACTTGCAAGCGCAATTTCAGATATCTTAATTTCTCTTCCGGCAATCATCTTTTTAAGCTCACTTTTATCAATAGGGGATTTGTCAATTTCCTTTTCTGCAAACTGACCGTCTAATATGACGTCGTATGAAAGCCCTTCTCTCATCGGCGCAAAATTGAAATCCTTTGGGTTTAACGGTCTTTTAAGCGGCGTTGGCATAAAGCTGATATTACCCGTTATTTCCATAATCGCACAGTCAATGTCCGCAAGCGAAAAATATCCGCCGGCTCTCGCACTTGCGATTAAATCGTCAATGTCAAGCTTTGCTTTTTTCATATTTTTCTTGATTATTTTGCCTTTTTGCATAATGATAATCGGCTCACCCGAGATGAAACGCCTTGCCTTAATGCTTTTTTGAGTTATGACGGAAAGTAAAACGCCTATTACAGCCCAAACTGCCATTGCCGTTATGCCCTTCCACCATTCAAGGTCTATGTTTGTTGACATTTCCGCTGCAATTGAGCCGATAGTTATTCCGATAACATAGTCAAAAAAACTCATTTCGCTTATCTGCCTGAACCCCATTAACTTAGTTAATAAAAATAATACAATCATTGAGACAACGGATAATATAATTATTTGAAAAAATTCCATAATATCACCGTTACTATTTTGCGCAGTTGATTTTGTTTTATAAAATATAATTTATACGATTAAGCCTTCTCCCTTGAGGGGAAGGCTTAATTACAAACAAAAAACGGCAGGTTACAAACCCACCGTTTTGATAAATTTCAATCTTATTTAATGATTGTACCGATTGTGTTAGGAGCCATACCTGCGGCATTAGCCTCGTCGGTGTCAATGTGCATTGTAAGAGCATAAGAATCGGATACTCTTACCACAACGTCGCCGAATGTAAGATTTCTTTCGTTTGATGTAGGAATTTCAACCGAAACGATTTGACCGTTTGTAAGTCCCATTTTTTCAGCGTCTGCCGTTGTTGCGTGGATATGTCTTTTAGCGGCAATAACACCCTTAGTAATTTCAATTTCACCTGCAGGGCCTACAAGTTTGCAGCTTCCTGAACCTTCAAGGTCGCCGCTCTCTCTTACAGGAGCAGTAACGCCGATTGAACGTGCGTCTGTGAGGGATAACTCAACCTGAGTTTCCTTTCTGCAAGGACCGAGGATTGAAACAGCAGGAAATTCGCTTTTGGCGCCGACTACTCTTACTCTTTCGTTACTTGCAAACTGTCCCGGCTGAGAAAGTTCTTTTTTAACAGTAAGCTCATATCCTTGTCCGAAAAGTGTTTCCAAATCTTTTTTTGAAAGGTGAACGTGTCTTGCTGAAATTTCAACTAAAACTTTGTTTTCCATATGTAAATCTCCTTAAATCATACACATATATAAAGTGCATTTTAATATCTTGTATTTATTTTATACCTATTTTGATTGTATTTCAACCATAAATTTGATATAATAGCGTCGGTGATGAAAAAATGACATTAGACGAACTTGAAATTAAATGTAAAAATTGCACAAAATGCGACTTGTGCGAGGGCAGAACGAACCTTGTTTTCGGCGTTGGCAAAAAAGATGCGGATATTATGCTTATAGGCGAGGGCCCCGGTGAAAACGAGGATTTGCAAGGTCAGCCGTTTGTGGGAAGAAGCGGTCAGCTTCTCGATAAATTTCTTGCAAGCGTTGACCTTTCAAGAGATAAAAACGTTTATATCGCAAATATGGTTAAATGCCGTCCTCCTAAAAACCGTGACCCTAAGCCGGAGGAGCAGGATATGTGCATTAATTGGCTTAGAGAACAGTTTAAAATTATTAAGCCGAAAATTATTGTCTGCGTCGGCAGAATTTCAGCCCAAAGGCTTATTGATAAAAACTTCAAAGTTACTCAACAACACGGTGAATTTATTGATAAAAACGGTACTCTCTTTATGGGAACGTATCACCCTGCCGCAATTTTGAGAAATCCTAATAATAAGGAAGCGGCATTCGGCGATTGGCTTGCATTGAGAGATAAAATTAACGAATTGGGAATCGAGATATAATGTAAAATGACGATTACACATTGATTTTGTGCAATCGTCATTTTTTTATTTTAATATTTCATCTGCAAGTGCTTCAAGGGCTTTTATGTCGTTTTCTTTTACGGTCGTTTTGATTGTAACCGTGTTTTCGATTAAATCAATATTTTTCATACCCTCAAATTCCGCTTTCATAGCCTTAACGGCACTCGGTGCCCAAGATGCGTTTTCAACAAGCGCAACTCTTCTGTTTTGATAAAGCTTTGTTTTCAAGCGGTGAATAAAATCAGCCATAGGAGTAAACACCGTGCCGTCATAACTCGGTGCCATACATAAAAGTGTGCCGTATCTGAAAGCGTCTGCAACATTTTGCGCCATATCGCTTCTTGAAAGGTCGGATATTGTGACTTTTGCACCCTTTTCTTCAAGAATTTCTTTCGTTTTGTGCGCCGCCTCGGCTGTGTTGCCGTGCATTGAAGCATAAGCGATAAATACGCCGTTTTCTTCAGGCTCATATGATGACCAAGTTGTATAAAGTTTTAAAACTTCAGGGACAGTGTCGGTCAATATCGGACCGTGAAGGGGATAAATTGTCTTAATATCAAGAGCACTTGCCTTTTTCAAAAGATTTGTTACCGGTAAGCCGTATTTTCCTACAATGTTGAAATAATATCTTCTTGCCTCGTCGCTCCAGCTTTCGTCAACGTCAAGCGCACCGAATTTTCCGAATGCGTCGGCGGAGAAAAGTGCTTTTTCACTTTCTTCATAAGTTACCATAACTTCCGGCCAGTGAACCATAGGCGCAAGAATGAATTTAAGCGTGTGATTTCCGAGTGATAATTCGTCACCCTCTTTAACAGTCATAACGTTTTCAGCCTTGATGTCAAACTGTTCAAGCATTGTTTTTGCCTTAGCCGTGCAAACAAGAGTAATGCTCGGATACATTTTTAAAAGAGTGTTGATATTTCCCGAATGGTCAGGCTCTAAATGCTCAAGTACAAGATATGTCGGCTCTTTTCCGTCAAGTGCTTTTTTGAGATTATCAAGCCACTTGTCAGTAACAATCTTGTCGACAGTGTCAATAATTGCGATTTTTTCATCGTCAATCACATATGAATTGTAAGCCATTCCGTTTGAAATTGAATATTGACCTTCAAATAAATCAAGGTCATGCGTGCTTGCACCGATATATTTAATGCTTTCAGCCATAATATATTACTCCTTAAATTTAGTAGTTAAATTATACCATAATATAAGAAAATGTTCAATACGGCTTAATTACCGTTAGAATTAATATATGAATCTATATCGCTGTATGAAATTGATTTATGATTTGTAAATTCTATACTGTTTGTTAAATATGCAAATTTGTAATCGCTTTTTTCATAACCGTAGCATTCGGTTGTGCTGTATTTTGTGCCGTTTTCATCTGTTAAGGTGTATTTTGCACAGAGTATTTTGCCGGCATTTTTCTTGAAGAATTTTTTGCCGTATTCTTTTGAAAAATCGTCAATTTTGCACTTTGTTCCAAATTCGTCTGTCACAACAGAACATTTATTGGTGAAAAACGGTTTTTCCTGTTCAAAATAAAATTCAATTTCGCCATCTTTGATTTTGATATTTTTATTAAGCGAAAACTCAGGTTGAGAAGTTCCATAGAAAACAAGATTTTTAGAATTTCTTGTTATTGCTCCCAAACCGTTTGCGGTGAAATAGCAGGATATAATTGCCGACTTGATATCGTCGCTTATATCTGCCGTTTTGGTTGTTGCGTCGTCTTTTGCATAAATTATACAATTCGTTTCGTCAATTGCGTCAAGTTGCACATCAAGTATAAATTCATCGTCTTTTCGGGCAAAATTATAGCTTTTTGTTTTGCCGTCTGCCTGAGTTACTTCAAGAGTTAATTTTAAATCATTTTTGAAAGTTTTGGCAAAATATGTTATTTCTACATTTGCAAGCCACGGCTTTTCACTGTCAAATCCAAGCGAGGAATAGTCGATATAATCTTTCAGCGAGGAATCCATTTTATCATTGTGAATAGCAATATCAATCATAGTTGGAATGTGATTTGATAAATAGTTATAATTTGTGTTAAGGTTACTGTAATTATCTGCCAATGTATAAATCGCAATTGACGTTGCTGTCAACAAAACTAAAAATGCAGCAATCCATTTTTTATTTATTGATTTAATCTTGTTTTGCATTGTCTCGTTTTGAAGATTTAAAATTTCATTTATGTATTCCTTGTCGCTTTTTTCTGTTGCAATTTCGCTTGTGCTGCCGTCTTTGTAGCCCAAAAGCTCATCCATAGTTACGCCGAAATATTCGGCAAGCGCATTAAGCTTTTTAAAATCGGGCATAGCCGTGCCGTTTTCCCATTTTGATACTGTTTGGCGGGATACGTTCATAGCTTCGGCAAGAGCTTCCTGTTTAATGTCCTTGGCTTTTCTTAATCTTCTTAAATTTTCACTGAAATTCATAAAGAGCACCTCCTCGGTCGATTTCTGTAATCATTTTACCAAAGAAGTGCCCTTTATTCAACTTATTTTGAGTTTTCAAAATGTAAACTTAGACTTTACATTTCGTCGTCGCAGACTCAATATCACTCAAAATGAGCTTCTTTAATGCATAAGTTTGAAGCTTATTTATCATTCATTTCGTTGCTCTTCCTCTCAAAATCTGCCGTACAGTTATGCGGCAGATTTTGTATTATAATTTTTATCAAAAGTACACGGATAATGCCGTTGCTTATTCACAAATCAAAAGACCGTAGCCTTTTTCTCTTTTATAAATAATTTTTGTTTCGCCGTCAAGACCGAGATAAACGAAAAAGCTGTGACCGAGCATTTCCATTTGAACGATAGCCTCATCGTCTGTCATCATATTGGGAGAAATTGTTTTCTTTCTCTTAATATCAACACTTGATGCGTCAAATTGGTCAAAATCGTCCATAGTCACATCGTCAAGCGGAGCAACTGCTTTTGCAATTTCATCAATTCCGCCTTTTCTCTTTTTATCAACGAGGAATGTTTTAAGCTTTCTGAGTTTTCTCTTGAGGTCGTCAACCGCCATATCAACAACCGGCTCAATTCTGTCTGCCCTTGCTTCACCTCTGATGAATGAACCTACGTTTACTACTGTTATATCGCACTTATAGCCGTCCTTTTTCTTGGCAAGTGTTACGTCAAATTCAGCGGATTCGGGGAGCATTTTTTCAATTCTTTTAAGCTCCTTTTCAATTCCGTCTTTTGTACCCTGTTTGAGTTCAAATCCTCTTGCTGTAATGTTAATCATAAATTATACCTCCTGTGTTTAACTTAAGGTGTAGGTCAAAGTTTGCTAAAGATAAATAACCTATCCCTTATCTTAATTATACAACTAAATATTAATAAATTGTAGTATTTACATTAAATTATTTTTTTGATATAATTAATTTGTACGCAGTTTTTGACAAATAGGGGATATATAGACTATGTATAAGAAAAAGAGAAATGATATAGATAAGCTTAAAACGCTTTTTTTCGGCAAGGATTTGAGAGTCAGCGAGGGTGAGGCTTATAAAGAGGTCAGAAAATACGATTTTTCAAGCTATTACCCCGAGGAAAATTATATAAAAAAGCAAAATAAACCAAGAAAAAATGTTATAGATATCAGGGAATACGGTGCCGATACGCAAAATTCAGACAATGCCCCTTTTATTAACAAGGCTGTTGAAACGGCAAGTAAAATCGGCGGTGTTGTGCTTGTTGACGGCGGTGATTTTGTAACCACAACCGTAAATCTTTTGTCAAACGTTACTCTTTTTATCACTAAAAATTCCTCTTTAATATCTAACGAAACAGGCAAGGGGTACGAGGATAAAAAGGCTATTTTATATTCCGAGGGGTGCGAAAATATTACACTTAAAGGCGGCGGAAAGATAAAGGGCAACGGTCATCTTTTCGGCTTTGAACCTGTTGCTGGAGAGAACAATACCACACCGCCGAAGTATATCGATGTTATTGAGATGAGGCAGGATTACAGAAGCCAGCTTCGCTTTGCTCACCCGAGCAAATACGGCGGACCGATTTATTTTAAAAACTGCAAAAACATATCTGTTGATAATTTCATTATTGAAAACAGCGCTTATTGGAGTTTTAAAATTTCAAATTGCGAAAATGTTGATATTAAAAATTTTGTTATCAATAATAACAGAAACGTTGCAAATGCAGACGGTATTGACCTTGCAGGAACAAGTAATGTAAATATCAGCCACTGTTTTATTTCCACTGCCGATGACGGATTGTAATTAAAAATGCAAGTTGGCTCGGCAATACGAAAAGTATGAAAAATATCAGCATAAGTGACTGCGAAATAATCAGCAGAACAAATGCGATTAAGGTCGGCACGGAAACTACATATGATATTTCCGATATTTCAATTAACGATTGCAAACTTTTTATGACCGACCTTTATCCCGGCAGTGTTTCGGGAATTTCTCTTGAAGCGTGCGACGGAACGGTGCTCAGCAATGTTAATATTGATAATATCACCATGCAACGCTGCACCTGCCCGATATTTATTCGCCTTGCAAACAGAAACCGTGCCGCTTCGGTAAACAGTCAAAGCGCAAATGCAATTGAGTTTGGTGCAAAGGGCAAAGGAAGAGCCGATTCGGGTGCTTTGAGATTTAATATGCTAAGTGAAATTAAAGATATTAATATTTCAAACGTTAGGGCAACCGGCGTTGAACTTCCCGTAATTATTGCAGGATATAAGCAGTTTGGAATTATCAAAAGGGTTAAAAATGTTACGCTTAAAAATATATTCCTCGATTATTACACTTGCGAGGAAACTGTTGATAAGCGCCGCTTTATTCCCGAGTATGCAAAAACATATCCCGAGGGCTGGAGGTTTAGAAATCTTCCGTCTTATGCGCTTTGGAGTAGGCATACGCAAAATTTAAGACTTGAAAATTTCAAGTGCAACCACGTTTTGTCGACTTGGAAAAAGGATATAATTCAAATAGATAATAAATAAAATAAGCACCGTGCAGATTTACTCTTTCTGTACGGTGCTTTATTGTATTCGTATATTAATCTTCGTCCTCGGCGGTTGGGTATTTTAAATCTTCTTTTGTCCAGTCCTTGATTACTTCGAGAAATGCTTTTGCTTCCTCTTTAGCCTGCGGAAGATTGTGGTCAAGGCAGTTTCCGCATTCCTTAGGTGACGCACCCGGAATAACGCCCCAATAATCTGCGATGAACTGAAAAGCTTCTTTGATAAGACCTATTGAATAATTATCGCTGAGGCTTCTTGTAAGAAAATAAAAGCCTGTCCTGCAGCCCATAGGTCCGAAATAAATAATATTGTCGCCAAACTCGGTGTTTCTTACATATGTTGCAAAAAGGTGCTCGATTGTGTGCATAGCGGCATTAGTCATAACAGGCTCTCTGTTAGGCTTGCGCATACGGATATCGTAAGTAGTGATATCGTCGTCAATTCTGCTGATGTAAATTCCTTTTTTAAGTATATTATGGTCTATTTGAAAGCTTGGAATAGTTTTCATTTTACTTCAACTCCCGTTAAAAATGATTTGTTTTGTGTAATTTTATATGTGTCCTCTCCGGCAAAGAACTTATTAATCATATCAATTGCATCTGTTTTTGCAAATTCAAATAAATCTTCAAAGCTGTCGTTTCTTTTCAGCTTTTCGAAAGGGGAGGACCACGTTCTTCGCTCTATATTACCATATTTTTTCGCATTTTCCAAGTCCTTTGGTCTCATCAATGCGCTAAATTTGAAATTATTTGAAAAAGGTGAGGTTATGTTGTCAATAACTTTGACAAGCTTTTCCTTTTTGCCGTTTGAATCTGTAGTTAGTTTTTGGATATACTTTAAATCTTTAATTGCTGTTTTTGCGTCATTCGGCGTAACTTTTTTATTTGTCACTTTGCTTGTAACATAGCTTATCATTTTTCCCATCTCGTCAAGTTCTGCCTCGTTAAAGACAATTGTCCCCTCGGTCTTGAAAAGATGAGCGTTTTCGATTTTTAATCTTTTTGTCAAAAGGTAGGTGTCCATTGAAAATTCAATCGTGTTGTGTGCCGTGTGAGCGTTTAAGTGCGGATATTTTTTAACCATTTTGTCTTGAAGCACATATACATACGGGTGGCAATTTCTATCAAGCGCATAGTGGAGTATAAATCCTGCGGCATAAGATTTTGCAATGTCCCTGTCATTTGACAAATTGATGTATTCTCTCATTTTATCAAATATTTCGCTCGGCTTTGACCTGTGCAAAAGCGAGCCGATTTTTCTCATCGATTTTCCTATCATCCAAGGCATAACTCTGTGGTCGAAAAATATATCCGGACCTTGCGTGCCGATAAAAAGTGCCGCTTCGTTTAACTTGAAATCGACATTTTGTTCAATTTTCTCTTTTAATTCTTTTGCAAAAATATAATGTGTTGAATATGCCGGCATTAAATCAGTCCTTTGAAATCATCGGGAAAGTCGCTGTCAACCGTGATTTTTTTATTAGTAATAGGGTGGGTGAAATAAATTGTTTTGCAATGAAGAGCCTGCCTGTTAATTTCAGCGCAGTCGCCGCCGTAAAGTGTGTCACCCAAAAGAGGAGAGCCGAGATGTGCAAAATGAACTCTTATTTGGTGGGTTCTGCCAGTTTCAAGATTTATCTTTAAAAGCGTTTTTTCTCCGTCGGTTTTAATAGCTTTGTAATGGGTAATTGCTCTTTCGCCGTCATCAAAAACCCCACGTTCGATAATGCTTTCTTTAACTCTTCTGATCGGCAAATCGATTGTGCCATCCCCCTTAAATTTGCCCTTGACTACCGCATAGTAATCTTTTTTTATTTTACCTGCAAGTTTGCTTGCCGCAAGCTCGTTTTTAGCAATAAGAACAAGACCGCTCGTATCTCTGTCAAGCCTGTATACCGCCCTGAAAGCGCAATCACTTTCCATATAACAGGCGGCAACATTTGCAAGCGTGTCGCCACGGTGATTTCTGCTTTCGTGAACAGGCATAAGCGGCGGCTTATTCAAAACCAATATATCCTCGTCGTCATAAGCCACTTTCACCTTATCGCATACGAATTTTTCAGGCATTTTGCCTTTGTTTTTAATCCTGATTTTAAGCACGTCATTTGTGTGCAAAACCGCAATTGCCTTTGCAAATTCACCGTTTAGGTTTATTCCGTTTTCGTCTTGCTTGAGCTTGGTCAGAAGAGCGCTTGATACACCGAAATTTCTTAAAAAATCCCTTATCATCAGCCCGTCTTGCTTTTCTTCGATTTTAAACGTAATTTCTCTCATAGATTTATTATATAACAAAAGGTAATTAATAGCAAATTAGTGTTTGAAAATAAAAAATAACCGCCCCTACGCCAATAGATACGGTTATTTTTTAATCAATATCTTGGGCTGACCGTCTATCCGATAAGCCCTTTGTCTGTAATCATATTAACACTTAATAATAATTTTTCAACACGCTTTTTTATTTAAAAGCTATATGAAACAATTATGCCGCCGTCGGATGCATAAAGTGAATTAAGACCCGACGCCTTGATTATTTCAACATTGCCGAAATGTGCCTTTTCGCAGATTTTAGCGGCAACCTGTTTTGCTCTTTCCTCACAGCAGACGTAAGATACAATAAGCGTTTCACCGCTTAAATCTTTTCCCTCAAGCTCGTTTGCGATAAGATTACTCATTTTCATCATAGCACGGTTAAGAGTTATATCCTGAGCCGCAAGCGAAATATTGCCTTGTGCCGTTCTTCTGCAAATAAGTTTAACTCTGATTTTTTCAAGCACTTTAGCCGCAAGAGCAAAAAGTCTGCCGTTTGATTTAAGCGCATCCAAACTTTCAAGGCAGAAATAAAGACCTGTATTATTTACAATATAAGACTCAATTTCCTTTTGGATATCATCGATATTTTTGCCGCTGTCGGCAAGCGCTTTGATTCTTTTTACAACCAAAGTTTCAAGACCGGATGTTGCAAGCGAGTCAAAAACAATAATTTTTTTATCGTCATTAAACTCTTCCTCATAAAGCATTTTGCCCTGAAGCGCACTGTTATATGTTCCGCTTAACTGATTTGTAATCGTTAAAACAAAAACAGCTTCATAATCGCCCTCATAAGCCTTTTTGAATGCGTCGGGAGCAGGGCAGGCAGACTTTGCATTGCCACCGTTTGCTTTCATTCTTGCAATGAAATCGTCCTGGTCAAAATTTTCGTCATCAAAAATTCTGTAATCGGCTACCTCAAGTGTAAGAGGAACTACCTCAAAATCAGCCCAATCTTTCATATCAGCCGTTAAATCACAACAGCTGTCAACTACAATTTTGTATTTCATAATTTTATCCCTTATAGTTATTATATTGAAACTTAATTATAACCTTTTTATATATTGTAGTCAACCGATAAACGTAAAATTGTCTTTTAAATTTGGATAATGGACAGCAAACGGATAAATAACAAAAAAGACGTGTGCCTAAATTGACACACGTCTTTGCCTTTAAAGCATTTATTTATTTATTATTTCTCTTGCTTTTTTGATTTGGTTTTCAATACTTGATACGCTCGGACCGCCTTCAACAAGTCTGTCATTTACGCATTTTTCAAGATTGATTGCTTCACAAACACCCTCGTCGAAAATGTCGCAAACTTTTTTGTATTCTTCAATAGGGAGTGTTTCAAGAGTTAAGCCCTTGTCAATGCAAAGCGCAACGAGTTCGCCCGTAGCCTTATAAGCGTCTCTGAACGGTAAGCCTTTGCCTACAAGATAATCCGCACAGTCGGTAGCGTTGATAAAGCCCTTTGCCGCCGCATTTCTCATATTGTCTTTAAGAACGGTCATTGTATCAATCATAGGAGTGAAAGCATTGAGACACATTTTAACCGTGTCAACTGCGTCAAATATTGCTTCCTTATCCTCCTGCATATCCTTGTTATATGCAAGCGCAATACCTTTCATAACGGTTAAAAGAGCGGTTAAGTCGCCGAATACACGTCCGCTTTTACCTCTTACAAGCTCTGCAATGTCGGGATTTTTCTTTTGCGGCATAATGCTTGAACCGGTTGAAAAAGCGTCGTCAAGTTCAACAAATTTGAATTCCCAACTGCACCACATAATAATTTCTTCGCTGAAACGTGAAAGATGAACCATAACAAGCGAAAGAGCAGATGCAAGCTCAATGCAAAAATCCCTGTCCGACACACCGTCAAGACTGTTAGACGATACGCTGTCGAAACCTAAAAGCTCGGCCACCATATTTCTGTCAAGCGGATACGTAGTTCCTGCAAGTGCGCCTGAGCCGAGAGGTAAAACGTTCATTCTGCGCTTAACGTCGGAAAGTCTGTCAAGGTCACGCAAAAGCATTGATGTATAAGCCATAAGGTGATGACCGAAAGTGATAGGCTGCGCCCTTTGAAGATGAGTGTAGCCAGGCATAATAACACTTTTGTTTTCTTCAGCCTTGTTGCAAAGAACCTCGATAAGACCTTTGATTTTTTCGCTGATTTCATCAATTTCCTTTTTGAGCACCATTCTGATATCAAGTGCAACTTGGTCATTACGTGACCTTGCGGTGTGAAGCCTTTTACCTGTTTGACCGAGACGTGCGGTAAGTTCACCCTCAACAAATGTGTGTATATCCTCGGCGCTCATATCAATTTTAAGTTTGCCCGATTTGATATCGTCAAGTATGCCGTTTAAGCCGTCAACGATTTTGTCGCTCTCGCTTTTGTCAATAATGCCTGTCGCACCGAGCATAGTTGCGTGTGCAATACTGCCCTTGATATCCTCCTCAAACATTCTTGAATCGAATTTGATTGAAGAGTTGAAATCGTTGGTTTCTTTTGCAAGTTCCTTTTTAAATCTGCCTTTCCAAAGCTGTGCCATAAAGTTTACCTCATTTGTAAAATTAAGGGCGAACATTGTTCGCCCTACGAATTTTTATTTTTTGAAATACTGTTTAATCAGTCGTTAGCTTCTCTTTTCTTATCAAGAAGAGCCTTAACCTTAGTTGAAAGACCGAAGAGGTTGATGAAGCCGGCAGCGTCAGCCTGGTTGTAAGCACCGCCGTCATCGCCGAACGAAGCAACGTTCTCATCATAAAGAGTATATGGAGAGGTTACGCCTGCGTTCATAACGTTACCCTTATAAAGCTTAAGCTTTACATCACCTGTAACTGTTTCCTGTGTCTTATTAACAAAAGCGTCAAGTGCTTCACGAAGAGGTGAGAACCACATTCCGTTATATACAAGTTCACCGTACTTCTCTGCAATAAGTTTCTTGTAATGTGATGTGTCACGGTCAAGAGTAATCATTTCAAGAAGCTGATGTGCCTTATAAATGATTGTACCGCCCGGTGTTTCATATACGCCACGGCTCTTCATACCTACAAGACGGTTTTCAACAATGTCAAGGAGACCGATACCGTTCTTGCCGCCAAGTTCATTAAGCTTTTCAACAAGTGCAAGAGGGCTGAGTTCTTCGCCGTCAACAGCAACAGGTTCACCCTTTTCAAAATGAATTGTGATATATGTAGGCTCGTCCGGAGCTTTTTCAGGAGCAACGCCGAGTTCAAGGAAGCTGTCATTGAGATACTGCGGCTCGTTGGCAGGGTCCTCAAGGTCAAGACCTTCGTGGCTTAAATGCCATACGTTCTTATCCTTTGAATAGTTTGTTTCACGGTTTATTTTAAGAGGAATGTTGTGTGCCTCTGCATATTCGATTTCTTCCTCACGTGATTTGATATCCCACTCACGCCATGGAGCAATGATTTCCATTTCAGGTGCAAGAGCTTTAAGTGCAAGCTCAAATCTTACCTGGTCGTTACCTTTACCTGTGCAACCGTGGCAGATAGCGTCTGCGCCTTCCTTAATTGCGATTTCTGCAAGACCTTTTGCAATGCAAGGACGAGCGTGTGATGTACCGAGAAGATATTCCTCATATTCTGCACCTGCTTTTACGCAAGGGAAGATGTAGTTTTTAACATAATCTTCTTTAAGGTCGAGAACGTAAAGCTTTGATGCGCCTGTAGCGATAGCCTTTTCTTCAAGACCGTCAAGCTCTGTGCCCTGTCCTACGTCACCCGATACGGCGATAACTTCGCAGTTGTTGTAATTTTCCTTGAGCCAAGGAATGATGATTGATGTGTCAAGTCCGCCTGAATAAGCGAGAACGACTTTTTTAATATCCTTTTTGTTCATTGTTATATATCTCCTTTGGGAATTTTTACTTGTTGTCTACATTATAGTAACCCAAAACGAATAATGCAAGCGATTTCATAAAGTTTGTATAAATATTCACAAAAACAGCAAAATAAGCACACCGTTTTGTATAATATTACAACAAAATACACTGATATCGCCAAAATCTATATTGAATACAGCCTGCATACAATGTATAATCTTACATTTTTATGCATAAAATTTATAAACTATCTCAAATAATTTACGCTTTTAACTTCTTTTCCGTCTTTGACATACATTCTTGTAACACGTCTCGAAATTCGGCAGGGAAGTTCGTAATTAAATGAATGTGCCTGCTCGCTGACCTCTTCCATAGAAAGAAATTCATCGCCGTCACGACCTACAAGGGTAACAGGTGTTTCAATCTCAACATTTTGAATATCTGTTATGTCAACCATAAATTGGTCCATACATACTCTGCCCAAAATATTTGCATATTGACCGTTAATAAGAACTCTTCCGATATTTGAAAGGCAACGTGGGTAACCGTCGGCATATCCTACCGGAACAGTTGCCACTTTAATAGGCTTTTCAACCTTATATGTTCCGCCGTAGGAAATTTCACGTCCCGGCTCAAGTGTTTTTATATGAGATACGTAAGTTTTCCATTCCATAACAGGCTTAATATCCAAAAGATTTTCGTCAATTTCGTGTGACGGATAAAGACCGTAGATAATAATTCCTGCTCTTACCATATCAAAGCACTCGTCAAAATGCATAATGCCTGCCGAATTGTTAAGGTGCTTAATCGGGATATTAATTCCTCTTTCTTCAAGCATTTTAACAAAAGCCTTAAACTTATTTTGCTGTTCGTATGTTTTAGTCAAATCCTCTTCGTCAGCCGTTGCAAAATGAGAGAAAAGTCCCTCGGCACAGATGTTTGGAAGCTCGCAAATTTTCTTGCAAATATCTGCGCTTTGCTCGTCTACCTGAAAACCGATTCTGCTCATACCCGTATCAATCGCAAAGTGAAAATGTGCTTTTTTGCCCTGCCTTACGGCTTCGTCTGAAAGAGCTTTAGCATTTTCAAAAGAGAAAACGGGAACTCTGATATCGTTTTTAACCGTTATTTCAAATTCATCGGGTGAAACGTAACCCAAAACAAGAATAGGTTTCTTTATCCCCGCATCAATAAGCTCGGTTGCCTCCTCAACGCAGGCAACTCCGAAAAAGTCACATTTGTCCTCAATAAATTTTGCTGTTTCTACTGCGCCGTGACCGTAAGCGTCGGCCTTGATAACGCCGAGAATTTTTGCCTTGCCGTCGATTTTTTTGCAAATAGAATTAATGTTATATTCAAGTGCGTTTAAATCAATTTTAACATATGTTCTTTCACGCATAACTAAATACCCTTCTTTACATAATGTGTTTATTGTAATACCAAAAAAGAAAAAAGTAAATATAAATATCAGAATTAATTATATTATTTTATTTCGGATTTTTATACATTATTATTACAAGTTATGAAAACGAAAGAAAGCCGAAGCACATAAGTGCCCCGGCTTTCCCCTCTCTGTCATTACAAACTATGGAGGACCAAGAGTTTGAAATGGTGCGGTCCATTTCAAATCAACCATATTATAGTGCAACTTGCATAATATGTCAAGCATTTTGTTAAAATATTTTGATATATGTTATATAAAAAGCAGTAATTTATCGTATTTTGCGGTTGGTGCCAAAAAGAGAAAAAATTTGTACTATGCGGTAAAATCGTGTTGACGTAGAACGAATGTTTGTATAATATCGAAGTCAAAGGCTTGTCCCTTTTGCCACTCAGGTTGTGGTTTCACCCGACTGCACCTAATCGGGAGGTCTTGAAGAATTTTTCTGTAAAGGCAGGTAGATTTTGATGGATATTAACGAACTCGCTAAGGAATACGATAAGCAGTACAAAGTGCTTTGCGCCAAGGTTGACGGATTAAAACCGCTTTTAAATGTTTATCGTGGTGAGGATTTGTTTAAGCTGAGAAGAAAGATGAGAATATATTACGATATGGCTTGCGAATGCAGGAGAGTATATTTTATGCTGTCCGACTACTATAAGGAGGAAGAAATATGAACACCTTTTTTGATGAATTTATGGGTTCTTATAATCCCTTTGAGAGCATAGGTTGTGACGAACAGGCAATAATGCGTAATTCACTTTATGCCGTTGTGCCTAAAATTGCTAAAAACGAGCTTACCCAAATGCAGAGAATTTGCTTTGAAATGTTCTATTTTGAAAAGAAAAGTCAAAAGCAGATTGCTTCAATTTTACATATTTCACAGCCGTCGGTCAGCAGACATTTAAAAAGTGCTCAAATAATTATCGAAAAAATAGGCAACTATTGTATAATGAGTATTAAGAAAACAAACGAGCAATGGGCAAGAATACAATAGTGCGCACAAATGAAGCGATACCGACAGCACCGCTTCTATGTGAACGACTGATACGGCTAAGGCTGTTTTAAAGATGCCCTGCACCACCTAAGCTAACAGCCGAAAAGCGAAAAAGAAAAGTCCCTAACGTGCATTTTACGGTGCGTCAGGGACTTTATTTTTTTGTTCATACCGCACCTATTTATACTATGTGCGGCTGCCTCTTTTGTGAGAAGTTAAGCGATTATAAAAGCAATAATGAGCATAATCAAATATATTGCCGGTTGGTGCAAAATATATACCCAAAGGCTGTTTTTACCGACAAAGCATAAAAATTTGCTCCTTTGCTTATACATAGCCTTAGGAAATTTTTCTTCCTTTGCAAGCTCGCCGATAAATGCACCGAAGAGAAATACGAAAATCCAAGGAATAATCGAAAAATAATCGGCGCTTGTGAAATTATTTGAGTATAAACCGATAGGTGCCAAAAAATCGTATTGATATAAAGCGTTCGGCAATTTAATTAAGCCGAAAAGAAGTGTTCTTGTGTTTATTCCGTAGAAAAATGCGAATAAAATAAGCGAAACGATTGCGCCGACTTTGTAATTTGTTTTGTTAATAAGCGGCATAAATATTCCCGTTATAATCATACAGCAGCCGAGGCAGTGAAGTATTCCGAAATAAATTTCACTTCCTTCAAATCCGAAAAGCGGCATAATAACGGCGGTGAAAAGCGTTATAACAAGTCCTGCGCCGAGAACGATAAATCCACGCTTGATTGTATTTCTTGAAAGCCTTGAGCAAATACCCGAAATAACTATAAATATTGCCCAAAATATCGGCTGAACCGTGCAAAGTGCGTCAAAGACCCTGTATCCCCAGCTAAGCCCCAAAACATCGCCGACGTCGAGGAATGCGTGGTGAACAATCATACATAAAATGGCAAAACCTCTCATCTCGTCGAGCATATATATTCTTTTTCTTTTTGATTTTTCCGACATAATTCTCTCCAAAAATTTATTGACAAGATTATAACATAAATTATTAGTGTTGTATATAGCAAAATTTTGTGATATAATGTTTAAGATTTTAAGGAAATATTTTAAACTGTCTTATTTATAAAAGAGGTGTACTTGATTATGAAAGAATTTCACGGTGAATATAAGGGCGAGGCTCTTGTAACTGTTAATTCAACAAATACCGCTGCTGCAGTAGGCTCCGGTTCCCTTCCCGTTTTTGCAACTCCTATGATGCTTGCACTTATGGAAGAGGCAACTTGTGAGGCAGCTTCGGCAATTCTTGACGACGGTGAAACAACTGTCGGCACTAAGGTGGAAATTACGCACGATAAGGCAAGTGCTATGGGTGCGACGATTTCGGCAAACGCAACACTTGACGAAGTTGACGGCAGACGTCTTGTTTTTTCGGTCAGCGCTAAAGACGATAACGGTAATGTTATAGGTAAGGGCACAATTGAAAGATTTGTTGTCAATTGTGATAAATTTATGAAAAAGGTAAACGGATAATGAGATATAAGGCAGTAATTTTTGATTTTGACGGTACGATTTGCGATACCGGTGAAGGAATACTTAAAAGCGCAAAGTTTGCACTTGACTATTATAATATCGAGGCTCCCGATTATACAGAGCTTACATATTTTATCGGCCCTCCGCTTCTTGTGACTTTTCAGGAAAAATTCGGCGTTGACGCTGCAATGGCTGATAAACTTGTTAAGAAATACAGGGAACGCTATACGAATAAAGGACTTCTTGAAAGTAAACTTTACGACGGCATTAAGGAACTTCTTGTAAAGCTAAAAAAAGAGGATATCAAGCTTGGTATCGCTTCATCAAAACCGCAGGATTATATTGAGGCTTTGCTTGACCACTACGGCGTTAAATCGTATTTTGACGTTATTTGCGGCGTTACTTTTTCTGCCGATTGCGAATCTAAAGCAAACATAATTTCACGTTGTTTAAAGGAACTTGAAGTTTCCGGCAATGAGACGTTGATGGCAGGCGATAAAAAATATGATATCGAAGGCGCAAAAGCTAATATGATTGACAGCGTCGGCGTTATGTGGGGTTATGGAAACAGAGTTGAATTTGCAGGTGCGGGCGCTAAGTTTGTTGCCGATAAAATTGACGATATCTACTCTATTGCCCTCGGATATTTTGAGCAAACGCAGGAGGTTCAGGGTATTTTCAACGGCAGAATTATTGATGTTCATAACGATAAGGTAATGCTCGTTGACGGTGAAATTGCCGACAGAGAAGTTGTTGACCACCCGGGTGGCGTCGGTATTATCGGTCTTACAGATGATAATGAAATTCTCCTTGTAAGGCAGTTTAGATATCCGTATAAAGAAACTATTTATGAAATTCCCGCCGGTAAGCTTGAAAAAGGCGAGGACGCTCGTGAGGCAGGTATCAGAGAATTTTCGGAGGAATGCGGCGCTAAGGCTGAGGTGTTTGAATCTCTCGGTGAGATTTATCCGTCACCCGGCTACTGCGGTGAAATAATAAGATTGTTTTACGCTAAGGGTATTTCCTACGGTGAACAGCATCTTGATGACGACGAATTTTTAGACGTAATCAAAATGCCGATTAAAGAAGTTGTAACTAAGATTATGACTAATGAAATTAAGGACGCAAAAACTATTGCGGCAGTATTCAAATTAAAGGAATTAATGAATTTATGAGTGCGTATTTAGATAATTCTGCGACAACTAAGCCGTGCGATGAATGTGTCAGCGCCGTTATGAATATGCTGACGGATAATTTCGGCAACCCCTCAAGTCTGCACGATTTGGGAATTAAGGCTATGAAAGAGATTATCCTTGCAAGAGGCGCAATAGCCGACTCACTCGGTGTTGATAAAGATGAAATTATATTTACATCCGGTGCGACCGAGGCTAATAATATGGCTTTGTTCGGTGCGGCTAAGGCAAAAAAACGTCTCGGCAACAGGATAGTTACCACGGCTGTTGAGCACGAAAGTGTTTTGGAATCGGCTAAAGAACTTGAAAAGCAGGGATTTGAGGTTGTATTTCTTAAACCCGATATTCACGGCAATATCAGTGAAGAACAGCTTTTTGAAGCGGTTAATAAAGATACAATCCTTGTGTCGATGATGTATATTAATAATGAAGTGGGCACGGTTATGCCTGTTAAATCTATTTCCAAGGCGGTCAAAAGAGCGGGTGCACCGGCACTTATTCATATCGACTGCGTTCAGGCATACGGTAAGGTTAATATAAACCCTAAAAAACTCGGTGCCGACCTTGTTTCAATCACTGCTCATAAAATCCACGGTCCTAAGGGTGTAGGCGCATTGTATGTTAATAAAAGCGCTAATTTGACGGACCAGAATTTTGCAAGAACTTTTGGCGGAGAGCAGGAAAAAAGGCTTCGACCGGGTACGGAATGTTCACCGCTTATTGCAGGTTTCGGTGCGGCAGTCAGGGCTTTGCCTAATGTAAACAAGCAAAAGAAAAAGATTAAAGAGCTTAATTCATATGCAAGGCAAAAACTTTCAAAAATCGACGGTGTTGTGTTCAATAACGACGAAAATACTTCACCGTATATTTTGAATGTTTATGTCCCTACTTTTATGAGAAGCCAGACTGTTTTGCAGGAACTTTCTGCTAATTATAATGTCTATGTCAGCAACGGTTCGGCTTGTGCCAAGGGTAAAAAAAGTCACGTGCTCACCGCTATGGGCTTACCTAATGAGATTATAGATAAAAGTATCAGAATAAGCTTTTCAAGATTTAATACTAAAGAGGATGTCGACTTGCTTGCTTCTTCGCTTGATGAGCTTGTCAAGACCCACCCGATAAAATAAACTAAAGAAACGGAATACATAATGAAAGAAATTATACTTGTTAAAAACGGTGAGCTTGCGCTTAAAGGGCTTAACCGTTCAAGCTTTGAGGATAAGCTTGTTAAAAATATTAAGCATAAAATATCCGACCTCGGTGATTTTGAATTTACAAAAAGCCAGTCAACCATTATGGTTGAACCGCTTGATGACGATATCGACCTTGACGAAGCGGCTGACAGAATTTCACGTGTTTTCGGTATCGCCGCTTTTTCACGTGCTTGTGAATGTGAAAAGGACTTTGACGATATTAAGGTTAAAGCTTGCGAATATCTTTTTGACGAACTCAGCGAGGCTGAAACTTTTAAGGTTGAGGCTAAGCGTTCGGATAAAAAATTCCCTATGAAATCGCCTGAAATCAGCAGGGAACTCGGCGGCTATATCCTTTCAAAATTTAAGAATTTAAAGGTTGACGTTCATAATCCCGATATTATTGTTACAGTTGAAGTAAGGGAAAAATATGCCTTTGTAAGAGGTAATAATATTAAGGGCGCAGGCGGTATGCCTACGGGTACTAACGGCAGGGCGGCTGTGCTTATCAGCGGCGGTATCGATTCTCCCGTTGCGGCTTATATGATGGCTAAAAGGGGTATTGAACTTTGTGCCGTTCACTTTGCTTCTCCGCCTTATACTTCGGAACTTGCCGAGATGAAGGTTATGGATTTGCTTAAAAAGGTTGCTCGCTATTCGGGTGTGATTACTACTTATGTTGTGCCTTTTACCGAGCTTCAGGAGGCTATCAGGGACTATTGTTTGGAGGAGTATTTCACAATAATTATGCGCCGCCTTATGATGAAACTTTCGCAGAAGGTTGCCGAAATGCAAAATTGTACCGCTCTTATCACGGGTGAAAGCGTGGGTCAGGTCGCAAGCCAGACTATGTATGCGCTCGCTTGTACCGATTGCGCCGCTTCTATGCCGATATTCAGACCTTGTATCGGAATGGATAAGGAAGAAATTATTGCAATTTCACGTAAAATAGATACATTCGATATTTCTATTCAACCGTATGAGGATTGCTGTACGGTGTTCACTCCCAAGCACCCGAAAACAAGACCTCATCTTGATGACGTAATTAAAGCAGAACAAAAAATCCCCGAACTTGACGCTATGCTTCAAAGAGCATTTGATAATGTTAAGAAGGTTATTATTAAATAATTATGGATAATAAAAATAAAGATTTTGAAAAAGACAGTATTGATGAAATATTAAAGGATTTTCAGGCTAAAAAGGAGGAGCGGCAGGAAAGTAATTACGTTCCTAAACCTGTCGAACCGCCTAAAGCTCGTATTGATTTTGCAAAAGATGAAAGCGAAGAGCCGAAAAAATCAAATAAAAAATTTAATAAGCCGGATTTTTCAAAAATCAAGCTTAAAAAAGTTGACCTTTCACCGCTTAAAAATGATAAGGCGAAAACTGTTTATAAATACCTTATTATAATAGTATTAATTATAGCAGTCTTTTTTGCCGCTGTTTTCGGTATCGGCAATGCGATTAAATCGTCTAAAACCGCTTATATCAAAAAGTATGAGAAAAAATATACCGACGTATCGTTTCCAGACGGTATTGAAGAAAAATATTGCGACATTTACGGCAAAAATCCAAATACTGCCGGTTATTTGAAGATTGATGATATTAAACTTTCCACCGCCGTGCTTAAAAAATCGGATAATAAAGGTACTCCTTATCTTGAAAAATCGGCTAAGGACGCAAGGGTGGATAATTTTGTAATCTATCTTAATGATGACAGCCTTGAAAAATATTATTCCACCGCCGACGCTTATAATAAATCGGCTTCGGGATTTATTTCTTATTCGGATTTGAAAACGGATTATAATTTTAAGGTTATCGGCGCTTTTTATACCAATACTAAGGCAAGCGATGATAACGGCTACGTATTTCCTTATAATGTAAGTGAACAAATGGCTCCGTCAAGCGCACTTGAATTTTATACAATGCTTCATTATCGCTTTTTGTATGACACCGGTGTTTCTCCGATAAGAAGCGATAAACTTATTACAATTTCCTGTCCTACTTCTTTCCATAAGGATTTCAGGTTCGTTGTAGTCGGCGTGGCAAGGGATGATGATAAAAAGCTTAAAGCTTCAAGTAAAAATCTTATCCGCTACCCTCAGGTTATCTGCGATGAAAAGGGGATTAAAAATAACTTTGCCGGCGCTAAAAAATGGTATCCTCAAATAGTTTTGACATATGAAAAGGATGACACAACCTCAACTAAGATCGTCCAATATGAAAAATAAGCTTACCTCAAATTCGCAGAGCTTGCGAAAGTATATGACAAAAGAGGAACGTCATCTGTGGTACGATTTTTTAAAAGTGTTGCCTGTAACTGTAAATAGGCAAAAGGTGATAAAAAATTATATTGTCGATTTTTATATTGCCAAGTATAAACTTGTGATTGAAGTTGACGGTTCTCAACATTATGAGAACGCAGGTTCTGCTAAAGATAAAAAACGGGATTATGATTTGAATTTAATGGGCATTACCGTTTTACGCTATTCAAATTATGATATTAATTTTTCATTTGATGCAGTTTGTGAGGATATTTTAAATCACTTCGTATTGTAAGCCTTCCCCCCTCGGGGGAAGGTGGCGACAAAGTCGACGGATGAGGGGACTGTAAAGTTGAACGAACAAGAGTGAAAGTAACGAATGCGGAAAATATCACCTCATCAGTCAGCGATGCTGACAGCTTCCCCTCAAGGGGAAGCCTTTTTTATTTCTTATGAACTTTCGTATTGTAAGCCTTCCCCCCTCGGGGGAAGGTGGCGACAAAGTCGACGGATG
>CAMCHQ010000011.1 GCA_945874765.1 uncultured Clostridia bacterium
CGTTCTTATTTTTACTAAAGCTTTCTGTTTCCCCCGGTAGAACCGGGGGTTATCAGCCATTGCTGGACAATATAAAAAAGAGCCTTCCTTGCGGAAAGCTCTTTTAATTTAATAATCAAAATGTTAGATTAGCCAAGTTCTGAGAAGTACTTGATTGTTCTAACCATCTGAGATGTGTATGAGTTCTCGTTATCATACCAAGAAACAACCTGAACCTCATAAGTGTTGTCATCGATAGGAAGAACCATTGTCTGAGTTGAATCGAAGAGTGAACCGTATCTCATACCAACGATATCTGAAGAAACGATAAGGTCTTCATTGTAACCGAATGACTCTGTAGCTTCAGCCTTCATAGCTGCGTTGATAGCGTCAACTGTTACTTCCTTGTCAGTCTTAATAACTGCTGTAAGGATTGTTGTTGAACCTGTTGGAGTAGGAACTCTCTGAGCAGAACCGATAAGTTTGCCGTTAAGTTCAGGAATTACAAGACCGATAGCCTTTGCAGCACCTGTTGTATTAGGAACGATGTTTACAGCGCCTGCACGAGCACGACGAAGGTCACCCTTTCTCTGAGGACCGTCAAGGATCATCTGATCACCTGTGTAAGCGTGGATTGTGCACATGATACCGCTCTGGATAGGAGCAAAATCGTTAAGAGCCTTAGCCATAGGAGCAAGGCAGTTAGTTGTGCAAGATGCAGCAGAAATAACTGTATCATCAGCTGTAAGTGTGTCATGGTTTACATTGTAAACAATTGTTGGAAGGTCGTTACCTGCAGGAGCAGAAATAACAACTTTACGAGCACCTGCCTTGATATGAGCAGAAGCCTTTTCCTTTGAAGTATAGAAACCTGTGCATTCGAGAACTACGTCTACACCAAGCTCTCCCCAAGGAAGGTCAGCAGCGTTAGGCATTTTGTAAATAACAATCTTCTTGCCGTCAACAACAATATAGTTGTCTTCGCCTTCACCCTCGTGGAAATCTACAGTGTGGCCCTGAGCAACATAGTTACCCTGTGATGAGTCATACTTAAGAAGATGAGCAAGCATCTTTGCACTTGTAAGATCGTTGATAGCAACTACTTCGTAGCCTTCTGCGCCAAACATCTGACGGAAAGCAAGACGACCGATACGGCCGAAACCATTAATAGCAACTTTTACCATTGGAAATTACCTCCGAATATTAATTAAAGTTTTATTGCTTTTATGCACTATTTATTTTATACTGTTTGTCATCATTAATCAAGAAAAAAATGTAAATTTTACACTTTATACAAAAACAGTCAATTTTATGCGCACCTTATAGTTAATTTTTTAACAATCGCCGTATAATATAAAGTATATAACATTCTATTTACCGCCATAGTGTTGCAATTTAGGCAGAAATTTGTTAAAATTCATATTAATAAAAGCAAAGGACGATATATATGTTTGTAGATATTGCTAAAATTAAAATAAAAGCAGGTGACGGCGGCGCAGGTGCTGTTGCATTTCACCGTGAAAAATATGTTGCCGCAGGCGGACCCGACGGCGGTGACGGCGGCAAGGGCGGTGACGTTGTATTCGTTGTTGACGATAATCTTGCAACTCTTGCGGATTTCAGATACAAAAGAAAATACGTTGCCAAAAACGGAGAAAACGGCAGAGGCTCACGCCAATACGGTAAGAAAGCGCCCGACCTTGAGATTAAAGTACCGAGAGGAACAATAATTCGTGAAGCCAATTCGGGTGCAGTTATGGCTGATATGAGCAAAACGGACAGATTTGTTGCTGCCAAAGGCGGTAAAGGTGGCTGGGGCAACATTCATTTTGCAACCCCTACACGTCAAGTTCCGAGATTTGCAAAGCCCGGTGTTCCCGGTGAGGAATGGGAAGTTTCGCTTGAATTAAAGCTTCTTGCCGACGTCGGTCTTTTAGGTTATCCGTCAGTAGGCAAGTCGAGCCTTATTTCCGTTGTAAGTCAGGCAAAGCCTAAAATCGGCGACTATCATTTCACAACGCTTGTGCCAAACTTAGGTGTTGTTTCTATGGGTGAGGGCAACTCGTTTGTTATTGCCGATATTCCCGGTCTTATCGAAGGTGCAAGTGAGGGTGTAGGTCTCGGTCATGAATTTTTGCGCCACGTTGAGCGTTGCAGGCTTCTTGTTCACATTGTTGATGTAAGCGGCAGTGAGGGCAGAGACCCTATTGAAGATTTTGAAAAAATCAATGAAGAGCTTGTTAAATTCAATCCCGAGCTTGCTAAGCAGCCGCAGATTGTTGCAGGCAACAAGATTGATATGGCTGAGCCGGAGCAGATTGAGCGCTTCAAAAAATACGTTGAAGACAAGGGATATGAATATTATTCAATATGTGCGCCGATTATGGAGGGTACAAAGGAGCTTATGAATGCTGTTTGGAACAAGCTTCAAACGCTTCCGCCTATCAAAGAATACGATGTTGAGGAAATTCCGCTTGAAGCAATTGTCAAAGACGATAAAGGCTTTAAGATTTCGCAACCCGAGGAGCACTACTTCCTTGTTGAAGCAAGTTGGTTTCCTAAAGTTCTCAAAGGCATTGATATTGAGGACTACGAGGCGCTTCAATATATGCAAAGAGTATTAGAGAAAAGCGGAATTTTTGACGCACTGAGAGAAAAAGGAATTGAGGAGGGCGACATTGTATCGCTCTATGACATAGAGTTTGAATACGTGCCTTAATGATATGAGATTTGTAGATAAAGAAGTAAATCCAAAGCAGTTAAGCCCGCTCAATTTGGCATTTATCGGCGATTGCATTTATGAAATACTCGTTCGTGAAACGCTTGTTCTTGATGCCAACCGCCCTGTAAACAACTTGCACAGGGAAAGTGTTAAATTCGTATCGGCGAAAGCGCAAACGGCGGCTTTTGAGAAAATCAAGGATATTTTAAGCGAGGAAGAACTTGCTGTTTTTAAGCGTGGTCGCAACGCAAAGGTAGGTCATTCCCCGAAAAGCGCAACCGACGGAGAGTATCACTGCGCTACGGGAGTTGAAGCATTATTCGGCTATTTGTACTTAAATAATGAGATTGACAGAATAAAAGAGCTTTTTTCTAAAATTAACTCTTGACATTCTCCCCAACTTGTTATATAATCAATATCGCTGACGGGAGCATAGCTCAGCTGGGAGAGCATCTGCCTTACAAGCAGAGGGTCACAGGTTCGAGCCCTGTTGTTCCCACCAAACAAAAAAGACATCCATACGGATGTCTTTTTTGTTTTATAGAAATACGTTTAGGGCTTGAACCTGTGACAAGATACTCCAAATTTGGCGAACGAAGTGAACAACAAATTTGGTAGAAACAATCCGGGGGATTGTTTCGTAGTATCTTTGTTCCTTATAAGAGCCCGTCGTATTGTTTTCTTGCGCTGTTCAGGAAATATGGCTTGAACCTGTGACACGTCCAAAGAAATTCCGTGTTTGAATAAATTTCTGCGAAATTCATAATAAACACTCCATTCCTTTCTCCTTTTCCCCAAAAAGCTTTCGCTTTTCGGGGACCCCGATATCCAAATTTGGTGAACGAAGTGAACAACAAATTTGGTAGAAACAATCCGGGGGATTGTTTCGTAGTATCTTTGTTCCTTATAAGAGCCCGTCGTATTGTTTTCTTGCGCTGTTCAGGAAATATGGCTTGAACCTGTGACACGTCCAAAGAAATTCCGTGTTTGAATAAATTTCTGCGAAATTCATAATAAACACTCCATTCCTTTCTCCTTTTCCCCAAAAAGCTTTCGCTTTTCGGGGACCCCGATATCCAAATTTGGTGAACGAAGTGAACAACAAATTTGGTAGAAACAATCCGGGGGATTGTTTCGTAGTATCTTTGTTCCTTATAAGAGCCCGTCATATTGTTTTCTTGCGCTGTTCAGGAAATATGGCTCGCCAAAAATAAATATATAACAAATTAAAGATTATTTAATTTTATTTTAATTTATAAACTACATAATTGACATTTTTGAATTTATCTTATATAATAAAAGTAGATAAGGAGCTTGCCGGTAGCGGTTAACCTCCTTAATCGACAGAAAAAGAAGTAATCGATTTATGTGGAGTAAAGGCGATTACTTCTTTTTTATTTCTATTATGTAGCCTGTTGAAAGAACAATGATTATTGCCATTATTACAAGGTATTCCATAATATCACCTCCCATTCTCACAAGGAGTGGAGGTAAGATTTAACCGCCGACCGTTATGGTAGTTTTCCTTATCCTTATTAATTATATAACAAACTTGACATACAGTCAATTACAACACAAAAGCCGTCGAATAATCGACGGCTTTGTTTTTTATTAGATTACGCTGCTTTGCGAGCCTTTTCGGCTGCTCTTTCGAGAGCAAGTTTGTAATCCTTTTGGTCTGTGAAGATTTCGTTTTTATAAGGATTCTTCTTTTGTTCCTTAGCACGCTTCATAATAGCGGCAAATACGCAAACGTTAGCAACAAGAGCAATAATAGCAACTACGCCCTGCATTGTAGGGTCTGCGTTTGTCGGGTGAACCGTCGGGTCCATATATCCGTCTGCATAAACAGATGTAAGAACTGAGAAACGGCTCTTATCCTGGAAGAGTGGGAATACCTGAGCAAACATACACCAAAGTGCAAGTGTGTTAGCTCTGTTTTGAATCCAACCGCCCTTGTTCCAAAATGCATTAGCAAATGTAGGAGCAAGAAGAAGAGCAAGACCGCAGTACCAAGAGTGAGTAGGAAGATTGTTATAAGTATATTCAAAGTTCCAAAGGTCATATGCTAAAATGTAGCACCATGTCATATCAGGCCAAAGCATATCCTGCTTGTTCTTTGAGGAATAAATACCCCACCAGCCTGTCATACAGAAAATGTTGATGATACCGGCGATACCGTTTACCCAGTTCCACCAGCCGCCATAGAGCCATACATTTTCAGATGAAAGCCACCAGCCGCCTGAAATACCGCCTTTGATTGCAGACTCAAAGTCAGAACCTACTGCGATAAGAATGTTGATAGCAACGATTACAAACGGGAATACCTTAAACCAATCCTTTTTGCCGACGCCCCATTTATACTTGAGCATCATAAAGCCGATACAGCCTGCTGTTGCAGCATAAAGCTTTGCATAATGGAACCAGCTGTTCATATGAACATAGGTGTCGTTTTGGAGCGCCCAATCGGCTCCCTTTGCCGCACCGATATAAATTGCAATGAAATACACCGTCAGTGCTGCCGGTAAAACGAGGAAGCAGAAAATTCCGCCTGCTTTTGTTCGCCTTGCAATTTCATTCATAACGACGAGGCCCACAAAGACCATTACCCAGCCGAGAAGTTGCCAGCCGGCCGTGTCGCCGTAAATTTGGAATAACATTGTCATTCCCCTCCTCTGAAAAATAAAATTGAATAGAAATTATATCATCAAGGCAGATAACACAATGTGCTACCGTGCCTCAATTTCCTTTATCATAATTTCATTACCTTTGAGAAGATAGGTTTTGTCACTTTGACAATAAGGGCAAGTCTTGCCGTACTTCACGGTTTTATATTCCCCTTTGCAGTTTTCGCAATACGTCACCGCCGGAATAACCTCTACCTTAAGTTCTGCCCCATTCATAAGCTCACTCTTTGAACAAGCCCATTTCCAGCAGTCCTCAAGATAATCGTGGAGAACACCGGAAACTTCGCCTATTTCAACAGTAACAGACGATACCGTTTCAAGCTTATTTTCCTTGCCTACCTCTTCAATCTCGTTAATGATATGAAAAACTATACCAAGCTCGTGCATAATTAATCCTTTTTAGCCTTTTGCGCCTTTTTAATCTTAAAGTTACGCTTAATCATATAAGGCAAAATAGCTTTCATCTTATCATCCGAATTAACCATTGTACTGCACTCAGGATGCTCTCTGAAAAGATGAATTGCATCAAATTCACACTTAGTAGTACAAATTCCGCAGCCTATGCACTTATTTTCATCAACTACAGATGCACCGCAGCCGAGGCAACGTGCCGTTTCCTTTTTAACCTGTTCCTCTGTAAGCGGAAGATGTGCATCTTTAAATGAAGATTTAGCGTCAATATTTTTATTAAGTCCCGGTATTTGACGTGAAGAATTATCATAGCTGTCAACACGGATATCATCCTTATCAAGCATTATGAAATCACGTCTGTTTCTGCCGACTGTAAGGCTTGCGTTAAAATGAACGAACCTATGAATTGACTCGGCACCCTCTCTGCCTGCCGCAATAGCGTCAATAGCAAAACGTGGACCTGTATAAACGTCGCCGCCGACAAAAATATCCTTTTGCGCTGTTTGGTAAGTAAGACTGTCAGCCTGAGGACCGTTGCCTCTGCCGAGTTCTACTGCCTCACCATCAATAAGATTGCCCCATTCGATTGACTGACCGATTGAAAGATAAATATGGTCACATTCAATTGTTTGAGTATCGTTTTCATCATACTGTGGGTTAAATCTGCCGTCTGCGTCCTTAACACTTGTGCACTTTTTAAGCACAACGCCTGTAACTTTGCCGTTTTCTGCAAGAATTTCCTTAACGCCCCAGCCGTTGTTAATCTTAATACCCTCGTCCTCGGTTTCAAAAATTTCTTCGTCGGAAGCAGGCATTTCCTCTCGGCTTTCAAGGCAGAACATACCCAAAACGTCAGCACCGCAGCGCTTAGTTGAACGGGCAACGTCGACTGCAACATTACCGCCGCCGATAACAACTGTTTTATTGCCTTTAAGGTCAAGGTCGTGGTTTTCCGCAATCTCATGGAGAATATCAACAGCACTCATAACGCCCTCAGCGTCCTCGCCGTCAACTCCGGCTTTTCTTGAACCCTGACAGCCGATTGCAATATAAAACGCTTCATATCCGTCATTACGAAGTTCATCGAGTGTGATATCCTTGCCGACTTCTACACCGCATTTAATTTCTACGCCGAGTGCACGGATAATATCAATCTCTGCCTCAACAACGTCTTTTTCAAGCTTATACGACGGAATACCGTAGGTAAGCATACCGCCGGCTTTTTCGTTTTTCTCAAATACTGTAGGTCTGTATCCTGTAAGTGCAAGATAATATGCGCAGGAAAGACCTGCAGGACCGCCGCCTATAATAGCAATTTTATTCTTAAATTCCCCTCTGTTAGACGGAATTACTTTTTTAGGAACATATCTTGTTTCGCTGTCAAGGTCTTTTTGAGCAATGAAACGCTTAACATCATCAATAGCTACAGCTTCATCAAGAGTTGCCCTTGTGCACGCTTCCTCACATCTCTTATTGCAAACTCTGCCGCAAACAGCGGGAAAAGGATTATCCTTTTTAATAAGAGCCAAAGCGTCTGTATATCTACCCTGAGCCGCCATTTTAAGATATCCCTGAACTGCAATATGAGCGGGACAAGCGGTTTTACAAGGGGCAGTACCTGTATCATAACAGTTAATTCTGTTTTTATCTCTGTAATCGGGTGACCATTTTTCCTTGCCCCATTTAACTTCGTCGGGAAGCTCTTGCTTAGGATATGTAACTGATGAACCGTCCTTTTTGCAAAGCTTTTGACCGAGCTTAACGGCACCGGCAGGGCAAAATTCCACGCACTTGCCGCAGGCTACGCAATCCTTAGCCTCAACCTTGGCAACATATGCCGAACGTGACATATTAGGCGTATTGAAAAGCTGAGAGGTACGAAGCGCATTACAAACCTTTACCTGACAGTTACAAATAGCAAAAATCTTATTTTCGCCGTCAATATTTGTGATTTGGTGAACGAAGCCGTTATCCTCTGCACGCTGAAGAATTTCCATAACTTTTTCACGTGTGATATAGTGACCTTTATTTGTTTCAACAAGGTAATCAGCCATATCGCCGACACCGATACACCAATCTTCAGGGTCATCGGCACAGCCCTCACCGCACATAGCACGGCTGTAGCGGCAAGAACACGGACCTGCCGCATATTTGCCGTCATATTTATCAAGCCAATGAGAAATATGCTCAACATCGGCTGATTGATTTTCCATTGAAATTGCTTTTTCAACAGGGATAACGTGCATACCTATTCCGGCACCTCCGGGAGGCACCATAGGTGTAATTGCTTCAAGCGGAAGCTGAGTCATACGCTCAAAGAAATTTGCAACCTGCGGATGTTCGCAAATATTATCCCATTTCATATTGAAAAACTCGGCGCTGCCCGGAACGAACATAGGAAGCACATACTGCTTTTCGTGTTCAGGATTTTCCCAATTAAATTCAACGAGACCGATGTTTGCCATTTCCTTAAGAAGCGGTTCGAGATATGCGGCACTTTTGCCTGTCGCTTTCATAATTTCTTTAAGCTTCATACCCTTATGAACTTTCATCTTAAGGGCAACTTCTGCCATTTCATCGGTTACGATTGAAGCAAGTCCCCAATATTCCGGGTCATTCGTTGTAAGTTCCTTACCGACCTTTGGAAGCCACGGCATTTTATACAAAACTCTGTCTGTAATATGCTTACCGAGTGCTAAGATAAGCGGTCTGGCAGGCTCGTTTGAATGATTTTCATAATAGTGCATTACTCTGTCATCGTACACCCTGTCCTTTGGTGGCTTGACAGTATCAAATTTGTATTCATACTCCTTATTTGACATTTTATTCTCCCTCTAAAATATATGTCTTTTTGTCGTAAATTACAATATCATTTTAGCGGTTTGTTAATAATTTGTCAATATACAAATAAAGGTAATATGTACTAGTTAAGAATGATTAATATTTAGTTTATTTTTTAAATCAAAAAGTATTTATAAACGCAAAAAGAGACGGCATTTCTGCCGTCTCCAAGTGCTTAATCAATGTCTGATTAGTCCTCGTCTGTTACCCAATTGCTTGTAGTAAGAGTACCAACAACATCGTTAGTCTTAAATTCTGAAATTTCAGACATTGGCTTTGTATAAAGCTCTTTCATAAGGTGTGTCCTCCTTAATTTATCAAAGCTCGCCTCCACCCCTAAAGGCAGAGGTGAAAGCTTTGCTAAATCTTATTTATTAAGCATCATAGTTGTAAAGAGAAGCCTCTGAGTATGTTGTCTTAACATTACCGTCTGCATCCTTAGTAACGATGAATGCTCTTGCAGCAGCAGTACCGGTCATTGCCTTAATAGCATAGTTCAAACCAAACTGATCTGAATTTGTGCTGTTATAAGCAACCTTAACCTTGCCTGCGTTTGCACCTGAAGCAGTCTTGCCAACGTTTTCAAGTGTAAGGTCAGAAGCAACTGCATTCTTACCGTATACGAAGCCCTGGCTAACTACTGTTTCGCCGTCTGCCACAATACGTGTAGCAATGAAGAGAACATCAGGCTTAGAAGCTGATGGACGATCTGTTGATGCGATAGCAACCTGAGTCTTAACGGTAGCATCACCAGCGTCAGTTACTGCTGTAAGTTCCATATTAGAACCACAGAAGAATGAGTAAGTATCGCCATAAGCAACTACTACATCGCCAACTCTCCATGATGTTGTACCGGTCTTAGAAACTGTTACCTTTGCATCATAAGGAATGTTTTCAGCAACATCATTATAAGGCTGACCGTTTACAGTAATTGTAGCGCCTGCAGCCTTAACTGTGAATGTCTGAGTTGCATCCTTTACATAGTTAGCAGTAATTGTTGTACCCTCGCTGAGAGCGTCAATTCGATCTGCTGTAAGTGACCAGCTATCGAACTTGTAGCCAGGATATTCAGGAGCTGTAGGCTCTTTAATTTCTGTACCGCTGGTAACTTCCTGAGGAGCACCTACAACATTGCCGTACATATCAATGAATACTACTACAAATGTTTCAGCTGTTTCTGTAAATACAGGTGTAACAGTTGTATCTGCTACAGCTGTGAATGTGTATGTCTCGTCTGTTGAAACGAGCTTGTTAGCTACCTTCCAACCTACGAATTCAGCATTGCTGTTTGCCTTAGCTGTAAGAGTTACATCAGAGTTAAGAGCAACCTTAGTTGTCTTACCGGCTGTTGCAGTCTCACCGTTAAGAGTTGTTTCACCATACTTAGATTCTGTAACTGTTACGTTTACACCCTTAAGAGCAGGGATAGTTTCAGTCTTAAGAACCTGGCCGCAAACTGTGCAGCTTGTAACCTTTGAGCCTTCCTTATCAAGTGTAGGCTGAGTTACTACAGGATCACCTGCAGTACAGTTTTCTGTTACAGTCTCAGCAACTTCCTTGTAATCAGCATTAGCTGTTACAGCAGAAACTGCAGGCCAGCTATATGTTGTATGGCTGTGTGTCTTAGCATTGTTGTCTGACTTAGTAGCTGTGTCAGGAGTATTTGCAGCAGGAACTACAGGTGTAGCACCTTCAGCAAGCTTCTGAGTATCAACTACAGTGCCGGCAGCATTTGTAAATGTGATTGTGTAAACCTTTACAAGACCCTTAACTGCATTTTCAAGAGCAGCAGTAGCAGCGTCAACGTCAGCCTGAACTGTCATAGCTTCAACTGTAGCCTGAGCATTAGCTTCAAGAGCAGCAGTTACCTTTGCATATGAATCAGCAGTATAATCGTCAGCCTTAACTGCCTTTGCAGCTTCGAGAGCAGCATAGTATGCATCGCCGTTAAGCTTAGCAAGGTCTCTTACGTTTTCGTGGCCGCATACTGAGCATACAGCCTTTTCAGTACCAGCCTTAGCAATTGTAGACTTAGTTACTGTTGTGTAATCACCGTAAGTGCAATTTGCTGTGTTAGCAGTTGCCTTTTCAGTATATGTGAAGTCGCCTGTCTTCTCCCAAGCGTAAGATGTTGATGTATGAGTACCGTTCTTGTTATCAACAACTTTAGAAGCTGTGTTAGCAGGAGCAGTAGGAGCAGCGCCCTTATCAACTGTTACTTCCTTGGTTGAACCGTCAGCAAATGTGTAAGTATAAACATCTGTTGTAGGAAGAGCCTCAAGACCCTTAACAGCATCTTCAAGTGCCTTAGCAGCAGCATTTACATCAGACTGTGATGTCATAGCCTCTACCTTAGCCTGTGCATTAGCTTCAAGAGCAGCAGTTACATTAGCATATGAAGCTTCTGTGTACTTAGAACCGTCAACAGCCTTTGCAGCAGCAAGTGCAGCATAGTAAGCTGTGCCGTCAAGTTTATCGTCGTTAGTTACATTGCTTACATAATCGCAATCAGGGCAAGTAGCTGTAAGCTTAGAACCTGAAAGGATTGTTGCCTTGCTGAGTTCTGTGTAGCTAAGAGTACAATTTGACTTAGTTGTTGTAGCAACCTCGTCATAGTTTGTATCACCTGTTACAGCAGAAACTGCAGGCCATGTGTATGTTGTTACTGAGTGTGTACCGTCATTGTTAGATACAGTCTTTGCAGCAGTGTTTGTTGAAGGAACTGTAGGAGTTTCGCCTTCCTTAACTGTCTGAGTATCAACAACCTTACCGTTGATGTCATTGAATGTAATAGTATAAGTCTTAGTTTCAGGTGTTGAATCCTTTGCATAATCTGTCCAAATTAATGCCCAGTTAGCAAAGGTGCTCTTTGTATCATCACCAGTAATAAGATACAATTCAGGATTTACAGCATTACATGAAGGTTCGCCTGAACCGTCGAGTGAATCTCTGTAGTAAGGCTCAAATTCTGTACCGTCAATCTTTGTATTGAAATGAAATACTTCTGAAAGGTCACAATCCTTAAGTACTTCGAATGCATAAGTATAGCAAACCATACCGTACTTACCGAATTTAGCTTCGCCATCACTGCCTACGCCAAAGTAGTTAGACGTTGTTTGGTTACCGTTTACAGCAGCCATACCTGTAATAGCACCATACCAAATACCTTCTTCGTTATTGTATGTTGAGCTACTAAACTGCATTGCGTCAGAATAGAAAGCTGTACCGTTCTTAATAGCGCCCTTGGCAGTTGTATTAATTTTCCAATTATCACGTGTTTTAGTAACAGTACCCGGAGTGGAAGCCTGAAGATATTCAGTGTCGAATGTACCTTTAAATTGACCTGACTGCATAACATCAACGCCGCCAATTTCAACGGTAATAGCAATACGCTGACCTGCTTTAACATTAGCAGGGTTTACGATATTGCCGGCTTCCTTAACTGCCTCATAAGTATGAGCAGCATTAACACCATAATAATTGTTATTATACTGTTTGGTATAAGCTGAGTATGTACCGTTTGCAATAGCATCCTGTGCACCCTGCTTTGTACCTAAGTTAGAAACTGTAGCTGCAATTACAGGCTTATAGTCATTACGATGGTCTTCGAGACCATTGTTCGCATAATCGCTGATTTCAGCACCGAAATCAAAACTGCCGGCGCTAACGTCATCATTAGCGTAGCCACGATATTCAGGAGTTGACTGAAGCTTTGAAAGGCTATTGTCAACACCGTCATCAACCCACCATTTTCTGTTTTGCTTAACTGTGTAATCAGTTGAACCGAACATATCGGCTGTACCGTCAGTAGCAGCTAAAGCAGAAAACGGAACGGAGAATGCAACCATAAGAACTGCAAGAAGAACAGCTATTGCCTTTCTAAATGTCTTTTTCACTTAGAAATCCCCTTTATTTATTTTGAAAAACTCACTTTATCTCTAATCCGTTATAATAATTAGTACCTGATGCGCAAGCATAAACTGTTGTTGCATCAGTTGCTGTTACAACACCGTCACCGTTAAGGTCATAGCTTAAATCAGTCTGCTTTGTAGCAAAAAGATAAACAGTAGTTGCATCAGTTGCCGTAATACTACCGTCTTTATTAAAATCACAAGCCATCATAGGAATAACTGCATTGGTAATATCGGCACCGTTTACGATAACCGAAACATCGCTGCGAGTTATTGCATAATCAGATGAGATTGAAAGATAGTAGGTTCCGTCCTTTAACGAATCAATAGAGAAAGCGTTTACACCGTCTTTAAGGGACGATGTGGTTGTACCGACAAGCTCGGTACGGGTTGAATCTGAATATACATTAACAGTATATTCGCCGTAAACAGGCTTGTTGGCAGTACTGCCATTCGCATCTGTCATAATAACAAGCGAGCCGTTTACGCTATGACCGGTTGACGGTGAAACGTCACAAGTCATTAAATATAGAGAACCCGGATAATCGGCAGATTCACTGACAAGAGCATACTCATCATCGAATCCGTCCTCGTAATTAGCCAAAACGAAAGTCTTATTCGGGTCGGTTGAAACCGAAATAGCATCAGCGGCGTCACATGCTTTTGAAAAAGTAACCGAGAAGGTTGCAAGCAATGTGCCGTCATTTGTTATTGCTGAACAAGTGTCAGAATCAGAAACAAATCCGAATACCAAATTAGAATCATTCGTTACGGTTCCCATTGATGATACGTCGGCGACATCTTCAGAAAGAAGAGCCTTAGGCTCACTGTCTACTGATACATCCGAAGAATAGGTTGATGTAACCTGCACAACCGATAACTCGGAAACGCCCTCTAAATAAAAGCTGACGTCATATGTACCAGCAGGCAACTTATCACCGTCGTATTGTTTGCCGTTAGAATCCTTGTATGTGCAATAAACATTCGGGCTCTCCGTTCCGAGTTTAGCAGCATACGAGGTACGAGGAAGGCACACAACAAGCGCTACAAAAACCAAAAACGCAAGTGTACCGAAAATAACACCTAATCGTTTTTTTGCAATTGTATTCATTGGTGTTACCTCCTTGTTAAGAAATTTGCTTAATTTGGGGAGAAGCAGAATCGCCGTGAAAGGTAAAGACAAAATCGGTCAGAAAACATAAAAATATGAAACCAAGCAACTTTGGCAAAAGCCAAACACCGTGAAACATTAAATATTTACTAAACGAAACTGCCCATAGCCTCCCCGCCCAAAGCGGGCATTGTATATAAACGGCGCAAAGCCGAATATATCAAAACAAAGCAAAGACAAAACTTTGCTTAAAATAAATGATAACACAAGTTATCCGAATTTTCAAGTAAAACTTCTTAGGGACTTTCGCCCCTAAGAAGTATAGAAATTAATATTACTTAATAGTAACGTCAGGAAGTGTGATGGATGATGCTGATGCAATAGCAAAAATTGTTGTAGCATCTGTACCTGTTACCGAACCGTCACCGTTAAGGTCATAACGAAGATCAGCAGCCTTAGAAGCCGCAGAGAAAACTGCAGTAGCATCTGTACCGGTAATATTGCCATCCTTATTAAAGTCACATACAAGTAATGGAATTGCCTGACCTGTGATATCAGCATTACCAACAACAATGTTTACTGTACGTGCAATAGCAAATTCAGAAGTAATTGTTGCTGTGTATGTGCCGGGAGCAAGATCAAGGCTAATCTGGTTAGAATCAGTTGTAAGGTCAAATGCCTTCTCGAGAACAGGAGCGTTTGTGCTGTCATAAACAGTTACATTATATGTGCCGTTTACGCCCTTATTATTAGTAGCACCCTTTGCAGATGTTGCTACAACAAGTGAAGCAGTCACGTTCTGAGTGAGTGGCTTATCTGACTGAACTGAAGGAACGATTGTTACATCGCCGTCAACATATAACTGGTAAGGGAATGCTGATGTATCATCAAATGTAAGCTTATCGCCATTGATTGTAAGCTCAGGAAGAAGAGTATATCCGTCAGCAACCTGAACATCAATTGAAACGGTTGAATCCTTTTCAACTGACATAGGACCTGAGTAAGCAACACCGTCAACTGTTACTGTAGCACCTGCAACAGGAGTTACTGTAAGAGTATATGTTTCATACTCTGTAAGACCGATTTCTGCAGCCTGAAGCTCTGTATCAACTAAATAAATCTTATCGAGCTGAGCATCGTAGCCGTCCTTATCGTTAATGTTATATGTGTTAGAATTCTTGTACTTGTAATCGCCTCTGCCGTATGTAGCAAGACTAACTGCCTCAGCAAGAGCTCTTACATATCTGTTCCAAGAAGCTGTTGAGTACTTAGTAGCGCCTTCGTTTACAAGCTTACCTGATGCGTCGAATGAACCGAAGCGAGGAGTGCTTGCAACGCCCTTCTTAGTAACTACAGCCTCAGACTTAACAGTGCCATCCTCATTGTAAGTTGCCTTAGTAGCGCTAAGGGTTCTGTAAGTATTGCCTGATGCACACTGAATTTCAGCTTCAAGCTTATCACCCTGGTAACCACGTTCGATTACCTGAGCTGAGAAGATATTGAAGAGTCTTACATATTCAGCAGCCTGAACTGAAGAAACTTCTGAATCAGTTGTGTATGTATAAGCAATGCCTTCATCCTTAAGACTGCTCATAAGACTTGCAGCATTTGCGAATGACAAACCGTTCTTATCAACAACCTTATTAGTTGTTGGGTCTGTGTATTCTACGTCTACAGTGTACTGAGCTTCTGCCTTCTTAGCATATTCAACCATCTTGTTGTATGTAAGAATATCGAAGTTGATTTCCTGAAGACCGTTTCTTGGAATTGAAATACCGTCATAAAGAGTCTTTGAAGAGTTGATAAGATTCTTATTTACAAGGTCAAGAACATAAGAAATTCTGTCGTTAGCCTTTGTGATAGAACCACGGTTATCAACTAAAACGCCGTCCTCATTTGCAACGCCGGTATTTGCGATTAACTGGTTATCAGCCTGAGGGAACTTGCAAGCCCATGCATCCTTAGATGTGCAGGTATTGCCGTCAGCGTCTCTGTACTGATACTGAACCTGATAATAAAGAGGTTGATTGTCTTTGTTTGTATCCTGAGTTGTTGTTGGCTTGAGCCAAGGAGCATCAGTATACGTTGTAAGATCCCACTCGGTTGCGTACTTAACAGTGTTGGTAAGATAATAGTTACCGTCCTCTGCCTTAGTTACGCTTGTGCCTACTGAGTCCTTACCGTTTGTTGCCGATGTAAGAGGCATTGGTGAGTAGATTGGCATTGTAGCGTCCTTATCGTAGTAGTAAACACCATCGATACCGCCGATTGTAACACCAAGCTTTTCATTGTATTCGCCGCCTACATAAGCGTTATTCTTAACTGAGTTAGGAATTGTATAGCTTACAGTTTCGCCCTTAACATTAAATGTTACTGTTTCGTTTGAAGTTGTGTAAGGTACATAAGCACGGTCGCCGGTAGCTGAAGTTGTAACCGATTTAACCGGTGCATATTCAGTCTTATCTGCCGATGAAAGTGCTGAGCTTGCAGTCAACGGAGCAGCCTGAATAGAAAGAACCTTGATAAGAGCATCCTTAGCTGTAGTAAATACTGACTGATCCTTAAAGTCTGAAGCCTTATAGTTTGCCATAATCTTAGAAAGATTACTGTAGTTAGTATTAAGTGATCTTGCAGAACTGTTGTCACCGATTACGAAATCGATTTGTCCCTGCTTAGAAGCTGAACTTGTGTAGAAGTTAATCTTTGTACTGTAAGTACCTGTTGTAAGTTTTTCTGTATCATCACTTGCAACATACTGGAATGGGTTGTTATAAACAACTGCATTGCCGCCAACTGTCAACTTACCCTTGTTAATTACAATACCAGGAACCTCACTGCCGAGTGTTACTGTAGAAAGAAGAGTATCGTACTTAACACCGTCACTCTTAAGATAGATTGAATCATATTCATTGTTAGCATCAATATGATAGCCGGCAATGATTTTAGCATCAAGAGCTTCCTGAAGTGTATAAGCTACGTGGGTTCTGCTTTCGAACTGCTTACCCTCTTGGTTAGCTGTATCTGCAGCAGAGTTAAGCTGTTCCTGAGTATAACCGGTTGTACCGTTACGCTGCCAATCACCGAATACGCCTGAACCTGCAGAAGTTTCGACACGATAGTCGAACATACCAACCTTAAGAAGGTCACCTGTTGACTTGTTCCAATAAGCAATAGCGTTATTTGAACCAATGCTTATTGTAGTAGTCTTGCTGTCGTCAAACTTTGTTGCAGCAGTTGTAAGGTTATTAGTCTTATAGCTTGAGTTATCAGTATAGAAATAAACACCGTCGAAGCCTTTTTGAGCTCTGTTGCCGTTTCTAATTCTGATTGTGAAATTAGAAATGTCATTAAGGTTGCTTGTGCTGAGAACTATATTCTTAGGATAGGTAACATTGAGAGTGCCTATACTCTTAGCAACACCAACACTTACACCATTGCTATCTTTCTCAGTTTCATCTGTAAATGCACTGTTAAACTCTAAGTTACCATCTTTGTTTTCAGTATAAAGTGCATCTTTCCAACCGATTTCGTTGGTTAAGAGTTTATAAGCTGAAACTGTGTTATCGCCATAGAGAACGTTGCCGCTCTTGTCTACGATATCATAACTTACATTAATCTCTGCAGTAGCAGTTGTATCACTACCTGAAACTGCGAATGTGATAGGAATGTTAAATGTAGCACTCTTACCCGGTTCAATCGGAGTTGTAGGATAGCCTGTTACTTTAGTAACTTTACCTGCCTGGTTAGTCATTGTAACGTCGTTAACCTTAACATAGTAACGTGAAAGCTGAGTAGCCTTACCGTTTACAATGTAAGAAGCGTTGATACCAACTGAGTTATTTGTAATTGTGAAATTATTATTGTAACTTGAACCCTTAACGCAACCGGTCTGAACGTTCTTTTCGAATGAAGCAGTAGCCATCTTAAGCTGATGCTGACCGAGTGTTGTTAATGCGTTAGGAAGGAAGCTGTTTACAGCCTGAATAGCGAAGCAGATACCTCTGATAATAGAGTCAGGATATGTGCTTGGACCGTTTGTGCCGTAACCGCCGAACTCAACGAAGTTACAGATAAGTTTTTGGAATGCACCCAAATCCTTACCGTCTGTACCTGCAAGAACTTTAACTTGGAAGAAATCATCAAACGGATGAGCGCTTGTTGCGTCAGGTACAATTGTCTTGAAGCTCTGACCGCTGTAACGAGCGCCGAACAAACGATTGATGAGATCCTTAAGAACGTCATAAATTGTTACAACAATTGAAGTCTTTTGGATAGGTTCAGCAGAAACTATAGTAAGTAACTGGTTGAGGAAGTTAGATACACCGTAAAGGCCGTTGTCCTTTGCAGTACCGATATCAAGGAATGAAAGAACGATATTGTTCCAGATAAGGTCCTTAGAGTTAAATTTGCCGTAACCTGTACCTTGGAGTGTACCGAGAACAGGCATAAGCTTATTAGCTACAAGGTTAATATTGGTCCAAAGATCATTGCTTGACTTAATAAGGCTGTTACCGTTAGTGTCGCAAATACCGAGAAGTGCTGCAACACCCATAGCTCTTTCGCCCTTATTAACATCCTTCTGCATTGCATGGTCGCCTGCATAGTAGCAGATTACCGAGTTGAGAAGGTCGAAGAGTGTTGTTGATGAATTAACATCAGCTGACTCTGTCTTCCATGAGTTGCCGTTTGCATCTGTAAGCGGAACATATGCTTCAATTACATAAGCAACTGCATCACGAGCCATCGGAAGAATTGTGCCTTCAAGTGTTGCATGGATTGTTCCGTCATTATCAACTGTTACAAGGCTTGAATAGTCCTTCTTAGGCATTGAGTATGATAAGTACTCTTTAAGACATACATAAGCTACTGCTTCTGCATCCTTACAGCCATCCCAATCTGAAGGGTGGATGATTTTCTCAAGCTTGCCTGCGCCAAGATTAATCTGACCGATGCAAGCAACGAGCATAGGAATCATTGCTTCTTCAAGATTTGTCTCTGAAAGAGTAGCTGAAGTGCCGTTCTTTGTGTAGAATGCTTTAAGAATGTTAGCATCTGTAGCGTCTGCTGTGTACTGAACCATCTTGCAAGCGTTGCCAACGAGTGTTGAAACGATTGTCTTAATAGATGATGCATCGATAGTTTTAAGATCACCGGTTGTTGCCATTTCAGGACGTGTACCGATAATATTGCTTCTCTGTGGGAAGAGGTCCTTAACTGCTGCAACGAGTGCATCGTTTAAGCCTGCTACCATTGAGCTGTAGTTTGCATATTCTTTGTTGAAGAAATTATCAATGTTAGGAGTACCTGTTTCAGAAAAGTAAAGATTGATAGGACCTGTTGTTACGTTGAAGCCGTAATCAGCAAGTGGGCTGTATCTTAACTTAGCGAAAAGTCTTGTTTCATCGATATCCTTCCAAGAACCTGTTGAATCTTCAGCAGCAGTACGGTCATAAGTTACGTTCTTCTGAACATAAGCAAGGAAGTCCTTAGCTGAATCAAACTTATAATCCTTATATACAGCGTTTGCCCATTCATTGAGTTTAGCCTGTGTATAGTTTGAAGCAACGTCATTAGTATTCCACTGACCCTTCTGGTCAAAGTAATAATAATAGTTGTTATCAAAGTTGCCGCCGTGACCCTGGTCAAAGTCATCATTTACATGAAGGAGCTTGATTGTTCCCTTAAGAACTGTATCCCAAGCAAGATCAAGAGCTCTGTAACCGAAGTCAAAGAGATTATCGGTTGCCTTAAGTGTTACCTTAGTGGTTGATGCTGTTGCATAACCGTTATCATCAGGAGCACCGTAAGCGAAGAGAAGAACGTTAAGCGGATTGCCCTCGTTATCCTTAAATTCATCTGAATATACAAGGTTAGGGTCATAACCGAGCTTTGCAGCTGCAGTAGCGTAGTTAGTACCGCTTGCCTTCATTTCAGCTTTAATCTTAAGATAACGTGTAGCTGATGTATCCTGGATTGCTGTCTTTGTATCGCTGTCGGTATATTCTTGATTATATGTAACAAGAACACTAATCTTATCAAGAAGCTCTGTTGTGAGTTTATCAAGAAGCTGGTCATCATAAACCCATGTTGTTGTGCCGTTCTTGAAATTAGCAATTTCTTCATCTGTATACCAATTAGTATACTGGAAAATGAGCTGCTGAGCTACATTGTAAACCAAGTTTGATTTATATGAGCTGTCTGAGAATCCTAAAAGACCGCCGACAAGGCTATATACATCAAGGTTAGCAATGTTACCGAGAGTACCGAGAGTGAATTTACCTCTGAGCACCTGACCTAAAACGTCTGCACCGTTATAGTCGCAAGAAAGGTTTTGGAAAATACCGAGAACTCTTCTTACAATATCGGTTGAAGATGCAGTTTCTCTTGTAACATACCAGTCCTTTGTGGCAACAGCTTTAAAGTTAAGGTTGCCGGCATCACCGAGATAGCTACCGTATGAGTTGAGAAGGTCTGCAACGCCGCTGAGTGTATAGAAAAGTTCATCTACACTGTGAGTACGAACAGGTACATCCTTTTTGATGATACCGAACGCATTGATTTTAAGTGTACGGCTGTTGCTGTCCCAAGTAATGTAACTTGTGATGCTTGAAGGAAGGTTTTCGAGAAGTGCATCGATTTGAGGTCCGTATTCGGCAAGCATCAAATCAGCATAGTCAAGTAAAGCTGTAGCAACCTGTTCATCGGAAAGAATAGCCCATGCCAAATCGTTATATTCGATTGAGTCATCGGCATATGTCTTGTCACTGCTCATAGTATCGGCATAAGCAGTTAAAGCACCGGTAAAGCAGGAAGCTGCCATAAGCACTGCCATAATTAATGCCAGAAGCTTATGTGAAAACTTTTTTGCCTTCGTTTTCATTTTTTACCTCCGTAAAATTTCAAATTATTAGTTAATAAATAAGTGTTAACATATTGCGTCGGGAGCCTGTCGCAATCTCTGACCATCAGGCAATCTGAATTAGACTGAAGGTTGGCAAAGCCAAACCGTTGCACCAAAAACAGCGCAATATGTGCTTTAAACACAGTATAATTATTACATATGGCGGCAAAAAAGTCAATAAAGACAAACGACAAATGAAATTTTTGTAACATTGTCCAAAAAAACACAATATTTTTTGACACCTTGCACAAATTGTTAACTAAAAATTTACAATTTGTTTATAATTTCTTGTCAAAAAATTGAGAAAACCCACAAAGTAAAGTTTGAATACTTTACACAAAATTTACATTTGTAAAGGTGTTTATCTTTACAGTCAGTTTTGATATTTACAAGACTTTATCGCTATTATATAACGTTTTACAGTCATTTTTCTGTCGTATTTTGTTTGTTAGACATTTTCTTTTGTTTTGTCTTTTTTACAACACACCATCGTCAAATTTTGAGGGCAAAATATGTGAAAATTCACAATAAATTCAAAATATGTTATAAAAATATTGACTTATGAATTTTTATTTGTTATAAATATATTGTATTTGTTAATACGCGTGTGGATATCCTGCGCCTAAAAAGCAGTTTTTTGTGTAGAAACTGTGAACAAATACTGCTCGGCGCATTATCCAAAATGCGTTACCATACGACAAGTTCGTAAATCATATTTGTAAAGGAGAGAGAAATTTATATGAGAACGAGCAAAAAAATACTCAGCTTTTTCTTAGCTGTAGTAATGGTCGTGACCACTTGCTCGGTTGGATTTACGGCGTTCGCCAAAAGTAATGACAACCCGCTTTGGAAAACGACAAGTGTTGATGCAGACTCTGCATTTGACACGCTTAACAAATTGGCAGACCAGCTGCCATCCCTTCTCATGGGCATTGAAGCTGTAAGCAAGCCTGTTTATGAAAAGGGCGCTAAAAAGCTCGGTAAGAAAGCATCTGAACTTACCGACAAAGAAAAAGAGCAAATCGCAAGCGAGACAACGCTTCAGGATTTACTCGGCGTATTGCAGCCGACACTTATCGGCGCACTCGCAAGCACAAGTCAAGAGGACTTTGTCAGAAATGTATTTGGTGATACCACAACAGCTGACTTGTCAAGTTATAACTATTTGAGCGGTTCAACCGGTTCACTTGACTACTACACACTTGCTACCCTTTGCTATTCCTATATGGACAATAAGGATTTATCAAAGGATTCAAGAAACCAGCTTGAAGAGTGGTTATACGGTGCTAAGAAAGACCGTACACTTACAGGTAAAGATGCCAGCGGTAATGAGGTTAAGTACTCTGCTGACAGCCTTTGGTACTTGGCTACTCTTTATAAGTCAACCAGCAGTGCGGCAGAAAAACCTGCACAAACAGTTGAAAAAGTAGCAGAACGTTATAACAAAGCTGTAGAGAACGGTTCAATCGAAAATGTTTATTATGCCGGTTCAGAAATTATCGGTGCTACATATGATGACGCTTCTCTTGCTCAATTGAAAGCTTGCGATTATAAGCTTTCGGCTGAAGAACAAGCTGACGTTGACACCTTTATCGAAAGCACAAACAAAGAATTTGCCGTTTATGACATCAATGTTAAACTTAACGATGTCGCAGACGCTATTTTCTATTGTTACACCGATGCCGGTAAAAACTACATTAAAGCTTGTACATACCTCAGACTTCTCAATGCAGCTCATGTTTCTGTTACAGATGTAGTTGAAAGTACAGACTTTACTCCGGGCGAATTGGATTTCAACGGCTTAGTTGTAAACGGTACTGAGAATAATGTTTATGACAAAGTTAAGGAAACATTGAAAAAGGCTGCAATCGAATGTTTGGGTTCAGATCCCGATTTAGGAATCGATGAAAATTCAACATTTGAAGATATCGCTAAAGCAGACGGTAACAGCAGTGATTTTCAGATTAAATCTTACATTGAATACAACGTTTATTCCGCAATTTCAAAGGACTTATGTGTAAAAGTTCTTTCGGGCGGACAAGATAACGGCAGGTTTGACAAATCACCATATTATCTTGGTCTTATTAAAGGTCTTGCAGCTCGCTTCGGTAATAACGGCGAACCTATGAGCCTTGATAAGATTGATGCAGATATCAATGCAAAACTTCCAAAGGGCTATAACGCTAATTGGAAAGAGGGCGACAGCTTCTTCATCAGCGATTCAGAACTTGAGCAAATGGAAGCTATTTTAAATAACTTGGCTCAAAATAACGATGCTAATAACGGAACTCCGCTTCTTACCAATTATTTCCGTGACGGTCAGTTGACATTTACAGATAACTTGGGCGATGAAAAGAAAAAGACAATAAAGGTTCCTGATTCTCTTAATGGAAGTTACACATTAGAGTTTTGGTACAACCTTGCAAAACTTCCATCAGAGCTTAAAGGTACGGATTCAAACAAAGCAAGTGATAATCTTATTAGTGTTCTTGATGCATTTGTAGGCGACTATATGGATAATGTCCAAAGCGCTTCCATTTCAAAAGATCAATATACATCAAGCGATTCACTTCTTATTAAGTCAATGTCAGACGAAGGCACCGGTATTAACTCAATTCCTGATGCTACCCATCATAATAGCAAAGCTGCCATCAACAAAGCTGTTGCAGAATCTCGTAACTATGTTGCTACAAGAGTTATTTTGGGTTACTTTGGCAAAAACTTAGATGCTCTCACTAATACTAAAGAACTTACTGCAACTACTTATGACGATAATTATAAGTTCAACTGCGTTATCGATATTAATAACGAAATGAGTGAAATCGTCAAAAAGAAAACTTCTGAATCTTCAGATGTTGTTCTTACAGATGACCAAAAGGCTATTCTCAACGGCGAAAACACAGATCTTACAGGTTCTGTAGGTACAGAGATTGTTAACATTATCCTTAACAAGACAATCGGTGACATTGTTGACCCGTCAACAACAGTCGGCGGTATTGTAGACAGTGTTCTTAAATCACTTCTTAAGACTAATGTAAATCTTCAGGCAGTTCTTACAGACGTTTGGAAAAACCTTGTAAACGACCCGATTAAAACAGTTGTAAACCTTCTCCCTGTTGTTGCGGTAGTTGTAAACGAACTTGTTGAACCAATGGTTCTTGCAGGTGTCGGCGACTCACAAAGAAGCGACCAGAAAGGCTTCCTTTACAGTGTTCTCGGTGACGGTTTGCTTGAAGGACTTAATGCCGATTCAGGTTCATATGTCGGTATCGGTCAGCTTGCTTGGGACCTTAACACTATGCTCCCACAGCTTATGCATTGGCTTGAAAACGACGGCAAGTATGAAGAGTTAGGCGGAACATATTGGAACGGCGGTAAGGAAGAAACAGGATACCTTACAAACTTCGATTCAAATTATAAAACACCTATCGACTTCACAGCTAACGACATTATCTCAACTCCAAACTACGTACTTAAGTACGACAAAGTTGTAGATAGCTTCGGCAGACAAATCACATACACCGCTAACAGCGACGGCTCTTATACCTATACTTATAATGGTGTAACAGCAAATAACCTTACAGACGTTCTTGCTAACATTCCAAGCTCTGTAAAGTTCAATGTTCAGTACAAGCGTGAAGCAGGCGTACCTATGATTACAGGTATCTACATTGCAGATAAGGCGCTTAAGTATGCAAAGATCAGCGACCTTGAGGGTATCCTTAAGAAAGCTATTCCGGCTTCTGACGGACAGGTTGGCGCAGGTCTTTACGAATTAATCGTTGAAATTGCAAACCTCTTCACAACATCAGTTGATACTTATGTAAATACTCCATCACTCAGAAATCAGTCAAAGGGACTTGACGGCAAGAAAGATCTTAACACAGGTCTTAACAACATTACAGTTGCAATTCCTCAACTCTTTGATATTATGGAAAATCTTGCAGCAGATAAGTACGGCGTAAGCAAAGACGCTTGGACATATTGCTACAAGGGCAAGATTGTTAAGGATTCAGACGGCGCAGTAAGCAACTCAAAGATGACAGAGTTCAAGAACTTCGCTTCAAATCCAAACCCAACAAAGATTTTTGACAGCTTCGTTGGCGTATTCGTAGAGGATTGGCTCGACGCTATTCTCGGTCTTGTAAATAATGTAATTGATTCAAAAGGCAGCGCATTTGACAAGAACCTCCCTATTATTACAGGTCTTCTTCAGTCAGTAGGCGGCTTCAGCGAAACAAGTGCACTTACAGACCTTCTCAACAGTATCTTCCAGATTACACGTGACAGCAAGTACAGCTTCACATTTGAGAAGCAGTCAAGCGGATTCGTAGGTCTTGACAGAGACAATGCTTACTTCCTTATTACTAATGTAAATAAGCTTGTTGATGTTATTAAGGGACTTATCAATTCAATCAAGTCTGCTAACTCAGGCAATAACAACAATAATAACAACAATAATAATTCTTCATCAACCGCTCCTACACAGGCTGTTGCAACTCCTAACTCAAAGGTTGATATTTCAGCTCACAGCAGTAAGGATATGAAGAGTGTTGACAGTACAATAGCTAAGCTTGATAAAACATTGTCATCTCTCCTTACGGATTCAAGCATTAACGGCTATTCAATCAACAAAACAAGTAATATCGTGGCAGGCGTAATTTCATTACTTTCAAATTACATCGGTGCAGATGCATCAAATGCTACAATCGATTTACTTAATACCTATTTATATTATCTTAATGGCGAGGATGCACGTACTCCTGATTCAAAGGGTAACGTAAATCCTAAGGATATCTACACAAACGAAGGTCTTACAACAGTAGTAGTAAGAACCTATGCTCTCGTCGAAACACTTGTTACCGGACTTACCGACAAGTTTGCATACTCTTATACATATAATAATGGTACTGCCGACGTAACAGCAAAATACAATCTTATCAGTGAAGCAGTCAACGGACTTATTTCTCCTGACTCATTATCTGTAAGAATTAAAGACACAGGCATTAAGAACGCAAGCAAGAAGCTTTCTAAGCTTGACAGCTGGAGCGACGCAATTAATGACAACGGCACACTTAACGTAAGCATTAATTGGGGTATTTCAGCAGGCAACAGAGATGAATTTATGACAGGTCTTTCAACCTCACTCAGACTTCTCACCTCTATCCTCGGCGTAGTTCTTATTGACACAGGCATTTATGAAAATGCTCTCTACCCTGTTCTTAACACAATCGCAGCAAAGACAGGTATCACAGTTGATACTCCTACTAAATTTGCTGACAAGGGCAATGCGTACCGTGACGAAGTATTCACCGGTCTTGTTAATCCGCTTGTTGCACTTCTTGACAAGTTCCTTGATAAGCCTGCAACAACATTGCTCAACCTTGTATCGGCTATCGGCGTTGTATTAGACGATTCAACCGCTCCTACACTTGCTTCTGTTGTTTCAAGTGCAGTTAAGGCTGTTACAAACGAACTCAACGGCGCAGCTAACATTCTTAAGATTAAGAGTGACAAGCTCGGCGCAGCATCACCGTCACTTGCAGCACTTCTTGAAGGTATTGTTACAAAGACATTCGGTGATTTAACAACAGTTAACGATAAGCAAGAACTTGGACTTAAAGTTCAGGGCTATGCTCTTTCAGGTAACAACATTGTTCCTATTATTAATACCCTTCTTGCTAAGACAGGTATTAAGCTTAACAACATCAATTGGAACAAGCTTGGCAAGACATCAACTCCTGCTCAAACACTTGTATTCGTTCTCGATTATGTTGTTGAATTTGTAAAGACAAATCATAACCTTTCCACAATCATTGGTTTGATTATGGGCAACAACAAGTTAAGCTCAGGCATTAAGAAGCTCATCAAGTATATCGAAACAGGTAAGCTTGACGGTATGGGACTTCTTAAAATTGTAGGCAATCTTCTCAACTTCACACAGTCACCTACAGAAGTTTATTGGGCTTACAAGCACTATAAGGGAACTTCATTAAAGTTCAAGTACCCTGACGGTATTTCAGCTTATGATGCAAGTTCAGCTGTCACTCAGCTTGACAGTGCAGTTGACGCAGTTATGGCTCTTCTCACCAACTTCGGTGTAGTTGACGCTTCAAATCTTAAGGGTGTTGTAAGCGGTTTGGTATTCACAAACGCTAACCTCACTTCACTTGCTAAGGCACTTTACGGTGCACTTGACACTAAGACACTTTCACCGTATCTCGGTATGGCAGGTATTACTGTTTCACCTAAGGGCGTTGCAGGTCTCCTTATGGATAAGAGCTACGGCAAGACTTATTCTTCAGCAGCTAAGACTCTCAAGAAGGCTAAGAGCTGGAAGAAGATTAAGACAATCAACTGGGGCTTCAAAGATGGCTCCGCAAAGGCTGAGCAGGGCTTTGTAAATGCACTTGTTGCAATTCTTCGTCCTTTCAACAGCGTTCTTAACGTATTCCTTAACGGCGGAAAGATTGACCTTACAAATATCACAATTGCTAAGGCTTCAACTTCTCTTGACATTAAGGACAGCAACGGCAAGGTAATCAGCAAGATTGCTCTTACCTATGAGCTTAAGAAGGGTGTTCTTACTCTTACAGCTAAGGATTCAATGAATAAGGATTCTAAGCTTTCAACAATTAAGCTCGACCTCAATGCACTTAACGTTGGTGTAAACGGCATTAACGGTTATGAAAGTGCAGTAGTTCCTCTTCTTGATGTTCTTCAGGTAAGCAACAGCAAGATTAAGACATATGCACAGTATCAAAAGGATTGCAAGAAAGCTAAGGACAGCGTACTTCTTGATGTACTTAATCCTCTTATGAGCTTCGTTGACAAAGTTCTCGACAAGCCTGTAGAAACAATTACATCAGTTCTTCCTAACCTTGCATACTTCATTGATAACAACGGCATCGGCCAGCTTCTCGACAATATCCTTGCTCCTATTACAAATGTCCTTAAGACAGCTAAATCAGCAGGTGTAGACGTTGATAAGATTATCTCAATGGTTCTTGGTAAGGACCTCGGCAAGTTTGTAACAAGCTTACTTAAGGTTAAGGGCGTTAAGCTTAATATTAAGCTCGCTGACCTCAAGTCTTGCAACATTCAGGACATCGTTGTTCCTCTTGTAAACAGCTTACTCAAGAAAACAGGCATTAAGCTTCCTGACTTCAAGTGGTCAACAATCGCTGCTCACGGCAAGGTTGTAACTTCTAAGTCACAGGTTAAGAATGCCGAAGGCAAGTTCACTAATAAGGAAGTAGTTGCTGACAAGGGTGAGGTTCTCATCGCAGTTCTTCGCTATGTAGCAGATACTCTTATTAAGAACGCTAAGCCAATCAAATCACTTATCAGTTCAATCGGCGCTATTAAGAAGAACAGCACAATCAAGTCAATCATCTCAAGCGTATTCGCTACAATCAGCCTTGCTGAAAAAGATGATATCGTTCGTGCAGTATTCTACTTCTTAACAGGCGAACCTACTAATGCATTCTGGGATTACACCGCATATAAGACAGGCACATTCGATTTCTCATATCCTGAAGGCGTAGATGTTGACTTCCTTAAGAATCTTCCTCCTATGCTTGACGGTCTTGTTGGCGGATTGATTGACGGCGGTCTTAACAAGTTAATCAGCGGTCTCCTCTTCAAGGATGACATTATTAACTCACTTCTCACCGGTCTTTACGGTGCAGTTGAAAAGGTTAAGGTTGGCGACGGTTCTCTCGTTTCCCTCCTTGCTCAAACAGGTATCGACTTCTCAACGGGCAATGTTGCTAAGCTCCTTACCGATGAATCTTACGGTCAGACTTATGCAGCTAATGCAAGCGTAATCGCTAAGGCAGGCTCTTGGTCAAAGGTTAATACAAAGGCACTTAAGTGGGGCGTTAAGGACAGAGATTCATTCTTCCATGCACTTGTTGCAGTTCTTCGTCCTGTTTACGGCGTACTTGATGTACTTCTTAACGACGCATATCTCGGTCTCTTCGACATCGTAAGAATCCCTGGTTCTAACGGCTATACATCATCAATCGTTCCTCTTATGGAAGCATTCTCAATGTATAACATTAAGACTCAGTACCAGTACAGAGAAGATATGAAGAAGGCATACGATAACGTTCTTCTTGACATTATCAATCCTATTTGGGATAAGGTTGAAGATATTCTCAATGCTCCTCTTGAAACATTGTTTGAAATGCTTCCAAACCTTGCACTCTTCATCGGTAATGACGGACTTTGCCAGATTCTTGACAACCTCCTCACTCCTGTATCTGCACTCGTAGACGCTATCAAGCCTGTAGTTGACCTCAACACACTCTTACCTGCTCTTCTCAAGGCACTTAAGGTTGACCTTAACTCTCTCCTTGGCAAGATTGGCGTAACAAACTTCAAGCTTGATCTCTATGATATTAACGCAACTCTTAAGCCACTCCTCGGTGCTGACGCTATCATTCCTCTTGTTAATAACATTCTCGGTATGATTAAGATTAAGGGCAAACCGCTTGGAATTAAGCTTAATGATGTTAACTGGTTACAGCTTGCAAGCCACGGTAAAGTAATTACCGACGCATCACAGGCTGCTACCTACGGCACAAGAATCTACGTAAAGGGTGATTCTTCAGAAACACTCATCGCAGTTCTCAGCTACTTAATCGAAACTGTAAACGCAGGCGACAACTTCAACAAGATTAGTTCACTTGTAACCGGTCTTGTCGGCGGCAACGAAACAGTTTCAGGCATTGTAAATCAGGTACTTCCTGTTCTTCAGGGTGATACCGATACGGTTATTGCTTCTCTTGTTGATTTACTTCAGACAATGGCATAAACCTAAAATTTACAGCCAAATAAAAAAACAAACGGGCAACTCTTCGGAGTTGTCCGTTTTGCTATGTGTAAATGTCAACCGCCATATGAATTTTGCTGTTTTTTATAATAAAAAATCTTGTATTACATTATAAAATAAGATATAATAAAAATAAATTATATCTTTTACTTGGTGGTGATGTTATGTTTCTCGGCAAAACGGCCCAAGGAAGAGTTGTTAAACCCATTAATACCGTTGATGAGAATGGCTTTGTTTACCCGCTAAACTTAGTTCAGATTAAAAGTCACAAAAACCGTTATGCTTTCGTTATGGGAGTTACTCACACGGTTTGCAATTTTGACGGAAGAATTATTGCGGCGCTCGTTCCTAAAGACCCGGAGAATACAGATTTAAAAACAATTTATATTATGGCGTCAAGAAGTTCACGCTATATCAATCAAGACATTTATCAATATATCGATGTCAAAAACGACTTCCCCGATTATGAGCTTGTTTGTTATTATGAATCAAGTGCCGGTGCAGTTGTCTACAGATGCATTAAAGGCAGAGTACGTTTCTTGCTTATCAAAAACAAGCGTTCGTCTAATTGGGGCTTTCCGAAAGGTCACCTTGAAATGGGTGAAACAAAATATGACGCCGCAAGAAGAGAAGTTCTTGAAGAAACGGGACTTCATATTAAAATTCATCTCGGATACGAGGGCGTATCAAAATACACGCTTCGCAACAACGTGGATAAAAAGGTGTCAATCTTCGTTGCAACTACGGACGATTTAAGGACTACTATTCAGGAAGAAGAAATTGATGATTACAGATGGCTTGCATACGATCAGGCTATGGGGCACCTTTCTTTTGAAAACGATAAAAAAATACTGCGTGAAGCTGTTGATTTCCTTATAAAGAAAAAGCTTATTGTAAATCGAAACACTCCTACTCAAGAGGACATTGATAAGGAAATCGAAATCAAAGAAAAGCTTCGCAAGGAGAGAATTGCCGCTTACAATCGTCAAAGGTGGATTGAACAGCAGAAAAAGATCAGAGCACAGCGCTACTATGAAGAACACAAAGACGAAATAGTGCGTCAAAAAATCATTAAAAAAAGAAAAAGAAGCCGTGAAAGACGACGACTTCTAAAAGCGCAGGCTCAGCTTGAAGCTATGAATAACGGTGAAAATATCCAAAACACACAAAATCAGGCGGTCAATGACAATGCGCCGTTACAAAATACAAAAGCCGACAATAAGGAGAATTGATATATGGTACAGGAATTTTGCAGAAATTTACAAGAGTTTTTAACGGCTCACGGAATACCCAACTGGCTTGTAGTATTTATCATTTCCCTCTGCCCTATCTTGGAGTGCAGGCTCGGTATGTTTACGGCTATTGTTCTTTTGAGAATGAATCCGTTTGTCGGATTTATCATCAGCTTTTTAGGTAATATTTTACCTATACCGTTTATACTTTTATTAATCAACTGGATTTTCGATTTATTAAAAAAAGTTCCGGGAATTAATAAATTTGTTTATTGGTTAGAAGATAAAACGCTTAAAAAACGAGATAAAATTGATAAATACGGAATATGGGGGCTTCTTATATTTGTTGCCATTCCTCTTCCGGGTACTGGCGGCTGGACAGGTGCGCTTCTCGCTTCCCTCCTCCACCTTGATAAGAAAAAAAGTTTTGGCATAATTTCAATCGGCGTATTTATCGCAGGTCTTATTATGACAATTTTAAGCCTTGTTGTGGGCAATGCAGTTTTCAACTGATATGGATAAAGAATACAAAGAATTAATAAGAATTTGCCGTCACTATTTAAACGGCGACAAATTCACATTCGACACAAGTGTTGATTATAAGAAATTATTTTCATATGCAAAAGGGCATAATCTTTTGGGAATACTACATTGTGCACTTTTAAATGCTCAAAACAAAAACGATTTGCCCGAAAACTTTTTGAAATCGCTTGAAAATAAATTTTTTGACTTGATTTACCTTTCCAATACGCAGCTCAATATGCTTGAAGAGGTGAAAGTGCTGTTAAAGTCCTCTCAGCGCCCGTTTATCACGTTTAAAGGTGCAGTACTTAGAGAGAGTTACCCTGTTGCCGAAAGCCGTGCTATGGGCGATATAGACATTCTCATAAAGGCAGATGACAGGGACAAGGTTAAAAAACTTCTTATATCCGCCGGTTTTGACTGTATAAAGGAAAACGGACCGGTTTACAACTACACAAAAAACGGTGCTTTGCTTGAAGTGCATACGAAACTTATAAGCTGCTATGACACAGAACCTTTTTGCAATGCATTCGATTATGCGAAATTTGACGGCTTTGAGGGAAAATTTGATAACACCTTCCATTTTGCATATTTAATTGCGCACACGGCTCACCATTTCAAGTTTTACGGTGCGGGGATTAAGCTTATACTCGATTTTGCCGTAATGCTTAAATCATATGATATCGATATTCAAAAGGTGTTTGAATATTTAAAAGCGGTCGACCTTGAAAAATTCGGTAAAACCGTTTTAACCGTTTGCCATAATTTCTTCGGTGAGGGCACTGATTACGGCAATGACACAAAAGACGTTGAAGAGTATCTTTGCTTATGCGGTGCATTCGGCAATGAAAATGAAAACAAAGGTGTTACCGTTGCAAGAAGAGAACTTGAAGAGGGCAAAAAATATTCGCCGTTTATGACAAGGCTCCGGCTTCTTTTCCCGCCTTACAGAAAACTTAGGGAAATTGATTATATTAAATTTATTGACGGCAGACCTTGGCTTATATTATACGCTTGGGTTTACCGAATAATCTATAATTTGAAAAACAGAAAAGAGTTTACGTTGAAAGCCGTAAATTCGCTTGATGATGAAAATACACAGGCTTTGGCTCAAAAAGAGTTGGAGCTTTTTAAGGAGATAGGTTTAAAATGAAATATGTTGCTATTATTTTAGTTGCCGTTTTGGCAGTTTTGCTTGTTTTGTTTATTTCGTGGTTCTTTAATATGAAAGCAAACGGCAAGTGCCCGATTTGCGCATTAAAGAGAATTTTTATTCCGACTAAGCTTACTATCGACATTAGCGAGGACGAGGAATATTCCGCCGATAAGGTTGCACAGACTCCGCCTATGGGTTGGTCAAGTTGGAATACTTTCAGAAATAACATTGACCAGGATATCATTATGCAAACCGCACACGCTATGAAGGACAGCGGTCTTGCAAATGCAGGATATGAATTTATAAACCTTGACGACTGTTGGCAAAGTTCACTTCGTGACAGCGACGGCAAGCTTCAGGGCGACCTCGGTACATTCAGCCGTGATATTCCTAAGCTTATTAAGGATATCAACGCTCTCGGTTTAAAAGTCGGTCTTTATTCCTCTAACGGTACTCTCACCTGCGAGGACCTCCCTGCTTCACTCGGCAATGAAAGACTTGACGCTAAAACAATTGCTTCTTGGGGTTGTGAATTTTTCAAGTACGATTTTTGCCACCATGACAGAATCAGCGGTGACTGCCCTGCGATTGAGCACATTTTAATTACTAAACCGAAGAGTGCTTTTGAAGTTGATTTAAGACCTGAGGACGCTGAGTTTACAGGCAGAGCAAAGATTATCAAATTATCAGACGTACCGAGCAAAAAGGCAATCGGTTTTATCAGCCACGGCTCGGGTTCGGCAAGCTTTGATTTTGACGCTGACGAAAAAGGCGAATATGTTTTGACTTTCGTTTTCCATAAGTCAATAGCAAAAAAGAAACAATATATGCAAATTCACATTAACGGCAAAATGTATGAACTTTTCTTCCCCGAAACTAAGGGATTCAGTCCTTTGGGCAGGCAGCAAATTGTTGTTGAGCTTAAAGAGGGAATTAACCATATGACAATCAAAAATCCTGTTGCAACTGCGATTGACTCGTCATACATTCAATATAAACGTATGGGCGACGCTCTCAAAGAAGCAAGCTCAATGTGGGCAAAGGTTACTCATACGCAAGAAAAGCCGATTACATATTCAATTTGCGAATGGGGTATGGCTCGTCCTTATCTTTGGGGTGCAAAGGCTGGCTCAATGTGGCGTACAACACCCGATATCACTCCGACTTGGAAGAGTATAACTATGATATATAACCGCACCTTGAAGCTCTATGAGCACGCAGGACCGGGACATTGGAATGACCCCGATATGCTCGAAGTCGGAAACGGAAAACTTGACGATAACGAAAACAGAGCACATTTCTCACTTTGGTGTATGCTTGCCGCTCCGCTTATGCTCGGCAACGATATAAGAAGTTTCGTATCAAACGGTATGCCCGATAAAGATAACGAAACGCTTAAAATTGTTACAAACAAGCATATGATTGCCGTTGATCAGGATACTCTCGGCAAGCCGGCTAAGAGGATTAAAAAAGAAAGCGGAATTGATATTATTGCCCGTCCGCTTGCAAACGGCGACGTTGCCCTTTGTATGCTTAATACAGCAGGTTCCACAAAGAATGTAAACTTCAAGCTTGATGACCTTGCTAAAGATTCTTACTTAGGTATTGAGGAAGTTCCGTCAGGATATGAGCTTCACGATTTATGGACAGACGAGCGCACAACGGGAACTACAATAAATGCAACAATTCCTAAACATTCAACCGTAGTATACCGTGTAAAACCGACTAATGAATAACGAATAAATATAAAAAATTATCCACCTACAGCTTCGTGCCATAGGTGGATTTTTTTGCATAAAAAAGCGGACAGAGTTTACACCCTGCCCGTTAAAATATTGAATATATATTATTTAATTAACGAAACTCCCGTCATCTCTGCCGGCTTGTCAAGTCCAAGCATTTGAAGCATTGTAGGAGCAATATCGCAAAGTCTTCCGCCGTCACGAAGCTCAACACCCTCGCCGCAGTTTACTGCAACAAACGGAACCGGGTTAGTTGTATGAGCAGTGAAAGGTTTGCCGTTTTCATCAAGCATTTTATCTGCATTACCGTGGTCGGCAGTGATGAAGAGGTTGCCGTTCATTTCAATAACAGCCTTTGCAAGTGAACCGACGCAAGCGTCAACAGTCTCAACAGCCTTGATTGCCGCAGGAATAACACCTGTATGACCAACCATATCGCAGTTAGCAAAGTTTACAATAATAGCGTCATACTTGCCGCTTCTGACTGCCGCATTAAGTTTTTCAGATACTTCCGGAGCACTCATTTCAGGCATAAGGTCAAAAGTAGAAATCTTAGGAGAAGCAACAAGGATTCTGTCCTCACCCGGATACTGCTTTTCCTCACCGCCGTTGAAGAAGAATGTTACGTGAGCATACTTTTGAGTTTCGGCGATACGAAGCTGTGTCATACCGTGCTTTGAAATATATTCACCGAATGTATTAACAAGAGTTTCAGGACCGAAAGCGACCTTAACGTTAGGCATCTCGGCATCATACTGCGTCATACATACATAGTAGAGATTGAAAAAGCCGTTCTTTCTCTCAAAACCGTCAAAATCAGGGTCAACAAATGTACGTGTGATTTCTCTTGCACGGTCAGGACGGAAGTTAAAGAAAATAACGCTGTCGTCAGCCTTAACTCTGCCCTCTTTGCCACCGATAACGGTAGGAATTACAAATTCATCTGTAAGGTGCTTGCCGTCGCCATCGATAGTCTCATAAGAAGCCTTAACAGCCTCAATTGCATTGTCGGACTGAATACCCTCGCCGTAAACGATAGCGGCATAAGCCTTTTCAACTCTGTCCCAAATATTGTCACGGTCCATAGCGTAAAATCTGCCCATTACGGAAGCGATTTTACCTACGCCGATTTCTTTCATTTTATCTTCAAGTTCTTCAAGATATTCAACTGCGGAAGCAGGCGGAACATCACGGCCGTCAAGAAGAGCGTGAACATAAACATTCTCAACACCGTTATTTTTAGCCATTTGAAGAAGATGGAAAAGGTGCTCGATATGAGAATGAACACCGCCCGGTGAAACAAGACCGATAAGATGAAGAGCCTTGCCCTTAGCGTTCTCCATAGCGCCTTTGAGTGCAGGATTCTTTTCAGCGTCGCCGTCCTCAAATGCCTTTGTAATTCTTGTAAGCGGCTGATATACAATTCTGCCGGCACCGATATTTGTATGACCTACCTCAGAGTTACCCATCTGACCGTCAGGAAGACCTACATCAAGTCCGCTTGCTCCGATATAAGTCATTGGATATTCTGCCATAAGTTTATCAAGGTTAGGCTTTTTTGCCATAGCGATTGCATTGCCGTAATCACTGTCATTCTTGCCGTAACCGTCCATTATACATAATACAACAGGTTTTTTCATAACTTTTCCTCCATATTGTTTTTCACAAAAAGTGGGTATGCCGAAACACACCCACCCTAAATTAATTTAATTATTTGCTTGCAGCCTTAACAATGATTGAGAAGTCCTCAGCTTTAAGTGAAGCACCGCCGATAAGTCCGCCGTCAACGTTTACCTTTGAAGTAAGTTCGTCGGCATTCTTAGCGTTCATTGAACCGCCGTACTGAATTGTTACAGTCTCTGCAACGTCAGCACCGTAAGCCTCTGCAATAGCAGAACGAACATAACCGTTGCCCTCGTCTGCCTGATCGGCAGTAGCAGTCTTGCCTGTACCGATTGCCCAGATTGGCTCATAAGCGATTACAACGTTCTTAAGCTGCTCGGCAGTTACATTTGTAAGAGCCATCTTTGTTTGATACTTAAGAAGTGTCTCTGTATAACCGAGTTCTCTCTGCTCAAGAGTTTCACCAACGCAAATGATTGGCTTCAAGCCTTTTTCAAGAGCTTTAAGAGTTCTGAGGTTTACTGTCTGGTCGGTTTCACCGAAGTATGTTCTTCTTTCGCTGTGACCGATTACAACGTATTCAACACCGAGTTCAACGAGCATATCAGCTGAAACCTCACCTGTGAATGCACCGCTGTCCTTAAAATGAACATTCTCGGCACCGATTTTGATATTTGAACCCTTAGCAGCCTCAACTGCGGCAGGAACATCAACAAAAGGAACGCAAAGTACAACCTCGCAATCAGCGTCTGCAACAAGCGGCTTCATCTCGTTGATGAGAGCTGTTGTCTGTGAAGGAGTGTTGTTCATTTTCCAGTTACCGGCAATAATTGCCTTACGAAGAGTCTTATTCATAATAATTACCTCTTTAAAAAATATATTTTACATTTTTACATTTCCCTCAAGGGGAAGGCTTTAATTATTTATCTTGTAATGCGCAGATACCCGGAAGGTCTTTACCCTCAAGGAATTCAAGTGAAGCGCCGCCGCCTGTTGAAATGTGGCTCATCTTATCAGCAAAGCCAAGCTTTGTTACAGCTGCAACAGAGTCACCGCCGCCGATGATTGAAATAGCGCCTGAATCAGCAACTGCCTTAGCAACACTGATAGTACCTGCTGCAAAGTTATCCCATTCGGAAACACCCATAGGACCGTTCCAAATAACTGTGCCTGCACCCTTGATAGCGTCAGCAAAAAGCTCCTGAGTCTTAGGACCGATATCAAGACCCATCCAACCGTCAGGAATTTCGTCACTGTTTACTATCTGAGATTCTGTATTCTCGTCATATTCCTTACCAACCTTGTTATCAACAGGAATAAGGAACTTAACACCCTTGTCCTCAGCCTTCTTCATCATTTCGCCTGCTTTTTCAACCCAGTCAGCTTCAAGAAGAGAAGTACCGATGTTATGGCCGAGATACTTCATAAATGTATAAGCCATACCGCCGCCGATAATGATTGTATCGCACTTATCGATAAGGTTTTCGATTACACCGATCTTGTCTGAAACCTTAGCACCGCCGAGGATTGCAACAAGAGGTCTCTTAGGATTGGCAAGAGCGCCGCCCATAAACTTAATTTCCTTTTGAATAAGGAAGCCGCAAACTGCAGGTAAATAAGAAGCAACACCTGTTGTTGAGCAGTGTGCTCTGTGAGCAGTACCGAATGCGTCGTTTACGAAAATATCAGCAAGAGAAGCAAGTTCTTTTGAGAAGTTGTCTTCGTTCTTTGTCTCTTCTGCTCTGTATCTAACGTTTTCAAGAAGCATAACTTCGCCGTCTTTAAGCTCAGCAGCCATAGCCTTTGCATTAGGACCTACAACCTCAGGGTCCTCAGCAAGCTTAACCTCAACGCCGAGATACTCGGAAAGTCTTTTAGCAACAGGAGCAAGGCTGAACTCAGGCTTGTATTCTCCCTTAGGTCTGCCGAGATGTGAGCAAAGAATAACCTTTGCACCGTGCTCCATCAAATACTTAATAGTAGGAAGAGCAGCTACAATTCTCTTATCATTTGTGATTTCGCCGTCCTTAAGCGGAACGTTAAAATCGCAACGAGCAAGAACTCTTTTGCCTTTTACATCAATGTCTTCAATAGTCTTTTTGTTTAATGCGTCCATTGTTTTTACCTCTCATATATTAATTATGATTATAAATAATTTTAACCGATAACAATTATATATTATTTTGCCTTATATTGCAAGATAATATTACCATTTTGGCAATATATACAAGATTGTTTATTTTTTAACAATGTTTATGGATAAATTTGCGAAAAAACAGAGTTCCTCAATTGAAGAACTCTGTAAAAAAAATTATTTTTTAGCTTTTTCAACAACTCTTATAACAGCCTTTACAACTTCGCTCAATACAATTACGCTGAATGCAAGAGCAAAAATCTTAAGCCACATATTGATACCGAGAGGTACCGTGCCGAAGAATGCGCCGGCAAACTGAATAATAAGCACCTGAAGAACGAAAGTGCAGCCGACTACGCCGAGCATAAGCTTATTTTTAAACAAATGCTTGAAAATAGTTTGGTCGTGAAGTTCACGGCAGTTAAACGCATTAAAGAGCTGGAACAAAACAAAGAGGGTGAACAATACGGTTCTCATTTCGTTTTGCGCTGCGCCGAGGAAATTTAAACGGTATTGACAAAGGAATACGATTGACATAAATATGCCTGTTGAGAAAATCTTAATAAACATTTCCTTTGAAATAATATTTTCGCTTCTGTTTGTAGGCTTACGGCTCATAAGGTCGCTGTAATTCGGTTCAAGACCGAGTGTAAGTGCCGGAGGCCCGTCCATAATAATGTTAATCCACAAAAGCTGAAGTGCGGTAAACGGTGCGTCAAGTCCCATAAGAACAGATACGAACACGCAAATAACCGACGCTATATTAACGGTAAGCTGGAACGAGATAAAGCGCTTGAAGTTTTCGTAAATATTACGTCCCCACTCAACAGCCTTAACGATAGTTGTAAACGAATCGTCGACAAGAACGATATCGCTGGCTTCCTTTGATACTTCCGTACCCGAAATACCCATTGCAATACCGACGTCGGCATTTTTAAGCGCAGGTGCGTCATTAATTCCGTCACCCGTTACGGCAACTACCTCGCCCTTTGCTTTGAGAAGTTTAACAACACGCATTTTGACAGTAGGCGTACTTCTTGCAATAACGCAAATTTTATCAAGCTTTGAGGATAATTCCTCATCACTCATTTCCTCAACGTCTTTTGCTTCAAGGGCAATACCGCCGTTATCAAGAAGATGAAGTTCGTCGGCAATGGCAGAAGCGGTAACAATGTTATCACCTGTCAAAATCTTAACGCCTACACCTGCGCTTTGGCAAGATTTAACAGCGTCGTAAACGTCTTCTCGAAGCGGGTCGGCAATAGCGACAAAGCCGTCAAATACCATATCGCTTTCAAGCTTTTTGTGCTCGCTTTCATCACTGTAGTCACGCATAGTGTCAAGTTCTTTGTGAGCAAAAGCAATAACACGCATTGCCATTTTTTCAGCCTTAACAATCGCTTTTTCAATTTCTTCAAGACGTTCGCTTGTAAGGCCACACATTTTAAGCACACATTCGGGACTGCCCTTAACGTAGCTTATAATTTTTTCGTCAACATTTGAAATTGTTGTCATATGCTTAAGCTCTGACGAGAACGGAAAAGCCGACAATGTTTCGTGGTCCGCTCTTTCCTCTTTATATGTCTTTTTGCTTGACGAATTAAAGAAGTTAAGCATTGCACATTCAGTCGGATTACCGATAAATTCGCCGTTTTCGCCAATGTCGGCAGTTGTATTAAGGCAAATATTATGGGTTAAATATTCATTTGAAAGTTCACTTGCGTCACTGTGCCAATCGGTATCGTAAAACCTCTTGACAGTCATTTTGTTTTCTGTAAGAGTACCTGTTTTATCCGAGCAGATAACGCTGATACAACCGATGGTTTCGGAAGCAATCATCTTTTTAACAAGTGCATTTTGCTTTGAAAGTTTAATAATATTAATAGAAAGCGAAACGGCTACGATAGTAGGAAGTCCCTCGGGTACAGCCGCAACGATAAGAACTATACTTGTGATAAACGCCTCCATTATCGAATCAAAGCTGAGGCTCTTTGTAATCGCAAATGAAATAAGCTGAGCAATAAAAACTATAGCTGCGGCGCAAACACCCATAATTGTGATTGTTTTGCCAAGCCTTGCAAGTTTTTCCTGAAGCGGTGTGCTTGCCTTATTTTCGCCTGTAAGTTCACTTGCGATTTTGCCGAATTCCGTGCTGTCGCCGACTGCGCAAACAACAGCCTTGCAATGACCTTCTGTAATAAACGTACCGCTGTAAATCATATTCGCACGTTCCGCAAGCGGTGTTTTTTCGTCATCGATTTCAAGCTCGCTGTCTTTTTTTACAGGGAAACTTTCACCTGTCAATGCAGATTCGTCAACCCTGAGGCTTGTACTTTCAATAAGTCGGCAATCGGCAGGAATTTTATCACCGGCGGAAAGAATAAGAATATCACCCGAAGCGATTTCATCCTTATTGAGTTTAACCGTTTTACCGTCACGAACCGCTCTTACGATAACGTTGCCGTTAATTTTTGAAAGTGCTTCAAAAGCCTTTGCGCTTTTACCCTCCATTACAACGCTGATTACAACTGAAAGTGCAATAGCCGCAAACACGCCGACACATTCAAGAGAATCTGCCTCACCGCCTGTAAACGAACGAATAATATTGACAACAAGTGCAATAATACCCGCCGCAATAAGCATTAAAAGCATAGGCTCGGTTGAAGCGTCCCAAATCCTTTTTAAAAGTGAATCGGCTTTCTTTTTAGTAAGCGAGTTTGAGCCGAATTTTTCAATATTCTCTTTCGCCTGCTGCTCACTCAAACCCGTTTGGTCGTTTGATGAATAGCTTTTAAGCACTTCATACCTTGTTTTTGTAAAGTCGCTCATTTTTACTCCTCCGTTAAAAAATTGCAATAAAAAAACCTACACACTTAACGTGCATAGGTCAAAAATATAAAAAAAATAAAGACCAACGCACTTGTACTTATTTTCAAAAAATACTTCGTGCATGAGTCTCGTTAATTAAGACAAGCCAGACGGATAACGCCGTCAGTTTGTTGACTTGCCACACATAAAATATGCGCAAACTACTCCCCCAAGCTGAGTAGGCTTTTCAATTGTGAGGTCATATTACCATTAAATATATCGGTTAGTCAAGCCCAACTTTTATATAATCGTATAATTTTTCGACAAATTATTAAATTCATATAATCGTTTTATCGTTCTTTACAGAGCCGTTGCAACATAAATTACGAATAGAAGCAATATAATTGAACATCAAACCAACGGGCTGCCATATAGCATGGCAGCCCGTTGGTTTATGAAAAGGAAGAGATAAAAAATGTCTAACAAAATAACTTATTATTAAATATTAATTTTTCAAAATTTTTATTTTTTGGTTGTAACAGCCTTAGCCTTTGACCAAGCGCCGTAGAATTTTGCATCGTTATAGGTTTTGTAAGCACGTACTCTTACATAATATTTTTTCTTGCTCTTTAAGCCTGAAATCGACTTTGAAATACCCTTTTTGCTTTTAACATTTACCGTCTTTTTATTTTTCTTAAACTTACTGTCGGTTGCATACTCAATTTGATAGCCGGCAGCATTTTTTGCCTTGCAGCTAATCTTAACACCCTTTGATTTTGCACTCAGCTTAACATTGCTTGGTGCCTTTGGGGCAGAAACGGTTTTATATTTGCACTTTGCATTCTTCAAGGTCTTTTCAGCCTTCGAGCCTTTAGGAACAACATAGGATTGATAAATTTTGCCTTTGATTTGCGTATCCTTGCCTGTAATTACTATTTCTGTTTGATAGCTGTAATCCCTGCCGTCGCAATTAACGCTTTTTCCTACAAATGCGTCGCCTGCAAGTGTTTTCACTGAGCTTGGAATTATAACCCTGTCTGCCGTCATTCCGGCGAAAGCATTTTTTCCTATGCTTTTAAGCGTGGACGGAAGACGAATTTCATAAACATAATTAAAACAATATGCAAAAGCGTTATCGCCTACAGAGGTAATGCCGTTTCCCAATGTAAGAAAATAAGCTTTGTTTGTAAAATTGGTATCTATATAATATCTTGGAAAACTACCGGCATAGCAGTCCTCATAAGTGACACCGTAACCATTTACATATCTTCCGTCTTTCCAAACAAATATATCCTTTTCGTCAGGCTCGTCGGGAATTGACATGGCTCTTCTTACAGCGTCATTCATGGCATTAAAATCGCTTTTTGTCCAGCCGAGATAATTATTAGGTATTGCGCCCTTACCTGTAATATTAATTCTGGAATTAGCCTTATCAAATTTATATTTAACAGACTTATTTTTGCAGCTTGCGGTTTTTGTTTTATATTTATATGCAGGGCTTGTAATGGCAGGCACACCGTCAAATGCGTCTTGACCTATGCTCTTTAATGTTGACGGTAAAACTACATTACCGGTTACTCGTGGAAGCGCATAAGCAAAAGCTCTTTTCCCGATTGAGGTTATACCCTCACCTATTACAAGATTTTTAACGGGTACCCCATTGATTTCAATATAATATTTCGGAAGTATTGTAGTGTCCAAAGAAAGGGCACGGTTAATATTGGCATTATCGCTAAGTTGATAATTATCGAGCACCTCTCTCTCCGTAAAGCCCATATAATAATCCGGTATTGCGCCCGAGCCGTCTATATATAAGGTCCTGCTTTCCTTATCTATCCTATATGTGATTGTTTTGTTTTTATCGGACGGCACCTTGTCTTTTATGCCCGATTCACTCGCATAAGCAGGAGCGGCGGATACAAAAATCATTAACAATGCCATAAATGCCGACGATATTTTCAATAAAGTTTTTTTCATAAAATCACCTCATAAAATTAATGATTATATTCCTTTCAATCATATAATAGCAAATGAAAAAGATTCAGTCAATTAAATTCTACCATTGCGCCACAAAAACAACTCTTTCGCCAATCGGAACAGTGGTTTTTACGGTTTTTCCTTGATGCTTAAACAAAGAATATCCACTTGGCTGATTACCGCGTGTATACCACTTGTTAGTGGTACCGTTTGTATATTTCCAAGTACCTTTGTCAGGTCTATACAAATGATAAGTATTTGACGTTTGTGTCACATTTTTACTATTTGTTATTTTATAGTAAGGAAGCGTTTTGCTTGTGTTGTATATAGCTCTGAACGGGCTGATTATTTCATCAATTTTTGCAGCTTTATTGCCCGTATTAAACATAACATAATACTCATTCCACTTTGCGAAAAATACAACATTTTGACCTGCCGCTACCGTTCTTGCTATTGTCGTCTCATTCTTATATGCTTTTTTCAGGTATCCCTTTGTTTGCTTGCCCTCTTTTTTCCATTCGGTTTTTGTTCCGTCAGATGATTCGTAAATCCATTCGTCTGTTTGAGGATTGAAAACATACCATCCTAAAAATTCACAACCGCTTTTAGTCATTTTGCTTGCCGGCATTTTCGTGCTTGTTCCAAAAGTGACCGTCTTATCAGACATAGTTCCACTGCCTTTATTATTATCAAATTTTACAGTGAACTTGTCTGTTGCCTCCCAACAAGCACAAAGCATGGCGCTTCTTCCTGCCGGAATTGTTCTTTTAACCGATGCTTTATCATTATAAACCTGCTTATAATATCCATACGGCTGACTGCCCTCCTTACACCAGCAATCATCTCCGAGACCGTTTTTATAAAGCCATGTATCCTCATCAGGACGATAACCATACCAGCCTACAAATTTATAACCCGGATTGACAAAAGTGTTCTTTTTAAGTGGAGTGGCTTGGTCATATAAAACATAAGAATAAATTTTATTAGTATCATTAATATGGGCTTGAACATTAGTATCAATACAGTATTGAATACTATAAAAATATTGAGATAAATCATAATAATAGTAATGAATACGTCTTGAATCTCCTGTCGAATATATGCAATTCATCGGCATAAGCACTTTATTACCGCTGAAAATAAGACCTTCTCCCTCATATATATCCGAATAGCCATAGTGAGAAACACTTGCAAAATTCAAATTAATTTCCTTAACAAGCGTACCGTCCCATTTATATATGCCCATTACATTTTGATATTCTTTTTCATTTTCACTTGCATTAATATTTTTTGTATAACAGAAAAGAGAATAAATATAATTGCCGTCACAATAAAGACCTTGATGACCTAATTTTTGCGTTCCGCCACTGTTATCTCTGTTACTTCCTGTTTTAATATGCGTTTCAATAATATTGAAATCACTGTCTAAAACACAAAAGCAATTATGATTACCTGAAATATTTACTACATACCTGTTTGTCTCCTCACAATATGCAATAGTAGTAAATCTGCAACCGATTTGAATATTTTTCTTTATACTCAAGCTGTCGGTTGCACCTCTGAAATAATCTGCATTAACAACACTGACCTGCGATTTATCATTATTTGTAGTTGCAATCACGATTTGGTCATCTGCCGTCCCCTCGTTATTAGGGTTAAATGTAAGGCAATTGGCATGCTCAATATTTATAAGCGCTTCATTTTCAGCACTTGTTCTTACCTTTACTATGTCAAATCCACCGTTTGCATTCATACAGGCAGCAACCACCATTGTTCCTACAGTGGTAATTTCGTTATTTAAATTTCTTCTTGCATAAAATGCAAAGTAATAATACGTGCCGTCTGAACAGCTTCCCTGCATATATAAGCTAAACGGAGCCGCAAAAGCAGCGTTGGCATAATTCAATATAGTACCACGGTCAAACAATTTCTTCAAATTACCGCTGTCAGCGTCGTAGCCTATATTAGAGCTTGAAAATGAATCCATAGATAAATTACGGTCTGTATCTTCTTTTACACCAATTTGTTGTGTAGAAACGCCGTTTTCATTTTCTTGTTGAGTATATGACGGCTCACTCACAAAAGAAATCGATGAATCAACATTTTCTTTAATTTCCTGTTCTTCTTCAAAGTCGCTTATATCAGCGCCTTCATTAATTTCGTTTCCTAATATACTTGCCTGAGCACCAATCGGCATACTTGTTATCACCATTATTACGCAAAACAATGTCGTCAGCACTCTAAATAAATTATTCTTTTTAGACATTTTTCAATTACCTCTCCTATTTCAATTATTATCCGTATAACAATTCATGAATATGTCTTTTCAACGTTTTTTGTTATTTTGTCATTCTTGCCGTTTGTGCCTGTTACAGTAAAAACTACGTGTGCACGATAATTCCCCTTACTTGAAAGCTTAGCCTTATAGGTTTTAGAATAATTAGTTACATTTGTGTTGTCTGTCCAAGTACAGCCATCAACATTAACCCAAATAATGCCTACCTTCTTTTGAATTTTCGTAACAATTTTTGCACTTTTTATTGCGCCGTTCATACCATAATAAGTATTTTTTACAGTAGCACTTCCGCTATTTGAAATTGTAAATACTGTATTCGTTTTATTGACGTCATTTGTATAAGTAGAACAATCACTTGCATACGCAGTCACCGCCGACGATAAGACTATTACAGCACTTAGCAAAATCGCAAAAATTCTTTTCAAAAAAAATCCTCCTTTCGGTTATATATTTTGAAAAATAACTCTTTCACTATATACAACACCAAAAAGAGGATTTAGGTTACAAATATTTGAAAAAAAATTTAATTTTTTCCTTTTAATTTTTTTCTTTTACATTTTCCGCCATTTTCACAAGTTCATTTTTATATTCATTAGGCGCATTAATCATATATGAATATTCTCCGTCACTCCACCATATAGTAGCGTTTTTGGGATATATATTCAAATATCCCTTGTGACCGTTTACATTTACTTCCTTGAGGTAATGCTCATTATCTATTGATAATGACATATTAAGAATATCTTGTGATAATACTATTTCGTCACCGTTTTCATTTTCCCAAGCAGTGAAAACACCTGCATCTGATTTATCATATCTACTAATCTTATATCCATTCGGAACGTCAGAAAGAGTATACTCGGTTTCAATTGTTTCAACAGGCAATGTAGAATCCTTACTGACAGTCACCTCAATATATTTTGAAAATACCTTTTCAACAAATTCAACAAAAGGAGCACGGGTTGCCGAAACACTCATTGTGCCTGCAAAAGCAATCAAAACAGCAATCACGGCGGCGATAAGGCTTCTTGAGATTCTGCGGCGACTTGAAAGCTTGATATGATTATTTTTATTAATCAAGGCATTCATTTTGCGCTCAAAATCCTTTGATACTTCCCATTCGACAGAATTATCAAGAAAAGGTGCATATTCAATTTTTTCGGCCTCTAAAAATGCTTTAACAAATAGCTCTTTATTGCTCAAAGCAGCTGCTCCTCTCTAAGCTTTTCAAGTAATATTTTTTTGCCGCGAACAAGCTGTTGCTTAACGGTCGACGTTTTTCTGCCAAGCAAGTCCGAAATATTATTCACGCTCATTTCGCAAACAAAATGATAATAAAGCACGTCGCGATATTTTTCATCAAGTGAAAGTATAGCCTCAACAACACGGTTATACGTATTACCGATATCAAGTCTTTCGATAAAATCATCGTCGCTCAGCTTTTCGCAATCATCAAACTTAACGTTACTTTTTTCCTTTTGGTGCTTTTTATCCCAATTGATAGCGGTATTTTTTGTTGCCTTAAGCACATAAGAAAGAGTTTTAACACTGTCAACCTCATCAACGGCGTTTATATTTCTTGCAATTTTAATAAATGCTTCGTGCACAACGTCCTCGCACTGTGACTGATTATGCAAAACAGAATAAGCCATTTTAAGCATTCTTTTTGCATACAGGTGATATATTCGTTCAAATTTTTCCTTGTCGCTTTCTTCATCGATAAGCGCCATATAAAATGCTAACATATTCTCTCCTAATATATACAACAGCAAAATTTCAAATAAGGTTACAACAATAATATAATTTTTTTGAAAATTTTTCAAGAGTAATAAAAAAGCAACGCCTTTTGTACTAAAAGCGTTGCTTTGATAAATTTAATTTTCCCTATATTCGGTTGGATAGTTTATTTGTTTTTCTTTGCCGTATTCAACGAGGAAATCACATTCTTTTCAGCTCAACACATTCATCAATAAGCTGAGTATCGCTGTAGTAACCACTTTCTGTGAGCAGCTCTAACCAATATTCGCTTTCAGCACATTCCTTAAGCGATATTTGAAGCTTAGCAATAAAGTCTGCTTTGCTATGCGCATAAAATGCTTCCCTAATGTTAGCGCCCACGCTTGTTCCTGAACGCAAAAATTGGCTGATTAAAGCACCCTCGCATTTAGCATTTCTCAATTCCTTGCAAGCCTTTATAACGTCAAGGGCAAATTTTTTGGATTTAATAATCAAAGGACTTTCTTTCATAGTAAGCATACCTTTCACGAATACCTTTTCACTATTCACTATTACTTATTACCTAAAATCGGCAAGTTTTGAAAGTCAAAAGTGAAAAATTAATAGTTAAAAAGGAAAATCGGCAAGTTCCTTTCGAAACTTGCCGATTTTTGGTGGAAGAGGGTGGATTTTATCGCAGGTGCTTCGCACCTTTGGACTAATGTCGAAACAGTCCACCGGACTGTTTTTCTGTCACTCCTTGCCTCGCAGGCTTCGGCGTTCGCTCCCATTAGTGGTTCGAATCCGGCCTGATTATACAAAAAAATAAAAACCAATCACAAAAGTGATTGGTTTTTATTTGGTGGAAGAGGGTGGATTCGAACCACCGAAGCTGAATAGCGACAGATTTACAGTCTGTTCCCTTTGGCCGCTCGGGAACTCTTCCATATTGGAGCTGGTGAACGGACTCGAACCCCTGACCTGCTGATTACAAATCAGCTGCTCTACCAACTGAGCTACACCAGCGTATCTCCAACGCCTAATTAATATATCATAAGTCAGGACAATAGTCAAGACTTTTTTTGCTTTTTTTCAAAAAAATTATTTGCCCCAATTAGCGATAACGTCCTTAATCATTTCAGGGTTCTTGGTGGTAATATTATCGGGTTTGATGACAAGCATTTTTTTAGCATTACGCTCGGTATCAACAGTCCAAACGGAGAGCTTATACCCTTTTTTATGAAGAAGATTTGAAAGCTGAGAGCCTGCAAATTTATAGTTACAATTAATGCCGATTGCGCCGGTATCCTCCAAAAGTTTAATTATTTTTTGCCTGTAATCACCTGAAAAAGCCTTGAATTTTGACGGTTTATAGTTAAGATAATAATCCATATTTGCGCAGTTTGAAGCCTTAACCGCCTTAACGTTAATAACTTCTATACCTGTTAAAAATGAGCGGTCGAGCAAGCTGTAATCAACCAAAAGCGCATGAAGAGAATTAAGCACACGTGTTTCCTTGATATCAAAATTAATTTGCATATCGGGTGCGTCCTTAATCAGTGCAAGTGCGTCCTCAAGCGGTGCGCCGTCATTATTTGTAACAACTAAATCGTGGCTCATAACAAGAGTTTTATCGGGGCGTTGGCGAATATCAAGTTCAATAATTTCCGCCTTATTCTTAATAGCCGCCTTGACAGACTCCAAGGTGTTCATTTCAGTATCATAAGCGCCCGTATGCGCAGTAACAGTAAAATCGTCCATAAAGGTAAGTTTCCTTTCGTCATAAGACTTAGTGACAGCATAATCCGCAACACCGACTATCATTACAACACTTGTTAAAAGTGCAAAGACCTGATAAGCAAAATGCTTTGCCCAAGTGGGTGTCATATTTCGTTTTAAAAATCTTTTAAACTTCTTCCATTTAGAGATTTTTTGAGCCATATGATTACCTGCTTAAAATTGATATAAAACAGTATGGGCGGAAAAGCAATAAATGCCGAAATCCGCCCGTACGCTAATTAAATTTAATTATCTCATTGAACCTGAGTAGTTAGGTGCTTCCTTAGTGATAGAAATATCGTGAGGGTGAGATTCAATAAGGCCTGCGCTTGTAATCTTGATAAACTTAGCGTTAGTTCTGAGTTCTTCAATAGTATGACAGCCGCAGTAACCCATACCTGAACGAAGACCGCCCATCATCTGATAAATTGTATCACCTAAAGCTCCCTTATAAGGAACACGGCCTTCAACACCTTCAGGAACAAACTTCTTAGAACCTTTTTGGAAATATCTGTCTGCACTGCCGTGGTTCATAGCGCCGAGTGAGCCCATACCACGATAAACCTTAAACTGTCTGCCCTGATAAATTTCTGTTTCACCCGGTGATTCTTCACAACCAGCAACAAGTGAGCCCATCATTACGCAAGAGCCGCCTGCCGCAATAGCCTTAACGATTTCACCGCTGTACTTAATACCGCCGTCGGCAATAACAGGAATACCGTACTTATCTGCACGTTCTGCCGAATCGTAAATTGCCGTAATCTGCGGAACACCGATACCTGCAACAACACGTGTGGTACAAATTGAACCGGGGCCGATACCGACCTTAACTGCGTCTGCACCTGCTTTGATAAGTGCTTCTGTTGCGTCTGCTGTAGCAACGTTACCTGCGATAAGCGAAATTTCAGGAAAAGCGTTCTTAACTACTTCAACGCTCTTCATAATATTGTGGCTGTGACCGTGAGCAGAGTCAAGAACAAATGCGTCAACACCTGCATCTGCAAGAGCCTTTGCACGAATAAGAACATCATCCGTTACACCCAAAGCGGCTGCGCAAAGAAGCCTGCCGTCCTTATCTCTTGCAGTGTTTGGATACTTAACACTCTTTTCAATATCTTTAATTGTAACAAGACCCGAAAGCTTGCCGTTTTCATCAACAAGAGGAAGTTTCTCAACCTTTGAGCCCATAAGAACCTTTTTAGCCTCTTCAAGAGTAGTGCCCTTAGGTGCCGTAACAAGCTGTGACTTCGGAGTCATAACTTCGGAAATTTTAACGTTAAAATCTGTCATAAAGCGCATATCACGATTAGTGAGAATACCTACAAGAGTACCGTCATCCTCACAGATAGGCACACCGCTGATACGGTACTTATTCATAAGTTCCTCAGCGTCGCTTGCAAGATGGTTAGGTGAAAGGAAGAAAGGATTTGTGATAACACCGTTTTCACTTCTTTTTACCTTATCAACCTCGTCTGCCTGCTCTTCAATGGTCATATTCTTATGAATAACACCGATTCCGCCTTCTCTCGCAATAGCGATAGCCATTCTCGATTCCGTAACGGTATCCATTGCAGCAGTCATAACAGGAATATTAAGTGTAATATCCTTTGTAAGCTTAGTTTTGAGGTCTACCTTATCAGGTGTTACGTCACTCTCAGCCGGAATGAGAAGCACGTCATCAAAGGTCAAACCCTCTTTTACAAATTTTGCGCCGTATTCGCTCATTAAAATTCCCTCCGTTTACAAGTATTAAATTATATTCTTAAATATTTAAAAATATTTTTACTATAATAGCACTTTTTTATAATATGTTCAAGTATTCAATTTGCACAAATTATAAAAAAACAGATAAGTCCTATTTGTTACCTGCTTGCTCTTACAATTGCCCTTGCCGTTTGCTCAACGGTATTTTGACCGCAATTGATTACCGCCTGCGCCCATTTATTATAAAGCGGAAGCCTCTCGTTATACATATCCTCAAGCGTTTCGCCGTTTTGAAGAACAATGCCACGACTTTCAAGATTACTTATTCTTTTACACATATCCTCATAACTTAAATGAAGATAAATAATTTTGCCGAGGCTTTTCAAATGCTCCATTGCCTTATCGGAATAAACTACCGAGCCGCCCGTCGCAATAACGGTCCCCTTGATATCCAAGGACAAAATAGCCCTTTCCTCAGCCTTTGCGAAATATTCAACACCGTCTTTATCAATAATCTCCTGCAAGCTTCTGCCCTCAAGATTTTGGATAAGCAAATCGGTGTCATAAAAATTTTTAAGTAACATTTTTGCCGAAACAACACCGCAGGTTGATTTACCGCTGCCGGGCATTCCGATAAGTACAATATTTGAATTCATTTAGTTTTTAACTCCTACTTTTTTACAATAATCTGCCAACGGGCAAGACGAGCAAAGAGGCTTTCTTGCCGAGCAGGTATCACGTCCGAAAAGAACTATCCTGTGGCAAAAATCAGAGCCTTCGTCACTCGGAACAATCTTTTTAAGTTCAAATTCAATCTTCTTTGGGTCTTTTGTATCAACAAGCCCCAAACGGTTTGAAATTCTTATCATATGAGTATCGACAACTATACTCTCCTTGCCGTAAACGTCGCCGACTATAAGATTAGCCGTCTTTCTGCCGACGCCCGGAAGCTTGATTAAATCATCGATATTATCGGGCACTTTACCGTCAAAATCATCTCTTATCATTTTTGCCATACCGATAATCGACGTCGCCTTGTTTTTATAAAATCCGCAGGATTTAATATAATTTTCAACGTCCTTTACATCGGCATTTGCATAATCGTCAAGCGTTTTATACCTTTCAAAAAGCGCCGGAGTAACAAGATTAACCCTTGCGTCCGTGCACTGAGCCGAAAGCCTGACAGCCACCAAAAGTTCAAACGCATTTGATGAGTTAAGAGAGCAAAGTGCGCTCGGATATTCTTTTTTAAGTATTTCTATAACTTTTAATACTCTCTGCTTTTTCGTCATTTTTTGTTCTTAACCTTGTCCCAATATGATTTGAACGCCTGTTCATTCTTATTAGGACCGAATTCGTAATATTTTCTGTTTTTAATCTTATCCGGCAAATACTGCTGATAAGTCCAATGATTGGGATAATCGTGGGGATAGATATAAAACTGACCCTTAACCTCTGCGTCCTCTCCGTCACAATGCTTGTTTTGAAGCTGACGTGGAATCGGACCGTAATTTCCGTTTTTAACATCCGCCATTGCCTTATCTATAGCCGCTTCACCCGAATTACTCTTTGGAGCGGTTGCAACAAGAATAACGGCGTCGGCAAGCGGAATACGAGCCTCCGGCAAACCGACCGCCATTGCAATATCAACAGCCGATTTAACTATCGGGATAATCTGAGGATAAGCAAGACCTACGTCCTCACAGGCGCAAACCATAAGACGTCTGCAAGCCGACGGCAAATCACCTGCTTCAAGAAGCCTTGCAAGGTAATGAAGTGCGGCGTCGGGGTCTGAACCACGCATACTTTTTTGATAAGCGGAAACTATATCGTAATGCTCGTCGCCCTCTTTGTCATAGCGAACGGCACTTTTTTGAACAAGCTGTTTTGCAAGGTCAAGCTCAATATGTTTCTTACCGTCAACAGTCGGAGTTGCGAAAAAGCAATTTTCAACACTGTTGAGCGACTTTCTGACATCCCCGCCGCAGCCGACAGCAATACGATTTAAAACGTCGTCGTCAACATTGACTTCTACCTTATATTCCTCGCTTAAAATATTAAATCCTCGTTTAACGGCAGGAATAATATCCTCGCTTTCAACCGCCTTAAATTCAAAAACAGTCGAACGGGAAAGAATAGCCGGATAAATATAAAAATACGGATTTTCGGTAGTGGAAGCAATAAGCGTTATCTTCCCGTTTTCGATAAATTCAAGAAGCGATTGCTGTTGCCTTTTATTAAAATACTGAATTTCGTCAAGATAAAGCAAAATTCCGTTAGGCGCGGAAAAAGTATCAAGCTCACTGACAATATCTTTGATATCCTGAGTTGAAGCGGTAGTACCGTTTAATCTGCGCAAACTTCTGTTCGTTTTGCTTGCAATAATGGAAGCGACGGTGGTTTTGCCTACTCCGCTCGGGCCGTAAAATATTAAATTCGGAATATCGCCTGAATCGATAAGACTTCTCAGCGCCTTACCCTTTTCAAGCAAATGCTTTTGACCGACAACCTCGTCAAGTTCAGTCGGACGAATACGGTCTGCAAGTGGTTTATTCATATTTACTCCAAACAGTCATTTATTAATGTGTTTATTATAATTAATTCATTCTTTATTTTCAATACTTTCCACCTTGGAAAATGCACAGCCGCAAAAATTTTGACGGTAAAGATTATATTCCTTTGAAAGCACAATCGAACGCTTATATCCCTCTTTTTTCTTGAAATCGGACGGCAACCATTTAACGCCGTATTCCTTTTCAAGTTCAAAACCTATTTCGTTAATCTTCTGCGAATTTTTAAGCGGACTGATTGAAAGAGTGGTGCAAAAGTAATCAAATCCTTTTTCCTTTGCAAGAGCCGCTGCCTTTTCAAGCCTTAATCGGTAGCATCTGAAACAGCGTTCTCCGCCCTCTTTGCAAGTTTCATATCCTTTTGCGATATTCAAAAATTCGTTATAATCATAATCGCAGTCAAGAAATGATACGCTGTATTTTGTTTTCATCTCGCCGATAAGCCTTAACTGTTCGCTTTTTCGCTTTTCGTATTCGGACTTCGGCGAAATGTTGGGATTATAATACAAAACCGTTATTTTAAAATACTGCGACAAATATTCAATAGTATAACTTGAACAAGGAGCGCAACAGCTATGTAGCAAAAGAGAGGGCACTTGGTCCTCTCTCATATTTTGCTCTATTATTTTGTCTAATTCTTTTTGATAATTAATCTTATTCATTAGCTTAAATAGTTTTTAGGGTTTACACGTGAACCGTTAAGACGAACTTCAAAATGGCTGTGAGGTCCTGTTGAATTACCTGTTGAGCCGCTTTTTGCAATAGGATCGCCTTTTTTAACCGTTTGACCGGGAGATACAAGTATTGATGAATTATGAGCATAAAGGGTAACAACACTTCTGCCCTGAGCGTCTGTGCCGTGATAAATCATAACATAATAACCGTAGCTGTAATTAAGCCTTTTAACGGTGATAACAATACCCTTTTGAGCCGCAACAACCTTTGAGCCTATTGAGCAAGGAAAATCAATACCGCCGTGGTACTTGCCCGATGAATAATTAGGGAAGCCTGCCGATACACCGTGATGACCGGGAACGGGATATGTCATATTCAAAACAGCGTTACTCTTTGAATAAACGTCACTTCCGCTTTGGTCAACCTTGTCAATCTTAGACGAATTTTTACCTGCGACAGCCGTAGTTGCCTCTTCAGGCGGTTTAACACCCGAAATAACAGCCTGAATTTCGCTTTCAACCTGTTCAATTAAAGAGCTGTCCTCATTTCTAAACTCGGTATATTGCTTATTCTGCGCCGTAAGTTCTGCCAAAAGTTTATCACTTTCAGCCCTGTCGGTAGCAAGAGAAGCCTTTTTGTTTGCTATTGAATTACTGTTTTGTTCAATACTCTTTTGCTTTGAGCTAAGCTCTTTTTTCTGAGAATCAAGCTCGGACTTTTTCTTATCGTAAGCCGATTTTTTATCTGCAAGACCGTTCTTTTTATTAGTAACCTCTGCCATTTTTGTGTTTACTTCTTTAAGAAGAGCAGAATCACTTTTTGAAACGGTTTTAATCATTTCATATCTTGTCAAGAAGCTTGAAATATCCTTGCAAGTCAAAAGAGCGGTAAAAATATTATAGCTTCCGCTCATATACATAGCTTTTAATCTAAAGCAATAAGCGGTGTAAACATTTTGAAATTCGCTGTAAAGAGCGTCATATTCCGCCTGCGCCTTATCGACCTCGGCTTGAAGTGCGTCAACTTGCTTTTGATTTGCGTCAATTTTCTTTTTAAGTGCCTTCTTTTCTTCCTGAATTTTCTGATTTTTATTTTCAAGAAGAGTAAGCTGTTCATTTATGTAACCGATTTTTTGGTCAAGAGTATCGATATACTCTTCCGTAACTTTAGAACTCTTTTCAAGCTCTTTAAGTTTAGCGTCGGTTTTTTCAAGATTTTTTTCAAGCTCATCCTGCTGCGCTTTAAGCTTTTTTGCGGCTTCTTTTGCGCTCATTGTTGTGCCGCTTGTTGAAGCCGTGCTTTCGCTGTGATGCGCCGCCGTGGTTTGAGCCTCGCTTTGCTGTGGCGCAGTAGTAGTCTGCGAAGCAAAAGCCGTTGTGCCCGACATACTGCAAACAAACATTGCACCTGCCAAGGCTATTGATAATATTTTTTTATTCACGTTTCACATTCCCTTAAAATAAATATATATCTATTATATACCATTATCACGGTAAATAAAAGGTCGGATTTACACAATCGTTATAATTTGCTGTCGGAGTTCTCACCTCAAAGTGACAATGCGGACCTGTCGAGTTGCCCGTTGAGCCGCTCCACGCAATTTGCTGTCCTTTTTTGACGTGCTGACCCTCGCTTACAAGCCTTGAATTGTTATGAGCATACAAGGTGTAAACATAGTTTCCGGCAGAATCTGTCTTATCGTGCATAATTACAATATATCTGCCGTAGCTTCTGTATGTTCCGTTTGAATTGGTTAAATCTCTTGAAATAATAACATATCCCGATTCAGCCGCAACAACCTTTGAATTTGCCGGACAGGAGAAATCAACACCCGTATGACCCGAATAGCCTGCACTTCCGTAACCGCAAGTAATTCTTGTTTGGCTCGGAACAGGATATGTCATTCTAAGTCTTGAGCTGTTGTCCTCTTCGACAGTAGTTGAAGTTGTTGTATGCTTTGTAGTAGTTTCGCCGCTGTTACCGCTTTCCGACTTTTTGGTTGTTGTCTGTTTTGTCGTAGTCGGTTTGGTGGTTGTTGTCTTTTTCTTTTCAGCCTCAAGCTTCTTTTTATAAGCTTCTGCCGCCTTTGCAATCTCTGCATTAACTGCGTTAAGCTCCGCTTGGTCCTGATTTCTGTATTCGCTGAAAGTCTGTTTCTGTTCGTCAAGTTGCTTTAAAAGCTTGTCCGATTCACTCTTTTGGCTTTGATAAGCGTCCTGCTTTTTGGAATAATCCTGCTGTTGAGTTTCAAGAGTTGAAATAGAGGTAGTTAAATTTTGCTGTGTTGTTTTAAGCGCCGTCTGGTCATTTTGAAGAGCGGTTTGCTTATCCTGCATTTCAAGTTTTGTTTTTGAAAGCTCATTTGCCTGCGACTGAACAGACTGCAAAAGTTCCTTATCACACTTTGACACACGCTTAATCATTTCATATCTTGTGAGAAGCGTTGAAATATCGGGCGCTGTGAGAAGCATTGCAATTGTACTTGTTTCACCGCTGACGTAAATCGCACGAATACGCTGATAATAAAGCGCTAAACTTTGGCTGAACGTTTGCTCAAGCTGTGCATTTTGCGCCTCCAAATTTGCAACGTCTGTTGTAAGCTCGGCAATTTGCGCCTCATTATCCTTATACTTCTGCTGCAAATCATTAATCTTTTTCTTTGATTCTTCAATCTTATTTTCGGAATAATCAAGCTGTTTTTTCAAATAGGAAATTTTTTCATCAAGCGCATTGATATATTCCTCTGTTTCCTTCGACTCCTTACCAAGTGTGGAAAGTTTTGAATCAAGTTCCTTGATTTTTTGCTCAATTGCCGCCTGTTTTTCCTCAGCCGACATACCTGCATATTCGTCGGTTTGTGAATTACCTGCCGCCAAAGCCACGATATGAGCCGGAGAAGCCGATAAAAAGGCAGTAGCCAACAAAACAGCTAAAATTTTAGTTAAAAAACTCTTCTGTTTCATTGGCTACACCCCTTAGTATAAAAAATATTAAAATTACTCAGCGTGTATAAAAGTCAAATTATAAATTTCTTCACGCCGTTAGACTTCGAGAAAGTGAGATAAATTTCGTTTTCTTGTGAGTGGAGCTGTACGTGTGTACTGCCCACTCGCAAAAAACGGAAAGCGCCAAAAATGGCAAGGACTCGATGTCCTTGGCATTTTTCCAATCCCTCCGAGTGCAACAAGTTGCACCCACCTCCCTTTACAAGGGAGGTAAAAATGTTTATTTATATTATGCGGCGCGGTTTAGGCGCTTTATCAAAGTCTGATTATAAGTAGTTATTCGGATTAACTCTGCTACCGTTTACACGAACTTCAAAATGGCAGTGCGGACCTGTTGAATTACCTGTTGAACCGCTCTTTGCAATACGTTGACCTCTCGACACCTTTTGTCCTTGTTTAACTAGAATCTCCGAATTATGAGCATAAAGCGTTGAAAGTCCGTTGCCGTGGTCAATAATTATGTATCTGCCGTAGCTGTAATTAAGATATTTAACAAGAATAACTTTACCCGAAGCCGCAGCATATACGTTTGAGCCTGTTCTTACCGGGAAGTCAATACCGCCGTGGTATCCGCCCGATGAATAGTTAGGATAACCTGCCGATATAGTTCTTGAATCCGTTGGATAACCAAGCTCGCCCGAGCCGCTGCCCCTTGAACCCGAAATTGAACCGCTGCCTCTTGAAGCAGATGCGATTGCCGCACGGATTTCGCTTTCAACCTGTTCAAGCTGAGCCTGATTTGTTTCAATAAGCTCTTTATATTCGCTTGACTGGCTTGAAAGTTTTCTCATAACCTCGTTACATTCCGCAACCTCTGCGTCAAGTTCGCTTTTTGACGAATCAATTTCATCAATGCTTGACTGAAGTTCCTTCTTGTTGGATTCAAGCTGTTCTTTATCTTTAGTTAATTCGGTTCGTTTTTCTTCAAGTTTCTTCTTTTCCTTCTCGATTTCCTGCATCTTAGTCATAAGGTCGTCAAGAATTGCGCTGTCCTGCTGAGATACGGATTTAACCATCTGCGCACGTGTAAGCATTGAACTTACGTCCTTACAGGTGAGAAGTACCTCAAGAGTTGAAGCCGAACCCGAAATATACATTGCACGAAGCCTTTGGCAATAAACCTGATAAGTCTGGTCAAATTCAGCCTGCTTTTGGTCTATCTTTGCCTGAGCGTCTGCAATATCCTGTTCTGTTTTAGTGATTTTTGCCGAAATTGCGTCAATTTCTGCCTGCAATGCAGCTTTGTCTTCTTCAAGGGAATCAATCTTGTCCTGCATCAAGTTTATTTTTGACCTGAGAGTTTCAAGATATTCCTCGTTTTTCTGCTTTTGGGCAGAAAGCTCATTAAGTTTGCTTTGAGCGCTGTCTATTTGCTGTTGAATTTTCTGCTTTTCGCTTCTAAGCTGCGAGGTCGATTTAGCCTGAGCCGAAATAACACCGCTAAAGCTTGATATAAAAAATGCAAAGCTTAAAATCAATGACAATGTTCGTTTCATACTAAATGCCACTTATTTCACTGCCTTCCTTATTTAAATATTTACTCATTGTAATAATTGAGCCTCCGACACCGGTTACAACACCGATAGCTACAAATATACCGAGCATCGGAAGTGCATAATCGGCAAATTTAAGGAATGCTAAGCCGTTGAACGAGCTGAGAATATCCGAAAATTCCTTAACCGCAAGCTCATAAAGTCCCCACACAAATCCCAAACTGATAACACCGGAGGTGATACCGAGGATTATACCTTCAACCACGAACGGCAGACGGACAAACGAATTTGTTGCGCCGACCGATTTCATAATGCTTATCTCCAAACGACGGCTGTAAACCGTAAGCTTGATTGTATTTGAAATGATGAAAAGAGAAATAACAAACAACACTGCAATAATAACAACCGAAATAACTGTAATTCCCTGTCTTAAAGCAACAAGTTTTTTAGCAAGGTTTTTGTTTTCCCTGATAGTGTCGATATGCGGTATTTTCTTGAGTTTTGCTACCGTTTCATCAAATTTGTCAAGATTTTCAACAGTTACTTTATATGCATTCGGAAGAGGAATATCCGAGCTTATCTGAGTAAAGAATTCAGCCTGAGCCTCCTCCATAGTATTGAGCTGTTCCTGCCAAGCGCTTTCCTTTGAAACAAATTCAACGCTCTTGATATTTCCGCAGGCATTAATCTCGTTTTGCATATTTGTAATATCGTCAGGTGTTGCATCATTAGAGATGTAAACCATAATTACGTTTTCCTCTTCAATCTTGCCGAGAAGAGAATCGATATTAAGGAATATCATTGAAGCCGAGCCGATAAGAACAAGGCAACTCATAAGAACACAAATTGACGCAATTGACATCATTCTGTTGGTCCAAGTATTCCTAAAACCTTCTTTAATTAAATATTTTAAGCTTGCGCCTGTCATTACTGCTCACCTCCCTGTTCTTCCTCTTCGCTTTCATCGTCTACAACGCTTTCGAGGTTATCAAAAATATCTTCCTCGTTTTCGTCCTTAGGCAAAACGTCGACATTATCAATCTCAACGTCCTCGTCAAAGAAGAACATATCGGTGTCCTCCTTAGGATTTTCGCCTGTAAACTGAGCGTGGGTAGGGTCGGGAGTATCGGATACAACCTCACCGTTTTTAATAACAATAACACGTCTTTGGAACGAACGGACCAAATCGTGCTCGTGAGTAACCATAATAACGGTTGTGCCTGCATTGTTAATCTTAGTCAAAAGACCTACAATCTCGTGGCTCATTTCAGGGTCAACGTTACCGGTAGGCTCGTCCGCAATAATAACCTTAGGATTATTAACAAGTGCTCTTGCAAGAGAAACTCTCTGCTGTTCACCGCCTGAAAGTTCGTTAGGCATTGAACGTGCCTTTTGAGAAAGACCTACAAGCTGAAGAATATAAGGCACTCTCTTACGAATTTCCTTTTCCTTTGCGCCGATAACACGCATTGCAAACGCAACGTTGTCATAAACCGACATCTTAGGAATAAGGCGGAAGTCCTGGAACACAATGCCCATTTCTCTTCTGTAATAAGGAACCTGCTTTTTCTTAAGAGTAGCAGATGAATATTCATTAAAAATAATTTCGCCTTCGGTCGGCTTTTCCTCATGCATTATGAGTTTTAAAAATGTACTTTTACCTGCACCCGAAGAGCCTACAACGAAAACAAATTCTCCGTCCTCAATTTTGATATTAACATTTGAAAGGGCGTGGGTACCGTTACTGTCATAAACCTTTGATACATTTCTGAATTCTATCACGATTTTATCCCCTTGTGCTTTTATTATAATTTTGCGCCTTTGCGCACTTTTTCATTATTAATAATTATATAATATATCAACTTATACGATAAATCAAGATTTTTTTGTAACTCTTTTGTAAACAACAGGTTACAAATATTAAAAAATCCGCCAAAACAGGTCGTTTTGACGGATAAAAAAATTATCAAATTTTTTCACAAATTATTATTTCATTGTAGTATGCGCCGTGAATATGAGCAGGAATGCCGACATTTGCCATATACGCACCGCTTTTGACATATTCCTTATTTTGGAATGTAAACTTATATTTTGCATTTTCTTCAAGACCGTCAAAAAGAACATTAATTCTCTTCTTGTAAAATCTTGTTCCCCTGCTTGCAATAAACACAACCGCCTTTGATTTATCCTTTTCAACATAGGAATTAATCAAAACCTCGTTATCGTCCTGATTTGAAACACGGTATAAATCGCCGAACTGCACGGTATGCCTGATTGACTTATAAAGGGCAATGTTTTTCTTGGAAATTTCCTTATCCTCATCACTGTATTTAAGCAGATTTCCGCCGAGACCGAGAGCGCCCTGCATAGCGATATTAAAACGAAAATCAAGTGAACAAGGCTTATTAATTCCGGCAATATCAGTCACCCACGCACGCATAGCTTTAATAGGTCGCAAAAGAGAATAGCCGTGCTGAATGGTCATTCTGTCAATACCGTCCGTATTGTCACTTGTCCAGCATTGGTCAAAATGAGAAAGTGCGCCGAGATCGGCTCTGCCGCCGCCCGAAGCACAAGCCTCAAACGCAACGTGCGGGTGCTTTTCTTTAAGTCTGTCGACAATATCGTAAACAGCCTTATTATGAAGATAATAAAGCATTTTAGGGCAGGAGAGATTTTCCGCACCCGTTTCCGAAAACGGACGGTTCATATCCCACTTTATGTATTTGATATTATGTTCGCTCAAAAGATTATCAAGACATTCAAACACATATTCACACACGTCCTGCCTTGTCATATTGAGCACAAGTTGATTTCTGAGTTCGCTTTTAACTCTTGTATCATAATGATAAGTCCACTCCGGGTGGAGACGGTAAAGGTCTGAATTCGGATTTACCATTTCCGGTTCAACCCAAATGCCGAAGTCCATTCCGAGTTCATTAACCCCGTCAATAAGTTCGTTCAAGCCGTTAGGAAATTTATCCTTATTTACAAACCAGTCGCCCAAACCTGCGTCATCATTGTTTCTCTTGCCGAACCAGCCGTCGTCCATAACAAAAAGTTCAACGCCCAAATCTGCGGCAATTTTTGCAAGTTCAAGCTGTCCCTTTGCATTAACGTCAAAACCGGTTGCCTCCCACGAATTATACAAAACGGGAAGTTGCTTATCGTTAAACTGACGTGGCAAAAGGTGCTCAATCGCAAGGGTATTCATCTGCCTTGACATCTCGCCGAAGCCCTGAGTATTGCCGGCATAAACGCAAGGTGTGGTAAAGCTTTCTCCGCTTTTTAAAACATAAGAAAAATCAAAATCGTTCATACCCAAAATAACTCTTGTATTTGAATACAAATCACGGTTTGCAATAACCTTAAAATTGCTTGAATAGGCAAGCGAACCGAAATAAACGTCGCCGCTTTTTTCATCTGCATTTTGATATGCTATAAAATAAGGCGAATTGTTATGACCGCTTATGCCTCTTTTGCTTTCAAAAACAATACTGCCGGCAGAAAGTTTTTCGTTTGCTTCAATCCATTCTCCGCCCCAAGCGCCGTTGGTGTTTGAAATGATATATTCGTCCTTTGACGGCAAAGTAAATTCCGCACTGAAAAGTCTTTCAAACTCAATATCGTTTTCGCTTTCGTTTTTAACGGTTATACTCTTTTCGACAATGTCGCAATCGGCAAAAATTCTATAATTAATCGAATAAACGAAGCCGTAATATTCATCTTTGAAATTAAGCACCAATCTGTCTTTTTCGACATTTGCACCGATAAAAGTCGAATTAATTTCTCTGCACGAGTCATAGAAATTTGCCTTTAGCACACATTCACGATACATAGTTTTGCCGAAAACGGTACATTCCTGTTTTATTTCGTCAAGTACCGTATGGTTTGAATTTTCATCACCGAAAGTGAAAATCTCATAATCGTCAACGTCACACTTTTTGCCCCAATAAATCATTCTGTCGGTGCCGAATTTATCAATACCGACAACATAATGCGTATTTTTCATATCGAGAACAAATATATTATTTTTACATTCAATAATTTTCATAGTTTTACTCCAAATTAAGATTGAATTTATTATACCATTATACATTTATTATGTCTATTAAAATAAATCAATCAAAATGTTGAAATAATCACAATTTTAAATCCATTTTTTCCGTTTAAAAACAAAAATAAGCGAAAAAACAACTATAATATTTAGAAAAATCACATAAGGGTATCCGAAGCGTGAAGAAATTTCCGGCATATATTTAAAATTCATTCCGTACCAGCCGACAATAACGGTCATAGGAAGAAATACGGACGTCACTACCGTAAAAAGCTTCATTATTTCATTTTGCCCTGCGTCAATGCTTGTTTGATATGCGTCCCAAAGATGAGTTACGCTTTCTCTCAAAATATCCGTATTTTCCTTATACCTCACCGCCTTATCACGAAAAAGTTTAAAAAGCCTTATTGATTTTTCATCTAAAATTTCGTTTTCATTTTCAACATACACTTCCGTCACGTCAATAAGCTGCTCATAAAAAGCACGAAGCCTTAAAAGTTCTCTTTTCTTTTCAATAAGCTGTGCAGTAAAGGATTTATCGACGTTTTTATCTATAACCTCTTTTTCAAGTGCGGCAATTTCCTCTTCCTCGTCAAACTGAGAAGAGCACTGTCTTGCAAGTGTTTCAAGAAAAGAGCAAATAAGTTTTTCAAGCGTTGCGCTTTCGCAGGCGGAATTTGACAGGACATTTGAAAAACACTTTTGATTAAATGAAAAATCGTCGCAAATATTTACAATCACCATAAGATTTCTTGAAATTATAATCGCAAGTTCATTGTTTGTCTCTTTATTATTACATATTATATTAAGACGGATAAACGTAAAATCATCATTGATAAATTTTGTCAAAAAGGCACTGTCCGATTTTTTCCTGCAAAGCTCGACAATATTTTTCGGCAAAGAAAAAACGGCGGCAAGCTTTTCCAGCTCGCCGACCGTTATAAATCCGAGAGTAAGCATATTTTTGTTGATTTCGTCAACATCAATACTTTTCACTTCATCATCAAAAACGTAAAACACATTATCACCGATAATAGTATTTGCGCATATTTGACATATATTATTTTTTCTTTTTAACTTTATTAAGCACTGCGTTTATTTCAAGAATTTGCTCTTTCGTAAACTTTCCGCCGAGCATCATAAGTCCACGCTTAACGGTAAAGCCTTTCATCATATCAATCATAGTCTTGTTGATATCATTGAGCTTAAAGCCCATAATTTCTGCGCCCTTTTTCTTGCCCTTTTCCTTAGGGCCGTCAGGGGTGAGCGCCTTTTTCATTTTAAGAAGAAGTTTAACTGCGCAAACTTTTCCCCTAAAGGTTGAAAGAATATCGCCCAAAGTATCGTTTACGCTGTAGTAGCCGGTAGGTGTGTCAATCTCAAACCAGTTAATTACTGCGCCCTCTTCTTTAAGCCTGTAATCCTCATTAAACTTGTCAACTTTTCTGATTTTAGCCTCGTCAACCAAATCGCCTGCTTTTGCGACAAGTGTGGTTTCGCCCTCGTTTTTAACTTCAAAATGGAAGAACGGGAACTCACCTTTCTTTTGCTTGCCGACGCTTTCACCGTTTGCAAAAAGCTCAACCTCGTCGAGGTTTGTATAAACGGTAACTTTAGTTACATCCTCAACTCTGTCAATATATCTCTTTGAACAGATATGAAGCATAGGTTTTTTGGAAAGCCAAGCCTGATAAGCATAGAAGCTGTCCTTTTTATATTTTCTGTCAAAAGTGACAAGACCTTTATGGTTCATACCGTTTTCGCCGCCCTCGGCACGTGCGTCTGCGGCAAAATCAAACATATTCCAAACGTGGGTAGCCCAAAGATATGGACGTGCGGCAATTTGCTTAATTACCTCTTCGTGATAATATGCCTGATATTCCTCGGTATAATCGCCCTGCTCGGGATTGCTTGTGTGCCAATTAAGTGCCTCACAGCCGTACTCACTCATACCGATTGCCTTGTTGGGATATTTTTTGTGGAATGTATCAAACCAATTGCCGTACATTGACACATCACCGCCGTACCAGCCGAAGTAATGGTTATATGAAAGCACGTCGGAAATATGAACATATTCCTCATTAATATTGCAGGCAGTGAGAACAGCTTCGGTTGTAAGCCTTGTTTTATCAAGTGAATGAACAAGGTTATTGAGCATTTTATGATTTTCAATAATAGGTGGAGTTGCACCGCCCATTGTAATCTCATTAGAAAGTCCCCATACAACAATTGACGGGTGGTTATAGTTTTGATAAATAAGCTCTTTCATTTGAGATTTTGTATTTTCAACACCTTTTTCAAGATGCTTTGAAATATACGGAATTTCAGCCCAAACAACGATACCTCTCTCATCGCACAAATCATAAAAATATTGTGCGTGCTGATAATGTGCAAGACGAATTGTATTAGCACCCATTTCGCAGATTAAATCCATATCCTCTTTGTGATGCTCGGGCAAAAGCGCATTACCGATATGAGGTCTGTCCTGATGCCTTGAAACACCTCTTAAAGGATATTCTCTGCCGTTTAAAATAAATCCTTTTTGCGGGTCAATCTCAAAGGTACGGCAGCCGAAACGTGTTTTAACCTCGTCAACCGCCTGTCCGTCAACAATAAGTTTTGCAACAGCAGTATAAAGGAATGGGTCATCGACGCCGTTCCAAAGGTGAACGTCTTTAATTTCAAGCTCGGCACTCGGGTTTTTACCGCTTGCCTTTGCAGTTGCCACAACCTTTTCGCCGTCGCCTATTTCAAATTCAACCTCGCCGTCACAATATGCGTCAATTGTAATTTTTGCGTCATCACCGTCAATTTTAGGCGTAACGGCAATACCCGGCGCACCGTAAAAATCAAGGTCAAAATGGTTTTTACCTACACCGATAAGGCTTACATCTCTGTAAATACCGCCGTAAAATGTGAAATCGGCAACCTGCGGATAAACGTAATCGTTAGGTGAGTTATCGGCAACTACCACGAGTAAATTCTCGTCTTTAATATCGTCAAGTTTAACTCTGAAAGTAGAATATCCGCCGTCGTGAACACAAATTTCTTTACCGTTAAAATAAACCGTACCCGTTGAATTTACGCCGTCAAACTGAAGATAAACTTCTTCACCCTCGGGAATATCGCTTTTAGCCAAAATTTTCGCAAAATATCCCTTGCCACGGTAGTAGTCATTACCGCCGTCCTGCCCGTCATCACCGTTCCAAGTGTAAGGCAAATCAAGACTTTCCCAGTCACTCGGCAATGAGGTTGGAACAGACGTTGCGTTTTTAGAAAATTTCCAATCTTTGTCAATGTTAATAATCCTGCGCATAAGATACCCCTCTCAATAAAACATTATATGTAAATTATAACCTATTATCATATTTAATTCAACCAACATATTATGAACAAACGTCGATAAATAAATCAAAAAATAAGTGACGTAAGACTTTGAGAAAGTGAGATAAATTTCGTATTTTGCGAGTGGGAGCTGTACATGGGTACTGCCCCCGAGCAAAAGACGGAAAGCGCCAAAAATGGCAAGTACTCGATGTCCTTGCCATTTTTCCAATCCCTCTAAGTGCAACAAGTTGTACCCACCTCCCTTTGCAAGGGAGGCAAAAAGGTTTATTTATTATAATATTCGGCGCGGTTTAGCCACTTTATCAAAGTCTTAATTACTTTTTAACTACGCCCTTCTTTTCCTTCATATACTCGGCAGAAGCAGGGAATGTGTTCTTATAAGTGATTGTAAGAGATGCACTCTTATCCTTAATAACTGTTACTGTTGCGTGGTTTACAGCTACCTCTGCGACCATGTTATACTCAGCCTTAGTGATTTCCTTAGTCTTAGTATTAATTGTGCAAGTTACTGTACCGCCCTTATAAGTAACCTTAATGTTATCCTTTGCGTCACCCTGAGCAAATGAAATAACACTGATTTGAGCAACAGTTGAACTGATATCACCGAGAACCTCGAAGAAGTCACCCTGTGAGTCCTCGCCTCTCATACTCATTTCAGCAGCCTTTGGCTGAATTACCATTGTGATAGTTCCGTCGCCGTTATCTGTAATGTTAGCATCAAGAACGTCTTCAGGCTTAACATAAGACTTTCTAAAGTCCTTCTCACCCGGGTCTTTCTCGTCGCAGTTATAGTTATCAAGCTTAGGGTTACGGTTGTTACAAGGAACAAGACCGTAAATGTTTGGCTGGAACAAACCGTCAACAATACCCGGAACGAGCTTATTAATAACAGTATTTTCCTTGCCGTCAATCATAACAGAACCAACGTTCAATGTTTCATCACCGAGAAGTTTGTAGTATGTCTCAGTTTCGCCCTTGTCATTAGTATATTCGGCAGTAAGAGTCTTAGTATAATCATAAGCCTCTTTATAATAGTTAGCAACATCGTCGAGTGACTTAAATTCAACTCCGCCGTATGTACCTGCCTCGAATGACTTGTCAAGAACAGAAGTATCGCCTGCATCCTTAGCGTCCTCACCGTTTGACTGGTCTTTCCAGCTGCCGTCTTTAATCTGGTGAATAGCCTTGATAGCACCTTCTGTTACGTAATTTACTTTTGCACATCCTGCAAATGAGCTTGCGATTAATCCTGTAGCAAGTACAAGGCACAAGCCTTTTTTCACATATTTGTTCATTTTCAGGGTTCCCCTTTCAGAATTATATGAATCCGTTTTATAAAACGCTACATATTAAATTTATATTAAATCTCACAAAATGTCAATAGAAAATTTAAAAATAAGTCATAATTTTTAAAAAATTCATTTTTACATTGAGATTTATACATCATTATGATATACTATTTTAGTAAAAACAGACTGATTTATACTATTTTTTAACATATATTTCTAAGGAGTGACAAATAATGAGATGTAAAAACTGCGGCGCAGAGAATGATGACAACAGATACATATGTGAGGTTTGCGGCTCTCCTCTTTATGATGAGGACGATTTTGACAATGCAAACGGAGTTGACGATGACAAAACTCAAACCTTTAAAGCTGTCAACGAACCTAATAATCAATCGCAAAATCAAAACGATAACGATAACTATAATGATTATGACGAAGAAAATCAATACGCTAATCGCAGAAATAACGAGCACGATAACAAAAACAAGGGTGCGGAAAAGAAAAGTATTATAATTATAGCTGTTCTTGCGGTTATTCTTATTGCGATTATCGCTTCGGTTGCCGCAATTGCGCACAATAAGAATAAGGATAACACAACTTCTTCATCAGACCTTACAAAAATTTCGGCTCAAAGTGATTCTACAAGCGACGAATACAGCACAACCGAGAAAAAGACTACCGAAAGCACAACCGAATCAACAACAGAGAAAACCACTAAGCAAACTACCGCTTCTCTTTGGATAATCAACACAAGTTCAAGCGGCGGCGGTGAAGCTGAGGGTGACGGCAAATATGAAAACGGCAAAAAAGTTACTCTTATTGCAAGACCTGACGACGGATACAAATTTGACGGTTGGTATTCAAACGGCGTTAAAGTAAGCGGCAAAGAGGAATACACATTTACCGCAAATCAAAACGCAAGCTTTTCGGCAGTATTCTCACCTGTTGAAACGCAAGCACCGGATACAACTTCAAATTCGGGCGGAGACATCGTTTTCGGTGAATAAGGTGAATAATATAAATAGTAATAATATATAAAATCAAAGAAAAGAGATTAAAATGACTAAAGGTGAATCGGCAAAAGAAAATTTTATGAGCGGACTTAACTGTTCACAGGCAGTTGCCGCCGCTTTTTCGGATGAAATGAATATGCCAAAACCGCTTGTGGAAAAATTAACCATAGGCTTCGGCGGCGGAATGGGCAGAATGAGAGAGGTCTGCGGCGCCGTTTCGGGTATGACGTTTGTTATTTCGGCACTTTATGATGATGACAAATCGGGAATTTATAAAAGAGTTCAGGCTGTGGCAAATGAATTCAGAGAGGCAAACGGCTCAATAGTCTGCCGTGAACTTCTCGGTCTTTCAAAGCCGGGACCCGATTCCCCGCTTGCCGAAATGCGAACAAAGGAATATTACAAAAAACGTCCGTGCCCAGAGCTTGTAGCACTTGCGGCAGACATTCTTGAAAAATATATTTCAAATAATCCTTATAAAAAATAAAAAAAGTGTTGCATTTTTGATTTATTTGTGTTATATTATCTAAGCACAAAAACGTGCAACACATAAATGCGCTGGTAGCTCAGCTGGATAGAGTGACTGGCTACGAACCAGTAGGTCGGGGGTTCGAGTCCCTTCCAGCGTACCAAAATAACCGTTAGGATTTATTCCTGACGGTTATTTTATTATGTTGCGTCGGGTTTTACGCAGAACTCCCCTTTTTTCGGGGTCCCCGCAAAGTCAAAGACTTTGTGGGGGAGAGGAGAAACATATGCAGTGTTTGTTATGATTTTGCACAGCAAAATTGTTTAAACACGGAATATGTTTCGACGAGAGTCCCTTCCAGCGTACCAAAATAGCGAAGTAGATTTGTCTACTTCGCTATTTTTATTATTTCGGGGTTGTAGGGACTCGAACACGAGTGTCCAAATTTTAAGCGAAGCGAAAAAATTTGGGAGAAAGGTCCGGGGGACCTTTCGATACTGAGTGACGGGACCGCCGGCGTACAACTTGCATTGCTTGCATATTGCGTCAACCAAGACAGTAAATTGCAAAATCTTTTTTCGCTTCACCGTGCGAGCTTATGCGTTAAAGGTACAATTCTTAATCACAGCGTGCGCTGTTTAAAAAGTGCCGCAAACAAAATCAGATACAATTTCACAATCGTGTATATCGAAAAATGCTCAGGGATTTTGTCCTTGAGCATTTTTTATGTTGCTGTATTTAACAGTAAAAATCACAATTTGATATGTTTTTCCTTTTCCAAATGGCGGTGCATTTCTTTTTTATAAACATTCGGGCTCATATTGAATTTGCGCTTAAAAGCATTTGCAAACGAGCTTAAACTTGTGTAACCGCACCTTTGAGCACACTCGTTTACAGTAATATTTTCACTTTCAAGAAGTGACGCCGCCATTGCCATTTTGGATTCATAACGAAGCTTTTTAAAAGAAGAGCCATAATAATCTTTAATTATTCTTTGTGCCTGACGTGGCGAAACGCCCATACCCCTTGCAAAATCATTAAGCGTTACATCACTGCAATCATCAAGCAAAAGAGTATCGAGTATCCAAGAACGGTTTTCGTTTAAATCATAATCCTCGGGCGGAAGGAGCGAGCTTGCGTTATCGGGATAATAAAGCCTTGTCATTTCAACAATCATTTGCAAAGTAAGAGAGGACAAAACACTTTCCCGCCACAGTCCCGCTTTTTCATTTTCAGAAACAAGTTGATTGAATATTTTACGAAGCGGCGCACTGCACTTACCTATCCAAAACGGCTTTGAGGCAAAAAAGTGAACAGCGGTATCGTCTGTATTGCCGAGAATTTTTAAATAAACGCTTATCTCGAACACGGGATTATCGTTGCTTGAAAGTTGTTTATGAAGAACGTTCGGACCTGTAACATAAAGCGAATTTTTCTTTATCTCATAGCTTTCGTTTTCAGTTTCAAGAACTCCGTTTCCCCTTGCTATATAATGAATTTCATAACCGTTTTTAGCGTGGGAGTGCATTTGAACAACGGAATCAAGCGTATCGGCAAATATTTTGAAAAGCTGTATTCTGCAGCCGTTGTAATTAAAAGATAAAAGCATAACATAACCCCTTTTAGCGATAAAATTATTATAGTATATTTTTTATAACAGTTCAATACATTTCACATAAAGCGACGCATTTTTCATTTTGTTGTCGTTTTATAT
>CAMCHQ010000012.1 GCA_945874765.1 uncultured Clostridia bacterium
TATGTAAAAATCACCTCATCAGTCAGCGAAGCTGACAGCTTCCCCTCAAGGGGAATATATGTAAAAATCACCTCATCAGTCAGCGAAGCTGACAGCTTCCCCTCAAGGGGAAGCCGTATAATAAAGAAAGGTAAAAATTATGATAAGTAAAGAAGAAGTAATCAAGCTGGCAAATCTTGCAAGGCTTGACTTTTCGGATGATGAGCTTGACAAAATCATAAAGGATATGGACGACATTATCGCATTTGCCGACACGATTAACAATTCCGTAGAGGGTGACGCAGATAAAATCAGGAATATTTCCACCTCTGCCACTCCTGCCGAGGAATTCAGAGCCGACGAGGTTAAGCCGTCGCTTCCTAACGAAAAAATCCTTTCAAACGTCAATGCGTCAAAGGGCTTTTTCTGTGTAAAGGGAGGTATATAAATGAGAGAGATTATTGCACCTTTATCACAAATGCTCAAATCAGGCGAAATATCATCTGTTGAGCTTACAAACAAATATATAAAAGCGATTGAAAACGACAATCCGAAATACAATGCCTACGTTTCAACAACATTTGACAAGGCACTTGAAAATGCAAAGACAGCCGACAAACTTATTGCTGAGGGTAAAGGCAGTACACTTACCGGTATTCCTATGACGCTCAAGGACAACATCTGTTCCGACGGCGACCTTACCACCTGCTGTTCAAAAATCCTTGAGGGTTTCCGTCCTTACTACGATTCAACCGTATGGACTAAACTCAAAGCGCAGGGTGCCGTTATGCTCGGTAAAACGAATATGGACGAATTTGCAATGGGTTCAACGAGTGAAACAAGTGTTTACGGCGCTCCGTTAAATCCAAGAAACACAAACCACGTTACAGGCGGTTCGTCAGGCGGTGTTGCCGCTGCTGTTTGCGCTAATATTGCGGCTTACGGCTTAGGTTCGGACACCGGCGGTTCTGTTCGTCAGCCTGCTTCATTCTGCGGTATCGTAGGTCTTAAACCGACATACGGCGCAGTTTCACGTTACGGTCTTATCGCATACGGTTCATCACTTGACCAAATCGGTGTGCTTGCAAATTCCGTTAAAGATACGGCTACCGTTTTTGACGCAATAAGAGGCGTTGACGAGCACGACCAAACAAGCGTTGATTTCGATTTCGGCAATATTTCCGACACACTCGGTCAAACAGACGTTAAAGGTCTTAAAATCGGTATTGCAAAGGAATATTTTGAGGGAATCAACGAGGAAATCAAGGACGCAATTTTAGGTGCTGTCAAGGAATTTGAGAAAAACGGCGCAGAGATAGTTGACATCAGCCTCCCTGTTTTACAGCAGGCGCTCCCTGTTTACTATATCATTGCGTGTGCGGAGGCTTCATCAAACCTCGGCAGATATGACGGTATCAGATACGGTTACAGAGCAAAAGATTTCAACGACGTTGAGGAAATGATACTCAAAACGAGAACAGAGGGCTTCGGCGACGAGGTTAAGAGAAGAATTATGCTCGGCACTTACGTATTGAGCTCGGGTTATTATGACGCATACTACAAAAAGGCTTGTCTGCTTCGTCAAAACCTCATTGCAGACTTTGACGATATCTTTAACACCTGCGACGTATTAATCGCTCCTACAGCCCCTAACACCGCTTTTGAGCTTGGTTTTGAGGGTGCTTCCCCTGTTGATATGTATTTATCCGATATTGCCACCGTGCCTATCAATATTACGGGTGTTCCGGCAATCAGCGTACCTGTTAAAAATGACAAAGCAGGGCTTCCTATCGGTATGCAGATTATCGGCAAGAAATTCGATGAAAAGAAAATTCTTGACGTTGCTTATTTTTATGAGAAACTCAACAAGAGTGAAGTTGAAGATTTTGAGGGAGGTGTTACATTATGAGCTACAAATTAGTTTGCGGAATAGAAACGCATATTGAGCTTGCTACAAAGACTAAGATTTTCTGCTCGTGTACCACTCAGTTCGGCGGTGAGCCTAACACTCATTGCTGTCCCGTTTGCACCGGTCAGCCGGGCGCTTTACCTGTTTTAAACCGTGAAGTTATCAACTACGCAGTAAGAGCAGGTCTTGCCGTTCATTGCAAAATCAACAACAACTCTCATATGGACAGAAAGAACTACGTTTATCCCGACCTTCCGAAAGCATACCAGATTTCGCAGTTTGACGAGCCGGTTTGCGTTGACGGATACGTTGAGCTTGATTCAGGCAAAAAAATCAGAATTGAGCGTATTCACATTGAAGAGGACGCAGGTAAACTTGTTCACGAGGACGGCTACACTTATGTAGACTACAACCGTGGCGGTGTTCCTCTTATCGAGATTGTATCAATGGCAGATATCGAAACTCCGGAAGAAGCACGAGAATATGCTGAAAAACTCCAGCTTATTATGAGAAATGTCGGCGTATCCGACTGTAAGATGCAGGAGGGTTCAATGAGATGCGACGTAAACGTATCTATTCACGAGCCGGGTGAGCCTTGGGGTACAAGAACCGAGATTAAGAATATCAACTCCCTTTCAAACATTGTAAGAGCAATGGAGCTTGAAATGGAAAGGCAGGAGGATATTATCGAATCGGGTGAGAAAGTAATTCAGTCAACTATGCGTTACGACGCCGACAGCGACACTGTTTACGTTCTTCGTTCAAAGGAAAATGCGGACGATTACCGTTACTTCCCCGAGCCTGATATTCTTCGTTTCTATATTTCGCCCGAAAGTGTTGAAGAAATCAGAAAGTCGCTTCCGGAACTTCCCGACGCTAAGCTTAAAAGATACGTTGAGGATTTGAAACTTCCTGAAAATAACGCAAGGCTTATTTATAAATACAGAAACGTTACCGAGTTTTTCGACAGTGCGGTAAACGAGGGTGCAAGCGCATCAAACGTTTTGAACCTTATTATCGGCACAATTTATGCCACTCTTCAAACAGAAGAGGACAAGGAAAACTTTGAAATTAAGACCACGGCAAAACAGCTTGCCGACCTTGTTAAACTTATTGATGAAAAGAAAATCAGGGCAAACAAGGCAAAAGAGGTTCTCTCACAAATGCTTGAAAGCGGTAAAGACGTCAGCGAATACATCAATGCCGATGACCTTAAAGGTATGAGTGACGACGAACTTAAAGCGCTTTGTCAGGGTGCTGTTGAGGCTAACCCAAAGGCAGTTGAGGATATCAAAAACGGCAAGGACAAGGCAATTAACGTTATGTTCGGCTACGTTATGAAAAACTCAAAAGGCAAGGCAGACGTAGGCAAAGCCGCACAGATTATCAAAGAGATTATTGCAAATATGTAATAAATCTCATATTTCAAAATTATTATATGCATACTCCTTGAATTTTTCGAGGTCATATGTAGGTTTAGAGGAAAGTCTTTTAATCGGGCTTTCCTCTTTTTTCATATTCTTTTCATCCCTCTTTGCCCACATATCAATCGTTAAATAGTGGTTAGTGTATTTTTTACCTGTCGCCTCGATATATTCTGAAAAATAGTTGATTTTTTCCATATAGTCATTCGGATAAGAAGTTTTCAGTTTTTCAAACTGCTCATCACTCAAATATACATTGTTATATATTCCCAAGGGCGTTATCCCTTTATTATTATCTTTAATATATTCTTTATTATTATCTTTATTATTATATGACATTTTGTCAGTACCCCCTATGACATTTTGACACCACCCCTGTGACATTTTGTCAGTGGGGTTATGACATTTTGTCACTGCCTGTGTCATTATTTCATAGGTACAACACTTAACGCAATTAGTGTAAATTTCATTTTTCTTAATTAATTTCTTTTTAACAAGTTCGTCAAGTATTCGTATCGCCGTGCGACTGCTTATCCCTGTTCTTTTTGCAAGATAGGATATACTGCCGTCATATACTCCCCTGCCGTTTTGGCAAAAGCCGAAAACAAGCGCATAAACCAAAAGCTGCGCCCCTTTTAGTTTCAATTTTTCCGTCATAAAATCGTATATAATAAAGTATTTTTCACATTCATTTTCAGCCATAAATAAAGCCCCCTTCACTAACAGCGTGAAATGGGAAAAATATAGCCTATATACGCTATATTTCATCAAAAAAAGTGGCAAAAAAATTTATTTTCGCCGAAATATTCACGATATACGTATATTGTGAATAAAGAAAAAGATGCACCCTTTTATCAAGAGTACATCTTTCGATTTATAACTTTTTAAGTTCGTTTAAAAGAAATTCTTTATCCGTCACAAGAGTTGAGGACATACCGAATTTTCTTGCGCCGAGAACATTTTCCTCTCTATCGTCAAAGAAAAGGCATTTTGATTTATCAAGCGAATACTTATCACAAAGCGCCTGATAAATTCTTTCGTCGGGCTTGGTAATATTAATCATATACGACACCATAAGTCCGTCGATATCGTTCATAAAATCGGCATACTCGGTATGCTTTTTGAAAAGACTTTCGGGATAATTTGACAAAAGGTAAATATGATATCCCGCCTCTTTGAGCCTGTGCACCTCTTTCCAAATTTCATATCTCGGCACGTGCATAAACTCGCCGTGGTGCATAAAAAACGTTATAATTTCTGCGTCGTCGGGGTGCTTTTTGCAATAAGCGTTTAATATTTCCTCATCACTCATAACCGCAAGGTCGAAGATATGCCATAAGTCATCAGGGTCATCAAAAAGCTCACGCCCTACCCTTACCGCTTCCTCTTCATTCAAACCGCAATCCATAAGCATTTGCTTCCAGCGGTATTCAAGCAAAACGTCGCCGACGTCAAATATAATATTATCGTACTTTTTCATAAATCATTTAATCTCGCTGACATATTTATTGATTTTATCCGCAATCGGCTGTGCCTCTTCACGTTTTACAGGCAAAAACGGACTTCTCGGATTACCGCACTCGATACCGAAGCGAATTGACATAACCTGCTTTGCCGCACCGTAAAGCGATTTGCAGGAGAGAAGGTCAAAAATACACTCGTTAATCTTAAACTGAAGTGATTTTGCTTTTTCAATCTCGTTATTGTTAATAAGTCTGTCAAGCTCGACAAAAAGTTCCGGCATACAACCGTAAGTACCGCCGATACCCGCATTTGCGCCCATAAGTCTGCCGCCTAAAAACTGTTCGTCCGAGCCGTTGAAAATAATGAAATCGTCATTACCGACAGCGCTTCTGTACCTCTCCATAAGATATACGGGTTCTGCCGAATTTTTAACACCGACAACTTTAGGATTTTTCGCCATTTCGCTAAGAAGTTCGGGTGAAAGATTAAATGATGTAAGCTGAGGGATATTGTAAATAATAAACGGCAAAGAGGTTGCGTCGATAATCGAGTTCCAATGAAGTTTAACGCTTTCCTCACTGAGATGATAATACACGCAAGGAACGGCAGACACAGCGTCTACGCCCACTTTTTCGCAATCCTTTGCAAGTTCGATACTCTCCTTAGTCGAAGCACAGCCGACGTGAACAATAACCGTAAAATCATCGCCTGCCACCTCTTTAACAGCTCTTGCAACCTGCTTGCGTTCCTCACTTGAAAGCAAGAAGCCCTCGCCTGTTGAACCGCACGCATAAACACCCTTAACGCCGAGTGACTTATACACTTTTACAAGCGCTTTCATTTTTTCCAAATCAACATTATCGTTTTCATCGTAAATTGCATTGAGTGCACAAAATACACCTTTAAATTTATCCAAGCTCATAATTTTCTCCTATTTATTATCACTGATAGCGTCGACAAAATGCCTTGTTATATCTCTCGGTCTTGTAATTGCAGTGCCGACAACTGCGGCGTGAACACCGATATCAAGTGCCCTTTTAAGCTGTTCGGGTACCCAAATTCCACCCTCGGCAATGACGGGAGTGTGAAGTTCTTTGACATATCTTTCCATTAAAGCAAAATCAGGCAGAGAAGTGCCCTTTGTGTACGGAGTGTAGCCTGCCATAGTAGTGCCGATTAAATCAAAACCGAGTTCCTCCGCTTTTTTACCCTCGTCAAATGCGCTTGTATCCGCCATAAAAAGCTGATGTGGGTATTTCTTTCTAACCTCTTTAAAGAAGTCCTCAAAAGTGACGCCGTTAGGTCTTAACCTGTTTGTAGCGTCAATTGCGATAATTTCACAGCCGACCTCAACAAGTGCGTCAACCTCTGCCATAGTCGGAGTTATATAAACGTCGCTGTCGTCATAGTCTTGCTTGATAATTCCGATAAGAGGCAAATCAACCTTTTCCTTAATCGCTTTTATATCTTTAACGGTATTGGCTCTGATACCTACAGCACCGCCGAGCTTAGCCGCCCAAGCCATTTTCGACATAATATAGCTGTCATAAAGAGGCTCGCTTGCAAGCGCCTGACACGAAACAATAAGCCCGCCTTTAATTTTTTCCAATATTTCTTCGTTAGTCATATTCTCACTCTTTTCTCTTTAGTAGTTAAATTATATCACTATCAAAAAGGATAATCAATAAAAAAGAGGCGAACACAGTTCGCCCCTACGATATTTTTTGAATTTCAGACAGTCAAAAATTGAAATTATTTACTCCATTTCAGTGCTTTGATTGAGAAGCCGAGGGTTGAGTCGAGTTTATTCTTTTGAACTACAGCCTGAACTTCTTTAATACCGTCTGCGTGAGAAACCTTACCGGTTACTTTATAGAAATTATTATCCCCAAGGTCCTCAATTTTAGTAATCTCGACAGTCTGCTTCTTTTCAGGATATTTGCTGACTGAAAAAGTATCGTTTTTACTGTTATACTTAATCGGTGCGCCTTGCTTATTAACCTGAGTTTTGAAGTTTACAACTGTCTGACCGTAGAATTTAAAAAGATTTAAAACAACGGGACTTGACGGATAAGTGCTTGCCGTCCCGCCGTCGTGCTGAGCCATCCAAATAGCCGTATATGCCGCAATTTTAATCGGAACACCGCTTGAATTTTCGTAACTTTCAAGGTAGAGATAAGGCACTTCGAGCATATTTGCTATAATCTGCTGGTCCTCTTTGGAGAAGTTGACCTCTTTACCGGTTGCCGAAGTCTTAGGCACTTTCTCCATTCCCTCAAAAGCGGTTGTATCTGATGATTTTGTAGTACCTGCACCCTTTTTGGTAGTGCCTGTAGGCTTAGGGCTTGAAGTTTCTTTTGCCGTGGTTTTCGCACTGCCTGTAGTATCTGCATTTGCCCTTGTGGTTTTACCGCTTTTCTTAGTGGTTTCGGTTTTAACAGTTACGGGATTACCCTTTTTATCTGTAACCTCTTTGCCGCTGTTATCAAGCTTTTGAGCGTATGTATTGCCCTTTTTATCCTTTTTATAGACAACTGCGACATCTGTTGTTACAGCCTTACCCTTTGAATCGGTAACAGCCTTGCCGTCTTTATTTGTAACGGTTTCTTCTTCAAGACCGAACTCGTTATCGCTTGAATCAAGGTCGCTTGCCGCAGCCGTTGTACTTTCCTTTGCAGTAGTTGTTTTGTCATCACTGTTTTTGGAACAAGCGGCAAAAGTAAACGCCGCAATTAAAATCACGCAAAGTGATAAAACAAGTATTTTTTTCAAAATATAACATCCCCTTAAAGCCATTGCTATTTATATTTATTATATATTTACACATTATATTTGTAAATAGCAATTAATAAAAATGAACAGATTTTTAACTCATTATTCACACTATTTACATAAATTTAATTTAGTGATATTATGTTTAATATCGAATAAGATAATAGATTTGTGGTGTTTAATTTGAAAAATTCAACAAAGCTTGCCGTCTGCTCGCTTTCGACCGCTTTGGGAGTGTTAATGCTTTTCTTAGGCGGAATAACTATGGTTTTGGCTTACGCCGCACCTATGTTTTTGGGGCTTTTGATGATTATGTTAAATCGCACATTCGGCACAAAAAGCGCATGGATAACATATATTGCAACAAGCCTTTTATCGTTCATTCTTGTGACCGACAAGGAATGTATGATGATGTATGTAATTTTCTTCGGCTACTACCCCATTGTGCGTGATTATTTCGGCAAAATAAAAGTAAAAGGGCTTAGAATTTTTACTAAACTTGTTTTCTTTAACATTATGATGTTTTTATGCCAGATAATTCTTATCAAAGTGTTCGGCATTCCGTTTTTGGAAGAAGGTCAGGGCAAGTGGTTTATTGCCGTATTTGCACTTTTGATGAACGTTATGTTTCTTGTCTATGAAGTGCTTATCGATAAGGTGACGCTTCTTTATGTTTATAAACTTGAAAAGAGAATAAAAAAACTGTTTAAATAAAGTGAAAAAAGGCGACCGCAGGTCGCCCCTACGACGTTTGTGTGTCGAATTTTGAGAAAATCGTAGGGAGCGATATGTGTTCGCCTTTATTATTAACAATACGAAGTCAACATTTGGGGAGAGGAGGAGCTACGCAGTGAACGATAAATAAATTTCATAATAAGCATTAAAGAAATTTATTTTGAGGGAACGAAGTCAGCGACGACGAGGCGGCTCTAAATCATCAGGACCTGAATGTGCGTCACGTCTTGCCTGACGTCTTTTTTCAACCTTTTTCTTTTTATTAAGGCTTCTGAAGAAAACGTAAGCGTACAAAATAAGCGCAAGAAGTGCAACTACAAGGATAACTTTAACGACAGTCAGGGAGAAGAACGATTTAATCGCATTGATAAGTTTTAAAAATGTTGAAAGTTCAACCGTTTTGGCGGCAACAAGAGGAACGCTTGCGATAACTTCGTCGCCGTAAATAATATTTGCACTGCACACCTTTTGCCCTTTTGCGACAGGTGCTTTAAGAGATGACGGTTTTTCCGTAATTTCAATAATGACAGCCGATTTATCAAGCCCGACGGGAACGATAACATTAGTATCTTTTGCCGCAACGAGAGCAACTGTATCGGCGTCCTTACCGTTTTCAACAGGGACTTCGCCTATTACTTCATCTTTAGCGACAATCGTTGTATATTTCAAGCTGTCAAATGCCCATTCAAAAAGCGACTTTGCGTCAACAAACGAGCACTTGGTCAAATAGCTTTGATTTTTAATTTTCTGCTGCGGCGACTTCATAACGATAGCGAGATAATTATATCCGTCTTTTGAAGCCTTAACGATAACGTTATACTCCGCCTGCTCGGTTGAGCCTGTTTTGATACCCTGAGCGTACTCGTAATAATAAGTGACGTAGCCCGGGTGAAGCATTAAATTGGTGTGAGGCAAAGTGTAGCCTTTATATTTATACTCGGTTGTGGTTGAATATTTGACGAAAGCGGAATTTTTAAGCGCTTCAAGTGTGATTTTGGACATATCACGTGCGGTGGTATAGTGATTATCGTCGTGAAGACCCGACGGATTAGTGAAATGCGTACCGTTACAACCGACCTTTTTAACCCAATCGTTCATCATTTTAACGAAATTTTCCTTAGTTCCGCCGACAAATTCAGCCAGAACCTCACAAGCGTCGCACGCAGAGTAAACCATAGTAAGATACAAAAGAGTATCAACGCTCAATTCCTCACCGACAGTTATACCTGCCACCTGAGCACCCGTGCCGACAGATGCGTCATAAGCCGCCTGACTCATTTTAGTTTTAACGCTGACGTCCTTAACATTTTCAAGCGTAACCATAGCCGTTACAATTTTCGTAAGAGAAGCGGGATAAAGGCGCTCGTCAATATTCTTCTGCGCCACAACGGGATAGGAATCGTCATCAAGATTTATGAGCATATACGCCTCGGCATAAATCTTCCTATCGGGCTTATACGTTGCCGCCTGACTTGAAAAAGGAAGCGCAAAAAATGAGGTTATTAACATTATAAACGATAAAAATATACAAAGTGTTTTTTTCATAGACTTGACACCTTTTGAAATTAATTATATTATATATTACATAGTTTAACATTTTTTTGACTGTTTTTAAAGTCTATTTTTCATATTTTTTGGAGAAAGTTATGGTATATATTACAGGGGACACGCACGGGGACATTTCGTGCTTTAAAAATCCAAAACTAAACAAGCTCGGCGAAAAGGATATTCTTATTGTTTGCGGTGATTTCGGCTTTATTTGGAATCCGCACGACAAAACGGAGAGGAAAAATCTCGAATATTTAAAGAAAAGAAAATACACCATCTGCTTTTTAGACGGTGCACACGAAAATTTTGACATATTAAATTCCTACAAGCCGTACAGGTGGAAAGGCGGAAACACTCACAAGATTGCCGACAATATTTACCATCTTATGCGTGGCGAAATTTTCACCTTTGAGGGCAAGAGTTTCTTTGTTATGGGCGGTGGAGAAAGCGACGACGCTTATATGAGAGAGGAAAACGTAAGCTGGTGGGAAAGCGAACTTCCGAGTGCCGACGATATGAGAAACGGAGTAAGAAACATTCGTGACACGGACAAGAATATTAACTACGTTCTCACCTACGAGCCGCCGACGGTTGCAAAAGATATTTTAAAGCAGAGGTCTAACCAAAACATTATTATTTCTCCGCTTAATACATACCTCCAGCAGCTTATGGAAAACGTGCAATATATGCATTGGTATTTCGGCTCTCTCCATCTCGATTTGAACATAAGCAAAAAAATGACAGCAGTATTCAACGAAATAATCCCAATCGGATAAGTTAATAAATTCAACATTTTAAGGCGACCTTTGGTCGCCTTTTATTTACCCATAAATAGAGAAAGCAGGCACCTTTCGATGCCTGCTTCCCCTAGTATAATTGGGAAAAAATGAAGAAGACGAAAAGTCTTCGACATAACAAATTAGTTAGCTGCCGATTCGGCTATTACATTTTGAGCAATATGCTCGGGTACACGTTCATACCTTGCAAATTCGGTAGTAAACGAGCCTCTGCCCTGCGTGATTTGACGCATTGAGGTGGAGAACGTGCTCATTTCAGCCTCAGGAACTTCCGCAATAATCTCTTGATTGCCGTCGCCTGTCGGGTTCATACCCAAAACTCTGCCACGTCTGCGGTTAATATCGCCTATGATATCGCCCATAGCTTCATCATTAACGGTGGCACGAAGCGTTACAATCGGTTCAAGAAGAACGGGAGCAGCATTTGCAATGCCCTCTTTAAATGCAAGAGCGGCAGCCATTTTAAAGCTCATCTCGCTTGAATCTACAGGGTGGTAAGAACCGTCATAAAGCGTAGCCTTAACACCGACCATAGGATATCCTGCAAGAATACCTTTCTCCATACATTCATTAAGTCCTTTTTCGACAGCCGGGAAGAAGTTCTTAGGAACTGCTCCGCCGACAATTCTCTCGGCAAACAATAACTTCTCGGTATCATACGGCTCAAACTCGATAAATACATCACCGAACTGACCGTGACCGCCGCTTTGCTTTTTATGCCTGCCTTGAGCGGAAACCTTTTTGGTAATTGTTTCTCTGTATGCAACCTTTGGCGCTTCAAGCTTAGCCTCTACGCCAAATTTATCTTTAAGTCTTGAAACGGCAACGTCAATCTGCTGCTCGCCCAGACCTGAAAGAATTTGCTGATGTGTTTCAATATTATTTGTATATGTAAGCGACGGGTCTTCCTCGCAAAGCCTTGCGATACCTGCGGCAATTTTCTCTTCCTCACCCTTCTTAACTGCGGATACCGCAACTTTATAAGAAGCAGTCGGAATATTAACGCCGTCAAGTTTAACCACGTTAGATGACGAGCAAAGCGTATCACCTGTCGAAAAGCCCGAAAGCTTAGTAACAGCGCCGATATCACCTGCCGTAAGCTCGCTTACATCAATCTGCTTAGCACCGAAGAGCTTGACAATCTTGCCCATTCTCTCCTCTTTGCCCGTGTTAGCATTAAACGCAGGAGTTGAGGAATTGAATTTACCGCTGACAACCTTGAAATATGAAAGTTTGCCGATAAACGGGTCGGCAACAGTCTTAAAGCAAACTGCGGCAAGAGGTCCGTTTTCATCTGCGGTAAGCTCAACCGGCTCGCCGTTTGAATCAATAGCATATTCACTCTTAGGGCTTGGGCAAACGTCTGCGATAAAGTCAAGAAGCATATCGCACGCAATACCGGTAATGCCCGAAAGAGCAAAAACAGGGATAATAGAGCCGTCGGCAACACCGAGCTTTAAGCCTTTGATTTTCTCTTCAGCCGTAAGCTCCTCACCCTCAAAATATTTATCCATAAGCTCCTCGTCGGTTGAAGCAACTGCCTCGGCAAATACTGCCTTGATAGCCTCAAAACGAGCCTCATCATCGTGAGTAAGAGCAGACTCTTTACGCTTAGTGCCGTCATACTCATAAGCCTTGGAATCAATCATATTATAATAAGCAACAACCTTACCGTCTGAAATAACGGGAACAACTACGGGGCAAACCTGAGTGCCGAACTTAGCGACAATGCCGTTAAAGCTCTTATAAAAGTCTGCTCTTTCGTCCTCCATCTTAGTTGTTACGAAAATACGGGAAAGACCGTGAGAACCTGCGCTTTTAAATGCCTTTTCGGCACCGACAGCAAGACCCGAACGTGCAGAAACAACAATAACCGCCGTGTCCGCCGCTCTCATACCCTCGTTCGTTCCCATAGCGAAATCAAAAAGACCGGGCGTATCAATCAAATTAATATTTTTGCCCTTATATTCAAATGAAGCAACCGCACTGTTTACGCTGATTTTTCTCTTTTTCTCTTCACTGTCGAAATCAAGAACGGTATTTGCGTCAGCCGTTTTGCCCATTCTCTCGGTAGTACCTGCAACATTAAGCAAAGCCTCGCAAAGAGTGGTTTTACCCTTAGATGCGTGACCGGCAAAGACAATATTTCTTATATTTTTTGCTTGAATGCTCATAAATGTTACCTCTTATTTTTGTCTTTGTGCACATTGTATAATAGTTTTCAACAATAGTCAATAGCTTACGGATAATTTCAACAATTTGTATAGAAAACAGAAGCGTTTTTTGTATAAATTGCCATAAATGTCGTATCACTTTTAACTAAAAGATAAAAAAGCTGTATATACTTTTGTCAAAGTCGGCATTTTTGAGCAAAAGAAAAAAGCGCTTCATAACGGAGCGCCTTTCTCTTTTTAAGGGGTAAAATTTATGTGAAAACGTAATTGGTATATATAAAAAGGTTGAGAAAAATTAATTCCTACAACCTTGTTGACTTGGAAAACACTTCAGCCGTAGTTGAATTGTTATTAAACCTTGTCCTTTGAGTATGAGCCGGAACCGAATTTTTAACCATTGCACCTTTGAGCATAAAGAATGCAACGTCTTTGCTGATTTTCTCATAATCAACATTAAAAATTTTCGCCGAAACATACTTGTTGAAGAAATTGATGAGCGGTCCCATACAAAAGGCTGTTATTATCGTGCCGATTCCGATATTCTTAACCTTTGAAATGTCACCTGCAAGAAGTGCCTTAGCGCCGCCGCTTACTATCAAGCCGACAAGCACAACCGTCACATCCGTTGCAACTCTCATCCATTTATATTCAAACTTCGTCGACCTTGCAAGCATAAAACTTAATGCGTCATAAGGACCGACTCCGACGTTTGCCGTGAAGAATAATGAACAAGCAAAGCAAAGAGTAATTATGCCTACAATGAGAAGGGGTACTCGTAAGGCGTAGGTATAATGCTCATTGACTGCCGGAGCAAAGAGGTTTTGGAAAAACTCACACGTGTAACCGCAACCTACCATATTGAACACCGTTCCGACACCAACCAATCCACGGTGCGCCACAATGATGACAAACACCAAAATCACAAGATTGATTATCAGCTGATATGTGCCGAAGCCCATACCGATTGTGCTCGCTACATTCATATTCATAGACGTGAAAGGATCAACACCGAAACCCGATAGGGAGAACATTGAAATTCCGAAGCCCATTACAATGATACTGATAAGGGAGAGAACCACTCGCTTGACCATATGGTGCTGAGCGAACATATCTTTTATGTATCCGTATGCCTCGTCTTGAAATTTCTTCATCTGCCTATTTGCACCTCGTGCGTTCCTTCGTTTTTCCTCTCATTGCCTACATTATAGCCCCTCAAAATCAAAAATCAAGACCTTTTTTCGACTTTCTACCTATGTAACACATTGAACAAAAACAAGCACTGTTTTTTGTGCAATGTGCACAAACGATTATTCCATCTGTTTGCCTAAAAACGCCGCCGCAACCTGAACAAGCTTGATGTCCGTTTCGCTTGGAAGCGTATGGTTTTCGTCCTCGAGCATACATACCGCACCCGAAACGTCACCGCCGTAAATTATCGGATAAACAACGTTTGCCTTTCTGTCATACCCCTCAACAGCGCTTATTGACGGAATTTTGTCGTTTGTAATATGAATAGCTCTGTTTTCCATAAGCTCTTCAAGATTTTTCGTCACCCTGCGTTCAAGAATTTCCCTCTTGCTGATACCCGAAGCCGCAACAACGTGGTCGTTGTCCATAATCGCAATCGGAAGCCCTCCGCTTTTGTGGAGCACCTCGGCATATTGACTTGCGAAGTTGGAAAGCTCCCCTATCGGAGAGTATTTTTTAAAAATAACCTCCCCTTCCGCATCGGTAAAAATCTCTAACGGGTCACCCTCTTTAATACGAAACGAACGGCGGATTTCCTTTGGGATAACAATTCTGCCGAGATCATCTATTCTTCTGACAATTCCTGTTGCTTTCATATCCATTCTCCTAATAAATATTGTAATTATTTCTGTAATATTTTGCACATTTTTAGAAAGTATATTCAATTAAGAGAAATGGAATTTATTAGTAAAAAAACCGCCGGGGGGGGGTTCCGACGGTTTTGTGTTATTCTATATCGATTTTTCTGTTTTTATAATAATATTCTTTATCGTGCTCGTTGATTTCACGCAAGACACGGCAAGGGTTGCCGACTGCGACAACGTTTGGCGGGATATCCTTTGTAACCACTGCGCCTGCGCCGACAACTGAGTTATCGCCGATTGTGACACCGGGCAAAATGACTGCTCCTGCGCCTATCCAAACGTTTTTGCCGATATGGACATCAATATTAAACTGATACGCTTTTTCCCTAAGCGACGGCAAAATCGGGTGTCCTGCGGTTGCGATAGTGACGTTGGGACCTATCATAGTGAAATCGCCTATATAAATATGCCCGTCATCAACAACAGTCAAATTAAAATTAGCGTAAACATTATTGCCCAAATGGAGATGAGCACCGCCCCAATTTGCATAAAAAGGAGGCTGGAGGTAGCAGTTTTCACCGCATTCGGCAAGCATAAGAGGGAGAAGTTCTTCAATTCTCTTTTCATCCCCCAAACCGAGTGTGTTATATTCTTTCATATACTGCGACACACCCGACTGCTCGTTCATTATTTCATCAACCATTGGGTCATAAATCAAGCCCTGTTCCATTCTTTGTTTTTGCGTCATAACTTTCACCGTATATTATAATATTTTTAACCATTATATCATAAAAGAATGAAACAGGCAACGTTACTTTGTTTTAACGCTCTTTGTTTTTGACCAGTCGGAATAATATTTTTTGCCTTTAACAGTCTTATATGTGCGAACACGAACGTAATATTTTTTCTTACTTTTAAGCTTTTTAAACGTCACATTCGTTTTCTTTGAGGTAACGGTTTTTCTGCCTTTTTTAAATTTCTTATCCGTTGCCGTTTGCACCTGATATCCGCTTACACCGCTTACCTTTTTGAGTGTAAAAGAAAGTGACTTTTTGCCCTTTTTAGTCTTTTTAATTGACGTCTTTTTAGGCTTTGCCGCTTTAACTGCCACCCTCGGCTTTTGAGTCGGTGCGCTTGGCTGAGTATTATTATCGGGCTTTGAAGGGATAACGGCGGCAACGATATTAAATTTCACTACCGAGGCAAAGATACTGTAATCACCCAAACCGGACACTGCCACCTTAGCCGTGCCTATATTAATATTATCCTTATATGTTGCCGAATAATCCGAATTAAGCGTAAGTTTTTTACCGCTTTGAGTAACGTTTAAGCTCGGTGTAATCGCCTTGCCTGTATAAATTTGGTCGGCAATAGGAGCAATCGTAAACGTTTCATAAGGAATTTTATTTTTTATCGCATACGCCTCGACCGTCGAGGATTTTTGGCACACGATAGTAAGATTATTACAGTTTTCAAATGCAGTGTCTGAAATATTCTTTACCTCGCTTGCAATAATCGCAGTTTCAAGGTTTTGGCAATCGGCAAAAGCTCTGTCCTCTATATCGTTTACAAGTGAGCCGATTACAACGGTTCGAAGATTATCGTTATCGGCATAACAGTTTTCACCGATAACAGTCTCTTTTCTTGTGAAATATATCTTTTTAAGATTGTCACAACCCGCAAAAACGAAGTAATCTTCAAGTTTTTCGTCATTATCGAGATAGTACACTCCGCAAAGGTCGACGCTTGTAAGCGACTGGCAATCTTTAAACGAAGCCTCGCCGAGATATTGAACGTTTGCAAAATCGATATTTTTCAGCCTGTAGCAATCAGCAAACGCAAAAGATTCAATAATTCTTGTCGATTTCGGAAAGGCAATTTCTTTAAGAGGCGTCGATTCAAAAGCGTGTGACGAAATCACCTCTGTGCCGTCGGGAATCGTTATGCTTTCAAGAGGGTTATTTTGAAAACCGCCGAGTTTTTCAGTCTTAACACTGCTTAAATCAATATTTTTTATTGCACAATTCGGAAAAGCGGACAATTGAGTTATTTCGCAGTTTTTGCCGAAAGTGACATTTGAAAGTTTACCGCAATCGGCAAACGCAGAGCTGAGTTTATCAAGCTTCATATTATCGTCAAATGCAACCTTTTCAAGCGATTGGCAATTTGAAAAAGCACCGCTTCCGATTTCCTTAACATTTGACGGGATAAATATGCTTTCAAGCGATTCACATTTATAAAACGCCGAAGAGCCGACAGTATCGACACTTTGCAAAATATCAAATGCAGTAATGTTTTTTGAAAAAGAAAAAGCGCTGTTGCCGATTTTCTTTAAACCTTGCGGGAGTGTAAAATCGTCACCCCTGCCGCACGGAAAACGGAGAAGTTCGGTCATATCCTTATTATAAAGCACACCGTCAAGGCAAGCGTAGTCCTTATTATCGGCTGAAACCTCATAATATTTCGGATAAGGCTTATCGTCATTCGGTTTGTCACCCTCGTAGTATTGGAAGCTGACATAAATAAACCTGCTGAGATTTTCAAGATTGTCGGAAAAGTAAATTTTTTCAAGTTCCTTACAGTTTAAGGAATAATTTTCCGCCTTGATAACGGAATCAGGCATTTCAATTTCGCTGAGCTTTGAATATCTGAAAGCGCCCGAAGCGATGTAGACAAGGCTTTGCGAAAAATCAATCGAGGTCAAGCCCGACTTATAAAACACATTGCTTTCCGCCGTCACAATATTATCCGGCATTGAAAAAGAAGTGTTAAGTTTTCCGTGTTCCTTTTCACATTTTTCATCCCCCTGAAATCCCATAAACGCACCCTTGCCAATATATGTAACCGTATCGGGAAGCGAAATACCGCCGTCAATAACCGCATTTTTGAATGCTCCGTCCGACACAAGTTTCAAATCCTTAGGCAAGGTAATACTTTTTGCCTCAACATTATAAAATGCGTCTTTTAAAATCGCCGTAACCTTTTTGCCGTTTATTTCATCGGGAATAACGATATTATCGGCTGTTGCATTAACACTGTATTTATAAATTGCGACGCAGTTTTCACTCTCGTAATATAAAAAGTCACCGTACTTTTTAGGCTTGCTGTAATTTTTATATTCGTCGGGGATTAAATCGCAATTCAAAAATGTATTTTGATAAGAAGCAAAGTTTTTGATATTATCGAAAAGTTTAAGCGAAAAACAGTTTGAAAAAGCCGAGTCCTGTGCAGAGATAACATTATCGAAATTATCAATTTCTTTAAGGGATTCGCATCGGGAAAAAGCGCTGTTACCTATTTCGACAGTTTCAAGAGATAAGGTAACCTTGGTAAGTTTTTCATAGCCGTTAAAAAAGAAATCGGGTATTCTTCTTATTTTCGTATTGCTCAAATCAACGCTTTCAAGAGTATTTGCACTCGGAAGCGACGAGATGTAAACAAGATTTTTACAGCCGGATAAATCAAGATTTTTGATTTTAGTTTTTTCAAAAGCATTACTTTCAATAATAGCAAGGCTGTTGTCTTTGCCGAAATCGATACTTTCAAGATTTTTACAGTCGCCGAAAGTGTCATTGCTCAAAACTTTGACCTTGGAGCCGTTTTCAAAAATAACATTATTAACCGCCGATTTTGAAAAAGCCGCAGTATTGATTTTTTCAACGCTGTTCGGAATAACGATACTTTTAATGTTCGAGCCGAGAAAAGCGTAATCGTCAAAAGTTTTGCACTTGGAATCGGGCGCAAAAGATATTGAATCGACAGTTGCGTTTTCAAAAGCGTAGGCGTCAACCGTCTCGACAGATGACGGAATAACAAGTTTTGAAACAGTCGCACCGGTAAAAGTATATACGTCGATAAGTTTAATATTACATTCATCTTCAAAATTGATTGTATTAAGCGTTGCGTTTTCAAAAGTTCTGCCGCCAATACTTTTAACACTCGGCAAAACGGTTACGGTATCGAGATTAACACCTTCAAAAGCGCTTGACGCAACAGTATCGACGCTTTTGGGGACAGTGAAATTTTTACAATTTTTAGCTGACGGGAATTTATAAAGCCTTGTCATATCTTTTGAATAGAGAACACCGTTCACGCTTTTATAATACTTATTATTTGCGTCAACCGTTATCGATTCAAGGTTCTTGTATTTACCGAGTGCCGGATTATCATAATATTTCACATTATCATCACCGACTATATCGACGCCCCAGCGCATATTATTAATATCCTGAACGCTTGTTTTTTCGCCGATATTAAGAGAAGTGATATTAGTGTCGTCAAAAGCAAACGAGCCGAGATATTTAAGAGAATCGGGCAAAACGATATCCGTATTTTCAAAATTCGCATACATAAAAGCACCGAAACCTATAGCCTCAAGATTAGTCGGGAAATTAATGTTTTTAATATTTGTCTCATAAAAAGCATAAGTTGAAATAAAGCGCAGACTTTGAGGCAGAGTAACGCTTAAATTGTCAAAATTTTTCAAGCCGTCGACATAATCGTAACCCTCGGGTATAACTATATTTGTAAGCGAAACGTCACTTTTAAAATCACTGCCGATACCGACAACCTTTTTATTTCTGATTTCAGTCGGAAAAGTAATTGATTTTTTCCTTCCCTTATATGCCGTAAGTTCAACATAAGTTTTACCGTTTTTTGATATAAGCGTTCTGTATTCGTAGTCGCACGAGTCAAAAACCCCTGCAAATGCACTGAGCGGACAAGATGTAATAATCATCAATACCGCCAAAACGCACGTTAAAATCTTTTTTGATACATTTTTCATTTTACTCACCCCTTATTTCAAAAGCCATAGTGCAAGCCGAACCTTTATACGATATCGACACGAAAACATAGTCGTCGTTTTTTGTATGTTCAAGCGATTTATCGACTTTGCAGTCTTTAATCGGTATTTTTTTCTCACTGCCGTTTTTGAGTACCGCAGTCACCTCAAATTTATTTTCGTCAATATCGTTTTCAGACTTAATATTATCCGCATTGGCGCCGTATGACGCATAAATCGAGCTGATATTTATATCGTCTTTTGTACCGTTTGCGCTGTCAAAAACAGTTGATACAATCGTTTCAAAAAATTCTTTAACATTTTCGGCAAGCGCCGGAGAAGCATTGAGTGCGACTGCACCTGACATAATCATAACAAGGCAAGCGGCAATTACAGCTTTCAAAGCCGGAGATTTTTTGCTCTTATTTTTGCAATAAGCCATAACACGCTTTTTGCTTGCAACAAGTTTCAAAGCAGGATAAATATTCATTTCGCTTTGCATTTCGTCAATTGCATTAATACAATCGTCAATCAAATCGCAATCGGGATTTTCCTTTTCAAGTTCGGTATCGATAATTTCGTTTAAAAAGTCGATTATTTCTTCAAAAGATTTTTCATCATTGAAAATATCCGTAATAATTCTACTGTTTACTGCCAAATCCATACCGCTTTCCTCCTTTCGCATAATCATTTAGTATCGGTTCAATCAGTTTTTTAACCTTGCCCCTAAGCCGTGACGTTCTGTTTGCCACAGCCGAAGCCGGTATTTTCAGTATCTCGCCTATTTCTTTGAGTGATTTCTTTTCAACATATTTCAGCCGATAAAGTTCCTTTTCGCTGTCCGTGAGCATTTCAAGGAGAATATCTTTTGCCCTGTCATAATCCATATCAAGAAAAACTATTTCGTCAAAATCCATTTCCCTGCCCTGACTTTCGTCCACATCGTCAATATCTTTGTGACGCTTCGCATTTTTATAATATTTTTCCTTAGCCCTTTTGACCATAATATCCGCCGTTTTATAGAGAAACGCTCTCACATTTTCAAACGTCTGCCCGTCAAGCAGTTTATTATAGTATATTAAAAATGCTTCCTGCACGCAGTCTTCCGTCATTCCTGCCGCCTCGCCTAAACGAGTGAAACAAAATTTTTCAATGCTTTTTGCATATAAATCGTAAGCTTCTTCAAGCTTTTTGTTTGCCAAATCCCTGTTCAAAGCGTTCCTCCTTTCAAAGTCTTGCGACCTTTCATAAATAAGTCAGCCGAAAATGAAAATATGTCGCAGAAAATTTTAAAAAAAATACGGTTTTTTTATTTTATCATATTTTATTACATAATACAAAAGAAAAAGAGGCGACCATCGGTCGCCCCTACAAAAAATCTGATTATTTAGAATACTGTAGGGGCGAACTGTGTTCGCCTCAATTTGTAAAATTATTGATTTTTATAACTATTATATTCTCTTTCAATCCAAGCCATTAAGAGATTGACTATTTTTTCCTGCTGCACCTTTGTAAGTTCTCTGCCCTTCGGCACTTTGTACCATTTTTCAAGACAGCCCCTGCAACAACAGGCGCAGGCGTGCTGGGCAATAAAAACAGGGTGGTTTTTCATAGGAGTTTGCTTTCCGTCATTTTCAGGATATGCCGGTGCAAGTTTTTTCTCGATAAAATCCTCTGCGTGACTTCTGATTTTTTCCATTCCCTTTTCATCAATATATTTGATATCCTTTGCCTTTAAATGAAAAGACGAACGGAATTTGGATTTTGAAAGTTTGTCAAGTGCGTTGTCAATGCTTTGCATATTGTCCCCTAAAAGATAAGACTGCCTAAATATTCAGACAGTCTTAATCATCAACATTTCGTAGGGGCGAACTGTGTTCGCCTTTAATTTTTACATAGTAAGTTCAAGTGATTTAGCGTCAACCTCTTTAAGAAGCTTATCGATAAATTCATCAAGTGACATTGCACCCTTATCTCCGCCCGAACGTGTACGAAGAGATACTGTATTATTTTCAATATCCTTATCACCTGCAAGGAGCATATAAGGTACTTTTTCAAGCTGAGCCTGACGAATCTTGAAGCCGATTTTCTCACTTCTGTCGTCAATTTCGCAACGAATACCCTTTGCTTCAAGCGCCTTTTTAACGTCATAAAGATAATCAAGGTGACGGTCTGCGATAGGAAGAAGTTTAACCTGAACCGGAGCAAGCCAAGTCGGGAATGCGCCTGCATACTTTTCAATAAGATAAGCAAGAGTACGCTCATAGCAACCGATTGAAGTTCTGTGGATAATATACGGATTTTTCTTTGTACCGTCTTTATCAACATATTCCATACCGAATTTTTCTGCAAGCATCTGGTCGATTTGGATGGTGATAAGCGTATCTTCCTTGCCGTAAACGTTTCTGATTTGGATATCAAGCTTAGGACCGTAGAACGCAGCCTCGCCGATACCGACTTTATAATCAACGCCGAGGTCGTCAAGAATATTCTTCATCTTAGTCTGAGCCTCGTCCCACTGCTCTTCGGTACCTATATACTTTTCACGGTCGTTAGGGTCCCACTGTGAGAAACGGAATGAAGCGTCCTCATAAAGACCGAGAGTTTTAAGCATAAATGTTGCAAGTTCAAGACAACTTCTGAACTCATCTTCAAGCTGGTCGGGAGTGCACATCAAATGACCCTCTGAAATTGTGAACTGACGAACACGGATAAGGCCGTGCATTTCACCCGAAGCCTCGTTACGGAAAAGAGTTGAAGTTTCGTCATATCTAAGCGGTAAATCACGGTAAGAACGAGCCTTATTAAGATAAGCCTGATATTGGAACGGACAAGTCATAGGACGAAGCGCAAATACTTCCTTATCCTTTTCCTCGTCGCCTAAAACGAACATACCCTCTTTATAGTGGTCCCAGTGACCCGAAATCTTATATAAATCACTCTTAGCCATAAGAGGAGTTTTTGTAAGCTGCCAGCCTCTCTTTGCTTCTTCATCTTCAACCCAGCGCTGTAAAATCTGGATAATCTTAGTACCCTTAGGCAAAAGAATAGGCAAGCCCTGACCGATATAATCAACGGTTGTGAAAAGTTCCAATTCTCTGCCGAGCTTGTTATGGTCACGCTTTTTAGCCTCTTCAAGCATATTGAGATAATCCTCAAGCATTGAAGCCTTAGGGAATGCGATACCGTAAACACGACAAAGCATTTTATTGTTAGCGTCGCCTCTCCAATAAGCGCCTGTGCAGTTAGTAAGTTTAAATGCCTTAATAACTTTCATTTCCATAAGGTGAGGGCCTGCGCAAAGCTCCGTAAACTCACCCTGCTTATAAAAGCTGATAGGCTCACCCTTAGCTGCGTGCTCGTTGATAAGTTCAACCTTGTAAGGCTCACCTTTTTCTTCCATAAGCTTTACAGCCTCGTCAACCGGAAGTTCAAACCTTTCAATAGGATAATTTTCCTTAATAATAGCTTTCATTTCCTTTTCTATTTTATCAAGGTCATCCTGAGTGAAATGAGTGTCTATATCAAAGTCATAATAAAATCCGTTTTCAATAGCCGGACCGATAGTAAGTTTAGCGTTTGGATAAAGTCTTTTAACAGCCTGCGCCATAACGTGAGATGCGGTATGGTTAAATGCCTTTTTACCGTCCTCGTCATCAAAAGTGAGAACTTCAAACTTGCAGTCGCTGTCAATAACGGTTCTTAAATCCTTAACCTTGCCGTCAACGAGAACACAGCAAGCGTTTCTGTAAAGTCCCATTGAAATATCTTTGGTAATCTCGGCAGCCGTGGTAGGTGCACTGTACTCCTTAACAGAACCGTCTTTTAATTTGATAATCATTGTTAATCCCTCCTAAAAATAAAAAAATCACCCTGAAATTAATCAGGGTGAATTAATAATCCACTGTTCCACCTGAATTGCGCAACAATAAAAAGCAAAATATCAAAGCTGCGCCGCTCATTAACTCTGTAACGGGAGTGCCCGACCTGTATTAAAGGTACTCAAAGGCGGTAACTTACTTTGCCTTTACGCACTTGCACCCACCGTGCGCTCTCTGAAAAAGGTTAAAAGCAAATCGTGTCCTTCTCATCGATTTGACCTCATTTTAACACCAAAAAAAAATATTGTCAACACATATTTTCACCTAATTTCGCTTAAATAAACACTTTCGGGGATTTTTGCCGATAAATTTGTAAGACTATATATGTTTTTACACGTTTAAAAAACTTGACATATACAAGATATAGGTGTATATTATTAGATAAGTTTTACATATTGTTATTAAATTTTGTATGACTTTTAGTAAAATTTGCATTATAAACTGTACCTTTTCTGATGGTAAAATTTCGAGATTAAAAAAATTTAAGAAATTAAAAATTAACAAAGAAGGAGGTGCTGTTTGATAATGAGTAGTGTTATTGTACCGATTTTTGTCGGTGTGATTTGTGCATTGATTTTTGGTGTTATCGGTTTTGTACTCGGCGGTGAGCATCGCAGAAAAACGAGTGAAAAGGAAATCGGCTCTGCAACCCAGCAGGCAACCAAAATTATAAATAATGCTTTAAACGAGGCTGAAGCCACAAAAAAGGCAAGGCTTGTTGAGGCAAAAGATGAAATACACAAGCTTCGTCACGATGCCGATAAGGAAATTCGTGAAAGAAGAACAGAGGTTCAAAAGCAGGAGAACCGTTTAAATCAGAGAGAAGAATATCTTGACAAAAGAGCAGATTCTCTTGAAAAGAAAAATGAAAATATCAGCGCCAAGCAAAAGAAGCTTGACGACAAGCTACTCGAAATCGACGGCATCAAGAAAAGCCAGTTTGATATGCTTGAACGCATTTCAGGTCTTACTCAAGAGCAGGCTAAGGACCAACTCCTTGCCAACCTCAACGAAGAGCTTGACACTGAAAAGAGCAAGCGTATTCTTGAAAACGAGCAGATGATTAAAGACCAAAGCGAAGTTTTGGCAAAGGAAATCATCTCAACCGCCATTCAACGTTGTGCGGCTGACCACACGGCTGAAACCACTGTTTCGGTTGTTGCGCTTCCGAATGACGAAATGAAGGGCAGAATTATCGGCAGAGAGGGTAGAAATATCCGTTCTATCGAAACAATTACGGGTGTTGAATTAATCATTGACGATACGCCCGAAGCTATTACAATCAGTTCGTTTGACCCTGTCAGACGTGAAATTGCAAGGCTTACACTCGAGCACCTTATTCAAGACGGCAGAATTCATCCGACTAAGATTGAAGAATGTTTTGATAAGGCTACACGTGAAGTTAATCAGACTATTAAAACCGAGGGTGAAAAAGCAGTTCTTCAAGCTAACTGCGGTCAAATCCACCCTGAGCTTGTTAAACTTTTGGGTAAGCTTAAATACCGTACATCATACGGTCAAAGCGTATTGAAACATTCACTTGAAGTTTCTTATATCGCAGGTCTTATGGCAGCCGAGCTCGGTGCAGACGAAAAGCAGGCAAGAAGAGCCGGTCTTTTGCACGATATCGGTAAAGCACTTGACCACGAAATGGAAGGCTCTCACATCGCATTGGGTGTTGAATGGGCTAAAAAGTATAAGGAAAGCGACGCTATCGTTCACGCAATTGCGGCTCACCACGGTGAGATTGAATGTAAGACCGTTGTTGCATGTCTTGTTCAGGCTGCCGACGCTGTAAGTGCGGCAAGACCGGGTGCAAGAAGAGAAAACATTGAAAATTATATCAAGCGCTTGGAGCAGCTTGAAGAGATTTCCACAAGCTTCGACGGCGTTGAAAGAGCATATGCAATTCAGGCAGGCCGTGAGGTAAGAGTTATGGTTAAACCTGACGTTATCAACGACGAAAGAATGCCGTATATCGCTCACGAAATCGCTAAGAAAATCGAAAGCGAAATGGAATATCCGGGACAGATTAAGGTTAATATTATCAGAGAATCACGTGCTTCGGATATCGCTAAATAAGTTAATTTTGAAGCCGGCTTTTTCTGTCGGCTTCATTTTTTATTTGTCATTCGACAAAAAAGACTATAATTTTTAAAGGAGAAAAGTTATGATTAAGCATATCGTATGCTTCAAGCTTAAGGACAACAGCTTGGAGGAATGTGAAAAGGCGGCAAATATTTTGAAATCAATGGAGGGCAACGTTCCTCTTCTTCGTGGAATTGAGGTCGGCGTTGACTTTCTTCACTCGCAAAGGTCATATGATATCATTTTGCAGGTTAAACTTGACGACGCAAAGGCACTTGATGAATATCAAAACGACGAATATCATTGCTCTGTAGTTAAAAAGCATATGCACTCGGTTGCCGAGTCAAGCATTTCAATCGACTACGAAATATAACAAGTTTCAATTTTTTAGACGGCTTTTTGAAAAGTCGTCTTATTTTTTAACAATTTATTGTGATAATATATAAAAATCGGGCTGTATTTTTGGTTAGTATTTAGTTTGACATATATTCCATATACTGTTATAATATATTTATATATTTTAATTATAATTATAGGACTATTAAATCGGAGGTACCTATGGAAGAAAACAGAGAAATTGAAATTGATTTAAGAAAAGTCTTTATGATGCTTAAAAAGAAGGCGGCAATTATCCTTGTTATCGCCTTTATCGGCGCTGCGCTTTCGGGCTGCATTACCAATTTGCTTATCAAACCGAAATATACGTCAGGCGTCAGCTTTTATGTAAATAACAATAACGACAACCTTGTCGGCTCAACCGGAACGATGACATCAAGTGACCTTGACGCTTCGGAAAGACTTGTAAATACATATATGTTCGTTGTAAACAGCCGTACATTTTTAAACAAGGTTGCAGACAAGCTTGCAGACGGCACAACGGCAAGTCAGCTTGCAAGTATGGTTTCTACCTCTCAGGTTGAATCAACGCTTGCCTTTCAGGTAAATGTCACTACTGAAAACAATCAGCTTTCGGCAGATATCGCAAACGTAATTGCCGAGCTTGCGCCTGATGAAATCGTAAGAGTTCTTAAAGTCGGCGGTGTTGAGGTTATCGACTACGCTTCCTCACCTTCAAAGCCGTCATCGCCTAATCTCAAGAAAAACATTCTTATCGGCTTTGCCGTTGCATTCGTTGCGGCATTCGCTGTATTCTTCATCAAGGAATTGTTTGATACAAGAATTTTGAGCGAAAATGATTTGACAAGAGATTTCGATATTCCTGTACTCGGTACTGTTCCACGTCTTTTGCCGACAGAGGAAAAGAAAACCACGCAAAGCGGCGCTACTATGGAAGAGGTCGCAAATCAAATTTCAGGAAAGAAGGGAGAATAAAAAATGGCACTTTCAAGAAAGAAAAAGAACGAAAGCAAGAATATGCATTTTTCAAGAGAGGACCAGAGAAAAATTCTTTCCTCCTCTTCCCCGTTTATTGTTAAAGAGGCTTACAGTTCCATTCGTACCAACCTCCTTTTCTCGCAAAAAGGTGACGAGTGTCCCGTATTTATCGTAACAAGTCCTACTGCAAATAACGGTAAATCAATCAACAGTGTTAATATGGCGGTATCGTTTGCGCAAATGGGTAAGAAAACGCTTCTTATCGACGCGGATATGAGAAACCCCACGGTTCACAGATTATTTTCCATTCCTGTTAAAAACGGACTTTCGGAGATTTTGGCAGGTCTTACCGACAGCATTACCGTATCTAAGACAGATATTGAAAATCTTTCCGTTTTAACGGCAGGTAAAATTCCGCCGAACCCGTCGGAGCTTTTGGCAAGCGAGAGAACGGATAAACTTTTGGCATTTGTTAAACAGCATTACGACTGCGTATTTATCGACACACCGCCTGTAAATCTTGTTACCGACCCGACGGCATTTGCAACAAAGAGCACGGGTTACATTATGATTGTCAAAGCAGGCATTTCCGATACTCAAAGCACAAGAAAAGCCGTTGACTCGCTGACTTCCCTCGGTGCAAACATTGTAGGTTTTGTATTGAATGACGCTACGGAGTCAAACGGAATGAAATATTACAGCTACGGCAAATACCGTGGTTACAGATATAAATCAAAATACGGATATAATTACAATTATCATTACAACTACCGTTAAATTTTAAACAAGTCAGGGTGTATTTAATGAATCAGCAAAGGCGTTTTCAAAGCGGCGCAGAGTTCATTATAAATTTAATATCTCTTTCGGCGGCGCACGCTGCTGCGCTCTTGGTTTTCGGTTTAATTATTCCGAGAATCCAGCATTATGAGCGATACGATAAGTTGGAATATGCAATCGTTTTGTTTCTTTCGGCGCTTATCGTTTTCCTCTACTTCTCGGCTGAAATCAATTTATCCGTAAGAAACAGAGAATTTGAGCTTACTTCAACGCTTAAAAACTGTTTTCTGACTTACGGCTTATTCGGCGTAATGCTGATTTTGACGAAGAACCCGATTATTGACTCACGTTATCTGTTTTTATCATCGTTCGCTTTTTACATAGCATTCTCGCTTTTGGGCAGATATGTATTCAAGCACTTTATGATAAAAAGAATTGCGAAAAGCAAGCTTGCGACAAGAGTGGGTGTTATTTCCACCTATGACAGAGCTTGTGAATTTATACCTAAGCTTAAAAAGAATTGGACAAATAATGTTACCGCCCTTGCACTTATTGACGCCGATTTCAACGAAAACGGTTTTGTGCTCAAAAACGGCGAGAGCATTTTTGATATCGACGGTGTTCCGGTTGTAGCCAATATTGAAAGCATTATCGGCTGGATAAGAACGGCGTCGCTTGACGAGGTATACATAAACATTAAATCAACATCTATGCTTCCGCAGCTAAGCGAGATTATCGAAGAGCTTGAGGATATGGGTATTACGGTAAACGTCAATATCCCCTCCCTTGAAAAAATTGTTACGGAAAGTAAGTATAACAATTTAAGCTGCGTTGTAGAAAACGATTACCCCATGGCGCAATTTGCTCCTACTGTTATCAGTCCGGGTAAGCTTGCGCTTAAAAGGGTTTTCGATATTTTAGGCGGGATAGTCGGTACGGTTATATCACTCCCAATCATTTTAATCGTCGCTATTCCGCTTAAAATAGAATCTCCCGGTCCGCTTATTTTCAAACAGCAGAGAGTGGGCAAAAACGGAAGATTATTCAATATATATAAGCTTCGTTCAATGTATAAAGACGCTGAAGAGCGCAAAAAAGCACTGATGGAGCAAAACAAAATGGACGGTCATATGTTTAAAATGGACAATGACCCGAGAATTACAAAAGTCGGCAGATTTATAAGAAAAACAAGTATTGATGAGTTACCGCAGTTTTGGAATGTTTTAAAGGGCGATATGAGCCTTGTGGGAACAAGACCGCCTACGGTTGACGAGTTTGAGAAATACGAGAGCCACCACAAGCGCAGACTTTCAATGAAACCGGGTATCACGGGCAAATGGCAGGTATCGGGCAGAAGCGACATTCAGGATTTTGAAGAGGTTGTTAAGCTTGACTGCGAATACATTGACGAGTGGTCGCCGTTTCTTGATATTCAGATTTTGTTTAAAACAGTCGGCGTTGTGCTCACCCATAAAGGTGCAGAATAGATTAGAAATTAATTAAGTCAGGTTTTAATTATGAAAATTGCTATGTTCGGTCACAAGAGAATACCGTCGAGAGAGGGCGGCGTTGAAATAGTTGTCGAAGAGCTTGCAAAAAGAGAGGCGGCGCTCGGCAACGACGTTACCGTTTATAACAGAAAAGGTCATCACGTATCGGGCAGTAAGTTTGACAGCGATAATAAAAGCGATGATTTAAATGGCGTTAAAATTAAAACCGTTTTTACTTTTCAAAACAGCAAATTAAATGCAATAGTATATAGTTTCCTATCGGCGATAAGAGTAAGTTTTTCAAGATGTGACGTTGTTCATATCCACGCCGAAGGTCCGGCTTCAATGTCCTTTTTGCCAAAACTTTTCGGCAAGAGGGTTGTTGTTACAATTCACGGTCTTGACTGGCAAAGGGCTAAATGGGGCGGTTTTGCGACAAGATTTTTAAAATACGGGGAGAGAAATGCGGCAAAGTACGCAGACGAGGTAATCGTTCTCTCAAAAAACGTTCAAAACTATTTTAAAGAAACGTACGGCAGGGACACTGTTTTTATTCCAAACGGCGTTGAAAGACCTGTAATAAAAAATGATGATGAAATAAATAAAAAATACGGCTTAAAAAAGAACGACTACATATTGTTTCTCGGCAGGATAGTGCCCGAAAAGCAGGTTAAACTTCTTGTTGAGGCGTACAAGGCGCTTGATACAGATAAAAAGCTTGTCATTGCGGGCGGTGCAAGTCACACGGGCGATTATTTCGGCGAGGTTAAAGAATGTGCAAAAGGCTCAGACGATATTATCTTTACCGATTTTGTGCAGGGTGAAGTGCTTGAAGAGCTTTATTCAAATGCCTATGTTTACGTTTTGCCGAGTGATATTGAGGGTATGCCGTTAAGTCTTTTGGAAGCTATGAGTTATTCAAATTGTTGCCTTACCTCCGACATTGCGGAGTGCACAGAGGTTTGCGGTGAAAATGCGCTTTACTTCAAAAAAGGCGACAAAAAAGATTTGGAAAACAAGCTGACCTTTCTTCTTGAAAACGAAAATACTGTTCAAAAATACAAGGAAAAGGCGCAGGACTATATTTGCGGTAAATACAATTGGGACGATATAACCGAAAAAACATTATCACTATATAAAAAGTAACTCGGAGAGGCAGATATGAAAATTCTTATGGTAAATAAGTTTCTCTACCCAAACGGCGGTTCTGAAACATATATGATCAAACTTGGCGCTTACCTTAAATCAATAGGTCACGAGGTTGAATATTTCGGTATGGAACACGAGGGCAGGATTGTGTCAAACAGCCTTGACCTTTATACCGAAACTATGGATTTTCATAACAGTTCTGCATTAAAAAAGCTGAAACTTTCCCTTAAAACCGTTTATTCAAGGGAAGCGAGAAATAAGATGAAAAGGCTTCTTGACGAATTTGAGCCTGACGTTGTTCATCTTAACAATTTCAATTTTCAGCTTACTCCGAGTATTATTTATGCCGTAAAAGATTATGACAAAAGTCACAGTAAAAAAATAAAACTTATTTATACGGCGCACGATTTTCAGCTCGTCTGCCCTAACCATATGATGATGGACATTCACACAAATACTCCGTGTGAAAAATGCATAGGCGCAAAATTTAAAAACTGCACCAAAAACAAGTGCATACATAATTCGACATTAAAATCTTTTTTGGGTACGCTTGAAGCGGAAATTTACAACAAAAACAAAATTTACTCGAGGATTGACAATATTATTTGTTGCAGTGAGTTTATGAAAAAAATGCTCGACACCAATCCTGCGTTTAAAAATAAAACGGTTACATTGCACAATTTTATAGATAAAATCGAGCCAAAGAAAAGCGAAAAAGAGGACTATGTTCTCTATTTCGGCAGATTTGCAGAGGAAAAAGGAATCGAAACTCTTATCGGGGCAAAAAATACAAACTTTATCTGCGCCGGTTCGGGTCCTCTTGAGGAAAAGGTAAACAGCGCCTCAAATTTGAAAAATATCGGATTTAAGACGGGCAAGGAGCTTGAAGAACTTATTAGAAAAGCAAAATGCACGGTTTATCCAAGCATTTGGTATGAAAACTGTCCGTTTTCCGTTATGGAGAGCATTATGTATCAAACGCCTGTTATTGCGTCAAATATCGGCGGTATTCCCGAACTTATCGACGACGGCAAAACAGGATATCTTATCCCGCCGAATGACAGCAAGGCGCTTGAAGAGGCTATAAACAAATTAGACGGTGCCACGCTAAAAAATATGGTTGAAAACTGCTCAAAAAAAGAATTTGACACGGTTGAAACCTACACAAAAAAGCTGATTGAAATATATAACGGGTAAGGGTGAAAATATGAAAAAACTTAACGGAACAGTAATAGTTACATACCGCTGCAACGCAAGGTGCAATATGTGTAACAGGTATAAAAAGCCGTCAAAACCAGAGGAAGAGTTGACGGTTGAAACAATAAAGAAACTGCCTAAGATGTATTTTACAAATATCACGGGCGGTGAACCGTTTATCAGAGAAGATTTAGCCGATATCGTGCGTGAACTTTACAAAAAAAGCGACCGTATCGTTATATCTACAAACGGCTTTTTTACAGATAGGATTATCAAACTTTGCGAGGAATTTCCAAACGTAGGTATTCGTATTTCAATCGAGGGTTTGGAGGAGACGAACAATAAAATCCGTGGGCTTGAGGACGGTTTTAATAAAGGATATACCACGCTTAAAAAACTTGTTGAAATGAATCACCCTGACGTTGGGTTCGGTATGACGGTTCAGGACGAAAACGCAAAAGACCTTGTTGAGCTTTATAAACTGAGCGACAAGATGAATATGGAATTTGCGACGGCGTCGCTTCACAACTCATTTTATTTTGTTGAGGCTAAGAATATTATTAAAGACAGACCTATGGTTGCAAAGGAATTTGAGAGGCTTATCAACGAGCTTTTGAAATCAAATTCGCCTAAAAAATGGTTTAGAGCATATTTCAACCACGGCTTAATCAATTACATATACGGTCAAAAAAGACTTTTGCCGTGCGATATGGCGTTTGACACGTTTTTCATTGACCCTTACGGCGACGTTATGCCTTGCAACGGTACTAAAGAAAAAGAGGTTATGGGCAATCTCAACGAAACAAATTGGGACACTCTTTGGAACAGCGAGCAGGCGGACAAGGTAAGGGAAAAAATGCGCCACTGTGACAGGCAGTGCTGGATGATAGGCTCCGTTTCCCCCGCTATGCACAAATATATTTGGGTTCCTGCCACTTGGGTTATCAAGCACAAATTTCTCAGATTTTTCAAGGAAAGCAAATATTCAATGTATGAAAACAAAATCTGCCGTGATTACCGTGACGGCAAGGTTACGAAAGAGGAACTTGACAAGCTTTCCACCTGCGATATGAACGCTGAAATTAACGACGGTCTTTCAGAAAAATCGAGAGAACAGCTTAAAAATCGAACAGGCGAAGAAATTGTTGACGCCGATATTTCGGCTCAGCTCAAATAAACAATCGGGTGAGAAAATGAACATTCTTTTATCTGCATACAGCATTAACCCTTACAAAGGTTCCGAGGACGCTGTCGGCTGGAATTGGGTATTAACATTAAGTCAAAAACTACCAAACAGCACCATTTACATCTTGACCCGTACATACAATGAGGATGACACAAGAAAAGGCATTGAAGAATTCGGCTTAAAAAATGTCAAACTTATAATTGTTGAAGTTCCTAAAGCCCTTGACTGGTTTAGAGAGAAGCACTCGGCTTTTCACCACGCATACTATATTTTATGGCAAAAAGTTGCATATAATTGGGCAAAAAGCAGCGGCATTAAATTTGATGTAATTCATCATATTTCTATGGGTAATTACAGAATTACAGGACAAATGTATAAAATTAAGGACGCTTACACTATTTTCGGTCCTGTAGGCGGAGGTCAAACGACTGCGCCTGCTCTTAGGTCATATTATAACAGCAACAAGCTTTATGAAAATTTCAGAAACAGCGTTAACAAAGCCTTTTCCAAATTTAACTTTTATAAAAAGCAAATCAATGCTTTTGACAAAGTTTATGCCGTTAATGACGAAACGAAGAATGCGATTGAAACAGCGGTGAACATTAATTGCGAAAAGCTTTGTGACATTGCGATAAGCAAGGATATGCAAAACCTTGACATTCACCACGAAAATAATGACGAAGTTGAAATCATATATCTCGGCAGAATAATTGAACTTAAAGGCATTATGCTTTTAATTGATGTAATCAAAAATATCAAAACAGATAAAAAGTTTCACATTTCCCTTTACGGCGAGGGCGAGCTTGAAGAACAGGCTCAGAGAAAGATTGACGAATACGGCATAAACGATTTAGTCACGCTTAAAGGCAAGGTTGATTATACCGAAATTGCAGACATTTACAAAAATGCGGACGCATTTGTTCACCCAACACTTAGGGACAGCAGTGGAGCGGTATTTGTTGAAGCTATGGCAAATAAGCTGCCTATAGTTGCGCTCAATCAAAGCCTTTCAAGGGATTTAAACGAGCATAAGTGCGGTCTTTTTGTTAACACCGAGCAATCAAAGGAAGAAATAATCAACGAATTTGCTGGGAAGCTCAAAGAACTTATTGAAAATTATGATTTAAGAGTTAAGCTCGGTCAAAACGGATATGATTATGCTAACACTTATCTTACAATGGATTACAAATTTGACACCATTTATGGAAAGTTAATCAAATAAGAGGAAATATGGAAGTATTAATTGTAAACCCTATTCTTTATACGAACGAGAACAGGAACATTAAAAAAGTTAATACAATTAAAGATACAATGATTTATGATTTGTGCTTGGCTTTTTTGAAAAAGGGGTGCGACGTCACACTTGCCGCTTCCGATTTATATAAGCCGAGTGAGAACGAGAGCTATCCTTTTAATATTATTTGGATGAGGACAAGGCTTACAAAACTTTTTCCGCCGCACACTCTCCCCTACTGCCCAGAGGTTAAGAAAATCGCAAAATCAGGCAATTTTGATTTAATAATCACGAGCGAAGTATTTTCACTCAATTCTCTCAAATTAGCGCTTTGCACTCCGAAAAATCTAATTGTTTGGCAAGAACTTGGTAAGCATAATCGTATTTTTCATGGGCTTGCTTCCAAATTTTGGTACGGCATTGTTGCAAAAATAGGATTTAAAAAAGCGCTTATTGTTGCAAGAAGCGTTCAGGCAAGGGAATTTATTTCAAAATATTGCAAAAATGTATCAGATACGATTATCGACCACGGCGTTAATATTGAAAAATTCACCCCTTGCAGAGAAAAAGACAATCAATTTGCTATAAGTTCTCAATTAATTTCAAGAAAGCATATTGAAAAATCGATTGAAGCCTTTGCAAAATACTTAAATAAATATGACGACAGCGCAAAGCTTTATATAATGGGTGACGGCGATGAAAAGGAAAATTTGCGCAAACTTGCAAAAGACCTCGGCGCTGATAAAAATATTATTTTCACAGGTAAACTCGGCCACAACGAGCTTATTGAAATACTGAAAAAATCGATTGCTATGCTTGTTTATACTCAAAGTGATTTAAATATGGTGTCGATTGTGGAATCACTTTCACTTGCAACACCTGTAATAACAACATCCGTTCCCTACTGTTCATCATATATAGAAAGTGAAAGTCTCGGTATAGTCGACGATAATTGGAATGAGGACGATTTAAGGCGGATTGCAACAAGTGATGAATATATAAATAACTGTATGAATTACAGAAAATACCTGCCGACAGAATATAAGGCGGAGCAGTTTTTAAAGGTTAAAGGACTTATTTGATGAACACAAAGGACAAAATCTTAAAAATATTTGAGGGCAATCCTCTTTATGAAAATTTCAGACTCGGTTATTGGAGAATGAGAACAAGAAAATCGCAAAAAGAACTTGAAGAAAACGCAAAAAAACGAGCAAACGGCTTTGATGACCGGCAATTTTCAAGGCTTAAGGAATTTGAAAATAAATATAACGGTGAGCGTTGCTTTATAATTGCAACAGGTCCATCACTCACAATTGACGATCTTGAAAAATTAAAAGATGAATATACCTTTGGCGTTAATTCAATAATCAAGCTTTTTGACGAAACGGATTTTAGACCTGATTTTTACGGAATACAGGACAAATTTGTCTACGGTGCCATGCAGGACGTGATAAAAAGCACAAAATTTAAGACTGCCTTTTGTGCTGACATTATTGCAAAGGAATACGAGGTGCCGAGTGATTTTATACCTTTCCCTTACAACGGTGAATATCATCTTTATAATGGCAAGCCCGGCGAATACAATGCAAAATTCAGCGATAATGCCTACAATATAGTTTATGACGGTTATTCAATAACTTATTCTCTTATTGAAATTGCCGTTTATATGGGATTTAAGGAAATTTACCTTTTAGGCTGTGATTGCAGTTACCCCAAAGGCTCAAAAAGTCACGTGGTCGAAAGCGGATTTGTTGACAAAAACGCTATGTCAAACCCTATAAGAATGAGGGTTGGATATCAATGTGCAAAAGAATATGCAGACAGTCACGGCATTAAAATCTACAACGCTACACGTGGCGGTGAGCTTGAAACATTTGAAAGAGTAGATTTAGACGAGGTTTTAGCCAAATAATAATATTGAGGAAAAAGATATGAAAAAAATTGTTGCAATAGTACCTATGAAGCTTAATAATCAAAGATTGCCGCAGAAAAACACAAAACCTTTTACAAACGGCAAACCTCTTTGCTACTATATACTTTCAACGCTTTTAAAGATTGAAAAAATTGATGAGGTATATGTATATTGCAGCAATGAAGAGATAAAAAAATACATACCAAACGGTGTAAAATATCTTAAAAGAAGCGAAAGTTTAGACCAAAACACCACCAAAATGAATGAAGTTTTAAAAGCATTTGCAAGCGACGTGCCGGCTGACGTTTATGTTATGACGCACACCACCGCTCCGTTCATATCAAAAGAGTCGATTGAAAAGGGGCTTGAAGCGGTGCTCGGCGGTGAATATGACTCTTCATTTGCGGCAAAGAAGCTTCAGGACTTTTTATGGAAAGACGGAAAGCCGTTTAACTACGAGCTTGACAATATTCCGAGAACGCAGGATTTAGAGCCTCTTTATGAGGAAACAAGCGGTTTTTACATTTACAATTCAAACGTTATAAAAAGCCTTAACAGACGTATCGGTGAAAAGCCGTATATAGTTGAGGTAAACGAAATCGAAGCAGTCGACATTGACGAAAAAGAAGATTTCCAAATTGCAGATGCGATTTATAACAGTCTTTATAAAATTGAGGGATAATTATGAAAGAAACCTTAAAAATTTTCAGAGATAAGTTAAATAATAACGAATTTGTGTACGGTCCTTTTATGAAAACAAGCGACCCTATGTTTGTTGAGGCGGTCGGTCTTGCAGGCTTTGACTACGTTATACTTGATATGGAGCACGGTCCCGTTACAATCGAAAATCAGCAAAATAACATTCGTGCGGCTGAGGCGAGAAATACCGTTCCTATTATAAGGCTTAAAGACAGGGGCGAAAACACAATCGGCAAGGCGCTTGATATCGGCGCTTACGGCATACAGGTACCGCAGATTAACAATGCCGAGGAAGCGAGAAACGTAGTTAAATTTGCAAAATTCTACCCTTACGGAATGAGAGGCGTTTGCAGATTTGTAAGAGCTGCCGACTATTCAAATTGCGACAGATACGAATTTTTTGAAAGCTCAAAGGACGTGCTCATTATTCTTCAGCTTGAAGGAATTAAAGCGATTGAAAATCTTGACGAAATACTTGACGTTGAGGGCGTTGATATCTTATTTATAGGACCTTACGACCTTTCGCAGTCGCTCGGCATTCCCGGTCAGGTAAATAACCCTGTTGTTGTAAACGCTATGAAAGATATTGTTGAGCGTGCAAAGGCAAAGGGCAAGGTTGTTGGCACATTCGTCGATACGCCGCAGGATTTAAAAATGTGGAAAGAAATCGGCGTTCAGTATTTAAGCTACAGCGTTGATGTCGGCATTTTTATCGATGCGTGCAAGCAACTTAGAAAATCTTTTGAATAATAGTGGAGAAATAATAACCAATGGCACCAAAATTAACATTTAAACTATCCCTGCGTGAATTGATTTTTGCGTTTTTTATAGTATTATTACCTTTCAGCTTATTTGCCGAATATCATACAAGTTGGAACGAAATAGCATACTGTGACGAGATACTATGTATTATCTGCATTATCTATACGCTTTACTTTTCTTTTAAAAAAGGAATTAAGGGTAATGATTTAACACTTTTAATCCTTTTAATTGTTTGCTCGCTTATCACTTTCGTAGGTAATTTTGTAAGTAAACTTATAACTTCTCCCCTGCCGATAATAGTTGACTTTATCTGCCTTGTTAAAATATTTATCGTATTTATTGTTTACAAGCAGGTTGCCGAGTACGACAAGAAAAAAAGAATGATACAATATCTTGTTCCGTTATCAAAACTTTTTATTTCAATTTCGACTCTTTGCGGCTTTATTTCCTTGTTTTTTAATATCGGAATGACAGGTAAAGATGTAAGATACGGTATTAACGAGTACTTTTTTGTATTCAATAATAGCTCACGATACGGCTTAATTGTTGCCTGCTGTTTTCTTATATTGCATTTTAGCAATTCATCGCCAAAGGAAATGCTGGCATACAAAATTATGACGGTATTTGACATGCTGCTAACAACAAAGGGCGTTGTTTACATAATATTGGTTGTTTATATTGTATTATCCTTTATTTGGAGAAGAAAAAAGGAAACTAAATTTACAACAGGTAATACATTAATTCTTTCAATATGCATCATGATTGCATCGACACTGCAAATTAATACATATTTGCTTGACGAGGAATCGCCGAGAATGGTACTCCTGCGATACGGATTTAAAACAGCAAACAAATATCTGCCGTTTGGCTCCGGTTTTGCGACATACGGCTCTGATATGGCGGCAAGATATTATTCCGTTTTATATAAGCAATACGGTTTTACTAAAAGATACGGTCTTAATCAAACCTATGGTGCCTTTCTTAATGACTGCTATCTCGGAATGGTATTTGGTGAATTTGGTTATATTGGTGCGATAATCTTCTTTATTATGGTAGGCTTTGTTTTCGTTCCGATTAACAAAATCACAATCAGTAAAGGAATAAAAATTCTTTCACTCAGTATATTTATAGCACTTATAATCAGCGCCATAGGCACAGCAATTATAAAATCAAGTATAGGCGTATTTGTTATGTGTGTTTTGGGTATGGTGTGCGGTTACGATACGGCATTTAAAAAAGCTGAAAATTCGGCAAAGAAAAGCATTGAAGAGGCTTGATAATAAAATATGGAAAAGCTGAAGAAATTAAAAACTAAATATTTTTCTCTCAGCGTTGCTGTTCGTGCAGCTGTTTGGTTTACATTTTGCAATTTACTTCAAAAGGGCATTACAATGATATCAATGCCTATTTTTACAAGGCTTTTGACAACTGAGCAGTACGGCGAATTTACTGTTTATCAATCATGGTATTCAATTATTAATATAATTGTCACTTTCAATTTATCAGGCAATTTAATACTAAACGGTATGTCAAAATACGAGAATCGGCGCAACGAATTTATTTCGTCAATTCAAACGCTTTCCTCTTGTATTACAATTTGTTTTTTTATTGCATATCTTATATTTCACAACTTTTTCAACCATATTTTTGGCCTTTCGACACTATTTATGGTTACAATGTTTGCACAAATGCTTTTTGAACCTGCATATCTTTTTTGGTCGCAAAGGCAAAGATACGAATATAAATATAAAGGACTTGTTATTGTAACACTTATAACTTCCTCTCTCGGTCCTATAATCGGTGTAATTGCCGTATTATCAACGCAATACAAAGCTGAGGCAAGGGTTATTTCATTTGCAATAGTTCAAATTTGTGCAGGTCTTATTTTTTACATAATTCAAAGTATTAGGGGCAAAACCTTTTTTAATAAAGAATTTTGGCGCTTTGCGCTTTCGTTTAGTATTCCGCTAATTCCACACTATTTATCGCAAATAGTTCTCGGTCAGTCTGACAGAATTATGATTGACAAAATGATAGGTGCAAGTGAGGCAGCGATATACGGCGTATCATATAATTTAGCGGCAGTTATAACGCTTTTTGTAAATGCGATTAATAATTCTTTTGTGCCCACACTTTACGAAAGCCTTAAGAGTAAAAAATGTGAGAATATAAAAAAGGTTGCTGCATTTTTAGCAATATTTATGGCAGGACTTATATGTGTATTTATGCTTTTCGGGCCTGAAATATTGACTGTATTCGTTGCACCCGAATATATTAAAGCTAAGTGGATATTTCCTCCTGTTGCAGCTTCAATATTCTTTACATTCATTTATCTGTTTTACGTAAATGTTGAGTTTTACTTTGAAAAAACAAATTATGTTATGTTCGTTTCTGTTTTTGGTGCAGTTGTAAATATTATTTTAAATTTAGTATTCATTAAAAAATACGGTTTTATCGCCGCAGGTTATACTACTGTATTTTCATATTTAGTATTTTGCTTTGCGCATTATTTATTATATAAATACATTGCAAAAAAGGAAAAAACAGGAAATGTTTACAACGATGGCATATTTATGATTTTAGGTATTGCAGTTTTAGCATTTATGCTTATTTGCATTCTCCTTTATAAATTCAACATAGTTCGATACATATTAATTGCCTTGATTGCGGTATTTGCTGTTATATTTAGAAAGAAGCTTCTTTACGCCTTCAAAAAAGCATTAAATAAATAACGAGGTATTAGCTATGCTGATGATGTTTAAAGATATACTTCGCACGCTGATTTTTACATTGGTACCGGGTCTGATATTTGCTTTTTTAGTTATGTCTGCCTTGCCAACGTTTAAAAAATCAGGCTTTAAAAATACAATTAAAGGCTTTTTTAAAAGTCTGAAAAACAAAGACCGTCTGTTTTTGTTTTTACTGTTAATCTACTTTTTTATAGTTATATACAGAACTCTTTTTCAAAGGGATTTCAGCTATAATCCGCTTTCAGAAGTTTTTGGCGGATGGAAAATTTTTAAAACACAATACACAGGGCTTGACTATCAGGTTATAGGCAATGTTGTGATGTTTTTACCTTTCGGCTTCTTATGGGCATTGTGCTTTGAAAGAAAACATAAATACGTCAGGGCTTTGCTTAATTCCACGCTTTCATCTTTAGCCTTTTCTGCTTTTATTGAGATAACACAGCTCATCTTTTCAAAAGGTACTTTTCAGTTTTCCGACATTGTTTACAACATGCTCGGCGGTTTGCTCGGCGCAGTAATTTTTGTAATAATCAAGTTAATAATATCAAAAAAGAGAAGCAAATAACGCTTCTCTTTTCTTTTTATATCTATTCAATTGTAAATCTGAAGTATGCGTTGTCGCCGTACCAAAGAGGGAAATTCGTGCCCCAAACGTTGTCATAAAGGACAAATGTCAAGCCGTTTGAAAGTTTTGAATATTCATTATCAAAATGCAATATCTTTCCTTTTCCGACGCTGACAAGCGGAGAATCGTAATTTGTTATTTTGCAATTTTGAAGTTTGACATTTTGAACGGCTGATAAATTCCTGTTGCCGTTTAATACGATATCATTAGCTTCAACGTCGCTGTCAAGCTTTGTAAACGTCACTTTATCACCGCAAGGGTAGATATGATACATTATACTGTTTGGCAGTCTGTCGGCGTCCTTATCAAGCCACAAAAGCTCAACATTAAGCCTGTCGCTTAAAAGAGTATATTTTATTTGAAAAATTCTCGGTGCGCCCAAAGCTTCGGTTATTTCACTGTCTATTTCAAGCTCAACCAAAACTTCCGCCTTGTTTTCGTCTGCATTTGACGATACATTTTTAAGCTTATAATCAAATCTTCCGCTCGGATATTTACATCTTTTTATGTTCGGTTTGCCGAAATCGGGAATTGACCAAATTGCTGTTTGCTTCAAATTTCTGCTGTAATGGTTAAACCAATAGTCATAATCGTCTTGGTTAAACGAATCATATGTTATTGCGCTTTTGTTATTATTTTCGATAACGGTTTTTGAATCAATCACAAGTTTTTCAATATTACCGAACGAATTAAGCTTTAACACACTTTTTGAAACGCAGTATTCGTCCATAGCGTTGCCGTTAAGTTTTTTAAACGCTTCTTTAGGCATAAGCATTTGAATTTGAGAAAGTGCCTGAATTTTATGAAGATCGCTCAAAGCACCGACGGCTTTTTTGATATACTCTCTCTGCTCAGCCCAGCTTGACTCGATTTTTTTATAATTACTTTTGCCCCTCGCCTTATTAAATTTAGCTTTTGTATAATTTCTGTACTCACCGAGTGCAATTTTAACGTCCATACCGCACGTGTGCTCGGCAAGGCATAAAATATTTTTCTCCAAAGCGTTATATTCGTCACTGCCCTTTTTCATTGTACCGTCAGAAAGCCACTCGTTTTTAAGCCTGATAAGTGTACGAAGACAGGCAGATTTATACGGGTCGGACGCAGAGCCGTGAATCCAAGTGTCGCCTATTTCGCTCGTAACAACAGGTAATTTGTCACGAACAGCCCATATCTTTTCGGCATAATCGTCAAGAGTACCGGCACAAACTTCATGGTCGGGATATTTCCTGCCGATTTTTTCAATATTTTTAAGTACAGCGCTTTTGCCCTGCGCACCGTGATTGTCAAGCGTATGGTCAAAGTAGAGAATATCGTCGACATACTCGTTTTTATAAGCACCGCCGTATTCACCCGAATAGATAACAACGACCTCGCTCTCCCCCACTTTCCACAAAAAGCACTCGGGAACATCGGGCATAGCCGAAGCGCCGTTTACGCCGATATGAAGAAGCCTGATACCTTTTTTATAAAGAATAGGCACAAGAGCCTTTGTATGACCCGGAACGTCCGTCATTTTAGCCGCAACCGTTTTCCTGCCCCTGATATCGTCTATTTTGTCAACAAGGTCTAAAGCATACTCCAAACTTTCCTTATCAAGAAGTTCCGTATGCATAGTAAACGGCAAAGCGTGGGGTGCAATGTCACCCGATTTCAAGGCGGAAATAAGTTTTTGCTTATTTTCCTCACTGCCGTTTTCAAGCTCCTCGTTTAAAAGGTACGAACCGGTCGTCCATACAAATTTCTTTTTATCCCCGTCATTAACGCTTTTTGCAATATCAATAGCGTTCGGGATAAATTCGTCAAGATACTTTTTTCTTATATTTTCTGCCAAATCCGTAAATCCCAAATCGAGATGAGTTTTTGACACAACGATAACTTTTTTCATAAATTCACCTATAGGAAAATATCTCCCACCCAAAGATGAGAGATATTTTTTATTAATTATTAAATAAATTATTCGGCATTATCGGCATTGTATTTCTTTCTCTGCTCAATAAGTGCCTCGTGGATTTCTTCCTTTCTCTTACCTGTGAGTTTATAGAAGAAGAACGGAACACCGGCTAAGAACATCATAATACCATGGAAGATTGTATAGAAGAAGAGCATCCAAATCTTAGTTTTAAGCGACTGCATTGTGCCGTCCTCAATACCCTGTACGTAACCGCAGATTGAATGGTCGCCGTAAAGGATAAGCGGGGATAAAGCACCTGCGATAGTACCGCTGACCATAGTGAAAATACCGATAACAAAAGGAAGCGATGAATCGAGGCGCTTACCCGTTTTAAGCTCGATATCCTCCAAAACGTCTGCCTGGAACATACTCGGCAAGAGATTGGAAGCACCGAACTGCAAACCGATTAAGAAAAGGAATACGATAAATACTATCTGAAGAGGTCCGCCGCTCTTTTCCTGCTTGAAGTATGTATAACCGATTAAAAATGCACAAGTGTTTGCAATGATTGAATAAATACCGCTTGCGATATAAAGTGTACGGGAATCAAACTTTTTAAGAAGGAAGTTGATGATAAGCATACCCACAGCAGTACCGATACCTGTCGGCAAGCCGAAGAGAAGGAACTTACTTGAAGAGCCGAGAAGAGCTGCTGCAAGGAATACGCCCATATAGTTTGCAATGCTTCTGAAACTCTTTAAAAATTCCGATATGATAATAGTCCAAGCGTACTTATTTTTAAGAATATCGCCGAAGCCTACGAGAGGATTTTTCTTTTCATTATCATATTCGATACGCTCTCTTGTCATCTTCATACCTAAAAGCATAGTGATAATGCCGAGAACACCGCTCAAAGCCGCACAAACAATAAACTGAAGTGCCTGATTATCTTTCCAAATAAGGTTCAAAACAACTACGATTACAAGAGAAGCGGAGTTGCCGACAGCAGACACAATACCTCTAAACGAAATAACCGTATCACGTTCTTTAAGGTTAGGCGTCATAACAACGGCAACGTTATTGATTGTACCGCCAAAGGTGTTCATAACGCCCCACAAAACAGCAACGGTGATAATATAAATCATCAAAAGCGAGCCTGTAATTCCCTTAGGTACCCAGAAACTCAAGAACAAAAGAATACCCATAGGAACAGCCGCAAGCATTACAAGAGGTCTGAACTTACCGCTTTTGCCAATGCTTCTGCCGTCGATATACATAACGATAAAGAAGTTAAGTATAAACGGTACAATACTTGTAACTACGCTGAAAAGTGACGATTGCTTGTTTGAAATCTGAACAACGTCAACAAGAAAAGCGTTACGGTACTGACCTACAAATCCGGTCATATTTGTGTAAAAGAATACGGCAATAAGATACCATATAAATTCACTCGTTTTCACATTCTTTTTGTCGGCACTTACATTTAAAGCACCGCTTGGTGTGTTAGACATAAATATTACCCCTTAATTAATGTCAAAGTTTTCTTTATTGATATCAAGCGTTAAATCCCAGTCCCTTTGCTTTTCGTCGCCTATCATATCGAGAATAAAGGAATCCAAATCGCTCAATATTTCATTTTTCTTACCCATTTTCTTTTCAATAATATGGGTAATAGGATGAAGCCGTTTAAGCAGTTTTTCAAAAGCGTCATAAACAGGCGTACCCTTAACATACGGCTCATTGCCGACAAAAATATTTCTTACAAGTTCTATTCCCAAATCCTTTGCAAGAATATTTTGAATACTTTTATCGGGATTAAACCATAAGAGATTGCAAACCTTTTTAACAGTCAGCTTGTTTAAAATATTCATCACGGGCTTTGGCAGAATTTCGTGCATTTTGTAATCAATCATTCTGTCAAATCGCCACTGAAAATACTCCTTCGCCGTCTTGCCCTTTTTATCGTAATCAAAATCGTCAATCGTGTACGACTTGATATCTAAGGTGTTTTTATCCTTAAACGTAACTTTACGGTAAGCACAAGGGCAACCGACAAAGCAAGCGGTTTGCACATCTGTTATTTTATTACCTTTTTCGGTTACATAATCAGTGACAGCCTGCGCATGCATATGACCTGTAAAAATAAGGTCAAGACCTGCGTCAGCCAAAGTGTTTGCCGTCTTTTCCCAGTCGGTTAAATGAGCGTCGCCTATCAAATTCATAATCGGCGAAAACGGCAAAAGAGGATAATGCGTCATTGCAAATATGTAATTTCCGCTTTCGTGAGCCTTTTTGATTTCTTCAAGCGCCCACTCCATTTGGTCGTCCCAAATGCCCTTGAAGTCCTTGCAGTCTCCGTCACAGTTGAGCGCCAAAAGCCTTACTCCGTCGGCAATCTGCGCAACGTAAGACATACTCTTTTTATGCTCACTGATCGCACCGTCAAAGCCGAAATCTTTATAAAAATCTCTCAGCTCATCTCTCGGCATACCTTTGACGTCCACTACTTTGTCGCCGATAAATTCGACCGACTCACCCTCATAATCGTGACGTGCCGTGATAAGATAAATCTTCTTACCCTCATCTTGAAGCTTATAAAGCTTCTCTCTCAAATCGACGTGACTTTGATATTCACCACGGTAAACCAAATCGCCGGGGATAAGAATAATATTTGTGTCCTTGTCCTTTGCAATTTGCTCAAAGCCTGCGTCAACAATTGCGGGAGTTTCGGCAACGCACTTTTGGTCCGTAACGCTTCTTTTTTCGTAAGCCTCACCCTCTCTGCTGTAAAAAGGTGAGAAAAAATGCGTATCTGTCACAAGATAAAAGCTTAAGTTTTCCATAACCTACCCTTTTCCTTTCCTGTCATTATATAAAATATCACATATAAGAGTTGATTTCATTAGAATATATCAAAGATAATTTACGATTTATCACACTTTCATAAGTTCTCTGTATTGCTTAGGCGAATATCCCGTCTCTTTCTTAAAAGAATAGGAAAAATATTGCTGGTCGGTAAACGAAAGCGCATTGGAAATCTCCCCCACATTCATTTTTGTATTGACAAGATATTCCTTTGCAAGGTCGATTTTGCACTTTTTATAATACTGATAAGGCGTCACATTATATTTTTGCGAAAAGATATTGATTATATGGTTTTTTGAATAATTCATATCCTCGCAAAGTCCCTCAAGGCTGAATTCATCCGTAATATGATTTTCGATATATCTTTTAACCTTATCCGCAAAGTCCTCGTTTTCGATAATTGTGCTGTCAAAAATATAGTTAAAAAGTTTAAATATCTCAACGGACAAAAGCGACTGAATTTTAGACGGCTCGTAACTTGAAAAAGCAATATCGAATATATGGGTAAAACTTTTTTCACACATTGTATTTTTAAACAAATACGTATCCTTATCAATATAATTTTCAATAAGCATATCGGACACCGGACCGTAAAAGCTGATAAAATACTTATGCCACGGATTTTCTTTTTTGGGGTAATATTTATGTCTGCTCCCTTTGGTCAAAAGAAAAATATCGCCTTTTTGCGGGTGCAGAATTTGACCGTTAATTTCAAGCGTGCCCTCACCGTCAACAATATATTCAAGAGAGGCAAGAGAGCTGAAATCTCTTTCAATCATATATTTTTCGTCACAAAGCGTCTCGCCGACAAAACTTATTCCAAGCGGTTTGTTTTCCTCATATATAAACTTTTTAATATTTTCATACATTGTGATAATTCACACCTTTACACTTTAATAAATGCCAAATATCATAAAATTATGTGACAATTTAAAAATACCATATATTCAAAGAAATTTCAAGCCATACATAAAAAATACCGCAGACATTACATCTGCGGTATAGTTTAAATATTATTAAAGACCTGTATTCTCTGCGATATATTTTCTTGCCTTAAGTGCATATTCAAACGGATTAGCTTTTGCAGGGTCCTGCTCAGCCTCAACAACGACCCAGCCCTCATAGTCATTATCGGCAAGGATATCAAAAATCGGCTTGAAATCAACATCGCCGTCGCCCGGAACAGTGAACACGCCTGCTCTTACAGCGTCAAGAAATGACATATGATTAGGAACAACTTGATTGTTATAAACGTCCATTCTTACATCTTTAAGGTGAACGTGCTTAACACGGTTGATATACTTTTTCAAAACGGGAACAGGGTCGATACCGGCAAAGGTAAGGTGACCCGAATCGAAGAGAAGATAAACCAAATCAGGGTCGGTCATATCCATTAATTTATCAATTTCCTCAACTGTCTGAACGCCTGTACCCATATGGTGATGAACGGTAAAGTACATACCCTTCGACTTTGCATAAGCGCCCATTTCGTTAAAGCCCTTAGTAACAATTTCCCACTGCTCGTCGGTATAATATGGCTTTTCGTCAAGGATTGACTTATCAAGACAGCCTTGAATCGAATTGCCCTGCTCGGAAGCACCGATTACCTTAGCGCCGAGCTTATGAAGCATATCGCAATGAGCCTTGAAAGCCTCGATTGTTTCCTCATAAGGCTTAGAGGTGAGATATGATGAAAACCAAGCGTTGCAAATCTGCAAGCCACGGATATCAAGATATTTTTTCAAAACGTCGGGGTCTTTAGGATATTTGTTACCCATTTCCGAACCCTTGAAGCCTGCAAGTGCCATTTCGCTTATGCACTGCTCAAATGTGTTTTCACTGCCTAAATCGGGCATATCGTCATTAGTCCAGCCGATTGGTGCGATAGCAAGCTTTACTTTATCAGGATTAAGCATATTTATATTACCTTTCAAAATTAATAGTCAAATGTTTCTTTAATGTGCTTTTGCATATCGTCGTATGCCTTTGCAACTCTTTCACTCTTTGAAACTTCAGCAACGCCTACTCTCCACCAGGACTCGAAGCCCGGCGTCATAGTCTTAGGCAAAACCTTGATATCAAAAAGACAGCTCTTAGTCTGCTTTTTAGCGTCTTTTAATGCCTCACGCAATTCGTTTGACGTGCGAACAGTATAAGCCTTAGCGCCGTAACCCTCTGCAATCTTGGCAAAATCAACATCAATTTCATCACCGTCGAGCATACCCGTTACAGGATTTCTTGCTCTGAAAACAGTGCCGAATGTGTCTGTACCCTGATTGTTTTGGAGATTTTCGATACAGCCCCAACCCATATTATCAAAAAGACAAACGTTTATTTTAAGTCCTTCCTGCAAAGCGGTGTAAAGTTCACTGTGACCCATAAGAAACGAGCCGTCACCGCAGAAAGTGTAAACTTCGCTTTCAGGCTTAGCAAGTTTAGCGCCGAGAGCACCGTTTACCTCATAACCCATATTTGAGAAGCCGTATTCCATATGATATGTACCACGGTCTTTAGGTCTGAAAAGACGTTGCATATCGCCCGGAAGCGAACCTGCCGAGCCGAGTGCAATTGCGTCATCGTCCATAAATTCGTTAATTATACCGAGTGCAAGAGTTTGGTTAAGTCCGCCTTCAAGTTCTGTAGAATAATATTCGTCAACAATCTTATCCCACTCGGCTTTTGCATTTTTAATTTCGTCTTTATATTCACTCTTATAACCCTCGCAGGAAGAAATAAGAGCGGTGATTGCCTCTTTAGCGTCGGCAACAATAGCCTCGGCGTCCATTTTATAAGCGTCAAACGGGCAAACGTTGATACCCAAAACTTTTCTGTCCTCATTAAAGAGCCACTTTGAAGAAGTTGTAAAATCGGTAAAACGTGTGCCGACGCCGATAATAAGGTCAGCGTCTCTGCCGATAACGTTTGCAGCCTTACCGCCTGTAACACCGATACCGCCGACATTAAGCGGATTATCCCACTTAATGAGTCCCTTACCTGCCTGAGTTTCGGCAATAGGGATATTATATTTTGTTGCAAATTCAAGAAGCTCATTTTCAGCACCGCTGTATCTTACACCGCCGCCGCAAACGATGATAGGCTTTTTAGCTTCTTTAATAAGTTTGGTTGCACGTTCAAGCTGAGGTGCTGATATAGGACGTCTGTCAAGATGCCATACCCTCTTTTGAAGGAAATGTTCGGGATAATCATAAGCCTCACCCTCAACATCCTGAGGCATAGCAAGGCAGACAGCACCTGTATCGGCAGGGTCTGTAAGCACACGCATAGCGTTAATGCACGCAGTCATAAGCTGTTCGGGACGGAGTATTCTGTCAAAATAATGGCAAACACCCTTGAATGCGTCCGTTACGGTTCTGCCGTAGTTATCAAAAAATTCAGCCTGCTGCAAAACAGGGTCCGGCTGACGGCAGGCAAAAGTATCGCCCGGCAAAACGAGAAGCGGAATTCTGTTAGCAGTTGCACAGCCGCAAGCGGTTACCATATTGGTAGCGCCCGGACCGATAGAAGATACACAGGGAATAATAGCCTTTCTGTCCATCTGCTTTGCATAAGCGACAGCGGCAAGAGCCATATTCTGCTCATTTTTACCCTGATAAAATTTAAGATTATGACCGCCCTGCTCCAAAGCCTGACCGACGCCGACAACACAGCCGTGGCCGAAAATGCCGAACATACCGCTGACAAATTTTGTTTCAACACCGTCACATTCGATATACTGATTGTCGAGGAACTTAACAAGCGCCTGCGACATAGTAAGTCTTACTCTTTTCATAAATTATGCCTCAATTTCAGAAAGTTTAACAGGTCTGTGCTCTGCAACGGAAAGTTTAGCAGCAAGACCTAAACGAAGCGCCTCAAGACCGTCATAAACAGTAGTCTTAGTCGGCTTATCGTTAATTACGCAGTCAATAAACTCTGTCATCTCGTCAGTAAACGACTGCATATATCTTTCAAGGAAGAAGTAAAGCGGTTTATCGGTCATCTTACCTGTTTCGTCAATAAATGAAACGTTGGTAGGAGTGTCATTTGCGGCACTTGCCTGACCTTTACTGCCGAATACTTCAAGTCTTTGGTCATAACCGTAAGCAGCCTTACGGCAGTTATCGATTACACCGATTGCACCGCTCTTGAATTTAAGAGCAACAAGTGCGGTATCAACGTCGCCTGCTTCACCGATTGCAGGGTCAACGGTAACTGCGGCATTGGCGTAAACCTCTTCAACCTCACCGCCGATAAAACGAGCCATATCGAAATCGTGAACAGTCATATCAAGGAAGATACCGCCCGATACCTTAACGTAAGAGATTGGAGGCGGTTCAGGGTCACGTGAAGTTATTTTGATAGTCTGAAGCTCGCCGATTTTTCCTTTATTTTCAAGGTCTTTAATCTGGGCAAAGTTGTGGTCATAACGGCGGTTGAAACCGATTTGAAGCTTAACACCTGCTTCGTCAACAGCCTTAATAACGTTCTTAATTTTAGCAACAGTCAAATCAACCGGCTTTTCGCAGAAAATATTTTTGCCTGCCTTAGCCGCTTCAACTGCTATATCTGCGTGCGTATCCGTTGATGAACAAATAAGCACTGCCTTAATTTCGGGATTGTTTAAAATCTCGTGATAATCTTCATAATAATTAGGAATACCAAGTTCCTCGGCTGCCTTCTTTGCACCCTCAACATAAATGTCGGAAATGGCAACAATTTCAGCCTGCGGAATATGGTAAGTAATTGATTTTGCGTGTACCTGACCGATACGGCCCGCACCGATGATACCAACCTTAAGTTTTTCCATAAATTTACCTCATTAAACTAAAATTTTTAAGAGCTTTCGCTCTGCCAACCATAAATATAGCATATATTTTTGTTTATTTCAACACTTATTATCAAACACAAGCGTGTTTTTTTATTAAATATGTTTAAATTTCACAAATGTTAAAAATTTGCTAAACAGTTGCAATGAACGGCAGAAATATGTATAATAGTTTTATATTTAATATTATAAAGGAGTAATATGACTAATGACGTTTACATACACACCTCACGGCGTTTGCTCAAGGCAAATCGTTATTGACATTGACGAAAATACAGACACTATTAATTCAGTCAGCTTTACGGGCGGCTGCAACGGCAATCTTCAGGGTATCGCCGCTCTTGTTAAAGGCAAAAAGCCCGAGGAGGTTATCTCTGTTTTAAAGGGAATCGATTGCAATTTCAAAGGCACATCCTGCCCCGACCAGCTTGCAAGAGCGCTTGAAGAGGTTGAGGAGCAATTATAATTAGGAGAAAAATTTATGTTTAGACTTGAAAGTAAAATTTTACAACGTGAATTTGTTGTTCACGAGGGCACGCTTTATGCCTCTCAAATAAGAAATGTTTTGTCAAATCAGGACTTCGTTCCCGACGGAAACAGCGTTGAATTTTTATTTCATTTTACGGACGGAAGCGAGTTTACGTCAAAAGGGCTTAAAGTTACGGACAGCAAGCAGGAAAACGGCAGGCTTTCGTTCAAATTTGAGGAAACACAGGGTATCACCGTCACTATGACTTTTTGGGCAGGCGATGACGGCAACACTCTCAAAAAGCAAATAAGTTTCGTTCAAACGGGTGACAAAACAATTGACTACATTTTGCTTGAACACGTGGGAATTACAAATTCAAAGGCACATTTCAGCGTTCCGACAGATATTAAAGGACCCGAACTCAACGGATATCTCTCAGCTCTCGGTCAACCGTTTTATATCGACACTCTTTTCTTCGGCTGTGAATTTCCCGGCACACAGAACATTATCCTTTACGGCATAGGTCAGGTTAAATATTACCTCGGCAAGAAGATTAACGGCGAGTACAAGTGCCCTGTTACGGTAGTCGGCGGTGCAAAAAGCGACTTGCTCGTTGACGTTCAAAAATCGTTTTACGAATATATCGAAAGCATTGCGACGCCTACAACATTAAGGCTTCAATATAACAGCTGGTATGACTTTATGAAGGACATCACGGCGGACAATATCGAAAAGTCATTTTATGAGATTGAAAAAGGTCTTTCCTCAAACGGCGTTGCTCCGCTTGACGCATACGTTGTTGACGACGGCTGGGTAGATTACAAATCGGGCTTTTGGAGTTTCAATAAGAAGTTTCCGAATCAGCTTTACGATATCACTCAACTCACCTCAAACCTCGGCACAAAATTCGGCTTATGGCTCGGTCCACGTGGCGGTTACGGCAGACCGGATTTATTTGCAAAGAAAATGGAAAAAAGAGGTCTCGGCGCATATAACGCAGAGGCAAAGGATATTTGCGTAGCGGATAAGACATATATTAAAAACGTAACCGATTTCATTTTAAAATCAACTCAGGAATTTGATATCGATTATTGGAAATTCGACGGTTTCTGCCTTGCACCTTGCAAAAATCCTAACCACAGCCACCCTGTCGGCGGTGAATACGATATGTATTTCATCACGGAAATGTGGCACTGCTGGATTGAAGTTTTCAAAAAGATAAGAGAGCTTAGGAAAAAGCACGGCAAGGGTCTTTGGATTAATATGACCTGTTATGTAAACCCGTCGCCTTGGTGGCTTCAATATGTAAACAGTATTTGGCTTCAAAACAGCAATGATATCGGCTTTGCAAATAATGTTGACGAACAGGCACAGGTTGATAAAGAAATTACATTCCGTGACGCAAGATACTTTAATCTTCTTAACACTCGTGCAGTTCAAATGCCTTTAAAGCATATCTACAACCACGAGCCTATCTACGGTTCATATGCAAAAGTAAATTATACAGACGAGGAATTTGAGAAGTATATTTATTTTGACGTTGCAAGAGGTCAGGCGCTCAACGAGCTTCATTTAAGCTACAGTATGATGAACAAATCGAAGTGGCGCACGCTTGCAAAGGCAATTGAATGGCAGAAAAACAACTATGACATTTTGCAAAACGCAATGTTTATCGGCGGAAATCCCGAAGAAAACAATGTTTACGGTTACTTCAGCTGGAATGAAAACGGCAACGGAATTATCGCTTTGAGAAATCCGACAGACGAGAAAGCACCGCTTACACTTACTCTCAACAAGCTTATGGGTTGCCCCGAAAGTTTGAAAGACGTTAAGCGCTACAACGTTTACAATCAGTCAAACAAGGAAAGTTTTGACAGTTTCTCCTACGGCGACAAGATTGATTTAACTCTTCAGCCGTTTGAGGTTAAGATTTTCCAATTCGGCAAAGAGGACAGACGTTATCCCGACGCCGAGGCTATTACGGACTTTACAATTTCGTTTAACTACAAGGGCGAGGAAAATATCGAGATTGCGCACAATGACGATATTGATATTTCAATCGTTAAAGGCTATGTAAACGTTAAATGCGGCAGATGTCACCTTCGTTCAAATTCAATAGTAAGCGGCGGCGCACACAAGATTACCGTTGTAAGAGAAAAGAGCAAGGCGCTCAAACTTTATATCGACAAACAGCTTGACGCTTCGGGTTACGATTCAAGAGCAAAGGCTAAAATTAACACGGTAATTGACAGCGACGCAGAAGATTTCAGCGTGATTGAAAAAGCCACACCTTATGACGAGATTATCACTCTCAAAAATATTCTTGCAGGCGTCGGCAAAAGGAAGTTATTTAGGAAATGATTACAAAGTGCAAAAAATGCGGCTGTGATGCGCTCATTAAAAACGGCGAATGGTATGAATGTCCCAAATGCGGTGCAATGATGTTTGACGTCGGCGATTTCATAGGCGAACAAAGCCCTACAAAAATGCTTGAAATGCTTGACGAGGGCAAGAAACCTTATGAAAAATCGGGTAAGCTTCCGAATGCCATAGATATCAATTATAAAGAAAACGAAATTTCTTATGATGACGGTATCGAAAGCGATTTTGAAGAGGAAAAAAAGCCGAAAAAGCCTAAAAAAGCAAAGAAAAAAAGAGCGAAGAAAAAGGCTGAAAAATCAGACGAGATAAGCGATACGGATTCAAAAGAGGAAAAAGACGGGAAAGAACCGTCTAAACTCAGGCAGGCAATATCTTTTATGACGCCTATCGTTGTTGCGCTTATCATTGCAATAATTTTAAAAACCTGTATCTTCGCAAATGTGGTTATTCCGACCGGCTCAATGCTCAACACCATTCAAGAGGGAGATAGAATAATCGCAAGCCGTTTGGCGTATATCAACGAGGACCCGCAAAGGTATGACATTATAATTTTCAAATATCCCGATGATGAAACGCAGCTTTTTGCAAAAAGAATAATCGGTATGCCGGGGGAGACAATCGAGATTAAAGACGGCGTTGTTTACATCACCGACAGAAACGGCAAAACAACCAAAGCAAGAACCGATTTCATTACAAACTGCGTTCCTACGGGCGATTTCGGACCGTACACCGTACCGCTCGGCAGTTATTTTGTTATGGGAGATAACAGAAACGACAGCTGGGATTCGAGATATTGGGACAACAAAACAGTCAAAAGAGATAAAATTATAGGAAAAGTCAAATTCAGATATTTTCCGCATCCGGGCAAAATTGAATAATAAACAAGCACATCAACTACTGCCACGTAAATTTAAAAAGGGGTAAATTTATGGACAAGAATTATTATGTACCGAAAAAGGAATGGATGACCTACTGCATAGGTGCGCTCGGTCAGGGTATGATTTATGCCATTATGAGCTCATACATTTCCGACTTTTATTTAAACGTACTTAAAGTAACGCCGATTTTCGTATTGCTTCTTATGCTTTTGGCGAGAATTTGGGACGCAATCAATGACCCGATTATGGGCTACATAATGGACAGAGCAAATCCGAAAAAGGGCAAGATGAAGCCGTATATTCTTTATACGCCTATTCCCGTTGCAATATTGACGCTTTTGCTTTTCTATGCGCCGAATTTAAGCGACAGCAAGAAAATGATTTATGCCGCAATTACATATATCGCCTGGGGTATGATTTACACAGCCTCCGACGTTCCGTTTTGGAGTTTGCCGAATGCATTGACGCCTAATGCGGACGAACGTGGTTCAATCATCTCAAAAGCGAGAACGGCTAACGGTGTAGGTTCGGCTGTTCCTATGGCTATATTTATGATTTTGGGCTTTGTGTTACCTAACTTCAATTTATCGGGAACAGAACTTGAAAAGACAAAATACACGGTTATGGCGCTTGTAAGCTCAATCATAGGCAATCTTCTTTTCGTATCTGTTTATTTCAAAACAAAAGAAAGAGTTATTATTCCCAATCCGCCGAAAAGAGACAAGAGCGAACCGTCGGCACTCAAACTTATACTCACCTGCAAACCGCTTATGCTCACCGCACTTATGGGTATTTTGGCAGCGGCAAGGTATATGTATCAGGCAGGCGCAGTGCACGTTGCAAGATATTCTTTTTATATCGGCAAGGACTTAACGGGTTTGAGCACGGCAGAGGTTGAAAGTGCGCTTCAATCAAATATTTCAACAGTTTCAACGGTATTCAGTGTCGCTTCGGCAGTCGGAATGATGGGCACAATGCTTGCCGTCACTCCGCTTCTTAAAAAGTTTAACTACAAGCAGATAATTATCGTCTCATCGCTTATCGGTGCTGCGGGTAGTTTTGCAATGTGGTTTATAGGATATGAGCATTTCTGGGCTTGCGTGCCTTGCTTAATTCTTTCTACCATTCCTTGCGGTGCCATCAACGTTTGCGTTTCCGCTATGATTGGCGACTGTCTTGACTATATGGAATGGAAAACAGGCAGAAGGCTTACGGGTATGGGTTCGGCAGTTTCGAGTTTTGTAAACAAATTCGGCAATGCGATAAGCACATCGTTTATTATATTAATGTATATAATAGTTGACTTCGACATTTCCGCTATCAATGCAAAAGTAACCGCTAATCCGCTTGAAATGACACATTCGGTTAGGCAGGGAATGTTCAGCATAGTATCGCTTATTCCGGCTATTTCTCTTCTCGTTTGCATTATTCCTATGTTCTTCTACAACCTTACAGGTGATTTCAAAGACAGAATGGAAAAAGAACTTGCACAGCAGAGAGAAGCAAAAGGAATCACAATTTCAAAGTAAGAAGTAAGAGTGAATAGTGAATAAGTAAAGTAATAAGTAAGAGTGAATAAGTTATTATTAACCTATAAAAAATAAGGAGAAAAGATATGCCTTTCATTAATGTAATGACAAGCAGTGAGATAAAAGACAAAAATGCGCTTAAAAGTGAGCTTGGAAATGCTATCACGGCTATCCCCGGCAAGAGTGAGGCTTGGCTTATGGTTAAGCTTGAGGACAAAGCCGATATGTATTTCAAGGGCAGTGACGAGCCTTGCGCTATGTTTGAAATTGCGATTTTCGGCACGGCAGACAAGTCAGCTTACGAGAATTTGACAAAGCGTATTTGTAAAATAAGCGAAGAATATCTGTCGGTTAAAAGCGACAGAACTTATGTCAAATATAATGAAATAGATAAATGGGGATACGATAATTTTAATTTTTAGTTTTCGCAAAAATGCCGTTTTGACATTTCGCCCCTCATCCGAGTGCAACAAGTTGCACCCACCTTACCCCGCAGGGGAAGGCTTAATGTAAATTTCATACAAAACAAAAAGGACTGCCGTAGCTACTCGGCAGTCCTTATTATGTTCACCGTCTGTTTGAATTATAAAAGGAGTTTAAGATAAGCATATTGCTCAAGGGTTTTGGGTTTTATATTTTGGGTAAAGCATAATTAAACAGACAGGTAAAACCTATTAAATTATTTCAAAAGTTTTTGTGCATTTTCTTTTGAAAGATACTTAGTTAAATAAGTATTGTTTTTAAACTTCACAAGGACGATACAGCCGTCTTTCCTGCAAAGTGAATAAATTGACGAAGCGTTAAAGATATCCTGCGCTTTCTTGCCGTCGGTAATTTTCTTTCCGCTGTAAGTTTCAAGGACATCTTTTTCTTCAAGCTTACTGCCCTGATATTCAAAAAAGTTTTTAGGCGTTGCGCTGTCGCTTTCAAAGACCGAAAGAGCCGTAAGCGCTGAATCTTCTGCAATTTTTCCGTCAAGAGGGGTAACTGTTACATACTCTATCTTGCCTGTATTTGAATGATTGCTAAATGCTGACAGTTTACCGATAGATTTTAAGTAATCAACCGTATTGACCATATCGCTCCAAATATAAAACGTTGCGTCGTTCATATAATCGGTTTCGTTATAATTTGTTACGCTGTCATCATATTTGAAAGAGATTGCACCCAAGACAGGTTTGCCCGAGGTCAGAAGTTTTTTATAGCCGACCTTTTCAATATCCTTTAATATTGCGTCACGAAGAGCCGGTGTGTTTTCAATCTCGGTTCTGGTTACTGCGTCATTTGAAACGACATATGCCTTTCCAAAACGAATAGCGTTTTTAACGTTATTTTCATCAGCAAAAGACGAGAAGAAATATTGAAATTCATCACTTTTAAAATTACCGCTTGATTTTTCGTCACTTCTCTTTGAACTCATCAAATATTCAAGCTCGTTTTGATATTCCCTGCTTTGAGTTAAATCAATAATTTGAAGCGAAACATCACTGTTTGTGGTTGCGTATTCACGGTTTACGATTTTTCCGTTTTTAAGAAAATATTTAATCTCAACGGTAACATACGGGTCATTCCTTTTGGAAATTTTATTTTTAAAGGAATAATTTTGTATCTTCTCAATTTTTTCTATTGAGTCTTTTGTATTGAACTTTCCGAGATAAGCGCCGGAAACTTCGGCATTGCCGTAATAAAGCAGTTGCGTGCCTACAGTAAGCGAACCGCCTACAAACTGATTCGTTGACATAACACCCGAAGCGTCAACGTATTCGTTGTTTATTACCGCATAATCAATATCATTGATATCGGGGCAATATGTAGAATAGCCGAAACCGCCCGAAATGCAAACAATGCTGATTGCCAAAATGCCGACAGAAGATACCACTACAGGCAAATCAAGTTTTGCGTCGCACTTAATTTTTCTGCGTGAAATCGACATAAATATGAAATACGCAACAGCACCGACAGCCAAGCCGACAATAATATTAAGCGCATCTGACTTAATCACATCAAAGTCGGACAAAAGAGGCATAAAGAATGTTGCGACAAATACAGAAACCTCAAGGCTTACAAATACTGTTGCAAAGAGATTTGAAGAATGAAGCGCCGTATTTTCAAGCTTACGTTTATCAAGAAGTTTTTTAGCGACAAAAATAAACAATACAGACAGCAAAAGCCAAATAACAATAGGCAAAATCAAACCCGTTCCCGCTTTTTCAAAGCCGACATTGCCGTATGCCGAATCATATTCAAGGTAGTCAACTGTTCCTAAAGCTTTTTTAGTGCTTCTCAGGCAGTTGAAATACATATTTTGGCAAACATTGCCCGAGCCGAGCGTTGTGCCGAAAATCATCGGATTAATTACGGAAAGTTTAGACCAAAGGGTTCCCGTTGACGTTATAAATGTAGGTGCAGACGAGTTGAGATAATTTGTATTTTGAGTATATCCTCTAAGGAAGTTTTCAAAAATATATCCCAAAGAGAGAACATAAAGTGTAGGCGCCCAAATGAGACCTGCGCCGAAAAACAGGCTTTCGGTCACGGTATAGCAAGCCGTCATCGCAACACTCATAAGCGAGAAACCGACAAGCATATATGTCAAATGCTCCAAAAACATAAAGAAGCCTTGATAAATAATAAAGTCTGCGTGACCTAAATATCTTATATTAAATGCAATATCGACTATAATAGGAATTGCCGTTGTTAAAATCATTAAAATAACTGACGAAAGCGTTCTGTTTTTAAAATACGTCTTTCTGTCAATTCCGCAAGAGAAAAAGAAATTTACACTGCTTTTCCTCATAATCGGCAAAAATGCGCAAAAAGCAAAGAGAACACCGACTATCAGCGCAAATATACCGAAATAAACGTAATTTACCCATGTTGCACCGAAAAGAGCACAGGCAAGTTGCTTTCTTATCGAAACTATATTAGCCGCTCTCAAACTGAGTGAATAAGTGCCGGCAGATGAAATTGTTGACAACGGCAGAGCAATAAAATAGAAAAGCGAAAATGCAAGTGAAAGAACACTCGGTAAAATCAAGCGGACAAACGAACGCTTAAAATCATACCTTGCTGCGTGCTTATCAGCCGAAGATTTTGGAGATATCATAATTTCTGTCCTCCATTTCATTCAAAAATACCTCTTCAAGCGAAAGAGTAACGCTGTCCATATGAACAGGGCGAAGGCACGCAAGAGCACCGCTGTCAAAACTCGACGGCACAATAATTGTTGCAAGTTTATTATCAATTGTAATGCCTTTGTTTTCAATCCCGTCAAAAACAGATTTATCAATATCTCTGTCAAAAATAAGACGGTATTTCACGTAAGCCGAACTTGCGTCGTCGACAGAAACATTCATTGCAAGTTTTTTACCGTTGATAAGCGCAACGTGGTCGCACAAATCGGCAATTTCCTGCAAATTGTGACTGCTCATAATCATTGAACAACCGGTTTCAGCCATATATTCAATAAAAATTTTCTTGCAAAGATTTCTTTTCTGCGGGTCGATTCCGTCAAAAACCTCGTCAAGAAGCATATATTTAGGCATTGTAGACATAGCCAAAACAACTTCAGCCTGCCTTTGCATACCCTTAGAAAATGAGCCTATATTCTTTTTAGAATCAAGTCCCATAGCGTCTGTCATATTTTTAAAAACTTTATCGCTGAAATTAGGAAAATAGCCTTTATAGATTTTTCCCATCTTCTCAAGGCTTGCGCCTTTAACGAAATAAACCTCGTCGGGCACATAAAGAAGAGAAGAACGAACACGTCCGTTATCATAAACGTTTTCGCCGTCAAAAAGCACTTCTCCGTCCTCCGGTTTCAGTATTCCCGCCGCCGTTTTCAAAAGCGTTGTTTTGCCTGCGCCGTTATATCCGACAAGACCGTAAATCGACGACTCTTCAACTTTAAAACTTATATCCTCAACGGCAACAAAATCGCCGTATTTTTTAGTTACATTTTTAACCTCAATCATTGCCGTTATCCTTTGAATATATTTCATCAATTAGAGAGACAACCTCGCCCTTGCTGACGCCTTTAGCCTTGCAGGAGGATAAAACAGACTTTGCGTCTTCAAGTGCGTGGGCTTTTATTTTAACATTTCCGATAGGGTTCTCGCTTACAAACATTCCCCTGCCCTGAGCCGAATAAGTAATTCCGTCATGCTCAAGTTCACTAAACGCACGCTTGATTGTATTAACGTTAATATTAAGCTCATTTGATAAATTTCTTATCGACGGCAACTTTTCGCCCGGCTTATAAACGCCTGTATTGATAAGCATAATTACCTGCTCTTTTATCTGCTCATATATCGGCACACGAGAATGATAGTCTATAAAAAGCACGCTTGCCCCTCCTTTTTTTCAAAATAGTTGCGTCAGGCAACTGTAATATCTTTGATATCACAGTTGAAATATAGCACAGTTTTCCCCTCTTGTCAATAGAATTTCCCAAAAAATTAAGCGCATTGAAAAATTCAATGTGCTTAATAAAAATGAATATTAAATTTTAATGATTATTTGCATAATCTTTATTCATTTTGCTCATAACTATAGTCCTCCATTTTAATACATCAAATCAGTTATGCTTTCCCAAATGTTTGACAATAACATATCATCAATTTTTGCATTACTCATAAATTCATCAACAGTATTGAAATATTTTGGTTCCTTATAATATTCGCAAAATGATATTAAATTTTCATTGGTTTTAGTAATTGAATATGATTTTCACTTATAAGAAAACTCGATATCATACCCAATTTCAATTAACTTCTTTAATTCATTATAGTTAGTCATCTGTTTTTAAACGTACTGAAAAGTTGCAGCGCAATAGGCATTTCAACAAACATACTGAAATCGGGTGTAAGCACCGCCTTAAATTGCCTTAACGCTTCAATTGTGGTAAACCGTATGATATCCTTACTTAATATTAATATCCTAAATTTTCATTAACGATAATGACCTTTATTCTGTCCTTATGGCGCTGTTTTGCCGAAATTACATAGTTGCAGCAAATTCTTGTATCGCCGCCGCAGCCGTCGCAAATAAACGGTTTTTCCTTAGAAAGCGACATACATTTGCCGGTTTTGTTACAAGGGGTTGCAATATTCAATCTTTGTGCATTCATAGGAGCGCAGACGGTTTTAACCCTATAAATCGCCTCGTCAATATCCTTAACGATTTTATTCACACCGACAATCATAATAACCTGGCGTGGACCGTACACAATGCAGGCAACACGGTTTGAATTGCCGTCAACGTTATAAAGTTCGCCGTTTTCGGTTACTGCGTTAGACGATGAGAAAAATGTATCACAGCCGAATGTTCTTATATACGACTGCCTGAGTTGCTCACCCTGCAATCCGGTACGGTCGATAAAATCATAATCTCCGCTTTTCATAAGTGATTTAACACCTGTTTCGTCAAGAGTTACAGAGCCGCCGCACGAAACGCTTTCACCCTTATTAATCAAAGTCTTAACAAGAGGGACAACCTCCTCCTTAGTTTCGACGAAATAAGGCTTCATTCCGTTTTTTTCAAGATTTTTCATAGTTTTTTGAATATCCATAGTTTATTACTCCTTTTCGATTAATCCGTAATTTATCTTAGTCATAAGTATTCTTGTGACCGAATCTTCAATTTGATTTAGTTCAATTCTGCCGTCATTTACAGCCTTGACTATCGCACGAAGCTGAACGCCCACATCTGTTGCGCAAAGCATATCGTTGCCTGCCATAACCGCCCTGACAGCGACCTCGCCTTTATCACCGCCGACATAATCACGCACACCGCTCATACCGAGACCGTCGCAAATAATTATGCCGTTATAGCCCATATCGTTTCGGATATAGTTATGAATTTTTTTAGAAAGAGAAGCGGGAACACCTTTATCGTAATCGTCAATCACGTTATGACTTACCATTAAAAACGGCACGCCGGCGTCAATTCCTGCCTTAAAAGGCTTCAAATCTCTTTTTTCAAAACTTTCCCAGCTTCTTTTATCAACACTCATACCCGTATGAGTATTTGTATTATTGCCGTAACCCGGGAAATGCTTAACACAGCTTAAAAAGTTGTTTTCATTCATAGTACCGACGGTTTTTGAAACATATTCGCTTACACTGTCTGCGTCGGTTGAAAAAGCACGTGAATAAATATAGTCGCTCCTCGAATACGGCACATCGGCAACAGGGGCTAAAACAGTATTGATACCGAGGTCGAGCATAAACTCGCTTTTATCCTTAGCGTCATCAATAACACCTTGCCAGCCGCCTTTTTGATAATTCGTAATTCCCGAATGAAAAGGTTCGCTTCTGTATTGGCTAAACTGAGAAACACGGTTTACACCGCCGCCTTCCTCGTCAACCGCCATAAAAGCAGGGATTTTAGCCGCAGACTGATACTCGTTTATTTCACTTTTTGTTTTGGCAGGGGTGGAATTTTCAAAATTACGTGAGAAAAGGATATATCCGCCGAACTGCCACCTTGCCATCATTTTTACAGGGTCTTCCTTTTTCGGAATATAGTAAAGAAGCATTTGACCGACCTTTTCATAAAGCGTCATATTTTCAACCATTTGCCTTGCCTGCGCTTCAACGGGGTCTGAATACGTTTTTTTCGCTTCGCTCGTGCTCTCGGTAACATTTTGAGTAGTTGAAAGCGTACTTTTATTTTCCTTTTTTGAATTATTTACAAGCGTCACGTCAAACACAATTGCACATATCAAAACAATTGACAATATTGAAATGATTATTTTACCTGATTTTTTCATTTATCATACTTCCCAATATTTTCGATCAAGTGCACGAAACTGCAAAGCCTCGGCAATATGTTCAATCCTGATTTCCTCACTGTCTGCCAAATCGGCAATAGTCCTTGCAAGGCGCAGCACCTTATCATATGCACGTGCACTCATTGCGAATTTATCAAAACTCTCGTGTAAAAGTTCGTTTGCGTCATCACTTAAAATGCAGCATTCCTTAGTCATTTTAGGCGTCATTTTCGCATTGCAGGTAATGCCTGTCCCCTCAAATCTCTTTTGCTGAATGGCTCTTGCTTTATCGACACGCTTTTTGATATCTGCACTTTTTTCACCCTCGGTATTATCGGACAGTTCATCATATTCGACAGGAGCAACCTCTACGTGAATATCAATTCTGTCAAGAAGCGGACCCGAAACCTTATCCTGATATCTCTTTTTAGCGGCAGGAGAACAGGTGCACTGCCTTGTCGGGTGGCCGAAATAACCGCACGGGCACGGGTTCATTGCCGCAATGAGCATTATGCTTGACGGATATGTAAACGTACCTGCTGCCCTTGCAACAGTAACAACTCCGTCTTCAAGCGGTTGGCGAAGCGACTCCTTTGCCCTTCTGTCAAACTCGGGAAATTCGTCCATAAACATTACGCCGTTATGTGCAAGGCTTATTTCACCCGGTTTTGGATTTGCACCGCCGCCGGTGAGCGCCTGAGCAGACACGGTATGATGAGGAGAACGAAACGGTCTTTTTGTAATAAGCGATTTACCCGACGGAATTTTACCTGCGATTGAATAAACCTTTGACGTCTCAAGCCTTTCCTCAAACGTCATATCAGGCAAAATAGTAGGAAGCCTTTTCGCAAGCATAGACTTACCCGAACCGGGAGGTCCGATAAGCAGGCAATTATGTCCGCCTGCCGCCGCAATTTCAAGCGCTCTTTTGGCTTGGTCCTGCCCTTTAACGTCGCTGAAATCTATATTATATTCGTCAATTTCTTCATCCTTTTCGTCATATTTGACGCTTTCGATAATTTTTTCACCCTTGATATGAGAGAGAACGTCCAAAACATTTTTAGCCGGCAAAACGTCCACTCCGTCAACAACGCTTCCCTCACACGCATTTTGAAAAGGCACAAATACTTTCTTAATTCCGTATTCCTTAGCCGCCATAATCATAGGCAAAATACCGTTTGCTTTGCGAATTTCACCGTCAAGCGAAAGCTCACCCAAAAAGGCATAATCGTCAATATCCTCTTTAATCTGCTCGCTTGATTTAAGTATGGCGATAAACATAGGCAAATCGAAAATAGCACCTTCTTTTTTGATATCGGCAGGTGCAATATTAACGGTTATTCTTGAAACGGGGAAACTCAGATTGCAATTTTTAATTGACGACCTTACTCTTTCCCTGCTTTCTTTAACTGCGGTATCGGGCAAGCCGACAACGTCAAATCTCGGAAGTCCGCCGCTGATATCGCATTCAACGGTAACATTGAACGCTTCGATACCCGATATGCCTAAGCTTTTAACTTTAGAATACATTTTTCATCACCGTTTATAATTATAACATTTAATAAGAATATTGACAATATATTTTATAAAGGTTAAAATATAAATATAAATTGTATAAGGGTGTGTTTTTATGAACAACATTAATGAGCTTTATGAGCTTTGGCTTGAAAAAGCAACCGCCGACCCCGATTTAAAGGAAGAATTGCTTTCAATCAAGGGCAAAGATGATGAAATTTTAGACAGATTTTATCGCAGTCTTGAATTCGGTACTGCCGGTTTAAGAGGTGTTATCGGCGCAGGCACTAACAGAATGAACTACTACACCGTCGGCAGGGCAACGCAGGGTCTTGCGGATTTTCTCAACAAGCATTTTGAACATCCGTCAATCGCCATCGGTTATGATTCACGTATAAAATCAGATTATTTTTCAATTGAGGCGGCTAAAATTCTTGCCGCAAACAATATTAAGGTTTATCTTTACGAAGAACTTGAACCTACGCCTTGCCTTTCGTTTGCAATCAGGCATTTTAAAACATCAAGCGGTATTATTCTCACCGCATCTCACAATCCGGCTAAATATAACGGTTACAAATGCTATAACGAAAACGGCTATCAAATGACCGATGAGGAAGCAAGCGAAACATATGATTTCATTCAAAAGGTTGACTATTTCACCGGCATTAAGACTATGGATTTTGACGAAGCTAAGCAAAAAGGTCTTATCGAATATATGGGTCAGGACGTTATTGATTTATTCCTTGACGAAGTTATCAAGCAGTGCGTCAATTTCGGCATTTGCGAAAAGGCAGCCCTCAATGTTATTTACACACCGTTAAACGGCACGGGCAACAAGCCGGTAAGGAAAATTCTTGACAGAATAGGCGTTAAAAAAGTAACCGTCGTTCCCGAGCAGGAAAATCCGGACGGAAACTTCCCGACCTGTCCGTTCCCTAACCCTGAAATCAAGCAGGCATTTGAATGTGCGCTTAAACTTGCAAAAACAGTTAATCCCGATTTGCTCCTTGCAACAGACCCCGACTGCGACAGAGTAGGTATTGCTGTCAACAACGGCAAGGGTGATTTTCAGCTTATGACAGGTAACGAGGTAGGCGCAATGCTTCTCAATTACCTTTTATCGCAGAAAAAAGCGCAGGGTACGCTTTCAAAAAGTGCAATTGCCGTTAAATCGTTTGTATCGACTGACCTTGCTGAAGTTATTGCAAAGAAATATAACTGTACTTTTAAAAATCTTCTCACAGGCTTTAAGTATATAGGCGAGCTTATCACCGAACTTGAAAAGCAAGGCAAAGCAAGTGATTTTGTAATGGGATTTGAGGAATCTTACGGCTATCTTGCAGGAACTCACGCAAGGGATAAAGACGCCGTTGTTGCTTCTATGCTTATCTGCGAAATGGCGGCATATTATAAATCTAAGGGCAAAACTCTTATCGACGTTATGAACGAACTTTATGACGAGTTCGGCTACTACTACAATATCGTTCAAAGTTACACCTTTGAGGGTGCGGCAGGAATGGAAAAAATGGCTGAAATTATGGACGGTTTAAGAGTTAATAAGCCGACATCTTTTGCAGGATACGAGGTTACTAAGATTGACGATTACAAGACCTCAAAATCAACAATCGTTAAAACGGGAGAGGAAAGCGAAATCACTCTTCCCCAATCAAATGTTCTTGCATACACGCTTACAAACGGCAACAAAGTAATCGTTCGTCCGTCAGGCACAGAGCCTAAGATTAAGGCATACATTACCGCTATCGGCTCGAGTGAGGAAAACGCAAAGGAAATTGCTCAAAGGCTTCTCAAAGACGCCGACGAGCTTATGAAATAAGGAGATATAAACCATGCAACAAAAATGGGTTAAAGTAACCGCTGTAATTTTAGCGGCACTTATGGCTGTCAGCGGTCTCGGTGTAGGCCTTGTAGCATTGATTAAATAAGTTTTTAGGCGACCGCAGGTCGCCCCTACGAAATTTGTTTCATTTTCAGATTTTATAAACAACACCACGATAAAAAAAGAGATGCGTTTTTGCATCTCTTTTTTATTTACAATAACTGTTTTTTCCACTCATCACAAAGCCTGTCAAGTGACCATTGTGCATTGGCAGGGCTTGTTGACGGCAGGCAGGTGGCTTTAATATCAACTTTAGGCTCAATATATTTTTTATAAAGAGTGTCCGCCTTTTTGCCGTTAGTGATGATTTTTTCAATATTTGCCGTTTCTAAAATTTTTGAAATATCGTTAGGCACAACATTTTTTATTGACGAATCGGACGAGCCGACGATATCGCACGAATGAATAACGTCCCAAAGGGCAATGCCGTTTGAAAGAAGAAGCGCTTTCTTTTCGTCAATATTCTTAGGGACTGAAGCGTCAAAAGCGTTTGCAAGCACTTTCCAAAATCTGTTTTGAGGGTGACCGTAGAAAAAGCCCTCCTCTCTTGATTTCACGCTCGGAAAAGAGCCTAAAACAAGGATTTTTGAATTTTCGTCAAAAACGGGTGAAATAGTATGAAGCGTCATTAATTTATCTCTCCGTTAAGTTGAGCACTAAGTTCCAAAATAAGATTTGAAACATAACTGCTTGAAAATTCATCGGAATAGACGAACAAGCCCTCGACAAGAATTCTTTTCAAATTAATAAAATCCTTAAAAATATTCTCATCATTAATCGAGCACAGCCATTCGCCCATAAAACTTCGGTCATTTTCCCTATTGTCCTGCCTTATACCGCAAACAGCCACAACGTCTACTTTTTCCGCCTGAATATCATAAGAATTATAATCAAATTTAGTCGGATTTAAAATATATGAATTATATTTACCCTTTTTCTCGATATTATCTTTAAGACATTCCAAAAGCTTAATTCTGCCCTTAATATCAATTGGCTTTAAATACGTTCTCGGAATTTCATAAATAATTCCGTCTTTGACAAATCTGTTGATTGAATCAATCGTCAAAAAATTATAAAATTTAGAATAATCTATATTATAATGATTTAATACAGCCTGAATTAAAAGTTCCTTATTAGGCAAATTTTCGGCAGCGTTTTCAGAAAGAATATCGTGGTCAAGGTACGGGGTTATGCAAAAATCGGGTGTAAAAGCAAGTTCGCTTGTGCTGTCGTGCATAGTTGTAAGCGTTCTCATAAGTTCAACGGCATTTGTAAACGAAGAAACAACTTTTTCGCCCTTTTCGTAAAGATTTTTAAACTTTCTGATATAGACCTTGATTATTCGTTGATTATCGGTATACATAGCATTGTTAAACTCGGCGTCAAAAAACAGCATTTCCACATCCGTCAAAAGAAAATACGGGAAGAAATCGTTATTTTCAATCGAGTCGATTTCAACATCTTTTATAATCGAAAAGCCTGTAAAACCGAGTTCCGCCATATCGCAAACAGTGAAATAAGTATTTAGATTGTGAGTGGAAGTACCGCCGTCCGTCATAAAAATATGCTTATAGTCGATATCCTTATATTCCTCTTTTTTGAAAAAATGGTAGCAAACGTCAATCGCTTCCTCGCTTTCAGCCGGAATATTTGTATAAACAAACGATATTTTTTCTCTGTTTTCAATAAGCCTGAAAAGAACGGAAAGCAACGTTGTTTTGCCGAGATACAATTTTCTGTCCTTATCATAATCGATAGGAACAAGACATTCCGCTCTTCTGACTTTTCTTGAAAGGCGCTCGTGCATATATTCCATTCTTTTAATTTGCTCGTCGGTAAAATCCCTAAGTTTGTAAAGCGCAGTCAAATTTTCATTCTGCGTCTCACTTAAAAGATTTGATTTGATAATATTGTTAAACTTAGCCTCGCTGAGCTCTTTCCTGCCCGAAAGCACATTACTAAGCCACGCTCTGTCTATATCGCATTTATTTGCAAATTCGTTAATTGAGTATCCGTTTTTCTTAATATAATCACGCAAAGCGTCTTTAAATTTTACCACAATACTCTCCTCCAAAACTATATAAGTTTCCAATGAACAATTATACTCCAAATACGAACTATTTTCAATACAATATGTTAAAAATAATACATAAGTCCAAAAATTTACAGCATAAATCATTTACTCTTGATTTTTATTAAAAAACATATTTATTATCGGTTGACGAATACGGCAACAATCTGCTACACTTGTCTTAAAGCGAAATTTCAAACGGCAAATTCATAACAAGCACAATTCTTAAAAACAAAAAGATATAAATTTTATGTGAGGTAAAAATGAAATTATTTAAAGATAAAGAATATCCGAGAAATTTTCCGATAAAACAAATCCCCGCAACAAAACCTAACGAATATCAGCTCGAACAGATAAAAAGAAAATTCGGTATGTTCATTCATTTCGGAATTAACACATTTAACAACACCGAATGGTCCGACGGAAAACTGCCGATTGAAAGCTACTGCCCGACTGCCATTGACGCAGATAACTGGGTAAAGACAGCGTATGAAGCAGGTATGAATTATGTTATTGTTATCACAAAGCACCACGACGGTTTTTGCCTTTGGAACACATACACGACCTCATATTCCGTAAAAAATTCACCGAACAAGACGGACGTTATTGCCGAGGTTGCGAAAGCCTGCAAAAAATACGGCATTAAGCTTGGGCTTTACTATTCCCTTTGGGACAGGCACGAGCATTGCTACAAAAACGACGAAGCATATGTAAGATATATGGAAAAACATTTGCGTGAGCTTTTAGGCGGAAAATACGGCGAAGTAGTTGAGTTGTGGCTTGACGCTGGGGCAGCTTGCGGAGCAGACCGGGCTTTCCAAGTCTGCGCT
>CAMCHQ010000013.1 GCA_945874765.1 uncultured Clostridia bacterium
AGGCGGCCCTTATAGGGCCTGTGCAAACCACCAGTTCAACTGGTGGTTATGATTTTAACTTACACACTTTATTTTACAATTTTTGGTATAATGCCATAAATGTTGAGGCTTGGTAATCCATACAATGTTTTATCCAAAAATGAGATCGTAAAATTGAAGAATCTCACGGAAAATTTGATGATGCAGCGCAGTTCAAGCTTTCTCACGATGCAAACAAGGACAGAACTGAAGTAAAGATTGGCGATGCAGAAAAGAAGTCGGATTTTGAAATCGTTAATTACATAATGAGTCAAACCATGTTGCCAAGACTTGCAATATTCAAAATCTTAAAGGGTATATTCAAAAGAGAACTACTCAACGATCAGGATATACTTGAAAAAGCAACAGATAAAATCAAAGAAGTGTTCAAGAGCATTTCTGCTCAAAAAATCACTAATTATGAAGTGGTTGACGGTTACGAAACCGATTCAGGCAACATTTTTGAACTTGACACGATTACAGAACAGGATTTTGAAAAAGAGTGGAGAGTGTTCCATTCAAATCCAAATCGCAAAGCTGCAATCAATGAATATTACAAGATGGACAGCGAAGGCGAAAAGGGGTTTGCCGATAAGCTTGAAAGCAACGAAAACATTTTGATGTTTACAAAGCTTAAAAAGGGCGGCTTTGTAATTGATACCCCGTATGGCAATTATTCTCCAGACTGGGCAATAATCTGTCGCAAAGACGGTGTTGAAAAGCCTGAACTCGGTATCTATTTTATTGTTGAAACCAAAATCAACAAGGATCACAATGCATTGACTGAAGTTGAAGTTAATAAAATCAAATGCGGTCAGCTTCATTTCAAAGCTGTGTCTGATTTGGTGAAGTTTGATTGGGTTAAAAGCTACGAAGACTTCAAGGCAAAGTTCGGAGTAAAAGAAAACGAAGTGTGATTTGTTTTATTTTTATACTTTGATACATATAACTAAAACCGTGTAATACAAAAGGGCAGGAATTTTCCTGCTCTTTTATGTTGAAAAATTCTTTGACATTTAACGTTTAAAAGTATTATAGTATAATTATATTATTGTAATTAAAATATAACTTTTAGTTTTTAATTAAATACAAGATAATATTTTTATGCTGTTTTTGAAATTGAGTGTAAATTTTAAATAGATAAAATATATATTTAAATGAATATAATGTATCATTCAGTGAATATGGCAGTTTTAAATAATATAGGAGAATTATGTGAAAAATGAAAAGATACGATCACTACTTGTTATATATGGATGAAGAAAAGAAAAATTTTATTGATGAAAATGAAGATAGTTTAGTTAAACCGTTTTCAGAGTATTTTTTTTACTTACCCATTGAGTGTTTAGATAAAAAAATAAAAATAGAGTCAAAATTTGTAGCTGTTAAGACCTACAAAACAACTATATTGATAGAGGTAGAGGAAAAAGAATTAAAAATTAAAGTTCATTTTACCGACGATGATATAACTAATATTGTCAATTCAATACACGATAATTATAATACTGAATTTTATGAATATCTAAAACACGAAATCAAAAAATTATTAAATAATACGAGCGATAGCAAGATCAGTTTTACCGTAGGAGATACAGAATTTAATGTTTATGGTATTGCTTTTAATGAACGATTTAATGACCTTGTTATCGAAAATCCGGCTGGTATAAAATTATTTGCAAATGAATTTATTTTTATATATGATTTGATTTTGGAAAAAGAAAGAATTGACAAAGATAAAAACAAACCAATAAAGTTTATTCAAAAGACATTTAAAAATTTATCGTAAAATATATTGATATATTAACATGGGTTTGATATAATAAATATGGTCCTAGTACGGATAATACCACCTCAGCATTATGAGGTTATTTAATTAACAATCTCGAAAAATTCATTTTTGCTGTTGCAAATTTTTGAAAATTAAATTTATCGTTTCGAGCGACTTGCTCTCACTTTCAAAATTTAATTTTTTTGAGATTAATTTTTTATGAATTTTTGTAGGACCATCCTTTGTGGAGGAAGTAAAAATGAATTATGTTTTTACGAACAAGCCCGAATTTGAAGAACCAATTCGGGTTTTGTTTTTATGTGGAACAAAATATACAAAAAATGATAGTGATAAACGTACTATTTTAAAAAAATATTTGGAACGTGCTCCTGAAAATAAGGCTATAATATTGGAAGAATACTATAATTTTAAACAAAATAGGAATTCACCTCTTTTATCTTATTATGAAACAGAATTGTTCAGTTTGTTTAATATAGAAATGTTAGCTGCTGCCTTTTCGACAAATGTAATAATTATACATGAATCCAATTCTACTGCAGGTGAAATTGCTGCTTTTGCAGGAAATCCATATATAAGAGACAAGTTAATTGTATTAGCCCCTGAACGTTATTCTATTGAAGAAGAAAAAATTTCGAACTTTTTGTCACTTGCTTTTTGGAATAAAAAAAACAAAAAAATCAAAAATGATATTATTCGATTTTATCCTTTTATTAAAAAGTATAATGTATCGCCGAATCGCTCGACATATTATACTTATTTCAAGAATAATGAGCTTCCGTCTTATTTAAGTCGAAAACTTGATACAATTATTGGACATTCATTTCAAAAAGAAAATGTTAAAATAGATTTAGGTAAAAAATTAGAAAAAAATAATGAAGTTGTATATTTGGATTTCTTTTCATTTAAAAATTATGTGTTTTCATTATATACAATTAAAGAATTTCGAGACGAATTACATAATTGTAAAAAAATTTATGAAATAAAAAATTTATTTGTAAAAAGATTTAAGGAGATATTAAAAAACACTTATATTTTTGATTTGGGATCCTGCAAAAGAATAAAAATAATATTGAATCATCAAATCGATCTTAATTTTGAAGATGCTATTAGTATGATGATATACATTATGAATGCGTGTGATATATTTCATATTTCTAAGTGTGAGAATAGTGATAATATAAAAGTTCAAAAAGCAAAATGGTCGGTCGAAAGAACACAGGCTTATGCAAAGCTTTTAAAAAAGCAAAATTTGAAGGAATGGGGTGAATAATATGAATGACGATTTAATAAATTATTATATTCCTAAGTCAAATAAGTTAAATGCTTACAGAAAAATCACTACTTATAAAAGTAAAGACTGTGAGTTATATAATTATCATGATAAAGCAATCATTTCTTTAAATAAATATTTGCATCATTCGGATTTTGCTAAAGCGTATATTAAAGGAAGATCTATCATTACAAATGCAAAAGCTCATAAATATAATGATGTATTTATTTGCTTAGAAATAAAGGATTTTTTTCAAGTATTAGATTGGAAAAATTATCGAATATTTTATTCTATGAAATTAATAAAAAAAGAATTAATCGTTTTACGAAAAAACAGTGTGATGAACTTGTAAATTCTTGTACAAATTCTAATGTCGGTTTAGCAATTGGATTAAAACCATCTCCTATTCTTGCAAATATATACCTAAAAGAATTTGACGGTTTGCTATATGGCAAACTAAAAAGAATTGATGTGAAAAATATTATATATACAAGGTATGCTGATGATATTACGATATCCTATAAACAATGTTTGAGTGAAAAACAAAAAGATCTTGTTAATGATGAAATAGTTAACATTGTAGAAAATTTATTAAGAAAATACAGTCTTAAACTAAATAGAAAGAAAACAAGAATAATTGATTTAGATGTTTCAAATCATGTTAGAATAACTGGAATAAACATAACAAAAGATGAAGAAGATTTCAGAAAATTAACTGTTGGCAGAAAAACAAAAAATGAAATATATAATAAAGCGATTGCTTTATTATCAAATAATAACCATGACGATATTTGGCGTTTAGAAGCACAAAAACTAAAAGGACTACAGTCTTTTGTTTTGTCTGTTGAAGGAATATCATACCAAAAATCATATTCAGATAGAATGATATCTATTATTAAAGAGCATGGATATGATTCGTTAAAAGAATATATAGATTCATTGTAACTGAAACTAAAATAATTTATTTGAACAAAAAGCAATCCAGTGTTAATTTCCGGATTGCTTTTTGTAATGATTACAATGAATGTATATACTTATACATTTTTTACTTGAAAACGCAAATATACAGTAAAATTTATTTCTGTTACGCAAGTTTTTTTGTCAGTGTTTTCAAATTGTTTTTTTAAAATGATTTGAAAAATCTATTGATTAGTAATAGTGAAATATTGTTTTTATAAATTTTTCATAAATATAGTTTTCAAAATTTAATTACTGAAATATTAAAACTTAATCTTTCAATTTGTTATAAACTTCCATTAAATTATTTTTCACGGTTTTATAATCAACATTTTCGAACAATAATTTTGAAGTGACTTCATTATAATCTTTTTTGAAGTAATCTTCATTTATGATTTTGCCGATTATATTTTTAATACTTTGGTCATCTTTAGCCGACGGGCAGGCTGAATCTGTTGAACGAATTTCTCTGACTTCATCAAATAACGCATAAAACTCATTATTAAATGTGATTTGTGGCATGAGTTTATATAAGTCGTACAAATGCCTTGATGTGTGTTCTTTGTTACCGTTCAAATAATAATCACCAATGGCAAAAATCTTATCAATAAATGTTCTTGTGAGCGTTTGCACTTTTAATTCAAAAGGTTCTAATTCATATTCTTTGATGATGTCATCTAAATTTTGCTGTTTCAAAAAGCGATAAATATAGGTGTCAGCTTCCCTAATTTCATACGGAAAAGGTTTCATAAACACGGCGGTTTCAACATATAAATACGGCTTGATTGTTATGAAAGTATCGTCGATAATCGGATAGGTGATTTGGTATTTGTTGAAATAAGTTCTTGTCATTATTTCTTCTTCGTTATCAAGCTGTAAACCTAAATTATCAATTGATTTTTTAATTGCAATTTTCAGCTTTTTACGCATACCCTCGGTAGCTTTGTCGGCATTGATACCGATGTCAATATCTTCTGAAAATCTGCTGATTATCTTATAGCATTTTGACAGCGAAGTTCCGCCTTTGAAAATAATATCAGGATAGTTTTTATTGATTTCTTTGAGCAACAAAGAAACATAATAGTCTTTTTCAACGATTGCTATTTCAATACCTAAAGCATTTGATGTTGCAATTAAAATGTCGTTGAAAGTTTCTTTATCATTGTGCAAGTTTTTCAATTAACGGGCCTCCTAATATTTTTTTGGATACGGAATCGGGAAATACGGAACAGTATTTGCTGATGGATAAGAGTGAAATATTGTTTTCTTTAATGTAATTTTCAAGATTTTTTATTTTTATGCTGTCCAATTTATCAAGGTCAATCAACCTAATGAGTTCACAAAATTGCAACGTTTTGAAATTCGATTTAGTGATTTTTGTCGGCGGTTTGCAGAGATATACGCTTTGGTTACCGACTTCTACTTTTCTTCCACGGGTCGATTCATTGTTTGAAATGACAGTGATGACATTCGGTACCTGTGTTGTAAGTCCAAATGAATTTAATAGGGAGGTGCCGCCAAGATAACCGTATATGTCTTGCGAATTTTGAATATATTTTTTTGTGATAACCTTTCTCGGATTTAATACGGAATCACCGAGAATAGTTTTTCTCGGAATGTAGTAAACACCTGTTGAAAATCGTTTTAACTGTTTGCCGTCAACCAAAGTTTTGATTGCTTTATCAATCCAAGGGCGTGAGCGCTGAGGATACATTTTTTCTATATCCTCGATAAGTATCGGCTCATCGGTATTAAATTTTTCGGATAATTCATTAAAAATATTCATACTATCGCCTCCTTTATATTGATTATATTATATTATACACTTAATGTCAATATTTCGTACTTTGAATTTTTCTGTTGTAAAGGTGAAAAAAGCGTTGAAGATTTGTTTTCTTCAACGCTTTTTCTTATAGGTATATAGATTTTTTTGTTAATTTTATGTTTCAAATCTTAAAACAAAAGCTGAAGTCCCATTACGATAATCCACATATATGCACAGGTTTTTGGAATCATAAGCAAGCCAACCTTTGGCTTTGTTTTGCTGAACAATGTTACAGGGATGTAGCAACCGAATGAAATGATGATTGCGGCAACCATTCTTGTCATATGAAGGTTATTTGTGTTGCCTGAAATTGCGTAAAGAATGATTACGCCGATGCCTGTTACTGTAAAAACTGCGTTTCTGATGACGGAAAGCTTCATATTGCCTTCGTCTGAACACCAATTGTTTTGCGGAAGAACGCAGATTATCATTCTGATGATTGCGGAAATCCAAATCATTGCTTCAACTGCAACAGGTGCTGTCAATTCGGGAAATGTAAGCTTCCAAATGTACAACAAAACAATGTAGAATGCTGTCATTGTGATTGAGGAAACCTGCAAGCCGATGCCGAGTTGCCTTTTGATTTTGTCGTTGCTACCGTGAACTGCTCTGATAATTCTCGGAACAAGGTGGAATGCGTCACCGCCGCAAAGTGTCAATGTTAACACGCCGTATAAGATGAACAAAGGATTGCCCTTTGAAAATGCGAAGAATAAAATACCTGCGATTAAGTCAAAAATCAAATATCCAGCGTCAAAAATTGCTTCCATAATATCGGGAATTTGCGGTTTGTATTTTTCGTTTGCCATAATTAAAACTCCTTTTTTACTTAAATATATTAACATTCCAGATTTTATTTATTCTTTAAACAATCTTCTGCGTTATTGCAGATTTTTTCAAAAATATTCTTAAATGTTGCGATTTCCTCATCCGAAAATCCTTTGAGCACATCGTGGGCAAAACGCTTTTGCGTGTCGATACCCTCGTAGATTATGCTTTTTGCACTTTCGGTCACAAAAATTTCTATGTGTTTTTTGTTGCTTTCGCTCTGCTTTTTTTCAATCAAGCCTTTGTTTTCAAGTGATTTGAGCGAGGTTGAAACATGAGATTTTGTTGATTTGCGAATTTTGACAATGTCTGCCGCCGTGTTGAATTCGGGGTTGCTGTGCAAAAACATCAGTATGTCATATTCCATTTGGGTCAAATCGTACTTGTCGCAAATCGAACTTGTGAGCAATTCGTAATAGCCGGTAATTGTTTTGTGCCTGTCCCAAAAATGCATAATGTCACTCCTTGTTAATCGTTCTATTTAGAACCATTATAGCGTGCGATATATAGTTTGTCAATACATACATTTTGGCAATTTGTAAATCTGCATTAATTTTATGATTGTTGCTATAACGAATTAAAAGTTACGGTACAATGCATCTAAGTTTTAACAGAGAAGCCGGTCAAATGTTTCTTGTTGAATGAAAATTCGCAGGATTTATATTTTTCATTATACTTTTTATTTACGAAAACGAGCCGAGATGTGCGTATCTCGGCTCGTTTTTCTTATGGGTATGTAGACCTTTTTTCGTTAATTTTATGTTTTTAATGTGTTTGACCGCCCACTATACATATTTTTCAAGTCTCGAAAGTGGCTTAAATAGGGCGTTTTGAAAAATTTTAATGCAAAAAAACACCAACCTCAGAAGCAGCTTCCATCTTAAATCTGTTAAGAGCTTCTTTAGCTTCAGGAACTGTATTCTTTGCCATTGTAAAAACACCTCTCTTATCAAAAATTCGCAAAGCAAGCTGATATTTTGAATAAAATTTTCATCAAAATATTTATCACATAATATCAAATCACTCTTGCAAGTATAGTTTATGAAATGTATGCGCTTTTACAATTGAAAAATTTTTACAATTAATGATTTTATCAAAATTAATTTTGCTTATCGTTAAATATACCACAACCTTTTAAGGCGACAATTTTGTTTTCATACTTTTCGGGTACAATATGATTAACACTTACTCGGAGGTAAATACAATGGAAGGACGAATTTTAACATCAGATATTATTGATGATTTCAAGAAAAATTTAGAGCTGCAAGAGAAAAGCATGGCGACGATTGAAAAATATATCCGTGATGTGAAAGCGTTTTCGGTTTATGCACAAGACGAGGTCATTACAAAAGAAATTGTTATCGCTTACAAAAATTATTTGCAGAAAAATTACGCCGTTCGCAGTGTGAACTCAATGCTTGCAAGTATCAACAGCCTGTTTGCATTTTTGAATTGGTATGACTTAAGAGTTAAATTGCTAAAACTGCAACAACAAGTTTTTTGTTCTGAAGAAAAGGAACTGACAAAAGCCGAATACAAAAGATTGTGCCAAGCGGCAAAGCAAAAGAAAAATCATAGGCTGAATTTAATTATTCAAACGATTTGTGCCACGGGTATTCGTGTCAGTGAGTTGCAATATATCACGGTTGAGGCGGTAAAGTGCGGCGAGGCAATCGTAAACTGTAAAGCAAAAACGACGGTATTTTAATCGGTCTTAATGGACTGGAAGCCGATAGTGGTGTAAAGAAAAGAATCAAGCCGTTATATTCTAAAGATATGTTAGGATATTTGGTCGCGGACAGTGTTGGGTTTGATAACCCCGACGCCAAATCAAGTTTGTTGGTAGCGGGCAGATATAACGGTAATGGCTGTTACATTAGAAAAGATGATTATTTGAGCAAACTCCCTATGTTCTGTGCAAGCAGATACATCACTTACAATAGAGAATGGACAGAACGAGCAAGAATTATGAAATCTGCAGATGGTGCAGACAAGTTTTTCACAGATGTTAAAAGTGGAAAATTAGATCAATTTCTGTTAAAATGTCTTTTCTTTACTTGTCTTGAAATGCAAAATCATATGAGAAGTTTTCAAGGTACGGATAATCGTTTTTATAGAAATGAATTATGCCTTGATATAACTAACGGAGAGACTTTAGCAAGCAAAGATTTAAAAAATCTTAAGAAAAATGCAAAAGAAAAAGAACTTTTTGATATATGGGAAACAGTATTTAAGTGGGCTCAAAAAACGGACAATTACAACGAGAAATTGACCTATGGCGTTTATCAGATTTTTGCCGAGTTAAATACAGTTTCTCAAGATGAGGAAACTGGTGAAAGCAAACCTGACTATCCCGAACTTAATGGCGCATTAAAAACGTTAAAGCAAAATATAAAAGAATATTACAACAGTGAGATCGTTCCTGTATTGTTTGAGTACGAGTTTCTAAAATGATTAAAAAGTAACACTTTCAATATTTACTGCATAAAAATATTGAACAAGATATATTTTAGTTTCTTTAATAAATAATTGTCAACTGTAAAATTTTATACGTAAGTTGTGCCTTTTTCTCATCTGTAAATCACTTGTATATTAACGATTTCTGTTGCTTGGCTGCGAATATTATTCGTCTTTTGTACCCACAAGATCATATTTTCGGCTTTAGAAAATATGAAAATTCAAGCCTCAACTATACAGGAATTGATAAGCACGAAGGCGAGGCAATCGGCGGTTGGGATACTGTTCTTCGCCGTGAAGAGTATGAGGCACTTTATTCTAAACAACAAGCAACCGTTACAGATTTGAGCGATGCGATAATTTCTGCCACAGAAACCAAAACAGCACCCGAATCAAGTGCAAGTTCTAAAGTTGATACTACTTCAGCCAAAAAAACGGTTAATCCCGAAAAGCAAGAAAAGCCGCAAATTGATTGGGAAAACATTCTTGCAGATGTCGGCATAGGTACGATTGTAAAACATAAACTTTTTGGCGAAGGCACAATTTCTAAAATGGATAAAGCTAAAAAATATATTCATGTTAAATTCAAAAAAGGCGAAAAGCAATTCATTTTCCCTGATGCTTTTATTGGCGGATTTTTGAGCATGAAATAAATTTATAGATGATAACATTTGTTTTTGAATTTTAATATGTTTAAAGCCACACCATTCGGATTTTTAATGTGCTGTGGTTTTACAATTTATCGAAATTATTTTTCAAAATTAAATTTGACTTCCTCTTATATATGCATTTGACGATGACGTGAAATAGTTATATAATAAATTGTGTCTTGTTGTCATTTTTTGCAAAAAACGGAAGATACAAATATATAATTTCATTTGCGGGGGAGAGCATTATGTCTATAAAAAATAATGATGAATTGATTGCGCAAACTATATGTGAGTATGAAAAAAGTATTGCAAAAATAATTCTTTTGTGTGTTGACAATCTTGAATTTGGCTTAGGTGTTAATAAACTTGTTCAAATTCTTAAAGGCAGTCAAACTAAATTTATAACCGATTATTCTTTGCAAAACAATAAGACTTTTTCATTATTAAAGCAGTTTTCAAAGATAATTTGTCAGCCCTGCCGTTAGTTAAATAATCATTGATATTGCCTGCGTTTAATTTTAAATCGGTATAAATTCTGTAATTTGAAATATGCTTATCCTGCTGCATTTGCTTGATTTTTTTTAGCATTAAAAATTTGTTCGATCTTCTCTTTTCTTTTTGTTTGCAAGCACCAAATAAGAATTGTAAGTGTATTTGAAATTCTCCCAATCTTCTGTTAAACACACCTTCTAATATCAAAGAGATTGACAATCATGTAATGCGAAATTATATAGATTCACTTGCAACTTATGTTGAAAAAGAAGCAAGAAGTGTATCAAATGCAGCTGAACTATTGCGCGAAAGAAAAATTGATTTTGAAGATTAAAAAATGAGTCCTGTAAGAAAGTCATGATTCTTTTATTTTTCTATAACAGTAGTTCATTATATGAACACTAACAATGTATAAACCCTTCCGGAACAAAAAAGGTAAAAAATCAATGGTATAAAAGGTATAAGAAAAAAGGCTGAAATCTTTGTGATTTCAGCCTTTTTATCTTGGCAGCGGTGAAAGGATTCGAACCCTTACAAACAGAGTCAGAGTCTGGTGTGCTACCCTTACACTACACCGCTATGTATTAAATTGACTTGAACATTAGAGGATTGTCTCTCAAATGTCTCTGTGATTATTTCCGTAAATTTACTTAAATTTAAGTTTCGATTTTCAAAATCTATGGATTAAAACTCAAATTTTAGTGACACTCAAATGTCTCACTAAAAATTTTATCATATTTTTACAAGCCGAAAAATTAGGCAATTTTAGGCAATTTACGGTAATTTTAGAACATTAAAACGGCAGAAACAACTGAATTTCAGCGGTTTCTGCTCAATCTGGCAGAGGTATAAGAACCTGCACTTTGTGCAGAACCTTGGCGTTCGGGCGTAAAACGCCCTCGGCTAAAGGATTCGAACCTTAAATGAATGAGTCAGAGCCAGGCAATGCTTCATACAAAATGCCCATTTCAAGCACGTTTCAAGGTTCTCGTATCTCTCAAATGTCTCTGTGAATTTTTTTCGAATCTTTTGCCTCTTAATATTCGATTTTACTACTACGAATTACAGTGCAAAACGTATATGTCTTACTCATTAGAGCACATACAAGTCATAAATCAACAAGATATTTATAAAAAAATAATTAGACTAGGGGTAGCCCAAATAATTATACTATAACAATTAAAAAGCCCTACCAAAGAAAAAAAGACATTTTTTCGAGTCAATAATTTTTCATTATTTTTCCTAACACTGTCAATTGACGGTGTTTTTTTATTCGCGAAATTTACAAGTCCTATTATGAGCGATATGGACTTTCACTTGGCTATTTGGTGCGTTAGTAAACCAAGCAAAGAAATTTGAAGCAATAGCATATTAGAAAGTGAATATATCGTTTGTCTATATGATAAACAAAAACATTACAAAACAGCCTTGACAAAGCAGACATAATAATTCTTTGTCCAGGCTGTTTTTATCCCGAATTTATTTTATTCGATTTTAAGAAATCAGGATTTTTCTTGATTTACATAAGGTGATTTGCCGGATTCCTTTAATGAATTTCGGCGAGCATTGAGGTCGCTTTCGACGAGAGCTCTTTTTTCCTTTGTGTAATCAACAAATAAAAGCGGTACTATGAATAATACACTTGCTATTGCAGGGGTTAGTACAGTAAGAGGCCATATCCAGCTATCAAATGCGGCAGTTTGAGTTCCAAGATAAACCTCAGCGTTATCTATCGCCCTATATCCCAAAAGATGCAACGCAAGGGTTGCCAAGCCGGAGGTTATTCCGCTTGAAATTTTTGTAAACGATGTTTGCATTGAAAAGGTAATGCCCTCAGTTCTCTTGCCTGTTTTCCATTCCATATAATCAATACTGTCGCAGAAAATTGAAGTTTGTGCGATAGATGAAGCACCCGACGGTATACTGCCTATTCCAATAATAATCATAGAAATCCACAACTTTTTACCCTCGAAGCCTACGAAAAACGCTATTGTTCTAGCAACAATATTGAATATTTGAATAAAAATAAGTACATTTCGATAACCGCCGAGCCATTTTTTCATTTGGTCGGCAAAAAGCATACCAATAAAGCTTGGCATACCTGTTACAATGAAATAAATTGTAGTAAGACCGAGTGCACCTATAAGACCGTTTCCTAAAAAGTCACTTGGAATTTCGTACTTAAAGAAATATGTAACAAGCGAAATGCCAAATCCAAGTGAGCCGAAAAGGTTGGAAAGAGTTACAAGCAAAAGCATTTTGTTTTTGAACAAAAGCATAAAGCTTTCACGAAGGGTCTGTTGTTGATCCTCCTTTACAACGGTAATTCTTTCTCTTGCGTAGCTGCAACGATAACTGAGCATTGCACCGCCTAAGCCAAAAATCACGGCAAAAACGAGAGTAACGAGTACCATACTCATACCAACGGCATTTGCAATCATTTCAAGTGCCATAGGAATAACGGTACTGAATGCACCGTAAACAATACTTCCCACAGTTCTTGACCACTGAACAAATCTGTCTCTCTCTGACGAATTCGGCGATACGGTTGCAGTAATTCCCCACACACTGACATCCTGAACGGTGTACGCCAAATCCCAGCAAATATACATAATTATGAAATAAGACACTCTCAGCCAAAGAAGACTATCTTCCGTGCTGAACACGAGGAAAAGAAGGATTGTAAACACACCGACGGGAAGCGGTGTGTATTTCAAAAAAGGTCTCAGCTTTTCACCGTTTGCAAATGTATGACGGTCAATAAACGAGCCTACAATCGGGTCATTGATTCCGTCCCACACCTTCATAACAATAAGCAAAACAGAAACAGTGAGTGCAGGGAAAAGAGCAATATCCGTCATAAAATATGTAAAAAACGATCCGCCGATGAGCGAATAAACAAGATTTTGCCCCGCAAGTCCCGAAAGAAAGTTTACCAATTCCTTTTTCTCAACATACTTCTTTTGAGAATTATCAACAAAGCTTCCAGCCATACTAACACCACCTTTTAGTAAATTATAACATATTTTTACGGAATTTCAAATACTTTTGACTTTCTTGTGCTCTTATGTCAATTATAGCTTTGCAAACTGCTATGTTTGTGTCGTTTGGCGGAGGCGAAATGTTGCAAAAATATTTGAATACAATAACCAATTTAGATAATAATTTGTACGCTTGTTACGATATTTTAGTTATGTGCCAACTAACATTATATTATCTATGATGGTTAATAATGTTTTTGGTCGTAATTAAAAATACGGCTCATATTCGATTTTGTACTTGCTGTCCGGGAACATATGCCTGTGCAAATCAATAAAGTAGTCATCTGTCATACTTGCTATGTAATCAACAACAATTTGATTTTTTTCTTCTTTTGAATAATCAATACCGTGATACTGCTTCAAAGCGTTACCTATCGGGTTAATATGATGCTTAAAGATTATTGAGTCAGTATCATTCCTCTTTACATCATCAAGGAGCTTATAATAAAGCTCTTCAAACATCGGCTTGATGATGTCCTCATACTGCTGATTCATTACATCATTATTATAAATGACCTCATAATTTTCTTTTTTTGCCGTACTTAAATCCTTGAATGCCTTGTCGCTGAGCATTATATAATCTTTGCCGTAGCTGTGCTCAATTATATCAACTGTTAAGTTATTTATTATTTTTGCATTTTCCGTGCCTATCAGCTCTGTTTTGAATTGATAATCAGGCTCAATTATTCCTGCCAGTATAGCATCCTGTCTGTCCTTTCCTAAATAGGCTAACATTTGGGGCAAACCTCTTTTTCAGCATCAATATTTAATTCTCTAATTTGATTATATATGAAACACTACTTTATCTCATCAGCATTTTGCTTGTTAATGATATTGATTTGGTTTGAATACTCGGTTACTAAATTTCCGTTTGAATCATAGTAGGTCACAAATCCTCTTGCAGCCCAATTATAAGTAGAGGTCATTTTATTCATGTTGATAATATAAATATCTTCTAACTGTTCTGTATTAAATCTGCCAATCATCATTTTGTTATTGAGCAATAAAGTGAAGTTATCCCTTGGGTCAAACACATCGGCTTTTTTATAGTAGAATGCAATACCGACAGATTCGATTTCTATGTTTTCAGGGAAACCGGCTGCCATCATAAATGTACCTAAAGTATTTTCTTCATTATATTTGTAATATAATTCTAAAACGGGATTGTCTTTGGCAACAGGGGGAGTTGGAAATGATGCGTCATCCTCATCATATTCGGCTCCTATAACAACATCCTCACCAGCTTGAAGTTTTGAGAGAACCTCTTGTTCATCGTAAACCCATCTGCCGTTACTGTACCCGAATCTAAACGGAACTTCGGGGAGTAAATCATTTATTGAAGTGACTTCTGCCCATTCGGCAGTCGATTTTGTAAATGTTCCGGCTACCCAATTACTGTGATTTACAAATGTTAATGTTGCAGAACCTTCAGCGATAAATACAGCTTTTAAATCTGTATTCGTGCTAACCTTAAATGTGTATTCCGGTTTTTTAGACATATAAATATTATTTACTGTATCATACCAACCCACAAAAATGTATCCTTCATTTGGAACGGCATTAAGCGTAACCGTTGTGCCATACAATAATGATTGTTTATAACTACTGCTTGATTTTTCATCATTAACTGTAAACGAGCCGTTTGAGGAAGATATATTCACTCTGAAATATGCTTTCAGTTCATACATTGATACAAGAATGTTAGTTGTAATTTCGTCAATATCTTCTTGCGTTAGATAAAGATTATCATAATTATAAGCGTTACATTCATCTATTAATTCTTTAAACGGTTTGAAAGTTTCTTCTGAATAATCTTTTTCATCTAACTTATTTGCAAAGTACAATGCCGCTTGCAGTGCGCTTGAATCGCCTTTTTGATTTTTATACTGAATCTCTCCACCGGCTTTAAATTCAACATACTTAATGATCTTTAAATTAAATGCTTTTCTTGTTTTAACAATTCAAATTGCTTATATTCCAAGAAATATCCTTTATGTGAATAAATATTGTTTTCAGTGATCTCATCATCAACAATATATACAATCGGTTTTCTGTTGAAGTTAAAATGTTTGCATATTTTATCCTGCAAATCACTTTTGATTTTAGTTGCTGTTTCTGTATCGTCAATATAAGGAGATATATCATTTACTGAATAATAAACAACAAAATCATTACTGTAATCTTTTAACACAAAATCTAAAAAATTATGTATTTGACTTTCTTGTATAAGTTCAGATGAACTGTTATTTTCCATTTGAAAATAATAAATACTTTCGGAATGAATTTCTATTTTGGAAATATGACTGTCAATATTTTTTTGCAAGTACTCAATCGACCAATTATATATTTGTGTTAATTGAAAATCATCATAATATTTACCGTCAATATAATCGACATAAAATGTGTCATCTTTATACTTGATTTTCCATTTTGGATTAACCTTCTCAAAATCAAAAATGTTGGAAGAGTGATTACTTTCGTCACGAAAATACGGTGGTACAAAATAAACTGATTTAATTTCATTTCTTTCTAAATTGTATTTTTCAGATAAATATGATTTGGGTATTTGCAATATTGCTAAATACACAAAAACTAATGCAATTACTATAATTATTATCGCTAAAATGAATTTTTTACTCTTTTTCAAGCATAATACCCCCTATATTAGTACTATATCACAAAACTAATTAGAATAAAAGTACAAAATTGAATATTATTAATAAAGAGGTTTGCCCAAAATGTTAGGGCAAACCTCTTTTTAAGTTGTGTCTATATTTTCACTAACAATCGCATCTCGCAAATGGGCAAATGTACTTTGAGTTTTGAGTTCTGTTTCATGTTTATCAAGTTCTTGCTTAACGGCGTTCAAAATTGCAACGCTAACCGGCGGTGTAGAACTTTCTTTGTATTCACCCGGAGGTGCATAAGGTCGATTTTCTTTGTTTGAATTATGTGGATATTTTTCAAGGATTTTACCGACAAGTCTTTTGGAAGATGCATACTTGACTGTGCGATTACCTCGCTCTTTTATACTATATGCTTCTTCAAATCTAATACCCCACTTGAAGAATAATTGCAATTTCACCTTCATAGGATAAACGCCCGTTTTCGTAACAATAAATTGTCCTTTGGGCATTGATTTAAGCTCATCAGCAACCGAAAGGATTTCTCTGTATAGCTGTTGAATGATAAGTGAAATCATAAAGAATTTGTTTGGATCTTCCTCTGGCATAATAAGAAATATTGCACTTTTTTGATTACAAAATTCCTCTGCGTCAATTTCGGTGTCAAAACAAAGAATCTGTTCGAGTTCCGAGTCAAGAAATGAATTAAGACGAGAAAGAGCAGTAGAAATTACCGATGACATGCTCTGCTCTGAAGTATTAAGCGCTGCTCCTGCAAACCATTTCGCTTTATGCTCATCGGGCAAAAGTTCAACAAGCGTTTGGAATTTGTTTTTTCCTTTCATGTTAGACGGAGCAAGCAATCCTATCGGATTGAACTTTGTAAGCAGTCTGTGCGGTGCACATATGCACCGCTTTATTTTATATGTGATTTTTTGAATTTTTCCATTGACCTTAATGCCTGCTATCACTATAATATATATAGACAAATTTTATTCAATCATTGGAGCAAAAAAATGTATAATTACAATCATTATGAAAACAAAAGGTCCGAAAAGCATTGCTTTCGCATACTGCACGGACTTGCAAAATTGCTTTTCAAAATTGAAATTCGCGGAGAAGAAAACATACCCGACACGAATTTTATTCTGTCAACAAACCACACCTCGATGATAGATTTCATCTTTGTTACATATTCAAAAAAGCTACCTCCCGTTCACTTTATGGCAAAGAGCGAGCTTTTTGACAATCCGTTTGAGAGAATGATTTTAAGCGGAATAAACTGCTTTCCCGTTGAAAGAGGAAACGGAAGATCCGAACAAGCACTTACCTATGCCGTTAACCTGTTGAAAAAGGGATTTAATCTTGCAATATTTCCCGAGGGCAAAATCAATTCTCAGCTTCCCTATTTTCCGGGAGAGGCAAAAAGCGGTATTTCAAGAATTGCCTGTGAGACAAATGCGCCTATACTCCCCTGCTCTATATACTTTTCAGGTAAGCTTATGCCGTTTAAAAGGGTTATTATATCCTACGGCAAGCCGATTACCCGTGCAGAGTTTGAAAACAATTTAAGCGAAAACAAATACGAGTATCACAAAAACAACTCTGCTTATATTTTCGACAAAACAAAAGCTTTATGGAAGGACTGTGCAGAATATGCCAAATCTGTTTGATTACATAAACGAATTCGGCAGTATCTCCTTTGACGAAGAAATGCCGAATGATGTTGACAATATAATATTCTGCAGGCTTGTTTATCTTGATTTTTCTGCACACATCGGAAAAACGATAGAAAAAATTGCTCAGGAGTTTGAGGAAAATAAAGGCACGCTCACCAAAAAGGGCGACCGCCACACAAGAAGCACCTACAAGCTTCTTTTTGAGCTTGCAGGCTCTGAAAGATTTAAAGGCGTTAAAATCCGTAATTTTCATTTAGAAGAGGATGACGATAAAAAATTCTCCTTTTGCGCCGCAATTTTCGGTCTTAATAAAAGACTTGATTTTGTTGCCTTTCGAGGTACCGATGATTCGGTCGCTTCAATGAGCGAGGATATTGCAATGTCGTGCGAATTTCCCGTAACAAGTCAAATAAAGGCGCTTCAGTACATAAACATTCACTACATAAATTCAAAAAGAAGTCTTTATCTTGCAGGTCACTCAAAGGGTGGAAACCTTGCTCTGTTTACATTCATCTGTGCAAACGAAAGCATAAAAGAAAAAATTGTACGCGTTTACAACAATGACGGTCCCGGCTTTCCCGACAGCTTTATGGATGGAGAAATACCTGTTGAGCTTCGCGACAAAATAAAGGTTTTTGTGCCGAAGGACTGTGTTGTCGGCAGGCTGCTTCATAATTTTGCGGATTATACAATTATTGAAAGTAAATCCTTTTCCATACAACAACACAATATATTCAACTGGGAAATAGACGGCAGGGAGCTTAAACAAGCCAATGAATTTTCCGTATTCTCGGACACGATAGCGCAAACGCTCAAGGGCGGTATGCTATGCCTTAACTCAAAGGAGCTTAACAGAATATATCACATCATCTGCACAATAATCGAAAGGTGCGGTATTGACAGTAAAAACGACATAAATATGGCATTTATTCAAAAGCTGATTGCGTTGCTTATCGAGGACGACAAGCTGTTTTCACCCGATTTGATTGAAAATATTATAAAATCTCTCGGAAAAGGCTTTTTGCTTTATTTGAAGCAATAACAAAAAATCAGGCAGTTTACACTGCCTACAAACCCTCGTTTCAGAAGTGATTCGAGGGTTATTTTTACGTGCACAGGGAACCGTCCCCTGTGCACTTATATATAAACCCTCCAGAACAAAAAAGTTAAAAATCAATGGTATAAAAGGCATAAGAAAAAAGGCTGAAATCACAAAGATTTCAGCCTTTTTGTCTTGGCAATGGTGAAAGGATTCGAACCCTTACACTACACCGCTATGTATTAAATTGACTTGAACATTAGAGGATTGTCTCTCAAATGTCTCTGTGATTATTGCCGTAAATTGCCAAAAATAACCATTTCGATTTTCAAGATCCATAGATTTATGCCTAATTTTTGGTGTCTCTCAAGTGTCTCACTAAAGATTTTATCATATTTTCACAAGCCTAAAAATATGGCTATTTTAGGCTATTTGTGGTCATTTTGGTATAAAAATAAGGCTTGAAAACCGATGTTTTCAAGCCTGTGGCAGAGGTATAAGAACCTGCACTTTGTGCAGAACCTTGGCGTTCGGGCGTAAAACGCCCTCGGCTAAAGGATTCTTCGAATCCTTACTTCTTCGCAGAAGAAGAAAACAGGCACCTGATGGTACCTGTTTTCCTCTTGGCAGAGGTATAAGGATTCGAACCTTAAATGACGGAGTCAGAGACGCACAATGCTTCAGTAAGAATGCCCATTTCAAGCACGTTTCAAGGCTTCCGTGTCTCTCAAATGTCTCTGTGAATTTTGTTGCATTTCTTAACACAAAATTATAGCAACATTTGTAGCTTTGTAGTAGCACAATAATTAGACAAGGAGTAGCCTAATTATTTATGCCATAACAATTAAAAGTCCCTAAACAGGGCTTTGTCAAGAAAAGTGTGTAAGTTTTTAAGAGATTAGATAATTGATGTTTTTGTCCGCCTTTTTCGTTCCGCTACGCTCCACTTCAAAGGCGGACAAAAACTAACCGGGACTCACTCTACGTGAATCCCGGTTTTTCATTTCGGCTGTTTTTTTACAGCGCCTTTTGCTGTTTAATAGTTTTCTGCGTGAATTTCAAAGAATGACTGTGGGTGAGCACATACAGGGCAAACCTCAGGTGCCTTTGTACCAACTACGATATGACCGCAGTTTCTGCACTCCCAAACCTTTACCTCACTCTTTTCAAATACCTGTGCAGTTTCAATATTCTTAAGAAGTGCGCGGTATCTTTCCTCGTGGTGCTTCTCAATAGCAGCCACTGCTCTGAACTTTGCGGCAAGCTCGGTAAAGCCTTCCTCTTCAGCTGTAACTGCAAAGCCTTCATACATATCTGTCCACTCGTAGTTTTCACCGTCTGCAGCAGCCTTGAGGTTAGCCGGTGTATCACCAAGCTCTCCTAATTCCTTAAACCACATTTTTGCGTGTTCCTTTTCGTTGTCTGCTGTTTTAAGGAACAATGCTGCCATTTGCTCGTAGCCTTCCTTCTTTGCTACCGATGCAAAGTATGTATACTTGTTTCTTGCCTGGCTCTCACCTGCGAAAGCCTCCTGAAGATTCTTCTCTGTTTGAGTTCCTGCGTATTTATTTGCCATAGTTTTATTCTCCTTATCATTTGTTTTTTCGTTGTTTGGAATTAATCTTAATAATTTTTTTGCCGACTCAATCGGAAAATCCTTTGTTGGAGGATTTTCAATAAGTTCCTCTAACATTTTATGAGCGTTGTCGCTTTGAGGAAGCATATAGCCTGCCTCTCGAACAATATCCTCTGCAACAATTCTCTCCGATTTTGATATTGCTTTCATTAGTCTTGCAAGACCTGATTTGTCGGTTTCTTCGGCAATTTGCCTTGCCATAACTTCACCATTTGATTTGCTTTGTGCAAGATCATTGAGGACCGATACAACCGAGCTTGATTTTGCCTGTTGAGGCGGTAGTTCAAGAGGAACTAAGCTGATTGCTCCGCTTGGGCAGGCATCGGCACAAAGACCGCATCCGTCACATTTTGTAGTATCAATAATACTGTTTTCGGTATCAGTTGCACCATAGGGACAAACATAAAGGCAAAGACAATCCTTGGTGCAAAGTCGAAGATTTCTAACTGCAACTTTTTTCATAGCCTAAACCTCCTTATATCTTTTCAAATTTGAACGGCGGAACCTTACATACAGGGCATAGCTCCGGCGGAGCCTCTCCTATGTATACAAATCCACATACTGTGCATACCCAAATATCAGTGTCGTTAAGCATTGCTTCACCTTCATTTAGATATCTGTTTACAAGGGATGATAACATTCTTGTTACCTTTTCACCCCAAACGCAAATTCTTGCCGCACCTCTGTCATTATTGCTGTCGGCAGTTGCTCTGACAGTTGGATAATTGTTAATATCCTCCTGCAAAAGCCTTGCAACCTCCTGCACAGTAGCATCGTCAATTGCAGGTGTTACAGCTGTGAAATAATCTGCAAGCTCATTGAACAAATCGGCTTCCTGTTGCTTGTATTGCTTTTCACAACCACGGGCAAGATTCGAACATACTGCCGCCAACTGACCTGCCGAGAGCTTTTTCAAATCGGCTACTTCGGATTTTTCAACAATCGGAGCTACCGAAACGACAGGCTCTTCTGCCTTAAAATCCGATTTTGATGCTCCGCAAAGCGGACACTTCCAATCGTCGGGCAACTGTTCAAACGGAACCTTTTGCTTGTCATCATCATAAACATATCCACAGATTTGACAAACATATTTCATATAAATTCCTCCTTTATTTATCCATACCGCAGGGGTATGATTTTTCACTGATTAATTTTTCCTTTATTACGCTTTCATAGAAACGATAGCCACCTGAAAAGTTATAGCAATCAAATCCGTTTTGAGCAAGTATTCGGCAGGATATGTAACTGCGAAGCCCACTCTGGCACATAACATAAAGCGGTTTTGATTTGTCTATCTCATCCATTCGACTTCTCAGTTCATCAACAGGAATATTTATAAATCCGTCAATATGTCCTCTTGAATATTCAAAGGATGTTCGGGTATCAAGAAGCGTTATGCCGTTTACATTTTGAAGCCTTGATATATCGTCCCAATGAAATTGCTTCATTTTTCCTGCGCCAATGTTTTCAATTACGAAGCCAGCCATATTTACAGGGTCCTTTGCCGAGGAATAGGGTGGCGCATAAGCAAGGTCCAAATCCTTTAAGTCGCTTGCGGTTGCACCGAAATTCATGGCAGTAGCAAGAACATCTATGCGTTTGTCAACTCCGTCAAAGCCGACAATTTGAGCACCGATGATTCTTTGAGTTGATTTTTCAAACACAACCTTCATTGTCATAACTTTACCGCCCGGATAATATCCTGCGTGCGACATAGGAGAAAGAACGATTTTGTCGTAATCAATTTCGGATGCCTTTGCAAGCTTTTCCGTTAAGCCTGTACTTGCAACTGTCATATCAAAAATCTTTATTACCGAGCTACCCATTGAGCCTTTATAACGGCTGTCTCCACCGCAAATATTATCAGCCGCAATTCTGCCCTGCTTGTTTGCAGGACCTGCCAAGGAAATCACTGCGTTATCACCTGTAATACTATGCTTCACCTGAACGGCATCGCCCACAGCGTAAATATTCCTTGCAGATGTTTCCATTCGGTCATTTACAACAATGCTGTCCTTAATTCCAAGATCCAAGCCTGCATTTTTTGCGAGTGTACTGTCGGGAGTTACACCGATAGCAAGAAGCACCATATCGGCATTTATCGGTTCCTCGCCCTTAATTAAAACATCAACACCTTTTTCAGCCTTTTCAAAGCCCTGAACCGATACTCCGAATTTCAGCTTAACACCGTTTTTCCTAAACCTCGAATGAACAAGCGTTGCCATATCGTAGTCAAGAGTGTTGAGAAGATGGTCGGGTCTTTGAAGAATTGTAACATCAACGCCCATTTCGTTAAGATTTTCGGCAACCTCTAATCCTATAAATCCGCCACCGACTACAACAGCCGATTTCGGTTTGCATTCATCAACAAAGTCTTTAATATTGTATGTATCCTCAACGGTGCGAAGAGTGAATACATTATCTAAATCAATGCCCTGCATTTGCGGTCTTGTTGGTTTAGCTCCTGTTGAAATCAACAGCTTATCATAGCTTTCTGTGTAAACCTCGCCGGTTTTGATATTTTTAACAGTAACGGTTTTATTTTCGGGATTGATTTCCAAAGCCTCGTTTTGAACACGAACATCAATATTAAATCTTTCCCAAAAGCTTTCGGGAGTCTGCAGAGTCAGCTCCTCTTTATCCTCAATTACACCGCCGATATAATAAGGCAGTCCGCAATTTGCATACGAAATATATCCGCTTTTTTCAAAAATGATTATCTCTGCTTTTTCGTCAAGTCTTCTAATTCTTGCCGCGGCAGTTGCTCCGCCTGCAACACCGCCGATAATTATAACCCTCATATATTACCTCTCAATTTTTCCACGATAGCCGTTTATTCCACCAATATCCGTAACATCACTATATCCGTTTCTTTTCAGGATTGATACCGCCTGAGCACTTCTTCCTCCGCTTAAGCAATGAACAAATAATGGTGTGTCTTTATCCTCTATCTTATAGCTGATACTGTTCAAATTTGACAATGGTATGTTAATACTGCTTGGAATATGTCCTTCGGCATATTCCTCCTCGGTTCTTACATCAACGAGTACGGCACCGTCAGTATTTCTGTATTGCTCAAGCCCTGCGTTAATATCAATGCTTTTGAAATAATCAAAAAATCCCATTATTTTTTCTCCTACTTTTCAATTCCGTATTGCCAATCAATTATTCCGCCGAATTCCTTAACATTTGTATAACCCATATTCGCAAGGGACTGTGCGGCAATCTTGCTTCTTCTCCCGCTTCGGCAATATACAAGAATAAGCTGTTCTTTATCTGGTAGCATTTCCTCTGCCTTTTGCTCAATTTCGGTATATGGAATAACGATTGCACCCTTTATATGACCTTCGTCATATTCGCTTTGCTCACGGGCGTCAACGATTATATAATCACTTTCCTCGTCCATAATTCTTTTTGCCTCGTCCTGTGGAATTTGATAATAAGTTCCTATGTTCACCTGTGTAGCCTCCGTTTGTTCTGTGTTTGTTTTTTGTGTGCATCCTGCAAATACAGTTGCTACTGTAATTATTGCCAATGCAAGTAATATTATTTTCTTACTCATTTATCATCGCCTCAATTTGTTCAATATTTCTAAAGCCAACAGCTGAGTTAACAACCCTACCGTCTTTAACAACAAATAATGCGGGTATGCTTGAAATCTGAAATGCAGACGCAAGCTCTATTTCGTTATCAACATTAACCTTGCCAACCTTGATTTTGCCGTCATATTTTTCTGCAATTTCCGATACAACAGGTGATAACATTCTGCAAGGACCGCACCACTCAGCCCAAAAGTCAAGCAATACAGGCTTGTCCGAATTTACTACCTCGTTTTCAAAGTTTTCTTTGTTTATAACTAATTCTTTCATAATGATTACTCCTTTATTTGTATTATTGAACCTTTGTTCTGCTCTGATAATATCATATAAAGGAGCGTTTGTATGTGACAATGTCACATTAAATAAATTTTCTTAATTTTTCCTTATCCGTAACGATAATTTTTCCCCGTTGTAATTCTATAACATCATATTCTGCAAGATATTTGAGTGCCTTTGTAACAACCTCTCTTGCACTGCCGATATATTTTGCAATTTCATCATGAGTTATTTTTAACTCTGCTGTGTTGTTTCTGTTTGCCTCGTCAAGAATCAACCCTGCAATTCTTTGGTCAATTTTCTTAAACAGTATTTGTTGCATTGTCCACATAACATCGGAAAATTTTTCGGTTGCCGCTTTGTGCAGATAAAGCTCTGCATATACATTATTTTTAATAATTTTGTTTAGACATATTGACGGCAAAACAATAACCTCGGTTTTTTCGTTTGCTTCAATAAGAACATCAAAATCTATTGTGTCCATAAGACAGGAAGCAGATAAAACGCACACCTCGCCTGTGTTAACTCTAAACAGAGTAACCTCCCGTCCCTCGTCGGATAGAATATACACCCGAAGCTGACCGGAAACAACCGCCATTAAGCCCACGCAGGTGTCATCCGCCTTGTGCATTATCGTACCTTTTTCATATACCTCTGTGTAACATTCGTTTGATATTTGTTGTTTTTCTTCATCTGTCAGCTTTTCCCAAAAAGGAAATATGTTGCATTGCTTCATATCGTTTTCCTCATCACTTATTTATAGAAAAATTATATCATTAAGCAAAACTAAATTCAACAAAACAAAATGAAAATATTTTGTTCTGGACATTGAAGCTCTCTTGTGGTATATGTTTGTACTGCAAGGGAGTTGATTATTTATGACAACACTACAAGAACTATGGTATGGTAACATTCGTCCAAATGAAGATAAGGTTATTACTGACGAGGAGAAAGAATTAGTTTCACTGATTGTTAAGCATCACGAAAAATTATCTTCTTCCCTAAAGGATAATGACTTGGTTGTGTTTGAAAAATATGTTGATTGCTTTACCGAATATGCTTCGCTGATTGAGTGCCAAGCATTTGAGATAGGCTTTAAGTTAGGTGTAAAAATGTTGATAAAATAATTAGACTACCCCTCGTCTAATTATTTATACCATAACAATTAAAAGACCGATTTTACATTTAGGCAAAAGAAAAAAGAGCTGAAAAATCAGCTCTTTTTAAGTGGAATTTCATTCAAAAGTAATTTCGAACATTAGAGGAATATCTCTCAAATGTCTCTGTGAATTTTGTTGCGTTTCTTAACACAAAATTATAGCAACATTTGTGGCTTTGTAGTAGCACAATAATTAGACTAGGAGTAGCCTAAATAATTATGCTATAACGATTAAAGGCTCATTCTATTATACGCTTATAACAAACCATACATATAAAATCGAAAATTTACTTGAATAATTACTCGGTTCTTGGATTTTTAGAGTGTTCAAAATACTTCCTTTCATAATCATCCGGGGATACATAATTCAAGTATGAATGGCTGCGCTTGATGTTGTAGAAATTAATATACTCATCGATAATATTTATCAACTCTTTTTTGTTTCTAATATCAAAATAATGATTAAAACATTCGGTTTTGAAATTTTGGAAAAATGACTCTATAACTGCATTATCATATGGTGTGCCCGGTTTTGAGAAAGATTGAATTACTCCGTATTCAACTAACAAATCACAAAATGACTTTGATGTATAATTTGCACCCCTATCACTATGAAAAACTAATCCTTCATTTATATCTCTGCTCTCTATTGCTTTTCGGAAAGTGGTGTTAATTAGTCTTTTGCTATTAGTTTCGCCAACGGAATGAGCAATAATCTTTCTCGAATATAAATCCATAATTACACACAAGAAGAAATACTTTGGCTTTGCATTTCCTATCTGCAAATATGTAACGTCACTAACCCAAGCTTGATTTGGTCTTTGCGTATCGAACTTTCTATTAATGACATTACGCTTTTCACCATTCAAAAATGCACAATAATTCTTATCCATTCTCAAGCTGTGAATATGCTCTTCTTGCATAATCTTGAGAATGGTGTTTTTACTTGCGTTAAAGCCTCTGTTTTTCAACTCGGCAGTAATCTTGTTTGCACCATATATATGATGGAACTCATTATCTATTTTTTCTATCTCCGGAAGTAACTCCGATTTCCTTTTGTTGTGAAGGTAATTCTTTCCTTTTCCTCGCTTTTGGTGATTATGAAAGGTGCCATGTGCCACATCAAGAGCATCACAAGACACATTTATTCCATATGTTTCCCAAATTTTGTCTATTAGATCTAATCTTTTTTCTAACGGAATCTCTTGAAAAAAATCTGCTTCGTGAATGATTTCAATCATACTCTCAAGCCTTTTAATTTTTTGCCTTTGTCTGTCAATTGTTTTTTGCATAGCAGTGATAGAAAAGCATTCCTTTGAGGAATTAATCCACTCATAGATTGTACTTTTGCTCACTCCGGTATCCTTGTGTATTTTAGGAACACTTTCTCCATTTAAGTAACGGTTTACAACATCTTTTTTAAATTTATCACTATAATACATCGTATTTTGTGATACCCCCTAATATAAAATTTATGCCTTTTATATTTCTCTTTACCGTCATTTAAGGTTCGAATTCTTGACCTAAAAAGAAAAAGAGGCTTGGATTTTTTGCTTTACTGAAAAATCACAAGCCTCTATTCTATCATTTAAGCCCTTAAAATGCAAAGAATCGGTAATCAATCGAACTAAGTGGTTCGAGAGATTAAACCGATTCAAATTTATTTCAAAAGAATTTATTGACAACAATGTATTCTTACATTATTATAAATATATTAGTATAATAAGAGAGTTGAGAAAATAATTATGCCAAAATTCAAAAAGGAAAACCCAATAACAGAGGAAATGATTTACAAGGATCCTTTTAACTACACATTAAAAGATATTTCACCAATTCTTGGAGAAAAAAAGGCAAATTCGTTTTACAAATCGATTTATCGTGCAAGAAATTTCAAACCTTATAAAACCATTAAAATAGTTGATATTTTCAACGGTGGAGACACTAGAAAATATGCATTTAAATTAAATGATGGATATTGTATTGAAACTGTATGTATAAAAAGAAAGACAGGAACAACTATATGTGTAAGTACTATGGTGGGATGCCCTGTGGGTTGTTATTTTTGCGAATCAGGTAGCAATGGATTTGTGAGAAATTTAACAGCATCTGAAATAGTTCAACAGGTGCTATTAGTAAAAGAACGAGTTAATAGAATAGTTTTTATGGGGATGGGAGAACCATTGTTGAATTATGATAACCTAATAAAATCTATTCATATATTAAGGGATCGAAATGGATATAACTTTCCAACTGATGGTATCACCATTTCCACAGTAGGTCCCTTAGCTCAATTAAAAAAGCTTAGAGAAGAACACATAAAGATCCAATTCACTTTATCACTACATGCTACAAACCAAAATACTCGAGACAAAATCATTCCTCATATGAAGAATAATGACATTAACGAGGTTGTTGAAGCAGCATTGTCTTATTCGGAAAGACATAATAGAAAAATCACTATTGCGTATCTGTTAATTCCAGGAGTAAATGATAAACCGAATGATGTTAGACAACTTGCTAAATGGTTTAGAAATAAAAATGTCATGATTAATCTATTGCAGTACAATGATACTGAGTGTAGTAGAATCCAACGTCCAAACAAACAACAATTGACTGTTTTCAAAAACAAATTACAAGAAAAAGGGTTGGATGTTACTATTAGAGAATCGCGTGGAAACAAAATAAATGCAGCTTGTGGGCAACTTGTTAGTTATCATAACAAGAAACGTTCTATGTCTGATAGAAATGAGTGATAAAAATCAAGTTAAATCTGAAAGATGCCGAAAGGAATGTGTTATGAGGTTTTCTGATATGCATGTTCATTCTACTTTTTCTTCAGATGGAAAATCAAGTATGAATAAGGTCATTACAGATGAGGAGAAAAGGTTGGTTGAGCTGATGGCAAGACATCAAGAACAATTATCTTCTTTCCTAAAGAATAACGAATTGGTTGTGTTTGAAAAATATATTGATTGCTTTACTGAATACACTTCGTTGATTGAATGTCAGGCGTTTGAAATAGGATTCAAGTTGGCGGTAAAAATGTTAAAAAATAATTAGGCTACCCCTGGTCTAATCATTTATACTATAACAATTAAAAGACCCGTTTTGAATTATATATGCAAAAGAAAAAAGAGCTGAAAATCAGCTCTTTTTTAGTGGAAGCGAAGCAAGGACTATAACACATACAAACAGAGTCCGGTGTGCTAACGTGACACTACATCGCTATGTATTAAATTGAATTGAACATTAGAGGATTGTCTCTTAAATGTCTCTGTGATTATTACCGTAAATTTACTTAAATTTACGTTTCGATTTTCAAAATCAATAGATTTATGCCTAATTTTTGGTGTCTCTCAAGTGTCTCACTAAAGATTTTATCATATTTTTACAAGCCGAAAAATACGGCTATTTTGGGCAATTTGTGGTCATTTTGGCATAAAAAAAGGCTTGAAAACCGATGTTTTCAAGCCTGCTGGCAGAGGTATAAGAACCTGCACTTTGTGCAGAATCTTGGCGTTCGGGCGTAAAACGCCCTCGGCTAAAGGATTCTTCGAATCCTTACTTCTTCGCAGAAGAAGAAAACAGGCACCTGATGGTACCTGTTTTCCTCTTGGCAGAGGTATAAGGATTCGAACCTTAAATGACGGAGTCAGAGTCCGGAGTGTTACCGTTACACTATACCTCTATATTATTCAAAGCGGTGGGACATTGCTGTCGCCGTATCGCTTAGTGCTGAATAATATTATCATATTTATATAAAAAAGTCAATAGAAAAATTATTCTTTTTCTTTATTTTTGTAATTTTCGAGAAAATTATGCTTTATTCCGTCTTTTTTATAAGCGATTATTGTATCGAGATTGACGTTTTCAACGCTCTTGAAAATATTGCTTTCAACCTGAGGGTTGATTTTGCTCATCTGCCTGATCATATTCTTGATTTCCTGCCTTTTTGACGCATTGTCGGGGTTGCAGGAGGTACAGGTGTCGGTAAATTTGCAAGCGCACTGAATGAAATGCAAATCGTTATAATCTCTCCAGCGCTTAATCTCGTCCTCACGGATAAGATACATAGGGCGGATAAGTTCCATACCCTCAAAATTAGTCGAGTGAAGTTTAGGCATCATAGTCTGCACCTGACCGCCGTAGAGCATACCCATCAAAATGGTTTCAATAACGTCGTCATAATGGTGACCGAGTGCGATTTTGTTACAGCCGAGCTCCTTTGCCTTATTGTAAAGATGACCTCTTCTCATTCTTGCGCAAAGATAGCAGGGGGACTTTTCAACGTGGAGCACCGATTCAAAAATATTCGATTCAAAAACCGTTATCGGCACGTTCAAAAGCTTAGCGTTTTTCTCAATAATCTCTCTGTTTTCGGGGCTGTAGCCGGGGTCCATAACAAGATATACAACCTCAAAAGGAAATTTGTTATGCCTTTTAAGCTCCTGAAAAAGCTTCGCCATAAGCATAGAATCCTTACCGCCCGAAATGCAAACGGCGATTTTGTCACCCTCTTCAACAAGCTGATAATCGTTGATTGCGGCGGTGAATTTGCTCCAAATTCCTTTGTGAAATTTCTTGTTTATGCTTCTTTCAACATCCTTGGCTCTGTCATTGTCACTTTTAAGATTTGCAAGCATATAGCCATAGTAGCCCTCTTTTAAATTAGCCGCATTAAAACCGTGCTCTCTTAAATTTTCCGCAATCGGGTCACTGATAATTCCGCTTTTGCAGCAGATAATCAACAGTTTATCATTCGGGAGAGTATCAAGTTTTTCTTCAAGGCGGTTTTGCGGAATATTAACAGCGCCGTTTATTGTGCCGTAAGCAAATGCTATTTCATCTCTGATATCAATAACAACATATTCGTCGCTTTTCAGCTCAAGCATTTCGCTTACACTTATTTCTTCATATTTTTTCATAACATTTCCCTGAATATCAATTTATTTTTTGATAAGGTCTTTGATAACCTCACCTGCGATAATTAAGCCGACCGTTGACGGAACGAATGCGTTACTGCCGGGTATCTGCCTTCTTGCTGTGCATTTTCTCTTAGTTCCCGGAGGGCAAACACAATGGTATTTACAGCTGTTTGCCATATCTTCCTTCGGCTTAATCGGAGTTTCCTTTGAATAAACTACTTTAAGTTTACGAACTTTTCGCTTTTTAAGCTCATATCTCATAACTCTTGCAAGAGGGTCAACGCTTGTTTTGTAAATGTCGGATACCTCAAAAGCGGTCGGGTCCATTTTATTTCCCGCACCCATTGAGCAGATGATAGGGGTATTATGCTCTTTTGCCTGCATAACAAGTGCGATTTTGCCCGATACGGTATCGATTGCGTCAACCACATAATCGTATTTTGAAAAATCAAATTCATCTGCCGTCTCGCTTGAATAAAACGTTTGGTGCTTATATACAACACAGTCGGGATTGATTGATTTAATTCTTTCTTCTGCAACGTCAACTTTGAATTTGCCTATCGTATCGGTAGTCGCAATAATCTGTCTGTTTATATTGGTTAAGCAAACTTTATCATCATCAATAATGTCGATAGCGCCGATACCGCTTCTCACCAAAGCCTCAACAGTATATCCGCCGACACCGCCGACGCCGAAAACTGCCACACGTGAATTTTTAAGTCTTTCCATAGCTTCGTTTCCTACTAATAATTCAGTTCTTGAAAAACGGTTTAACATAACTACACCACCGATAATATTGTTTTAATTTATTATTTTATAAGATTATATATTTCTTAACCTACCTTGTCAATAGGTTAAACTGTCTATACGTCAATTTATTAACAAACAATTACAGATATTGACATTTGTCAGAAAAATGTGTATAACTAAGATGAATTGAGTAATAATTATAACAAAAATCGGAGAAAACGGGAATTTTATGAGATATGATATAGGAATAATCGGAACGGGTCCTGCCGGTATTTCTGCCGCAATTACAGCTAAGATAAGGAATAAAAATATTATTTTATTCGGAAGCGGTAATTTGAGCGAGAAAATGGCAAAGGCTCACTCGATAAAAAATTATACGGGCTTGCCTGATGTGACGGGTGAAGAACTTGCAAATGCCATGAAAAAGCACCTTGAAAGCCTTGATATAAAAATTACGGATAAAAAGGTGAATGCCGTTTATTCTATGGGCAAATATTTTGCGCTTCAAGTCGGCAAGGAAATGGTTGAATGCTCTTCTCTTATACTTGCAACAGGCGTTGTTCAGTCCAAAACACTTGAAAATGAGGATAAATTTATCGGCAGGGGAGTAAGTTACTGCGCTACTTGTGACGCTCATTTTTGCAAGGGTAAAGACGTCGGAGTCATTGCTTACGGCAAAGAAGCAGAAGAGGACGCAAAGTTTTTAAGCGAAACGTGCCAAACGGTTAAGTATTTTCCGCTTTATGATTTTGACCCCGAAACTTTTGACGGAATAGAAAATATAGAAATAATCAATGACAAGCCGCTCGGTTTTATCGGTGAAAAGAAGGCTGACAAAATAGTTTGCCGAAGCGGTGAGTATGACGCATTTTCAACCTTTATAATAAGGGACAGCATTGCCGCTGATAAACTTGTACCCGGTCTTAAAACCGACGGGGCACACGTGACTGTCGATTTACAGATGAAAACAAATATTAACGGTCTTTTTGCCTGCGGTGATATTGCGGGTAAGCCGTATCAATATATTAAAGCAGCAGGGCAGGGAAATGTTGCGGCACTTTCAGCCGTTTCCTACCTTGCAAATCAAAATAAAGGAGAATAACAAAATGATTGAAGAAATTAAAAACAGTGATTTTACAGACGTATTAAACAGCAAACTTGCCGTTGTCGATTTTTCTGCCGTTTGGTGCGGTCCGTGCCAAATGCTTGCACCTGTTATGGAGGAACTTTCCGACGAAATGGACGGCGAGGTTGATTTCTTTTCGGCAGACGTTGACGAAAACAGGGATTTGGCATATCAATTTGATATTCAAAGCATTCCTGCAATTGTGGTTTTTGCAAACGGTGAAGAGGTTACAAGAACGGTTGGTTTTCAGCCAAAAGAAGAACTTAAGGAACTTATCGAAAGTTGTATGTAATTTCGGTTGCGAATAAGCAGCTTAAATAAAAAAGGATTAGATATTCGTAAATAATACGTTTATCTAATCCTTATTTTTTATTGTTTTATGCTTTTTTCTTTCTGCCGGTAAGAATTGAAATACCGAATATTACCGCAAGGAGGAAGCAGGCAAAGATAAGCCAGCCGACAAGCATTGCTGTTCCTTTGGATTTGAATGTATCGTAATATCCTTTAAGATAAATTATTGTTACGATAACAGGCAAAATATATTGCATATAAAGTCTAATCCAGTGCGGGAACTTAATTCCGTCGCCGTGGTTAGCTTCTTTGATGAAATTCTCAAATCCCCAGCCGTTTTTCCTTACGCAGAACATTACAAATACAAGGCTTCCGAGCGGCAAGAGGTTAGACGATACGAGGAAATCTTCCAAATCCATAATCGTACTTCCGTCACCGAGAGGCTGAATATTTGAAAGAAGATTGTAGCCCAAAATCGCCGGCATTGAAAGAACTGTTATAAGTACAAAATTGACTGCAACGGATTTTTTTCTGCTCCAAGAGCACATATCCATAAATATTGCAACAATGTTTTCAAACACGGCAATTATAGTTGAAAGTGCCGCAAACGACATAAAGACGAAGAAAAGTGTTCCCCAAATTCTGCCGCCTTTCATACTGTTGAACAAATTAGGAAGCGTAATGAAAAGAAGCGACGGACCCGAGTCGGGCTTAACACCGAACGCAAAGCAAGCAGGAATGATGATAAAGCCTGCCATAAGTGCAACGAACGTGTCAAGCAAAACGATATTGACAGCCTCACCTGTAATTCTTTTCTTTTTATCAAGGTAACTGCCGAAAATTTCCATAGCGCCGATACCGAGGCTCAAAGTGAAGAATGCCTGGCTCATTGCCGCAAATACTGCGTTACCGATACCGACTTGCTTAACCGATTTAAAATCAGGTACAAGGTAAAATTTAATACCCTCACTCGCATTCGGTAAGAAAACGGAGTTGACCGCAAGCGCAATCATAAGTACAAGAAGTAAAATCATCATTACCTTTGTTACTTTTTCAACACCTTTTTGAACGCCGAGAGCACACGCACCGAACGAAATTACAATTGCGATTATTGCCCAAAGTGCCATAGTCTGCGGAGAGGAAAGCATATCCCCAAACGAACCTGCAACAGCCGTACTGTCAAGCCCTGCAAGTTTGCCGGTTGCTTCCATATATGCATAGTAAAGCATCCAGCCGCCTACCATTGTGTAAAACATCATAAGAAGGTAGCTGCCCAAAATACTTATCCATTTTAAATGATGCCACTTTGTTCCCTTAGGTTCAAGCTTTTCAAAAGCCTTGCCCATACCCATTTGGCTTCCACGTCCTACGGTAAATTCACACACCATAATCGGAAGACCGAGTATTACCAAAAATGCAAGATACATTAAAATGAATGCCGCACCGCCGTACATTCCCGTGATATAAGGAAATTTCCAAACGTTGCCGATACCAATAGCGCACCCTGCCGAAACTAAAATAAATCCGAGCCTTGAGCCGAATTTCTCTCTTGTTGCCATATATATTTCCCTCTCTTATAGCAAGTATGTTTTAAATTTTATCATATTAATATATTAATATCAATGCAACGCTTTTAAGCACTAAAGTGCAGTGCTTATATAATGCGTTTTAATGGATATAATTTGTGCAACTGATTGTCTAATTATGAATTAATTATTAACATTAGCACTCTTAGCTTGACAGTGCTAACGTATGGTGCTATAGTGTAGACAGAACGAAAGGAAAGGAAGTTAAGAGAAGAAAAAAGGCGAAAGCCTTAGAATCTCCGCTTTGTTTCTTGTCCGTTAGTTCATAGAAAACAGGTAATCACATACAGTTAAGTATATGGTGTTTTTTATGGAAGGAGCGATGACTTATGTTGATGCCTAGTGTATTTGGTAAAGATTTATTTGATGACTTTTTTGATTTTCCGTTTTATGATAACAATGAAATGGATAAACTTGAAAAGAAGCTTTACGGTCATAGAGGCAAGAACCTTATGAAGACCGATGTTCAGGAAACAGACGACAGTTACATTATGGAAATGGATTTGCCGGGCTTTTCTAAAGACGAAGTTAAGGTTTCTCTTAAAGATGGTTATTTGACTGTAAAAGCAGCCAAAGGTCTTGATGAGGAAGATGAAAAGAAGAACGCAAAGTACATTCGTAAGGAACGTTATGCCGGAGAATGTGAGAGAAGCTTCTATGTAGGCGATGTTAAGGAAAGCGATATCAAGGGCGAATTTAAGCACGGTATCTTGACCTTGACAATTCCAAAGTCTCAACCTCAAAAAGAAGTTGACACTACTAAATATATCGAAATCGAGTAATTTTTAATTACTCGCAGTTCCCCTTAAGTTACAAGGCGGTGGGTGTTTAGGCACTCACCGCCGATTACATTTCTATACGTATTAAAAAAGCACTAAGCCTTTGATGACTTAGTGCTTTTGTTTTTATCCGACTGATTTTTTGAAAACTTTTTTGTCGAGTTTTCTGCCGACTATTACATAGTAGAAAATTGTTCCGAGCACGAGCATAACCCCAAGCTCACCCAAAGCGACAAGACCGCCTTGCGTTAAGAAACTTGCAAAATGGAATTTGCCGTCAATGAAGAATACTTCAATTTCCCAGCCGACAATAAGACCGTTGAAAACAGCAGGCATAAGAAGTGATAAAAGCGGATAATTTCCGATTTTGACATTTCTTAAAAGATACATTGCGCCTGTTGCACAAAGTGTTGCAAGTGAGCCGAATATCATATCAAGCGGTAAGCCTGAGCCGATATTGTAAATGTTTGAAAGCACACATCCGAGCGTAAGCCCCGGTATAGCCGCAGGGGTGAAAAGCGCCAAGACGTTGAGCGCCTCACTTACTCGAAATTGCACGGCGGCAGACGTTGTACCCGGCAACAAAAAGTTTTGCGCATAGGTAAGTGCCGCATAAAGAGCTGCAATGATTGCTGTTTGAACTACGAATAATACTTTCTTGTTCATATTCCTGTTCATATTCTTTTTTCTCCTTAGTTTTGTTTTTAGAAGCACCGCTTTTGCGATACTGGTCAGGATTTTGCGAACTGACAGGAAGTATTATATTCTATTTGTATTTAAAAATCAAGAGAAAATTATATTAGCGTGTAGAAAAGCCAAATTATAAATTTCTACACGCTGTACGCTGTCAGACTTCGAGAAAGTGAGATAAATTTCGTATTTTGCGAGCGGGTGCTGTTTTATTCCACTTGCTACGAAACAGTACACTGTACTGTTTCTCCCAAATTCACAAGTGAATTTGGAGCCACGTGTCTCTTGTGCTTCGCACAATTCACTCCCCCGAACAAAAGACGAAAAGCGCCAAAGACGGCAAGGACTCGATGTCCTTGCCGTCTTTCAAATCCCTCTGAGTGAAACAGGTTGCACCTATCTCCTTTTACACAAGGTAGCAAAAGGCTTATTTATTATATTCGGCGCGGTTTAGCCGCTTTATCGACAGTCTGAATTATATATGTTCTTTGATAAGCATTATGTCGCCTTTAGGGGTGATATCGATTACACCGTAGTCGCCGTTCATACCGACAGAGCCGGGGTTCATAATATATAAGCCGTCACGATATTCGGTATATTGATTATGCGTATGACCGAAAAGGACAATGTCAGCCTCTCTTCTTTCAGCCTCGGCAATTATGTTTTCGTATCCGAATTTTACATTGTAAGGGTGACCGTGCGAAAAGAAAATCTTTTTGCCTGCAAATTCAATTTCCATTTTATCGGGATAATTTGAATACCAATCGCAGTTGCCGCAAACACGTTCGTATTTTATATGGGGATATGCGTCAATAACGGCGTCGAAATCGTCCTCACCGTCACCGAGAAAAATATATAAATCCGCATTGTCAAGATGCCTTTCAACAGCTTGAAAAAGCCTGCCGACATTCCTGTGCGAGTCAGATAAAACTACAATTCTCATTCATAAATCACCGTGACCTTTCATAGATTATATTAAGTTAATTATATATCAAAGGGGATTTTATTTCAATGAAAAAGGAAAATATGAACGATTTAAATAAAAAGGTAGGCTTTGACGTAAACAAAATGAAAGAAGCGGCTCAAAACGGTCAGCTTGACGAATTTGTAAATAAAAACCTTTCCGAAAAAGCAACAAAGCAGTTAAAAGAAGTTTTGTCAAACAAAGAGGCTTGCGAAAAACTGCTCAATTCACCGCAGGCAAAGGAACTTATGAAAAAGCTGAAAGAGGGAAAATAATTTTGGATAACACACCTAATATCAACGATATTATCGCAAACTTAACACCCGATGATATCAATATGCTCAAGGGTGTAGCCTCGTCTATTTTAGGCGACGGCGCACCCGAAAACAATACGCAGGGCACTGCGCAAAATCACGTGAATAATCAAAGCGTAAATAACAGTCAAAATCAAAATGCGCTTCAGTCGCTTAATTCTCTCGGGCTTGACAGTCTTGATTTTAATATGATTATGAAAGCAAAGGCGATATTTGACAAAATGAACAACACGCCTAACAAAAATGTTGATTTGATTATGGCGCTGAAACCTCACCTGCGTCCCGAAACGCAAAACAAAGCCGACCAGGCGATGAAAATAATTAAACTTTTCGAGGTGCTGCCGCTTTTAAGGGAGCTGTTTTAAATGGCTTATTTCAGCGAAAATGATATAAACGAGGCTAAAAAACGTGTAAGCGATATGCAAAAAAGGGCAAGAAGCCTGACAAATGACAGCGAAAAAGAAAAGAAAATTGACGATAAAAAAAGAGTTGAAAATGAGGAAAAAAGTGAGGATTTAAAAGCAGAAAAAAGTGATGAAAAAGATGATTCTTCGCTTATAATTTTGGCTCTTATTATGCTTCTTTCCCACGAGGGTGCGGATAATATGCTCATTTTGGCGCTTCTTTATCTTCTGTTTTAATAATTATTAACTAATAATATATGGAAATTACGGCAATAATATGTTATATTATAATTCAGTGAAAAATATTATTGTATTTTTTCGGAGGATAAATAAGTGGAATTTATTAAAAAAGATATATCCGACGGCGTTGAACTTGTCGGCGCTCCTGTCGATAGATTTAAAACTAATTTAATTACCGTAAGACTTGCACTTCCTCTTGAAAAGGATAAAGTAAGTGCTAATGCGGTAATGCTCGGTCTTTTGGCGAGAAGAGGCAAAAGATATCCCGATATGCTCTCTTTAAACAGAAAACTTGCTTCTCTTTACGGTGCGACACTCGGCGATACGGTATCAAAAATCGGTGAATGTCAGGTTTTATCTCTCGGTGCAACCTGCCTTAACGATAAGTTTTCGCTTGACGGGGAAAGTATTGCGTTTGAATGTGTCAAGCTTCTTTCATCTCTTGTTTTTGAGCCGAAGCTTGATGAAAACGGTAACTTTTATGATGAGGATATCGAAGCCGAAAAGAGAATCCTTATTGAAAAGATTAATTCCGAGGAAAACGAAAAGCGCATTTACGTTTTGAGAAAAACAGAGGAAAAAATGTTTTCAAACGAGCCGTATTCGATTAATAAATACGGAAGCGTCAAAGACGTTGAAGCACTTTCAAAAGAAGATGTCAAAAACGCTTGGACAAACGCACTTTCAAAGGCGAAAATTCTTGTGACGGTTGTAGGCAATACCGATATCGATAATGTATATAACCACCTTTTAAACGAGTTTAAAAATATTAAAAGAGATTATACTCCTTTGCCAAAACCTGTATTTGTCGGCAGGAGTGAAAAGGTTAATAATTATCTTGAAAGAATTGACGTTAAGCAGGGAAAACTTGTTTTGGGCTTTAGAACAGATGTTAAGCCTCGGGACAATCTTGCAAAAGCCATGAGAAGTTTTACCGATATTTTCGGCGGCGGTCCTTATTCAAAACTTTTTGCAAACGTCAGGGAAAAAATGAGCCTTTGCTATTATTGCTCGGCTCGTTACACAAGGCTTAAAAGCTGTATTTTGGTTCAGTGCGGCTGCCTTGAAGAAAATATGGACAAGGCTGTTAATGAGATTTTGCACCAGCTCGACGTTATCAAAAACGGCGATTATGAGGAAGAATTTAATTCCTCAAAAATGGCGCTTACGGACGCAGTAGGCTCTGTTTGCGATATGCCGGAAACTATTGAAAATTGGTACATTCAGCAAATTTGCGACGAAAGATATAAAACGCCGCAGGAGGTTTGCGACGATATTAATAATGTTAAATACGACGAAATCAAAGAGTGTGCAAATCTTGTTTCGCTTGATACCGTATATAAGCTTGTAGGTCAGGAGGAAGAGTAATGATAGAAAAAGTATCTAAATCGCTTGATGAAAAATATTATGAAATTGACCATAAATCAGGCTTGAAAATATATGTAATGCCAAAGGAAAATTACAATTCGGCTTATGCGCTTTTCGGCACAAATTACGGCTCAATCGACACTAAGTTTAAGCGTTCGGATAAAGATGAGTGGACTGTTGTGCCCGAGGGTATCGCTCATTTTCTTGAACATAAACTTTTTGAAAGCGAGGACCTTGACGCTTTTGCACGTTACGCTAAAACAGGCGCTTCGGCAAATGCTTACACTTCGTTTGACAGAACGTGTTACCTTTTCCAGTGCAGTGATAATTTTGAAGCTTCGCTTGAAATTTTGCTTGATTTTGTTACCCACCCTTATTTTACAAAGGAAACGGTTGAAAAGGAGCAGGGCATAATCGGTCAGGAAATCACTATGTATTATGACGTCGCTTCTTGGATGAGCACGTTTAATCTTCTTCGCTTGCTTTATCATAAGCACCCGGTAAGAATCGATATTGCCGGAACTGTTGATTCCATTGCTCAAATTACGGACAAGCTTCTTTATGACTGTTACGATACTTTTTATAACCTTCACAATATGACGCTTGCCGTTGTAGGTAACGTTACACCCGAGCAGGTACTTTCGGTTTGTGATAAGATGTTAAAGCCTGCGCCGAAACTTTCTATTGAGCGTTCGTTTGAAAAAGAGGAGAGAGATGTTGTCGGTGATTATAACGAATATAATCTTGCAATGAGTATTCCCGTTTTTTCATTCGGATATAAGGAAGCGTGCGAAAAACCGAAGCAGGATTTGAAAACGATTATCGAAACGAACGTTTTGCTTGAAATTCTTGCAGGCAACACTTCCAATTTATATAATTCCCTGTTTAAGCAAGGTCTTATAAATGAAAGTTTTTCTAAGGAATACTTTATCGGCTACGGCTATGAGGCAATCATTTTTGACGGCGAAAGCGAAAATCCGAAAGAGGTTGCAAATCAGATTAAAAAAGAGATTAAAAGACTTAGAAAAGACGGCATAACCGACGATGAGTTCGAAGCGGCAAGACGTTCGCTTTACGGCAAGGAAATTATGTCATATAACGATATCGACGCTCTTGCAAACGGTCTTGTTGCGGCTCATTTCGGCGAATACGATATGTTTGACATTGTTGAAACATTCAAAAATGTAACTAAGGGCGATGTTTTATCTCGCTTGGCACAGGTTATGGACGAACAATACAGCGCATTAAGTGTTGTTAAGCAAAGCGAGGAATAAATATGAGCGATTATACAAGAGTTTATTTTGAAGGGCTCGGAATTGATTTTGATGTTCCTAGTATAGCGTTTTCAATCGGCAGTTATAATATTCATTGGTACGGCATAATTATTGCGTTCGGTTTTGCGCTTGCTGTTCTTTACGGCGGAAGAATGGCTTATAAATGGAAAATGAGCCTTGACGGAATGACCGACGTTTTAATGTGGGGCACTATTTTGGGTATTATTTGCGCAAGAGCGTATTATGTAATATTCGAATGGTCTTATTATAAAGAACACCTTGCCGAAATTCCTCAAATTTGGAACGGCGGAATTGCAATTTACGGCGGAATTATCGGCGCATTTATCGGTGCGATTATCGGCTGTAAAATCGGCAAGATTGATTTTAGAAATTTGCTTGATTTGGGCGGTCTCGGTCTTCTTATCGGTCAGGGTATCGGCAGATGGGGCAACTTCTTTAATCAAGAGGCGTTCGGTACAAATACAACTACCGCACCTTTCAGAATGTGGAGCTTGAAAATATATGACACTCTTGCCGCAAGCGCAGATACATTGGCTGCAAAGGGCATAAAAGTTGACCCGAGTTTGCCTGTTCACCCGACTTTCCTTTATGAAAGCGTATGGTGCATTTTAGGATTTTTTATACTTAACTATATTGTTCATAAAAAGAGAAAATATAAAGGCGAAATTTTCCTTCTTTACGGCATTTGGTACGGACTTGAAAGAATGGTTGTTGAGGGACTGAGAACCGATTCGCTTTATATCGCAAATACAACTATCCGTGTAAGCCAGCTTTTGTCTTTGATTATTGTTGTTGCATTTCTTATTATGCATATTATCTATATGGTTAAACTTAAAAAGGGTACGTTGCCGCAAAGATTGCGCCTTGCTCCCGCTGCTGTCACTCAAAACGGCAGTGAGGCTGAAAAAGTTGATGAAATAAAAGAAAATAACGATGAAAGAGAGAATGAAGATGTCACAAATAATTGACGGTAAACTTGTTTCAAAGCAGGTTAGGCAAAGAGTTAAAAACGAAACGGATGAGCTTAAAGCAAAGGGAATTACTCCCGGTCTTGCGGTTATTATTGTAGGCGATGACCCGGCTTCTCAGGTTTATGTTAAAAATAAGGAAAAGGCTTGCGACGAGGTAGGCTTTTACAGCGAAAAATATGCTTTGCCTGAAAATACAACGCAGGAAGAACTTAATAATCTTGTAAAGAAACTTAATAATAAAAAGGAAATCAGCGGTATTTTGTGTCAGCTTCCGCTTCCTAAGCACCTTGACGATAAAGAGGTTATAAATCTTATCGACCCGTTAAAAGACGTTGACGCATTCCACCCTGTAAACGTCGGTGCAATTATGATAGGGGACTATAATTTTCTCCCTTGCACTCCGGCAGGCGTTATGGAGCTTATTCACTCAACAGGTGTTGACGTAACGGGTAAAAAGGCGGTAGTTATCGGCAGGAGCAATATTGTCGGTAAACCTATGGCAATGCTTCTTCTTCACGAAAACGCAACGGTTGAGATTACTCATTCAAAAACGGTCGACCTTAAAGAAATTACAAAAAGCGCAGATATTCTTGTTGCCGCTATCGGTAAGGCTAAGTTTGTAACTGCCGATATGGTTAAAGACGGCGCCGTTGTAATCGATGTCGGAATGAACAGAGATGAAAACGGTAAGCTTTGCGGTGATGTCGATTTTGAAAATGTTAAGGATAAGTGCTCATTTATCACTCCCGTACCGGGCGGTGTAGGTCCTATGACAATTTCTATGCTTATGCAAAATACATTAACAGCCGCAAAAATTCAAAACGGCTTGGAAAAATAATTAAAAGAGGTTTTAGCAATGGCACTTGAGGAACAGGTAGTAAATAAGCTTATTGAAAAAAATTTGCATATTTCTTTCGCAGAGTCTTGCACTGGGGGTATGTGTTGTGGTACAATAGTAAACGTTGCAAACGCATCAAAGGTGCTTGACGTGTCTTTTGTAACCTATGCAAACGAGGCTAAAATTCAGTTTCTCGGTGTCAAGGCTGATACCATTCTTTCTAACGGAGTGGTAAGCGAAGAGGTTGCTTATGAAATGGCACAGGGCGTTGCAAAGACTGCCAAAAGTGAGGTAGGCGTCGGTATAACCGGTGTTGCAGGCCCCGGCGGCGGTACTGCCAAAAAGCCTGTAGGTATGGTTTGCTTCGGCTTTTACGTAAACGGCAAAACAACAACTTATACTTGCCGCTTCGGCGAAATCGGGCGTAATCAGGTTCGTAAATCAAGCGTTGAGTTTGTTATGGCAAAGCTTCTTGAACTGCTTGACGATTAAATTTAATACTTCGCTGGTGTAGCTCAGTTGGTAGAGCAGCGCATTCGTAATGCGCAGGTCACGTGTTCGAGTCACGCCACCAGCTCCAAAAAAAGACAGAGAAGTTTTTCTCTGTCTTTTTTATTTATATTATCCCGATTTTTCTTAAATAGCAGAATTTCTAAATTATAAAGCATATTTTCTTAATTATTTTATTTTGCTTTTGTGATACAATATAATCATATTATATTAGGGGTAATATAACTATGAGTGAAAAAGGTAATTTAAAAGTAAAAATCAAAGACGGTATCAATAAGCTTAAACTTCATTGGAAAACACCGCCTAAGGGGTATTATGTAAATTACAAAGAATTTCTTAATTTGGCTCTCGGCAGCGGTTCGCTTTCGTTTTTAAGCGTAATTATCAGTTGGACTACCATAGCTATCAACATACCTATGATGATAAGTTATTTCAAGGTGTCCACCGGTTTTATTTTCGTTGCGGGAATAGTTGCGTCGATTTTCGGTCTTGTCCGTGCGCCTATTCTTTCAATGATGATTGACAATTCAAACTCTAAAAAGGGTAAATTCAAGCCGTTTCTTTTATGGTCGGCAGTCTTGACGGCAGTAAGCTTCACGTTTATTCCGTTTATACCCGAGGCTTGGGTGGGAAACATTCTTTTCTCGTTTGATATTCCGGCAATTCCCGTGTTTGCCGTTGCCGCATCTCATATCGAGGTGTCGCTTGCAAGCCTTATTATGTTTTTGCTCATTCAAATCGGTACTTTCTTTAATACGCTTTTGAGCCAGTGCTTAACGGGTATTGAACAAACGGTTTCGCCTGTTTCGCAGGAGAGGGCAAATATCGGCGCATTTAAAGGTCTTATTTGCAATATTCCCTCATCTGTTGTGAATATCGTTATTCCGCTTGTGGCAGGTATTGTTTTTGCAAGCAGTAAAGACCCTATGAATAATATTGAACTTTACCGCTGGGCATTCCCGATATGCAGTATCGGCGGCATCGCATTCGTATTCTTTACATATTTCGGCGTTGAGGAGAGAGTTGTTGTTCATAAGGAATATGTTGCAAAAGTTAAATTCAGCGAGGGTGCAAAGCAACTTTTTTCCAATAAATATTTTTGGATAATCACTATATTTAATATCGCTGTCGGTATTCGTGGAAATATCAATATGTATCTTTGGATTTGCAACTACGGTATCGGCGGTCAAAAAGGTGCTTTTGCATTGACCGTATGCAATATGTTATTAAACAATGCTCTCGTTCCGGGTATGCTCGTCGGTCCTTGGATGATTAAAAAGCTCGGCAAGCGCAGGGTTATGATTATTTCGACAGTCGGCTTCACGGTTATGGCGTTTATGCAACTTCTCACGCTTAAAAGCCCTTATCTTATGCTTGTCGCAATTTTCTTCCAAAATCTTTTCAACGGGCTTAGCTATATTTCAAATATTATGGTATCCGATGTTCTCGACTATCAGCAGTGGAAAACAGGCAAGCGACTTGAAGGCTTTTGGCAAAATTGCCTGTCGTTTGTTATGACATTCTGCGGTTTATTTACAAGTGCGCTTATGCCGCTGTTTATGAGCTTCGGCGGTGTCGGTTTCGGTGATAATATCGATACTGCGCTTAAAAACCACAGTATTATGTATTCAACATTTGAAAGTGTAACGTGGCTCGGAATTATCGGTTCGGTACTTTGCGCTATACCTATTTTCTTCTATGACTTATCGGAGGAAAAGCACGCAAATTATATCCGTGCACTGAGAATAAGGGCTATAGTCGAAAATTACAAAAATGATGAAATTTCAAGCGAGGATATTGCAAAACTTGAAGAGATTGTAAGCTTTGCAAAAGATAATAACGACGAATTTGTGCTTTATGAACTTTCGTCTCACCCCGAAACACAAGAAATACTTGAAAAGGTCGGCAAAGAATGAAAATAGATATTAACGCAAAACCGAAAGAAGTGAAAAAAGGCAATTTCAACTATTCAAATATTCAAAGCGAATACGGCTGTAATACTCTTTATTTCACGAAAAACGGCAAGCCTTATACAATTGTTGCCGGCGAACTTCATTTTTCAAGGCTTCCTAAAGAACGCTGGAGAGAAACGCTTTTAAAAATGCAGGATTGCGGGCTTAATACCGTTTCCACCTATGTTTTTTGGAATTATCACGAGGAAATTAAAGGTCAATTTGATTTTAAGGGCAATAAAGATATATCCGCTTTTCTTCAAATATGCAAGGATATCGATATGCCGTGCATTTTGCGTATCGGTCCTTGGTGCCACGGTGAGGTTATAAGAGGCGGTTTCCCGAAACGTATTAATCTTTTGGCGAAAAAAAGATGCGACAACGAAAAATATCTGAATGAAGTTAAGGAATTTTGGCAGGGGCTTTACAAGGAAGTTGCACCTTTTCTTGACGGCAAAACGGTAATAGGTTTGCAGCTTGAAAACGAATATACAGGCCCTACTTCACATATCAAAACGCTTCGTAAAATTGCGGAAGAAATAGGATTCAAAGTGCCGTTTTTTACTATGACTGCGTGGCCGTCGGGTGTGCCCTATGATGACTTTTTGCCGATGATGGGCGGTTATCCCGACGCACCGTGGAACAGGGGCAAGTCGGCGCTTAAACCCAATAACAGATTTGCAATTACACCGGCTAAGACGGAGGACGAAATCGGCGGTGACCTTTTCAAAAGCAACAAAAGCGAAGAGGGGGTATATGATTATGTTCCCTATGCTTCGTGTGAAACGGGTCCGGGTAATCAGGTTACCCAGCACAGGCGACCGTATATCAGCGAAAAAGACGGCTACGGTGTAGGTTTTGCCAAGTTTGCAAGCGGTTTAAATCTTCTCGGTTACTATATGTTTTGCGGTGGGAGTAATCCCAATGACAGGCTTATGCAGGAGAACAGGCTGACGTTTTATCCTAATAATTATCCTATTGTCGACTACGATTTTCAGGCACCTCTAAGCAGATACGGTGAGTGCAGAGCACACGGCGACAGGCTTAGGTTAATGCACCTTTTTATACGTGAGTTTGATAATGAAATTTGCACAAAGCAGGCGTATTTTCCAAAGTGGAAAAGCGGTAATCCCAATGATATTTCATTTCTTAAATGTTCAGTCAGAGCAGATGAAAACGGGTGCGGATATTTCTTTTCAAGCACATATGAAAAAGGACTTAAATATAATGATTTTAAGGACGTTAATGTTACGTTTAATATAGGTGATAAAAGCGTTAAACTTCCGAGTATCGATATCAAAGCAGGTTCGATGTTTTTCTATCCGTTTAATATCAAAATCGGCTCGGTGAATTTTGATTATATTCTTGCACAGCCTATTGCGAAAATTCAAAAGGACGGTAAAGTTTCTTGCTATTTTGCCGAGTGTGAGGGGATAGAGCCGAAATGTGTGGCAAACGGCAGGGAAATTTTGCTCTCGTTTGACAAAGAAAATATTATTGATGACGTGAGTATAATCGTAATACCGTTTGAAAAGGCAAAGAATTTTCATTTTATAAACGGTGAGCCGTATTTTCTCGATGGAACTGTTTATTGTGATAACGGCACTGTTTATCAAGAGCAAATAAGCGCAATTGATTTGAAAGACGAAATTGAATTTTCAAAGACGCAAAAGAGAAAATTACCTTATAATTATTTTCTTTATTCAACGGGCAAGAGGGAATATTACAAACTTGTTTTGCCAAAGGATATTCTTAAAGATAATTTTGACATAAGGCTTGAATTTGATTTTCTCGGTCTTAACTTGCAGGTTTTCAGCGCCGATACGATTATCAACGATTATTTTAATATAGATAAAAAATTCGTTATGTATCTTCGTGATTATAAAAAATATATCGATAAGGATAATACTTTGATTATCCGCACTTCTCCTAAGACGAAATTCGGAATTTCAAACGTTTATAATGAAATCGATATACCGCTTGATTCTAATTATCTGTCGCTCAAAAGTGCAAAGGTTGTAAGACTGAATACCGTATAATAAAAAGGACTTGTTCAAGTGATGAGCAAGTCCTTTCGTATTTTTAAAACTTTAATTTTCTGAATTTACCGGGGGATATTCCCTCATTTTCCGTGAAAAAGTAAATAAAATTAGATTCGCTGTTAAAGCCGACGTCATAGGCGATTGAAGCGATAGTCATATTAGTTGTTTGAAGCAGATATTTCGCACGGTTAAGACGTGAAATCAAAATATAATCGTATGGCGAAAAACCAGTCTGTTGCTTGAAAACACGTGAAAAATGCGACGAACTCATATTGACAAGTTCGGCAAGGCTTTTTACCGTTATGCCCTCGTTAAGATTGTCGGAAATATACTCCTTAACCTTGTGCACGCTGTCCTCATAGCTGATTTCACCTTTTGTTTTTGCACTTTGAGGGTTTAAAAGCTCGGTGAAAATTTTATAAATATCAAGTGAATAATTAAGCTCACTTGTAGGAATTTCACCTTTCATTCCGTCAAAAATACGAAACAAAAGTTTTTTCAAATGCTGAACGTCTTTGCACTTAATCAGGTTGTCCTCCAAGGCTTCAATCTCTTTGAAAATCTCTAAAGAATTAGCGCCCGATACGTGAACCCAAATAGATTCAAAGCTGTCGTTTGTATAGTATTCGTGGGCTTTGTAGCAGTCGAGTATAACGGTGTCGCCCTTTCTTGCCGTTTGGTGCCTGCCGTCTTTAACATATGTAAACGTGCCGTCGATTATATGAGTTATAAGCAGACTGTTGTAATTATCCCTGATTAAATGATAATTATTGTCGCAATAAAAATGACCTGCACTGATAGGATAGAAATATATTTTTTTCGCAAGCGGTGACGGAGAGGAAAAATAAACCTCCGATTTTTTCAAAACACCTGTTTCGTTACATTTCATAGTGATTTCTCTTTTGATAGGATTTCTAAATTATTTGATAGATTTTCTTAATAAAACCCAACGCTCCTATTGTATAATTATTTTTATAAAATGTCAATATATACAAAAGAGGTAAAAATATGAAAGCATTTTTTAGTAAAAAGAGTGTAAAAATTGTTATTTCGATAATTTTGGCAATCGCTCTTGTTGTTTGCGTTTGCAACGGCTATTTTGCGTCGGTTGCGATGAAATATCAAAAAGGAACGGCAATGTGCGACGAGTGGAACGAGAATATGGCATACACTCACGATTATGCGAAAAATATCGAAATCGGCGATAAAAATTATAAAATTCTTTGCCTTACGGATATACATATTCGCAATTTTGCAACATTCGGCGCCTGTCTCGGTACAAACTTTATTTTAGACGGTATGGGTAAGGTTCAGCTTAAAAAACTTATTAAAAAAGAAAAGCCGGATTTGATAATAGTCGGCGGCGATACCGTTTTGACGTCTTGGAACGATATTTGCACTAAGCAGTTTTGCGAATTTATGGAAAAATTCGATATTCCTTGGGCGCCTATTTTCGGCAACCACGATTACGAGGGCAGAGCAGACAAGGCTAAGCTTGCCGAAATCTACGAAAGTTACGACAATTGTCTTTTCAAAAGCGGTCCCGAAGGTATGGACGGTATGGGCAACTACATTATCAATTTAACAAGGGATAATAAGCCTGTCTACACTCTTTTTATGCTTGATGACGGTATGTTCAGAGTTGTTGACCACGAGATTACATACGGCGGAGTCGGCAAAAATCAAATTAAATGGTACGAATGGGCAGTTAAAGGCATAGCGGATGAAAACGGCGGTCAGACAGTACCAAACCTTGCATTTATGCACGTTCCCGTTCCCGAATATAAGGAACAAAAGGATAATTTTAAAATGGGATTAAGGCTTGAGGAAACAACTTGTGCAACCGTAAACGACGGATTTTTCGATTCTTTTAAATCTCACGGCGGAACACATATGTATGCAGGTCACGACCATAACAATAATTTTATCAGTGAAAAAGACGGCATTGAACTTAACTATATGACAAAAAGTTCATATAACTGTTATTTCAGCTTTAAGGCACTCGGTGCAACAGAGCTTACACTTGATAAGGACAATAACATTAACGAAAAGATTATAGATTTTTGAGGTTGAAAATTGAAAACTTACGCAACATATTTTGTAAATGACAGTGAAAAGCCACTTAGATACGGCTTAGTTAATTTAATAAATCCCCCACGTCAAAGGCTCAGAGGCGAGGAAAAGAAAGAGGGAATTGAGGCAATACCTGTTTTCTGCGGTTTTTGCGGAACGGATTTTGAACTTATGAAAATGGGCAGGCAGTCTCTTCTTGATAAGAAATTTCCTAAGGGTGAAAAAAGGCTTATCAACGGTCACGAGGGTGTTGTTTGGGTGCCGAGTGAAGAGCGCTTTGCAATAGTTTTAATTCGTGGCGGTGACAGCTTCGACCCTACAAGATTTACAGAGGACGAAACGTATTTTGAATACGGCTGTGACGGTGCGGACGGTATATTTTGCGACAAGGATTATTTTAATCCCGATATGCTTTTGCATTTGCCGAAAAAATATGATAATTTAAAGAAACTTCCTTTGTCCCTTGCGAAAAAGCTTGTTTTTTCAGACCCGTATGCCTGCGCTGTTTTTCAATATGAGAGAATGTGCGATATAGGTCAGGCGCAAAACTTCAGGGTTGAAATGGCAAAAAGAAAGTGTGATGAAGAAACGGCGAGAAAATATGCGCAGGACAGCACTTTTGAACGTGTCGTTATCTTCGGCTTGGGCACAACCGGACTTTTTATCGGCGACCAAATAAGGAGAAACCGAAAGGGTGCAAAAATACTTTTTGTCGCAAGAAGTGATGAAAAAAGCCAAAAGGCGCAGTTTGTTAAAAATGAACTTGATTGCGACTATTTATCCGTAAATAACTTGAATGAGAGGGAAACGGCAGACGCAATAGTTGAAAAATTGGGCGGTAAGGCTACCGTATTCGTAGGCACGAGCGGAACAAATGTTGAGCATAAAATTGCGTTTGAACAAGGTGTTCTCGGCTGTAACGGAATTTATAACAGTTTTTCTTTAGGTCCTAAGGTCACTTACGATACAATGCCGTTCGGTTTTAAAAATCAGGTTATTTTGGCGTCGATTAATTTTACGCAAAAGCATATGCAAACGGCTATTGAGCTTCTTTGCGACAGTAAATTCGATACTCTTGTTGAACTTATAGACAAAGAAGAATTTATAAATGACCCTATAGACGCTTATGAAAATAAAATTTATTCTAAAGGCGCACCGCTTAAAACGGCAGTCATTTGGAACGGTAAATACATAGATAAAGAGGTTTAATATAATGAAAGCAATTCAAATTACAAAACCGGGCGAAATTAAAGTTATTGAAAAGGATATGCCGAAAAGAAAAGAGGGAGAGGCACTTTTAAAGGTGCTTTATTGCGGTATTTGCGGCGCAGATGTTGCGTCTTTTACAGGTAATCAGCCGTTTACTACATATCCGAGAATACCCGGTCACGAATTTTCGGCACAAATTGTTGAAATAGGCGATAATGACAGAGGCTTTAAGGCAGGCGACATTATTACCTGCAATCCTTATTTTAATTGCGGTAAGTGCTATGCGTGCAAACGTGGAATAGTCAATGCGTGTAACGATAATCAAACTATGGGTGTTCAGCGTGACGGCAGTTTTCAGGAATATATCACAATGCCGATTGAAAGACTTATTGACGGAAAAGGTTTGAGTGCAAAGGAACTTGCGCTTATTGAGCCGTTTTCAATCAGTTGCCACGCTCTTTCAAGAGCCAAAGTAAAAGAGGGGGATAATCTTCTTATTATGGGTGCAGGCCCTATCGGTCTTTTTGCGCTTATTCGTGCCAAGGCTATGGGTGCGAGGGTGCTTATTGCCGATATGCTTCAAAACAGGCTTGACCTTGCAAAGCAGTTTGGCGCAGACGGGATTGTAAATGTAAAGGAAAACACCTTGCATACCGTATGTGACGATTTTACAAACGGCAACGGCTTTGATGTTTGCGTTGAGGCTTGCGGAGCACCCGAAACGTTTTTGAACTGTATTGATGAGGCGGCTTGCGGTGCGAATATTATCTTAATCGGCAACGGCAAGCGTGAAACTACTTTCGTTCATTCGATTATACTTAAAAAGGAACTTAACATTTTCGGCTCACGCAATGCATTTACAAAGGATTTTGAAACCAATATCGACCTTGTAAAATCGGGCAAGGCGGATATTATTAAAATGGTAAGCGGTGTTTATGATATAGAAAACGCAAACAAGGCTTTTGAAGCGCTTTCTCATAATGATGGCACTCTTGCAAAATTACTTATTAAATTCGGTGATGAAGAATGATTATTGACTCTCACGTTCATTTATGGAAAAAGCAAAACGGTGTGCATAATTCAAAAAGCGTTTATTCTTTAGATAACGGCAAAAGTATGTTTGACGGTGAAGTTCGTCAGATGATGCCGCCGTATATGATAAACGGTGAAAACAATGCCGAAATGCTTATTTCAAATATGGATTATGCCTGCGTAAACGGTGCCGTAATCGTTCAGGAGGTTTTGGACGGAAATCAAAACGAATATTTGAAATCAGCCAAAGTAAAATATCCCGACAGGTTGCGTATTTGCTCTCTTTATGAAGAAGAAAAAGCGTTTGAACTTGACGGATTTGACGGAATAAAACTCTGTTCGTGCAAGTTTAAAGAACAAAATTTATTAAAGCATATCGACGTTTTTAAAGCGGCGAACGACAGCGGTAAATTTATCGCAATAGATATGGCAGACGGTGACGCTCAAACTTCTCAGCTTCAGGAGATAGTTGACGAATTTCCAAACCTTAAAATTGCAATCGGTCATTTCGGTATGGTTACAAGGGAAAAATGGCTTGAACAAATTAAGCTTGCAAGAAATAAAAATGTCTATATCGAAAGCGGCGGCATAACGTGGCTTTTTAACGATGAATTTTATCCGTATCCGTCGGCAATCAAAGCGATAAACGAGGCGGCGGATATTTGCTCGTTTGATAAATTGATGTGGGGCAGTGATTATCCGAGAACTATGGTGGAAATCACATATAAAATGAGTTATAATTTTATTACAAAGTCAAAAGAAATCAGTAAACTCAATAAGCAAAAATTCTTGTTTGACAATGCGAAAAAGTTTTATGATTTTCCCGATTTTGAAAAAATCATACCTATAAAAAATATGCTTTAAGGGGTAAGTATGAATAAAAGTAATTTAAAAATTAAAATAAACGAAATAACAGGCGATTATGAGATTAAACATAACGGCTTTTCGTGGGTAAGCGACGGCAGAAAACCGTATATTATTATAAGAAAAAAGGTGGGGGATAAGTATATTCCAACTTACCGTCTGCTTTATAGCTCTTTGAAAAAGAAGTTTGCATATTATGATGATTCGATTGTAACAACTCTTTCAGGCTATTCGGCTTTCGGCAAAATGTATGATTTCTCGCTTATTCTCACAGCGAAAATCACTGGGGATAATACCTGTGAATTTTCAATAAAGGCTGAAAACGAAACAGGTCTTGATATTCAGGCAGTCTATTTTCCGGCACCTTTCAATTCAAAGAAAAGGGGCAAGTATTCCTACCACGTTGATTCTATGCGTCAGGGCTTTATTTTGCCTGACGGATATACAAAAAATTTCCCGTCGACTTTTGCATATACAAATTATTTGAGAAAACTTAATACCGGCGACGCATATTTACCGATTTGGGGCAGGGTTTGCGACGGCCATACTTTCTCTGCGATTATTGATACTCCTTATGATGCGTGTATGTTTTCATCGTTTGGCAGGCATAGGGCTTTTGTAAATTCCGTTCATTTTACTTCTTCTCTCGGCAAGCTGTCGTATGAGCGCAAAATCAGATTTACATTTCACGAAAAAGGCGATTACAACACCGTAGCAAAGGATTACAGAAATTATCTTATCGAAAAAGGGCAGTTTGTAACTTTAGACGATAAAATCAAGAAAAATCCAAATATAAAAAATGTTATCGGCGCACCCGTTTTGCACCATAAAATTTTTTCAAAAATAAACGAAAAATCGCAGTTCTACGATAAAAACGGCACTAACGAGATTTTGTACGCAACGTTTTTTGAACGTGCAAAACAGCTTGAAAAATTTAAAGAACTCGGTCTTGAAAAACTGTATATTCACACCGACGGCTGGGGCAAAAACGGTTATGATAACGACCACCCTTATATTCTCCCGCCATGTGAAGAGGCAGGCGGTTATGAAGGCTTGAGAGCACTTGCGAATACAAGCAGAAAACTCGGTTACGTTTTTGCTCTTCACGACCAGTACAGAGATTATTACTATTCTTCCCCTGATTTTGACATCAATAAAGCGGTCACACAAATTGACGGCTCGCACCCTTACTGCTCGATTTGGGACGGCGGTGAGCATACTTATTTGTGCTCATCTTTTGCACCGCAGGCAGTTAAGAAAACTTATGACGAGCTTGAAAAAAACGGCGTTGACGTTCAAGGCGCATATCTTGACGTATTTTCAATTATGCCGGGTGACGAATGTTTTAACGAAAATCATAAAATCACAAGACAGCAGAGTATCGAGTACCGTGCAAAATGCTTTGATTATCTCAATGATAAGGGGTTGGTTATGTCATCGGAGGAACCGGGTTTTGCACTTACAAATAATATAGCGCTTGTCCACCACGGTCCATTCCACGCACGTCCGCTTGAAAACGGTGAGGCTGTCGGTGTTCCCATTCCGCTTCAAAATCTTGTGTTCCACGATTGCCTTATCGTTCCGTGGAATTGGTTTAACAATTGGGGTATTCCTAAAGGCGTCAACGGCGACGTTTACTGCGCTTTATGTGCCGGTATGCCGTATCTTCACCCGTTTGGAACAGGCACAAGCAAAATCGGCAATGACAGCAGAACTACCGATACAAAACTTTTAAGTGACGAAAAACTCAAAGCCGAATTTGAAAGAATTAAGCCTCTTTGCTCTTTGCAGTCGAAACTTTATAATAAAGAAATGGTTAGGCACGAATTTTTAGGCTCATATAAAGTGCAAAAAGCTACATATTCCGATGGCACAACAGTAACGGTCGATTTGAATAACAATACATATAAGGTAAACTGAAATGAACATTATTAAATATTCAAAACCTGCAAAAAGCTGGCGTGAGGCGCTTCCTCTTGCAAACGGCAAAACAGGTCTTATGATTTACGGCTCGCTTAAAAAAGAAAAAATCTGTTTTAACGACGGCACTCTTTGGTCGGGCTATCCGAAAGATTACAATTCAAGCGAAAGCCTTGAAAATCTCGAAAAAGTACGTTCGCTTATTTTTGAGGGCAGAAATGACGAGGCTGACGCACTTTGCGAGGAAAAGCTGACGGGCTTTTACAGTGAAACGTTTTTGCCTCTCGGCGAAGTGACAATTGATTTTAAAGGTCTTGATAAAAATAAATATTCAAGAAGCCTCAATCTTTCAAAAGGATTTCACACCGTTTTGTCTATGGGTGCAAAATCTGTTTGCTTTTCATCTTTTCCCGATAAAATATCGGTGTATAAAATCACATCGGCAAAACCTTTTAGCGCTGTAATTGGGGCAAAAAGCAAGCTTAAATCAAAAACGGTAAGTGAAAACGGAAGTCTTTTCCTTTTGGGTAATGCTCCCGATTATGCCGCACCGAATTATCTCAGAACAGAACTTTATCCGATTAGATATAACGAGAAAAAGGGTATGGCGTTTTGCCTGCAAACCTTGATTAAATCAAACGGCAAAATAACTCAAAATAAGGCAAGTTTTAAAATTGAAAATGCAAGCGAACTTACGCTTTATTTTGTGACAAAAACAGGGTTTAACGGTTTTGATAAAATGCCTGAAACGAACACAAATAAAGTTAAGCAAAACTGTATGGCGAAAATGAGTACGGTCGATAAAGATTTTGAACTTTTGAAATCACGTCATATCAAAGATTTTTCCGCTTTATTTAATAAACAGAGCATATCGTTTGACTGTGACAAAGAAGTTGACGCAAGCGACCTTTTAAAGTCTGTAAAAGCGGGCGGTGACGAAAAGGCGCTTTGCGAGCTTATGTATAATTACGGCAAATATATGATTATTTCGGGCAGCAGAAAAGGCAGTCAACCGCTTAATTTGCAGGGCATTTGGAATGACAGTATCCGTCCGCCGTGGAGCAGTAATTATACGGTGAATATCAATACCGAGATGAATTATTGGGGCGCTTCAAGAAGCGGACTTTCCCCTTGTATCGAACCTCTTATTGAAATGGTTTACGAGGTGATGCAAAACGGCAAAAAAACGGCTGAAATCAATTACGGCTGCCGTGGATTTGCGTGCAATCACAATGTCGATTTATGGAGAAAAACACCGCCGGTTAAGGGCGACGCAAATTATATGTTCTCTCCTCTTTGCGGCACTTGGCTTGCAAATGAGATATATACTCATTTTAAAAACGGTGAACTTGATGAATATAAAGAAAAAGTCAGGGAAATTGTTACCGAGTCGGCACTGTTTTTAAACGATTTTCTTGTTTTGCACGAGGGAGAATACGTTATCTGCCCGTCGGTATCGCCTGAAAATGTGTTTACATCTAACAATAAAAACTGCAAGCTTGATTTTGCTTCGGCTTACGATATGGGACTTGTAAGGCAATGCTTTGAAAATGCGCTTGAAATATCCGACGATGAAAATTTGAAGAGCGATATCAATAAAAAATTACCGCTTCTCTTCTCTTTCAAAGAGGGGAAAAACGGTATTTGCGAGTGGCACAAAGATTATGACACCGCAGAAAACGGGCACCGTCATTTTTCACCGCTTTATGCCTTTTATCCGGGGAACATTATCGGATATTATGAAGATAAAGAGTATTCTCAGTGGGTTAAAAAACTCTTTCATTTCAGAATCGAAAACTCAACTCAATATATCGGCTGGTCTGCCGCTTGGGCAATTTGTTTGGCTTCGAGGCTGAGGGAAAAAGAAAATGTATCTAAGATTATAAAAAGTATGCTTTCCCATTCCGTTTTCAAAAATCTTTTTTGCGTTCATCCGCCGTTTTATTTTCAAATTGACGGTAATCTCGGTTTTGTTGCCGGTATTAACGAAATGCTTTTGAGTGAGGAAAACGGTGTAATTGAATTGCTCCCTGCCCTGCCGGACAATTATTTAAAATCGGGCAAAGTGGAAAATATGGTTGTAAAAGGTGCAAAAATCAGCTTTGAGTGGGAAAACGGACTTGTTACAAAAATTGAGAGCGATAAAAAGGTAAGCGTTTATAATCTTCACCTTGATAAAAATGTTCAGTGTAAAAACATTGAATTTACGGAGGTAAAATAGAGTGAAAAAGGGGTTAAAAATATTTTTGAGCATCGTTTTGGTGCTTGCAATTTTGGGAGGTATCGCCGCCTTGTCGGTTACGTTTTACGGCAAAAAGTATGTCAGGGCAGAGGACACGGCATATACTGTTTTGCAAATTACAGACGTTCATATTTTAAATGATGAAAAAAAAGACGCAAAGGCTTACAAAACAATTAGCGAGATGGTTAATACAACTAAGCCAGATATGATAGCGGTAACAGGCGACGTGACAAGTGAAAAGGAAAATTTCACCGCTTTTAAGTCGTTTTGCACCTTTATGGAAAAATTTGAAATTCCTTGGGCTTTCGTTTACGGCAACCACGAGGGACTTGATATAAAATATGAAAAAGGGGAAAAACTCGACCCCGACAAAATTGCCGACAAGCAGACGCTCAACGATTATCTTTCATCTTTAAAATATTGCATTTATGAGCGTGGGGATAAAAACGTTGACGGTATGGGCAATTATTACTACACTGTTCACGATAAAGACGGCAAGGCTTTGATGTCACTCATTTTTATGGATTCCAACAGCTATGACGAAAAAAATGACGGCTATGACCATTTCCACCCAAATCAAATTGCTTGGTATGAAAAGACCGTAAAGCAAATTGCAAAAGAGGAAAACGGAGATGAGGCAAAGGTTGTACCGTCACTTGCGTTTTTCCATATTCCTATGAAAGAATATATGACGGGCTATAAAGAGGGCAATCGTCTTTGGGGCTTTAAATTCCCTAAGGAGGACGGCACTCCGGCAGTTGATGACAATATGTTTGAAACTATGAAAAAATTAGGCTCAACAAAAGGCTGTTATGCCGGTCACGACCATATGAATAACTTTTCGGTGGATTATCAGGGTATAAGACTTACATACGGTCTTTCCTGCGACCATAATATTTATATGACACCTTTCAGAGGCGGTGTTCTTATCAATATTAAAAAAGACGGCTCGTTTACAAATCAGCCGATTATCCGCCACAGAGGACAAAGTACGGTTACAATTTGCAAGGAATATTGATTTATAATTAAAAATGAAGAAGCCTTGAAAGTTTTGCGCTTTCAAGGCTTGTTTTGTTATGCTACTGTGTAAATCGAAACTTGAGGCTCTTCGTCCCAAAGCGGTTTTATCCTCTTTTCTTTTAAGAGCCTCGTTTACTTCAAAAAAGTCGGGATATTTGTCATCGTGACCGAGATATTGCCAGCCGACAAGATAATATATTTTAGTGATATTTTGTGTGATATTGTCAATTTTTTTGATATATTCAAGCGCTTGCTCAAATGTCAGCCTGACATCGCTTTTGCCCTCGTTTTTCAAATCGGGTACTGCCATACCGAGCTTCATAACCATACATTTAGAGTAATCGTAATTGTATTCAAAAGGTAAATTCATATTAAAACTCCTATTGTTTTTTCTTTAATTATATCATATGTTGAAAATCATTAATTTAGAAAAATCATTAAAAAGTTTAGAAAAATAATCATAAAAAAGCATAATTTCTAAATGATTTAGCAGTTTTTCAAAACTACTTTTTAATTTGTTATGGTATGATAGATATATTAGGAGGGGTGTACTATGAAAACAAAAAAGAAAGCGCTTAAAATTATAAGAAATATCATATTGATTTTTCTCGCTGTCGCAATAGTTGTTTTGGCTGTGCTTTTCTTCCCTTTAAAGGGCAAGGAGCATATAGAAATTTGGAGCAAGAGCGATAAGTTTGATATTTCTAAAATAGAAACGGTTGATAAAACACGGGAAGATTTTAAAATCCTTATGCTTACGGATACTCAGCTTTGGTCAAATCCGAAGAAAAATAAAGAGTGCTATGAGGAAATGGATAAACTTGTTGAAAAAACAAAGCCCGATATGATTACTTTACCGGGTGACGTTCTTTCGGCTATGGCAAGCAGATTTTCAATTAATAACTTTATTAAACATATGGACAGTTATAAAATTCCTTGGGCACCCGTTTTCGGCAACCACGATAACGAAATTCCGACAAATTCACTAAATTGGCAAGGCGATAAGTACGAAGCAAGCAAATATTGCCTTTTCAGGAAAGGTCCGAGTAATCTTTACGGCTGCGGAAACTATGTTGTAAATATTGTTGAAAACGGTAAGCCTGTTTATTCTGTTTATATGTTTGATAACGGCAGATATTTGAAATATGATAAAGACACCACTAAGGAAATTTATATGGGATATGAGCAAATCGCCTGGTATGAGTGGAATGTTCTCGGCATTAATAAAGCAGCAGGATATACCGTGCCGTCAATGACTTTTTCTCATTTTGCCCAGCCTGAATTTAAAGAGGCAATTGAAAAATGCGGCGTAAAGGGTAAGGACGACAGTTATACTATCCCTAAAGAATACGGCTTCGGTTACTGTCAGTATCTTCCGGGCTGTGCGCCTGTAAAATCGGGCTTTGTCGATAAATGTAAAGAGCTCGGTTCAACAAAGTACATTTTCTGCGGTCACGACCACGAAAATAATGCAAGCGTAACCGATGACGGCATTACATATACATACGGTCTTAAAACCGGTCCGTCACCTGTTCCGTGGAATTTTGCAAAGGAAACCGGCGGAACTCTTATCACAATAAACGGCAGCGGTGAAAACCAAAACGTTAATATCGAAAACTATGTGATTAACGAAAATAACCGTTGAGTAAGGCTTGAAATTATTAATATTTTTTATTTTCAATCTGAAAATTTTGTTTGACTTTTTAAGTTTTAAGAAATATAATATACAAAGCAAACGGCAATAGGCTTTGTTGCATTTGTATTTATATTAAAACAGAATAATTTTATTAAAAGTGTGTAGCTTGTCAGCGTAAGTCCGACTTATGATGACGGCTATGCACTTTTTGTTTTGCCAGGAGGAAAAATATTATAATGAAGAAAAACAGTAAAATGAGGGAAATGCCTGTTAATAGATTAATGCTCAGTATGGGCGTTCCTATGATTTTGTCTATGGCTTTGCAGGCGGTTTACAATATTGTTGACAGCGCATTTGTAGGCAATATGAAACACGGCAGTGAGGCGGCACTTAATGCGCTTACTCTTGTCTTTCCCGTTCAAATGCTTATGGTTGCATTGGCTATAGGCACGGGCGTCGGAGTTAATGCGCTTCTTGCAAGAACACTCGGTCAAAGGGATACAAAGAAAGCGGCAAAAGTGGCAGGCAACAGCTTGTTTCTCGGCATTGTTATTTATATAATTTGCTTGCTTTTCGGTATTTTCGGCGTTAAGGCTTATATCGCTTCTCAAACGTCAAATGAAACGGTGCTTCAAATGGGAACAAGTTATTTGAAAATATGCTGTATATATTCTTTCGGCATTGTCTTTTTCTCGCTTTTTGAAAAACTGTTGCAGACAACGGGACGTTCTCTTTATTCCACAATCGGTCAAATCCTCGGTGCGGTAATAAATATTATTCTTGACCCGCTTATGATTTACGGTATCGCTCCTTTTCCCGAAATGGGAGTAAACGGCGCCGCATATGCTACCGTTATCGGTCAAATTATATCCTGCGCTTTGCTCTTTGTTTTCGACTTGAAACTTAATGTCGAATTTGAACATAAAATAGGATTTATGAAACCTAATGCACGTATAATAAAGGAAATGTATTCGATAGGACTTCCGGCAATTATTGCACAGGCTTTAATGTCGATTATGGTATATGCAATGAATTTGATATTGAAGTTTAACGCTTGTGCTCAAACGGCATACGGCTTGTTTTATAAGGTTCAGCAATTTGTCTTGTTCCTTGCCTTCGGTTTAAGAGACGCAATTACTCCGATTATTGCATTCGCCTACGGAATGGGTAATAAAAAGAGAATTAAAGACGGTATTAAATTCGGACTTATATACACCGCTGTTTTAATGATTTTCGGTACGGTGATAACAGAAGCTTTTCCGTCGGCATTTGCAACCTTGTTTAACGCAGGTCAGTCACGTGAATTTTTTATAAGCGCTATGAAAATTATATCAATCAGTTTTATTTTTGCAGGCATTAACGTTGCATATAAGGGCATTTTTCAGGCGCTCGACGGCGGTGTGCAGTCATTGATTATTTCACTTTTAAGACAGCTTGTGCTTATTTTACCTCTTGCGGCTGTATTTTCATCACTCGTTAAAAGCGGTCAGGCAAACGAAGCGCTGATTTGGTGGGCTTTTCCGATTACGGAAGCGGTTGTTTGTATCTTAGGTTAGGTCAGTTTACAAGGAACTACACGCAGACCGTGAAACGGGCTGCTGACAACA
>CAMCHQ010000014.1 GCA_945874765.1 uncultured Clostridia bacterium
AAAATTGAGATACTTTCATTAATACACCTCATATAATTATTAGTTATCCTTTATTTATTATTTTATTTATTTATTTTCAATTATCATATTTTCGCTATTTTGTCAATAGAAAATGCCTAAATGCAGAAAAATACGGCACAATTGCAAAAAAATTGATTAAACGAATCAAAATTTATCGACTTTTGGCTTATGAACAATCATAATAAAATCAGATAATTTTGGAGGTTTTATTATGATAGAGATAGAAAAAGAAGCAAGGAATTACATTGAGGTTTGCAGTGACTTAAAAGGACTGAGTTCCTTAACAATAAAAGCGTATAAAATTGATTTAAAACAGTTTTGCTCTTATATGCAAGATAAGGATTGCTTTAGCAAGAATGAGCTAAACAAATATATAAACTCACTTCATCAGCGTTACAAACCTAAAACTGCCAAACGAAAAATTGCCTGCGTGAAAGCATTTTACAGGTATATGGAAATTGAGGATATTATTGAAATCAATCCGTTTCACAAAATTACACTAAAATACAAAGAACCGATTACTTTGCCTAAAACTATTCCGATTGAGAACATAAAAAGTATTTTAAGATTTGCATATTTACTTCTTAATAATGCTAAAAGCAACTACCAGTACAAAGTAGCATTAAGAAATACTATAATTATTGAATTACTTTTTTCTACCGGAATGAGGGTATCGGAAATCAGCAATCTAAAAAGAAAAAGTCTTGACCTCAACAGCAACACAATATACATTTACGGCAAAGGCTCAAAAGAACGCATAATGTGTATTGCTAATGTTAAAGTATCAAGACTTTTAAGTGAATATATAAAAATTTGTGATGGCAAGAATGAATATGTTTTCATCAACAAATTAGGTAACAGGTATTCGGAGCAATCTATAAGAAATATGATAAGCGATTATGCAAAAAGGAACGGAATTGATTTACATATTACGCCGCATATGTTCAGGCATACTTTTGCTACTGCACTTATGGATGAAAATGTAAACATAAGATATATTCAGCAGCTTCTCGGTCACAGTTCGATTACGACTACTCAAATTTATACCCACATCAGCACAAATAAAATTCGTCATATTCTTGAGGAAAATCATCCGAGAAACAAGATGAATTTGTAACACTCCACTATCGCCTGTTTAACGGCATTTTTGCTTGACGCAAAAAATACTTCGCAGAAGGTAAATTTGCGTAAATTTACGCAAATCTTTACGCAACTTTTACGCAAAACGGGCTGAAAAGTTATGATATTTTGCGATAAAATACGGCAAGTGAGAAATTCCATAAAAATAGCAAAAACCCGCTAAAACAGTGCGTTTTAACGGGTTCAAATAGGTTATGAAATTTTATTTTAAATTTCGATTAGCCGTTGATTTGCTTTGCGATTTCTTCTGCAAAGTTTTCTTCTCTCTTTTCAAGGCCGTCGCCCTTCATCATTCTGATGAAGCCGTTGAGCTTGATTTCAGTGCCGAGTTCCTTAGCAACTGAAGCAACATAGCCCTTAACGTCGCCCTGGAAGAGGTCGCTTCTTACGAATTCCTGGTCAACAAGGCAGTTTTCTTTATAATACTTGCCCATCTTACCTGCTGCAATCTTTGCAAGAACTGCTTCAGGCTTAGAAGCCATCTTAGGGTCTTCCTTCATCTGAGCTGCAAGGATAGTCTTTTCGTGCTCAACAACCTCAGGAGGAACTGAAGCCTCGTCGAGATATGCAGGGCTCATAGCGGCAATCTGCATAGCAACGTTCTTACCCATAGCCTCAAATTCAGGAGTAGCAGCCTTTGATTCATCGGCAACGTCGAAGCCAACCATAACGCCGACTGAACCGCCGCCGTGGATATATGTTGAAACAATGCCGTCCATTCTCTCAAAACGACGAACTTTCATATTCTCGCCGATTGAAAGAACAAGGTCATTAAGAGTTTCTGTAACTGTTCTGTCTGTGCCGTCGAACTTCTCTTCCTTAAGAGCTTCAACGTCAGCAGGATTTGTTTCAAGGATAGTCTTTGCTACGCCTTCAACGAAGTTCATAAACTTCTCGTTCTTAGCAACGAAGTCTGTCTCTGAGTTTACTTCTACTACAACACCCTTCTTAGACTGTGCGTCATAATAAGGAAGAACTACACCCTCAGCAGCAATTCTTGTTGCCTTCTTTGCAGCAGCTGCAAGACCTCTTTCACGAAGAAAGTCAACAGCCTTATCCATATCGCCGTCAGCCTCAACAAGAGCCTTCTTACATTCCATCATACCAACGCCGGTCTTCTCACGAAGAGCCTTTACGTCCTGAGCTGTAAATGCCATTATATTATCCTCCTAAAAATAGTTATATGTTATATTAAATTATTCAGCAGCTTCTTCGCTTGCTTCTTCTGTAGCAGCATCTTCTGCTGTATCGTTACCGTCTCTACCCTCGATAACTGCATTTGCAATAGCGCCTGCGATAAGCTTTACTGCACGGATAGCGTCATCATTACCGGGGATAACGTAATCGATTTCATCAGGGTCACAGTTTGTATCAACGATAGCTACGATTGGTAAACCGAGCTTAATAGCCTCTGATACAGCGATTCTTTCCTTGCGTGGGTCAACGATGAACATTGCGTCAGGAATCTTCTTCATCTCTGTGATACCGCCAAGGTACTTCTCAAGCTTCTCGATTTCAAGCTCAAGACCAACAACTTCCTTCTTAGGAAGAAGGTCAAATGTGCCGTCCTCTCTCATAGCCTTAAGCTGAGCAAGACGTGCAACTCTGCCACGGATAGTCTTGAAGTTTGTGAGCATACCGCCAAGCCATCTTGCATTAACATATGGCATTGCGCAACGTTCAGCCTCTTCCTTAACTGACTCCTGAGCCTGCTTCTTTGTACCTACGAAAATGATTGAGCCGCCTTCTGCAGCGAGGTCACGAACGAACATATAAGCCTCATCAAGCTTCTTAACTGTCTTCTGAAGGTCGATGATGTAAATGCCGTTACGCTCTGTGAAGATGTATTCAGCCATTTTAGGGTTCCATCTTCTTGTCTGGTGTCCGAAGTGAACACCTGCTTCTAAAAGCTGTTTCATTGAAACTACGTTTGCCATTATTATTTCCTCCTTTAAGGTTAATTCCTCCACACCGAGTATGGCAAAAGCCCATAAAAATCACCTAAGGCTTAACTCGGGTGTGTGCGTATTCGCTTGTATTTCTACGAATGCTGAAGTATTATAACAAAAAAGGCTTGAAAAATCAAGCCTTTTTTCAATATTATTTGGTTTTTACACTCTTAACCTTTGACCATTTTCCATAGTAGGTTTTATTTCTCCCGTTAATCTTTGCAGTTTTATATTTTCTCACTTTAACATAATATTTCTTTTTTGATTTAAGCGATTTAACCGTTTTAGATGAAGACGACGAAGAAGCTTAAAATTTCCCCTTCAACAAAATATCTGTCATTGCCCGCCTCGTCCTTAACCGAAAACTCAGCGCTGAGGGAAAACACCTTTTGCTTAATATAAAGCTTCATATTTTTCTCCTATTTTATATACAGTTTCATAACCTGTGCTCTCGCCTTATCCTCTAAATCATCATCAAGAGGAGCAAGAGTGCAGGAGCCGTATTTATTTTCGACTGCCAAGGAAATGAGCAAATCCGCAAGCTGAGGATTCTTAGGCAAAACGGGACCGTGGGAATAAGTGCCGAAAGTATTTTTATACCTGACGCCCTCTGTACCGTCCTCGCCGTTATTGCCGTAGCCTTTAATCATTTTGCCGAGAGGCTCGACACCCTTGCCGAGATACGTTCTGCCGCTGTGGTTTTCAAAGCCGACAACTTCGATTCCCTCTTTTGTTTTATAAGCAAAATTGCCTATCATACGTTCCTCTTTGCCCTCGGTATAAAAATCAAGAGCGCCGATATATTCAAGCATTTTGCCGTCGTAAGTCTTATAATATTTGCCGAGCATTTGGTAACCGCCGCAGATAGCGAGCATAACCTTTCCCGAATCTATGGCACGTTTAATTTCCTTATCCTTGCCCTTTTTCAAATCCTCGAGCAAAACGTCCTGCTCAAAGTCCTGACCGCCGCCGATAAAGAGAATATCGTAATCGTCTGCATTAAAGGATTTACCCATAGTAATCCTGTCAACCTGAGTGGAAATACCACGAAGTTCCATTCTTTTAGTAAGTGCAATAATATTACCTCTGTCGCCGTAAAGATTGAGCATATCGGGATAAAGGTGTGCAATTTTAATCATCATTCCCAAAAGTCTTTACCTCCAAGTCTTTTAGCAATTACAGGGCGCATAGTCATCATTGAGGTATAAGTCGGAACGATATAAACGTCCCTGCCCTGACTTGTTGCGATATCAACAAGTTTATTATAATCCTCATTTTCAATAATCTTGATTTCCCTGTTACCGACGCCCTCGTACTTAACACGAACCGCCATATCGTAACAGCGTTTACCGGTAACGTAAAGTTCCTTAACATTAGCCTTATCGAATATTCCGGCAAAATCGACGTCCCAAATCCAGCTTATATCTCTGCCGTCTGCGGCATTATCGTTAAGAGAAAGAATAAGGGTAAAATCATCGTCGATATTTTTAAGGAAATTCATAGTTTGGCTGAAGCCTGCCGGATTTTTAACAAGGATAAGATTGACTGTATTATCGCCTGCTTTGAAATGCTCCATTCTGCCGAAAGCGCCGTTGAAATGCTCAATAGCGTCAATAACGGTTTTTTCATCGATACCGAAAGCGGTAAGAGCGGCGGCACAGCCGATAGCGTTATAAATATTATAAGCACCGCCGATATTAACCCTGATTATATTTCTGTCGCCGTTTAGATTTGCAACAACAATTGAGTGGTCGTTTTTCATTTCCTCTATACTTTCAACGGCAAAATCGGGCTGAGGTCTTTTATATCCGCAATTAGGGCAAACAAAGCCGCCGAGGTGGCCGTAAGTATGATAAGTATATTCATACTCGTGCTTACAAAAGATACAATACTTAGCGTCGCTGATTTCAGGCGCTTTCGCATTCTTATCAAAAGGAACATTGACGCCGAAAGTGATAATTTTATTCGGGATTTCCTTAGACATTGAATAGGTAAGCGAACAGTCGGCGTCAAGGCAAACCGTAGCATTGGGAAGATTTTTAACCGATTCCTTAATTGCATTTAAAGTATGCGTAACCTCGCCGTAACGGTCAAGCTGGTCACGGAAAACGTTTGTCACAAGGATAACGTCGCAGTGAATATATCTTGAAACCTCTTTAAAAGCGTTTTCGTCACATTCGATAATCGCATAATCCTTTTTGCATTTACCCGTGATTGTTGAATTCATAATAAACGAAGCGGTAACGCCTGTAATAAGATTAGCGCCCGATTTATTGATAAAGTAAGACTTGCCCGCCTTTTTCAGTCCCTCTTCAAGAATACGGCAGGACGTGGTTTTACCGTTAGTGCCGGTGACAACAATAACATTGGTATTTTTAGATAAATCCTTTAAAACATTTCTTTTAACTTTGAGTGCAACCTTGCCGGGCATAGAAGTAGCGCCTCTGCCGAGCTTATGCAAAACAAAGGTAACAATTCTGCAAACAAGACAGCTTAAAAAAACTCTCATTTCTCTCTTCCTTTTCTGTTTGATATCAAATCAATTTTAAACTAAAGGCGATATCAAGTCAATAACTATATCGATTTTTATTTTAATTTATGATATACTTTATTTATATTATTATGAGGTATGGCTATGGAATATTTAAGCTTTAACAAATATTTAAAGGATAAATTCAGTCAAAAGGTATATAAAATCAGTTTAGACGGCGGTTTCACCTGCCCGAACCGTGACGGAAAGATAGACACAAGAGGCTGTATTTTTTGTTCCAAAGGCGGAAGCGGAGATTTTGCCGAAAGCAGAGAAATGAGTATAACGAGTCAGATTGAAAACGGCAAAAAAAGGGTGAAAAAGAAAATAAAAGACGGAAAATACATTGCATATTTTCAAGCCTTTACAAACACTTATGCACCTGTTAAAATACTAAGGCAAAAATATGAAGAAGCGATAAATCACCCTGACATTGTTGCGCTGTCAATTGCGACAAGACCCGACTGCTTGGGTGACAAGGTTTTAAAACTTCTTGATGAGATGAACAAAATAAAGCCTGTTTTCGTTGAATTAGGGCTTCAGACAATTCACCCAAAAAGCGCAAAATACATAAGGCGTGGATATGATTTAGACGTTTATGACAAAGCGGTAAAAGATTTAAAGAAAATCGGGGTAAATATCGTTGTTCACGTAATATTGGGACTTCCGAATGAGAGCGGGGAGGATATGCTTGAAACGGTAAAATATGTTTGCGAAAGCGGAGCGAACGGAATAAAACTACAGCTTTTGCACGTAATCGACGGCACCGACCTTGCAAAAGATTATGAAAAAGGGCTTTTCAAAACGCTTGAATTTGACGAATACGTAAATTTGATTGTAAAGTGCGTTGAAATTATACCGAAAGATATTGTTATTCACAGGCTGACGGGCGACGGAGCAAAAAAGGATTTGATTGCGCCTCTTTGGTCAGCAGACAAAAAGAGAGTTTTAAATGCGATTAATAAGGCGTTGAGGGAAGCTGATTAATGCTGGCGAAAACGGCACAATAAGGGTTACGTTTTATAAAAAGAAATTTGCGGTTTATAATGACGGCAAAAGGATAAGCGACGAGGACAAATGCAGGATTTGGGAAGTATTTTCAAGAAATGCCGACAACGATATAATCCGCTCGCACGGAATGGGGCTTGCCATTTGCAAAAAAATTTTGGAGCTTCACTCTTTTAAATACGGCTTTGTCAATAAACTTGCCGGTGTGGAATTTTATTTTGAGGTAAAATAGAAAAGAATATAAGAAAAGACAGCCTAAAAAATCAGGCTGTCTTTTTTGTTGCAAAGGCGAACAATTTTAACCTTTAAGAAATTAAAATTTATTTTGTTTTGATTGATTTAACCTTTGACCAGGAAGAATAAACTTTTTTGCCGTTTACTGTTTTATAAGTGCGAACACGAACAAAATACGTTTTCTTAGACTTAAGCTTTTTAACTGTAGTCTTTGTTGTCTTTTGCTTATTTACGGTAACGCTCTTATTATTGTTTTTGAACTTTTTATCGGTAGAATACTGAATTTGGTATCCCTTAACACCGCTTACCTTTGCCCAAGTAACGGTAAATGACTTTTTGCCGTTTGCAAGTTTCTTAATTGAAGTTGACTTAGGCTTAGACACCTTATTTGCATTTGTTGTGCTCGGCTTAGTTGCAGGCTGAGTTGTTGAAGGTGCGGTTGTAGGTTCGCTTGGTTTTGTTGCAGGAACGCTAGGCTTAACCTCATCAGGCTTTGTGCCCTTAACCAAAACGTTTACGCTTCTGTAAGCGGCATTATCACCCAAAGGACCCGGGTCAAAGAAGAAGTCGGTTTCCTCAACAAATGAAGCTGAATAATATGTCTTAACGGTAAGTTTAACCATAGTATCCTTTTCGGGTCTTGTTACCTTACCTGTCTTTGCGTCGATAATTTCAGGGTGGTCGGATTCCCAGCTTGAACAGATTGAATAGTAGCTGTAATCATCTGTATTTGCGGTATTGATTAAATCAAGATTACCCGTTACATCTGCGGCACTCTTGTTTTCGCCCTTGATATTTGCAAAGTTAGCGGCATAAAGTGCTGCGCTGTCAAGTCTTTGAAGTCTTGTATATGTATGATAAGGAACTACTACTCTTAATTCGCTTTCCTTAGTTCTGTCACCGCAAGTCAAAGTAAGTGAAAGGTCATAAACAGCGCCGTAGAAATCCTCGTCATAATTTGAAGAATCAACGCCTTTATAATAGATATTGCCGTTTTTGAAAATTACGGTATTATCAACGTCGCCGTCGATATTTTTAACCTCGTTTAATTTAACGGTAATTTTATCGTCTGACTTAACATTCTCATTTATCTTTTCTTCAACTGTATTGATAACGTTTGTATCCTGATAATCTGAGTCAACGTCTGAAACATAGCCGAAGTCGCCGTCGGTATGAACGCCTGAAAATTCAGTCATCATCATTCCGTCACCCGACTGGTTGAAAAGATAATCGTCTGCTTTTTTAAGAAGAGAGTCATAAAGTGAGTCAAGTTTAACGGTGATTACATAGTTATTATTTTTAAGAGCGGTATCGGTAGCGTTAAAAGTCTTGCTTACGCTAATGTAACCCTCAGCCTCAACAGTGTAGCGATACTGACCGAAAATTACTGTATAATATCCGTTTTCATCAGGTAAAATTTCGTCACCGAATGCGCCGCTTGAACCGTTCTTTTTAAGAGTGATTTTTGCATTTTCAGGTGTAACGTCAAACTTAACCTTATATTCGGTATATTTAAGATTTACTGTTACATCAAGTGACTTATCGCCCTCATTAACGGTAAATGTACCCTCTGCGCTCTGACTTCCGCTTTGATAAGTTGCATAGTATTTATATTCACCGACAGGAAGTTCAAACTGCGAAGTTTCATAGCCGTATTCGTCCTCCAAAGGAGAATATGTTTTACTGCCGTCTGATGAAGTTACTTTCAAAGTTGCGTAATCTGTTTTAGCGCCTGTTGCAAGATTAACGGTAAAATCAACCGTTGCACCCTCTTTTAACACAACGTCGAGTTTAGTATTTTCGGTTAAAGTGATTTTTCTTGTGTCACGAATATATCCCAAAGCCGAAACGGTAAGAGTATATTCCGTATTGCCTTTAAGTGACGAAAGATTTTGAGAAATATTGCGGCTGTCAAAAACGCTTACATTTGCGTCATTGATAACTTCGCCTTTTTCGTTTTTAGCGGTTACGTCAAGAGAATAAGTAGGAAGCTCGGCTTCGATATAAAGAGCATAATCTCTTGTACCCAAAACAGTTTTGCCGTCATTCTTATCTAAAATTGTAAGAGTAAGAGTAACTACCTTAGCGCCCTGCTCATATTTAGGGTGAGTAATTTTTGCCGAAACGGAATAACTGCCTGACACCTTAGCATAAGTATCGTCGCTTGAACTCCAAGAGGCGGTATAAAGCTTTGATGAGGTGTCCTTTTTAAGTGAAACGCTTGTTTTTGAAAGAGGGATAATATATCTGCCATCATCGTCTTTTTTAAGACTGCCGTACGGGTCTATTGCCTTAGCGTAAGTGCTGTTAAGGTATGCTTCGACCTCGCTTGAATTTTCAGCCATAGCAGGAATCGCACTCATAAGCACAAGCATAAGCGACATAAACACTGCCAAAACCTTAGTGATTGTTTTTTTCATCTTTTCTCCTTTCAATTTCGGGCATAAAAAAATGCACCGTTTAAAACAGTGCATAAAATTGTATAGCAAAAAAAGCATATGGGCATAGTAATCCCATACGTTAAATACTGCCGACTTCCAACCTAAAGCACTGCAAAAACCATATACACGGCAGGTCTCCCGACTTAAGCTTCAACCTTGAAATAAACCTTCTCACTCAAAAGAGCAATGGCCGCCTTTAGCGAATATTTCTCGTCAGCAAATACGGTAGAGGTTCGGACTGCTCCGGATTCACACCGGATTCCCTTTTAATTTTATATTCAAAACAAATATAAAAACCTATGTATATCAGATTTGCTTTATTATATCTTGCGCTGCGGTATTTGTCAATATTTGTAAACGTAATAAAAGACAGCCCGAAAATCAGACTGTCTTTTTTGTTGTGCAAAGGCTACGGTATTACTTATTTACTTTTTGGGAATTTGCATATATCTCTTTCATTCTCTCATCGGGGAAATGGTTATCAAGATACTGCTCATAAACATTATTAGGTGCCTGACCTGCGTCACGCTTATCCATTCTAAGTCCTGCCGTGGCGGAAACGAATGAATCGAAAATAAAGAACACAATGAAAGCCCACATAATAACGCTGCCGAGTTTGACGGGGATTTTTTCAATAACTTTTGACATTATAGGATAAATTGCCTTAATCCAAAGCACACCCAAAGCGCCCCAAAAGCAAGAATAAAGAAAGCACACTCTGCCGTTGATATTAAGCGGCATATTGCTGTAATTCCACGCAACAGAGCCGAAAACTATTTCCTGACCCAAAGAGCAGATATATTCCGTCACCGTGCCGACAATGAACGATACGATAAACACTTTCCAAATAGGTGCGTCTTTAACCTTATAAAGAGCAAGGGTTAAAACAACGGCGCCTATACCGTAAGCAACGGAGAACGGACCCCAAACAAGCGATTGACGTGATTCGATATAGCCGTGTTTAATGAGGCACCAAAGAGTTTCAACAAGAAAGCCTACAATACAGCTAATCATAAAAATCCAAACAATTTTGTCAAAGCACAAGCCTTCGGCGTATTCGCCATTTTCCTGCACTTTTTCCTGAGTATCATTCTTTTTTAAAGTATCAGTCATAATTAAAGCCTCCCTTATTTATCACGTCTTAATTATAGCACGCAAAAAATAAAAGAGGCTAAACTAATTATAAATTTTAACGGTTTTAATTATACAAAGTTATATAGGTGTATAATTATGTTTTGAATAATGAGGCGAACACAGTTCGCCCCTACAATTGTATTAATATACAAAAATCCAATTATTCATATATACCGATTGATTTAATAACAGGGTTTGAACGGCTTTGGCGGATAACGAAGCGGATACCCTTTGCCTTTTTGCCTTTAAGATTAATAATCTTTTCAGCGCCGATAACAGTGCCCTTATAAACACGCTTATATTTGCCGTTTGCCTTTTTGATATAGAGGTCGAAAACCTCAACTCTCTGGCTTTTTGTGATATCCTCTTTCAAAACGACGAAATTAACCTTACGTGTATCGTTAAAATCGAAATCGAGAACGCCGTTATCCTTTGTAAGCTCACCGAGTTCGTGATAAGCGATAGGATTTGCGGTGATATTCTTAATCATTTTACCGAGTTTTTTAAGGTTTTTGACGTCTTTTTTATGAATTTCACCTTGTGCATTAGGCGGAATATTAAGTAAAAGAGTGCAGTTATTGCCTACGGAATTAAGATAAATTTTGAAAAGTTTTTTAGCGCTTTTTGAATTTCTGTTATCCTTTTCGTGGAAGAACCAACCCTTACGGATTGACACGTCGACCTCGGCAGGGAACCAGCAGATATAAGCGTTCTTTTCAAGAATTTTTCTTGAGCCTAAATCCTCGTCCGTTTGGTTATATTTTTGAAGAGAGGAAGCCTGACTTTCGTCCTGCTGGCTCAAAGCCATAATTCTGTCAGCCTCTCTCAAAGCGCAAGGTACAACGCTGTATTCGCTCTTTCTCGACTTACCGCCCTCGTTACCTACCCAGCGGATATCAGGACCGCAGATAGCAATATTTGCCTTAGGCTGAAGTTTACGGATAAGGTCATAATATCTTTGCCAATCGTATTCAAATTTCTTAGCGTTTGAACCCTTAGCGCCGTCGAACCACACCTCGAAAATCTCGCCGTAATTTGTGAGAAGTTCGGTAAGCTGATTGCAAAAATAATCGTTATAAGCGTCAGTTCCGTAACGTTCATCGTGCATATCCCAAGGGGAAAGATAAACGCCGAAATCCATACCCTGCTTATGACATTCGTCGGACACTTCTTTGACGATATCGCCCTTATACGATGAATTTTTCACGCAGAAGTCTGTGTATTCACTCGGCCAAAGGCAGAAACCGTCGTGGTGCTTACAAGTCAAAATAACACCTGTTGCACCTGAAGATTTGGCAACTTCAACCCACTGCTTAGCGTTTATCGACTTGATTGTGAAATCCGTTGCCTTTTCAACACCTGCGCCCCACTCTCTGTCGGTAGCGGTATTCATACCGAAGTGCATAAAGGTATAAAACGGTTTGTCGGCAAGTCTAAGCTGATTAGAGCTTGGTTTAACGGAGATATATCTTTCAACCTCATCACTGTTAAGCGGGCGGTTATTATTGGTAGTTGTCCAGTTTTTATTAAAATTCGAAGCCATATTTTTCTCCTCTTTAATAATCCTTGCCCTTATTGTTATCCTTAATAAAATTATCCTTATCGTTCAAGCGCCATACGCATTTGTTATATACATATTGAAGCTTTTGAGCAAAATTAAGTTTGAATGTAAACGGTCTTTTCTCAACCTCGTCATAAGTCGGAGTTACAAGTTTTGACAAAGGCGCATTTGTCTGGCTTGCCGAAAGGACTACGATATCCTTATCGTCGGGCAATGTAATTTCCTTTTCGCCGTTTAAATCGAACTCGACAAGGTAAAAATACATTATCTTTGCATATTGAACCTCACCGTCTTTGAGGCAATGGGTAAATTCATAGCCGATTTTGCCCTTTTTCATATAAGCCGTTTCGCCGAAATCGTACAAATCCCAGCCGGCAAAACGTTCAAATGACGAAAGAACGGTTTTATTTACTTTCTTATCCCCAAGGATAAATTCAGCGGTCTTATCCCCTGTAAGGCAAGCGCAGAGAAGGACAAGTCTGTTTTTATTTTCATCGAGTTTAATCTTTTGAGATGAGCAGGTAAGCGCATTTTTATCCGACTTATCAATATCGAATTTTACGCCGTTTGCCGTAATTTCATCAGGTACAAGAGTATCAGGGATTGTATATTCAAAATCGCCCTTTTCACCTTTTTTGGTGATAATATTTTTATCAAGCGGTAATGAAACAGGCGTACTCTCGACCTTTTGAGTATCAAGTGAGTTCTTTTTAAGTTTAAGTGCAAAACTCTTTATCTCATAAGGCTTAAAGCTTGTGACAAGTTTGCCGTCTTTAACGGTTGCCTCACCCTTGTTTTCCTCGCTTGCATAAATTTCTCTGGCGCTTTCGATACCCTCACCCAAGGTAAGAGTAAAGTTTTCGACCTCTTTGTTCGCACCCTCGTTAAGTCTTACAACAATTTCGTCGCTGTTTTCCGCTTTCTTTATTGCACGGATAATGACGTCGTTAGTTGAGACCTCGCCGAAAGAATACTGAGTTTTAAGAGGACCTTGGTGCTTAGTAGAAATATACGCAGTCATAGGGGTAACAAATTTTCTCGCTTCAAGCTGAGTAGCCGATTGAGCCTTGCCCTTATGGCTGAAAATCGCATATGAATATCTGTTAAGACCCAAATCCATAAACGACTGCATAGAGTCGATACGGTAATTTTTCTTAGGGGTATGAAGCACTGTAAGGCGGAGAGTATTATCCTTATATTTATCCCAGCCGTACTTACATTCACTCAAAACAGACACGCCGAAATCACCGCTTTTATCGGTCAAATCAACCCACTTTTGTGCAGGGACTTCAAAAAGCTGTTCGCTCATATTGCCACGTTCGATAGCGCCCAAGCCCAAATCAAACGTTGCCTTTTCATTCTCACAGGTAAATGAGAATTTATTTTTAGCAAGAGTTCTGAGGCTTTCCCACTCAATCTCGGAATAAACCTCAACTATATCACAGCCGTCCGTAAGGGCAACGATACTTGTAAACGTGCTCTTTTTATCTTGCTGGATAACCTTAAACGATACTCTCGCAGGGCCTTGCTCCAAAACAGTTACGGTAACAACGTTAGGAATACGGTCGGCGTCCTTATTTGCCTCTTTATAATTCATTTCCCAAGCAGGCCATTCCTTAGAACCCGTATAGTTAAACAGACCGAGAGTAATAGGCTCTTTTAAAATTTCCTTTTCGTCAAGTTCCTTATCAAGAATTGATGAAATATTACCCTTACGGTTAAGAGTTACGATATACTTTTGATTTTCCATCATATTATCGTGGTTAATGGAAATTTCACTCTTAACGCAACAAGGCTTATCACTCGGGCGAACATCATAAACTCTTGTGCCGAGGCTTTTAACGTCGGCAACAAAAACAAGTTCAAGCGTACCGTCGGAAAGTGTGGAAGTTTGGCTTTTAACCTCTCTTCCCTTTTCGTCATAAACACGGACATAAGCGCTTTGCAAATCCTCAAGTCTGACAGTTACTGCGCCACGTCTTTGTGCTTCAACGGGGTTATAAACCATAACGGGAATACCGGAGCAAAAATCAGTTTTCATAAGGCTTGAAACGGGTGAAACCGACGCTTCAAGTTCATTTGTAAACTGATTCATTGAAACGGCATAATCGTTCCAAGAACGTTTATATACTCTTTGACAGCTTGTGCCCGGGATATCGTCGTGGAATTGATGAGCAATAAAGCGCTTCCACGAACGGTTAAGTGATTTTTGGTTATAATCGGTCAAGCCCAAATAAGAGGACATAACACCGCCACGTTCGCTCAAATCGGCAAGTTCCTCACATCTTCGATTCCAGCGCTTACCGATTGCACGTGAAGTATATCCGCCCACGCCGTGGTTTGTCATAACAAGTTCCGTTTTCCAAACAGGAAGTTTTTCCTTTTGCTCGGGCGTATATTTATCCTCGATATCGTGATAAATTTCATCGGCAGATGCGGCAACAACCTCAATATCGCTTTTATCATTTTTCTTGATTTCCTCTTCTACAAAGGCAACGCTCTTTTCATCCGGAGCACCGCCCCTGTCGCCTATACCGTGGAAAATATATGTATCGTTGAGGTCATATTTTTCATTTTCCTTAAACTTATCGAGAACGAAATCCCAGTCACGCAGTTTGGTAAGCGTATAGTAATAAGAATGAGGATTGATGGAAGCGTAAACCTCACTGCCGTCGACACCCTGCCACTTGCCGATATCAAACGGAGTGCCGTAAGCACCGCCCCACGCAAGTTTTTGAGTAGTAAAGCCTATTAAATTTGCGTGACGTTCGATAGTGGGAAGCGCCCAGCCGAATCCGAAACAGTCGGGAAGATAGATATCAACGCTTCTTTTGCCGAATTTCTCGTCAAAATAGGAATTTCCGAAAAGAATATTTCTGAAAAGCGCCTCGGGTGACGGAATGTTGACGTCGCCGTTTTCAAAAGCGGAACCGCAGACATTCCACCTGCCCTGCTTTATGTATTCTTTCATTTTCTCGAAAAGCTCAGGGTAATATTCCTCCATAAGCTCATAGCGGTACGAGCCCTCAAACGAGAATTTATATGTAGGATATTTTTCAAAAAGTTTGAAATTATCAACCAAGGTGTTATAGATATATTTACTTACGGTTGTTTCAAAATCCCAGCTCCACACGGTATCAAGGTGTGAAGTTGCGACTGTATAAATTTTTTTCTTAGGCATAATTGTTACCTCTTATTTTGGGTAAATTAAAAATTAACGTATCATTGAGGCGAACACAGTTCGCCCCTACGGCGTCGAAAGAAATTACGTGTTTGAATAAATTTCTGCGAAATTTATAATAAACACTCCATTCCTTTCTCCTTTTCCCCACCAAATCTTCGATTCGTCGGGGACCCCGATTGGAAATTACGTGTTTGAATAAATTTCTGCGAAATTTATAATAAACACTCCATTCCTTTCTCCTTTTGTCAAATTGCAACGATATTAACAAGTTTGCCGGGAACGTAGATTTCCTTTTTGATTTCCTTACCTGCGATTTCTGCGGCAATCTTTTCATCCTTTTTTGCAAGTGCAATAGCGTCTTCCTTGCTGATATCAACAGGGACAACGATTCTTGAACGAACCTTACCTTTAACCTGAAGTGCGATTTCGACATCGTTTTCCTTAGTCTTTTCCTCGTCATATTCAGGCCACTTAGCCTCGTGAACAGCACCGCCGTAGTTCATAACCTGCCACATTTCCTCTGTTACGTGAGGGGCAAACGGGTTAAGAATGATAGTCAAATCACGAAGTTCAGCCTTATTAACGCCCTTTGCATACATTTCATTAACCAAAGTCATCATTGAAGCAATGGCGGTGTTACATTTAAGGTTATCGATATCCTCTGTAACCTTTTTGATTGTTTTATGCATAAGCGCCTCAAGCTCAGGAGAATACTCGTCGCCGTCTTTAACGATTTCCTGCAAGTTCCAAAAACGCTCAACAAATCTCTTACAGCCCTTGATTGAATCACTGTTCCAAGGAGCAGCCTTTTCAAAGTCGCCGATGAACATTTCATAAAGACGCATTGTATCGGCACCGTATTGGTCAACGATTTCGTCAGGATTAACAACGTTGCCTCTTGACTTAGACATCTTTTCACCGTTTTGACCGAGAATCATACCGTGAGAGGTACGTTTTTGATACGGCTCTTTAGTAGGAACAACGCCGATATCATAAAGGAATTTATGCCAAAAACGTGAATAGAGAAGGTGGAGAGTAGTATGCTCCATACCGCCGTTATACCAATCAACAGGGCTCCAATATTTTGCGGCTTCCTTAGATACAAGTTCCTTATCGTTATGAGGGTCCATATATCTCAAGAAGTACCAAGACGAGCCTGCCCACTGAGGCATTGTATCTGTTTCTCTCTTAGCAGGTTTTCCGCAGCAAGGGCAAGTTGTATTAACCCAATCGGTCATTTTAGCAAGAGGAGATTCGCCTGTATCTGTCGGCTCATATGAATCAACCATAGGAAGTCTTAACGGAAGTTCGCTTTCGGGGATAGGAACGTAACCGCAATCGTCACACTTAACGATAGGGATAGGTTCGCCCCAATATCTTTGACGGGAGAATACCCAGTCACGAAGTTTGAAGTTGACCTTTTGATGACCTTTGCCCTCTTTTGTGAGCCACTCGGTAATAGCCTTTTTAGCCTCTTCAACGCTCATACCGGTAAGGAATGAAGAATTAACAAGTTTGCCTGTTGCGCAATCGGTAAACGCTTCGTTTTCAACGCCTACCTTTGAGCCTGCAACAACCTCGATAATAGGTAAATCAAATTTCTTTGCAAATTCCCAGTCACGTGTATCGTGAGCAGGAACAGCCATAATTGCGCCTGTACCGTAAGAAGTAAGTACATAGTCGGAAATAAAGATAGGAATTTCTGTATCGTTTACAGGATTGATACCCATTACGCCGTCAAGCTTAACGCCTGTCTTATCCTTGTTAAGCTCTGTACGTTCAAAGTCGGATTTATGCGCAGCCTCTGCCTGATAAGCACGGATTTCATCAATATTTTTAAGTTTATCAGCCCACTTTTCAATAAGAGGGTGCTCAGGTGAAATAACCATATATGTTGCGCCGAAAAGAGTGTCGGGACGTGTTGTATAAACGGTTAATGTATCGCCTAAAGTAGTGCCGAAATCGACCTCTGCACCTGTTGACCTGCCAATCCAGTTTCTCTGCTGAACTTTAACTCTGTCGATATAATCAACGTCGTCAAGGTCATCAACAAGTCTTTGAGCATAATCGGTGATTTTAAGCATCCACTGGCTCTGATTTTTCCTGATAACTTCACTGCCGCAACGCTCGCAAACGCCGTTTACAACCTCTTCGTTTGCAAGAACGCACTTACATGAGGTACACCAGTTTACAGCCATTTCCTTTTTATAAGCAAGACCTTTTTTGAAAAGCTGTAAGAAAATCCACTGCGTCCATTTATAATAACTCGGGTCGGTTGTGTTAATCTCTCTTGTCCAGTCGAAAGAGAAACCGAGTGACTGAAGCTGCTGTTTAAATCTTGCAACATTCTTCTTGGTTACTTCTTCGGGGTGGATATGATTTTTAATAGCGAAGTTTTCAGTCGGGAGACCGAAAGCGTCCCAACCCATAGGATAAAGAACGTTATAGCCCTGAAGTCTTTTCTTACGTGCAACGATATCAAGCGCTGTATAAGACCTCGGGTGACCTACGTGAAGTCCCTGACCCGACGGATAAGGAAATTCAACAAGGCAGTAATACTTAGGAAGTGAAAAATCCTGTTTTGCCGCAAATGTGTTTTGAGTGTACCAAACGTTTTGCCATTTGGCTTCAATCTCTTTAAAATTGTACTCCATATTTTAATCCTCCAATAATTTTGCTGTATCTAAGATTTCGCCGTCCTCCCACAAACGTTCAAGCGAATAAAATTCACGCTGCTGCTTATGGAAAATATGAATAACGACTGAATTATAATCAAGGCAAACCCACGAAGTGTTTCTGCCCTCAATATGATGAGCTTCTGCCCCGAGCAAGTCAAGCTTATATTCAACCTCGTCGGAAATAGCCTTAACCTGAGTTGAGCTTGTTGCCGTAGCGATTACGAAATAATCGGTGAGAACGGTTAAATCGGTAATGCCGATAACCTCGATATCCTCGCCTTTTTTACTGTCTATAGCCTTAACGGCTGTTTTTACTATATCAAGTGACTGCATATATTCACCCTTCCTAATTAAAATATTCGTCAATAATCCAATTGTACGCCTCAACCGTCATAGGATGAAGCAATATCCGCCTTGAAGCAACCGATTTGATTGTGTAGGCAGTGCCGTAAAGAAGCCCGTATTCGATACCTCTTTGCGTTTCTTTTCTTATTATATCTATATCCTTATAATCTCTGTCGGCAGAAATAAAATCGGCAAGATAGATAATCTGTTCAAGCATAGTCATTTTGGCTCTGCCCGTGGTGTGATATCTGATTGCATTTAAGATATCTTTATCTTTCACACCGAGAATTTTAGCCATAGCCGAGCCGGAAGCCTGATGCAGGAACTTATCTCCCCTTTTGTCAAACGGGTGAAGTTCAATACCTGCATATTTAATAATTTCAAGCTGAGAGGATTTACTTGTTTCCTTAGTGATATCGTGCAAAAGACCTGCAACCTCCGCCTTTTCGACATCCTCGCCGTATCTTTCGGCAAGTTTTTTAGCGCTTTGGGAGACGCAAAGGGAATGATAAAATCTCCTGCTTGAAAGTGTATTTCTTAAAATTTTCATATAAGCTTCGGTATCATACATTATAAATTCTCCTCTTAATTATGTAATCATAAACCTTTTTCGGTACAAGAGAGGAAAAATCCTCGCCGTTTTTTATCTTTTGCCTTATCTCGCTTGAGCTGACTTTTAAAACAGGAGAGGTCAAAAGCTTAAATTTATTCATATCAAGACCGTCGAGCCTTGAAGCAAAGCTTAAAATCTCCGCCTTTTCATTCTCATCTTCTCTTGCCGAAGTGCAAAGAGTGACAAGGGATAAAATTTCTTTATACTTATACCACTTATCAAAATGAAGTATTTGGTCAGCGCCGATTATAAGGTAAAATTCTGCGTTAGTATATATTTTTTCAAGCTGTAAAAGAGTTAAATACGTATAACTTTTGCCACTCAGTTTAAACTCTATATCGCTTATTTCAAATTTATCAAACGGTGAAATTGCAAGCTCGAGCATATTAAATCTATCCTCTTTAGGTGCAAAATTATCGCTTGATTTATGAGGCGGACAAGCAGTCGGGATAAAAAGAATTTTATCAAGTTTGAGTTCATTGAGGTAATGAAGCGCAAGATTGATATGCCCGTTATGAACAGGGTTGAATGCTCCGCCGAAAATTCCTATTTTCTGCTTATCTGCCATAATATTTAGGTCTGTCGTATTTAGCGTAAGGGTTTTTAGCCTCTTTTTCTCTTTGACGCTGTCTTTTGCCCTTAATCTTTACTTTCTTTTTGGCTGTTGCCTTAGCGGTGCCCGAGCCTCTTTTTTTCTTTTTCTCTGCGATACGCTCCTCGTCCGCCTCACGGTAAAGCACGATAATACCGCCGATTACCTGAATAACCTCTGCGCCGAGAGGTTCGGCAAGTTTTTGTGCAAGTTCCTTAGGGGATTCGGGTGCCGATTCAAGGTGAACTCTGATTTTAATAAGCTCACGGTTATCAAGAGTATCGTCAATTTGAGTAAGTAAATTTTCGCTTATACCCTCCTTGCCGATTTGAATAATAGGTTCGAGAGGATTAGCTTTTGCTCTTAAAGCCGCTCTTTGCTTAGAAGTCATATAATTTTCTCCAATTCTTTAGTTAATAAACGAAGTGCGTTGCCACGGTGACTGATTTTATCCTTTTCCTCGGCTGTATATCTGCCGAAAGCCTTGCCGTCAACAAGAAAAAGCGGGTCATAGCCGAATCCCTCGTGACCGTCACGTTCAAAACCGATAACACCCGGACATTCGCCTCTTACAACGATTTCACGTCCGTCGGGAAAAGTACAGCAAATAGCGCAAACATAATGAGCCGTTCTCTTTTCAAGCGGTACGCCGTCAAGTTTTTCGAGAAGCAAGTCGTTATTTTTTTCGTCATTGCCGTGCTCGCCTGCAAAACGTGCCGAAAAGATACCCGGTGCGCCGTCAAGATAATCAACGCACAAGCCCGAATCGTCAGCAATTGCCGGCATATTCATCTCTTTACAAGCCGCTCTTGCTTTAAGTTTTGCGTTATCCTCAAAAGTTTCGCCGTCCTCCACAACGTCATCAAGCTGTTTGCCGAGCATTTTTGCGGTTACGACATTAATACCGAGAGGGGACAAAATACGCTGCATTTCCGCAAGTTTTTTCATATTATTTGTTGCTAAAATGAAATCCATAATTTCCTCCTACTGAGCCTTTTTATCCTCAGGCTCATCATCGTGCTGAATGAAATCGGTTATTTCCTTATCGTCGTCGGGGATTTTTGCGTCAAAAAGACCTGCTGCAAATGCGTCTGCGTCAAACGGCTGTAAATCCTCAATCTTTTCACCCACGCCGACAAATTTAACCGGAACGTCAAGCTCATTATTGATTGCAAGAACGACACCGCCCTTAGCTGTTCCGTCAAGTTTTGTAAGAACAATACCGGTAATTCCTGCCGCTTCCTTAAAGTCCTTAGCCTGATTTACGGCATTTTGACCTGTTGTAGCGTCAAGCACCAAAAGAATTTCCTTTGATGCGTCGGGAAGTTCCCTGTCGATAACACGGCTGATTTTGTTAAGCTCGTCCATAAGATTTTTCTTGTTATGAAGTCTGCCGGCAGTATCGATAATGATTACGTCGCTGCCTCTTGCCTTACCTGCCGCAATTGTATCATAAACAACGGAAGCGGGGTCGGAGCCTTCGCCGTGCTTAATCAAATCAACGTCTGCTCGATCCGCCCAAACCTGAAGTTGCTCGATAGCTGCGGCACGGAAAGTATCGGCAGCGCCCAAAATAACGCTTCTGCCCTGCTGTTTAAGTCTCATAGCAAGTTTGCCGATAGTGGTTGTTTTGCCGACGCCGTTTACACCGATAACGAGAATTACCGACGGCTTGGTACGAAGTCTTAAATAACTGCCGCCCCAAACGATACCCGAAACGATATCTTTCATCATTTCACGTACCTGCCTTACGTCATCAACCTTATCATTTTCGATTTTGCTTTTTAAATCACGGATAATTCTCTCGGCGGTCGGCATTCCGACATCACCCATAATAAGAATTTCCTCAAGGTCATCAAAAAATTCGGGAGTGATTTTTTCATAAGAATCCATTACCTCGTCAAGCTGAGCGGTAATGCCCTCGTCTCTTGTCTTTTTAAGACCTCTTTTAAATACAGAAAAAATACCCATATCAGTTCTTCCTTTATATTATTACATTATATATTTATCTTGTCGGCAGGAGCAAGCCTCTGCCCTACGGATTAACAATTACACCGTTTTGCAGAAGCAAATTCTGCACTACGGTTAAGTTTACAGATTATTCAAGTCCCATCTTTGCGGCAAGTTCGGCTGTTTGAAGTTCAATAAGTTTTGAAACACCCTTTTCCTGCATTGTGACACCGTAGAGAACGTCTGCCTCTTCCATAGTACCACGTCTGTGAGTGATTGAAATAAACTGTGTTTTATCTGTCATCTTACGCATATATTTTGCAAAACGTTCAACGTTGACATCGTCAAGCGCCGCCTCAACCTCGTCATAAATACAAAACGGAGCCGGCTGTACTTTAAGAACGCTGAACAAAAGCGCCATAGCCGCAAGCGATTTTTCACCGCCGGAGAAAAGGTTGATATTTTGTACCGACTTTCCGGGTGGCTGAATACGAATTTCAATAGGAGATTCAAGGCAATTGTCAGGCTCTTCCAAAATAAGTTCGCCCTTACCGCCGCCGAAGAAATCGGCAAAGCAAACCTTAAATTCCGCATTAATCTTATTAAATTGGGTAAGGAATTTTTCACTCATGGAAGCGGTCAAATCCTCAATTATCTTCATAAGTTCACTCTTTGACTTTTCAACGTCGCCTATCTGCTCTTTAAGGAATGTGTAGCGTTCGCTGACCTCTTTATACTCCTCAATAGCGCCGACATTGATTGAGCCGAGATTTTTGATTGCAACTTTAATTTCGTGAAGTCTGCGCTTAGCCTCGGTCATATCCTCAATTTGAATATTGAGCGCTTCCGCTTCGTGCTTTGTAAGCTCATACTGCTCAAAAAGCATATCGTTAAGCTCGTCATACTCCTTTTTCATTGCATTTTTTCTCTCATCAAGACGAACGATAGAACCAGACAGTTTTTCCCTGTCCTGATTTTTAATCTTTTCCTCGCCTCTGAGTTCGGTAGTACGTTTTTCAAGCTCGTTTCTTTGATTAATCTGCTCGCTTACGTCTTTATCCGATTGCTCCGCCTTAACCCTGAGGTCATTGGCAGACGCCTTAATTTCATTGATTGAGATAAGAAGCGTTTTATTTCTCTCATCAATCGACTTAATCTCTTCCTCAATCGTTTTAACTCTGTCAGACTGAGTATTTTTCCTCAAATTAAGTTCTTCAATCGAAAGTTTAGCCGCCTCGTTATCCTTTGCAAGAGTAACAAGTTCAAGATTGATTTTCTCACTCTTTTCCCTGTACTCATCACGCTTTGCATTAAGCTCGCTTGCGTTGCCGGAAGTCTTTTCAAGTTCGTTTTCGGTCTTTGAAATTTCCTCTTCTATAGATTTAATTTCAGCCTCGCAGGATTTCGCTTCGTTTTCAAACTCGTCAATTCTCTCTTTGGAGCTGTCCTTTTCATTAACAAGAACAGAAAGCTGAGAGGACAAAAGGTCATATCTTTCAGCCACAAGTTTATGCTCGCCCTGTGCCCTGATAAGTTCTTCCTTAGCCTGCTGCAAATCAGCCTGAGCACCTTGGAGAGAGGCAAGTGCAAAGTTAGCCTCTTCAAGCGCCGTTTTATATTCCGCCTTGATTTTTTCAAGTTCTTTTGCAATTTTTTCGGCTTCACTGTTAAGTTCGTCAATCATATTGCCACGGGAGAGAATACCTGCGCCCTTTGACTGCGAACCGCCCGTCATCGAACCGCCCGGATTGATAACCTGACCGTCAACGGTAACAATTTTAAATCTGTTTGAATATCTTTTTGAAATGCCGATAGCCGAGTCCATATCCTCAACTATAACAACCCTGCCCAAAAGGTTTGAAATAATATTTTTATATTCCCTCTTACAGTCAACAAGGTCGCTTGCGATTGCAACAAAGCCCAAATTATCGTCAAGGTCTTTTTCGTCAAGACTTCTCGGTTTGATTGCCGAAATAGGAAGAAATGTCGCCCTGCCGACACGGTTATTTTTAAGATAATAAATAGCACGCTTAGCGTCCGCCTCATTGCCGACAACGATATTTTGCATTGCCGCACCGAGTGCAACCTCAACTGCCACGCTGTACTCATTATCAACGGTGATAAGTTGAGAAAGCGGACCGTGAATACCCGAAAGCGCCTTACTTTGTGCCTGACGCATAACCGCCTTAACAGCACCCGAAAAGCCTTCCATATTTTTTTCAAGGTCTAAAAGCATTTTCGCCCTTTGCGCCTTTTGGTTATAATCGTTAGTTAATTTTTCAAGCTGTGCCTTAATTTTTTCCGCTTTGGCATTTTTAGTATCAAGCTTAATTTTATAGCCTTGCATTGAATTGTTGTTTTCATCAATACGTGCTTGCAGCTTCTCTAAATTGTCATCGCTTTTTTCTTTAAGTTCTTTAAACTTTTCAAGTTCTTCACGGCTTTTTTCAATCGACGAGTCAACAACGCTCTGCCTCGACTTAATCTCCTGAGAAGAAGTAAGCGCCTGAGAACATTTTACACGGCAATCGGAAAGTTTAAGAGTAAGAGAAGTAATTTTTTGATTAAGTTCAACCGTGAGTTTTGAAAATTCCTCATTTGATGAAAGAAGATTATTCATCTCGTCGGTAACGCTTTTAAGTTCGGATTTTTTCTCCTCAATTTCCTTTTCGCTTTTTGAGATAAACTGCTCTTTTTCCTCTATCTGCGCATCAATTGAAAGATTTGTATTATCAACGTCGCCGATATCGTTTTTAAGCCTTTCGATAGTTTCGTTATTATGATTTAAAGTGGTTTCCAAAACGGAAGCCTCGCCGTCTTTACGAAGCGCCTGCTCCTCATAAGCCTTTGAGCCTGCTCTTATCTGCTCGATTTGAGTATTGATTGAAACAGTCTTTTGCGCTATTTCCTCAATCTCCTGCTCAATTTCTTTAAGTTCCTTTTCGCAAACGTCATAAGAAGCGTTGGCGGCGTCGATTTTATGCTCCTGCTCTCTCAAATCATTTGTAAAGCGGTTAATCTTATTAACCCAAACACCGATTTCAAGCGTTTTCTTCTCATCCGAAAGAGTGATAAACTTCTGCGCCTTTTCACTCTGCTTTCTGAGCGGTTCGACACGGCTTTCAAGTTCGCCCAAAATATCAAGAAGCCTTACCAAATTTTCCTGCGCCTGGTCAAGCCTGCGTGTTGCGTCTTTTCTTTTATGACGGAAAAGGGAAATACCTGCCGCCTCTTCAAAAAGCTCACGTCTGTCCTCGTTTTTCTGAGAAATGATAGAGTCAATCTTACCCTGACCTACCATCGAATAGCCGTCTGAGCCGAGACCCGTATCCATAAAGAGTTCCCTTATATCTCTCGCCCTTACCGTTTCGCCGTCGATTTTATATTCGCTTTCGCCAGAACGGTAATATCTTCTTGAAACGGTTACAACCTCGCCCTTATCTTTAAGAGTTTGGTCGGTGTTATCAAGAGTAAGCTGAACCTGCGCAAAGCCCAAAGCCTTACGTGCGGAAGTACCGCTGAAGATAACGTCCTCCATTTTTGAACCACGAAGAGATTTAGAGCTTGTCTCCCCCAAAACCCAACGAACAGCGTCGGAAATATTACTTTTGCCTGAACCGTTAGGACCTACAACAGCGGTAATACCCTTGCCGAAGTTAAGCGTTGTCCTGTCCGGAAAAGACTTAAAGCCTTGTATTTCAAGTGATTTTAATACCATTATTTTATCTCCAATTCATCAACATCAAGACTGTTGTCGATAACAATTTTTATATTATATCCTCTCTCGATAAGAAGATAGATATTTGACTTTTTATTGCCCTTCAGCTTTGAAAGTGACCTTGAATTGACAGCCACCTCATAATCAGCCGGAGGAAGTGCAAGAATTTTATCAACCATAATTCTCGACTTAACAAGCTCGCCGAAGCTGTCGTGAAAACCGCCCGCAAGCATATTTTTCTTAATATCCTCGCTTGAATGAAGCCCCAAGCGAATGATTTTTATATTATTTTTTTCAAAAAGGGGAACAAGTTTTGCACAAAGTTCAGCCGACTCATCGGCATTAAGAGGTTTATATTCACCGCTTAAATAAAGGTCTGCAAGGTATGTACCCTTTAAAACAACCGTCGGATAAATTCTGACTGTTTTCGGCTCAAGTTCAATAATTTTTTCAGCCGTTTTTAACGCTTTTTCTTTTGTATCTTTATAAAGCCCCGTCATCATCTGAAGTCCGAGTTCAAAGCCGAAAGACTTGATAAGATTTGACGCATTTACCACGTCTTTACTTGTGTGCCCACGTCTGTTAGCCAAAAGTACTTCGTCGTCCATACTCTGCGCACCGAGTTCGATACTCGTAACACCGTACTCTTTTAGCAAGGTTAAAATTTCTTCATCAATGCAGTCGGGACGGGTGGAAATCCTTATCCCCTTTACTTCATTTGACTTTATATATTTATTTGCCGCTTTCAAAAGAGAGAGCATATATTCTCTGTCAATCGCAGTAAACGAACCGCCGAAAAAGGCAATTTCATATTCAAAACCCTTTGATTTAAGCGCCGTTTGAACAGCTTTATCAACGTCTTGCGGTGTAGGCTGACAGGTGTGACCCGTTATTGTTTTTTGATTGCAAAACGAGCACTGACAGGGACAGCCCAAATGAGGAACGAAAATACTGATATTACCCTTTTTCATATTACACCCATTAATTTAAGCGCTTCTTTTGCAGCCGCCTGCTCTGCACTTTTCTTGCTTGAACCTTTGCCCTTACCGATAACGTTGGAATTAAGATGAACCTCAACCTCAAACGTTTTTCTGTGGTCGGGTCCGCTTTCGCCGACAATAACGTAATTTACATTTTCATCTGGGTTTTGCTGAACCACTTCCTGCAAGGTTGTTTTATAATCCTTAAAATTGATATGGTGAGTTTCAACGGCAGGGGCAAGAAAATGAAGCACAAATTTCTTCGCATTTTCCATACCGCCGTCAAGATATATAGCGGCAATAAGCGCCTCAAACGCATTCTCCAAAATTGACGGTCTGTCGGCACCGCCCGTATTCGATTCACCCTTGCCTAAAAAGAGGAAGCTTCCGAGTGATATCTGCCTTGCAAAATCGGAAAGCGACTGAGTGCAGACGAGAGATGAACGAAGTTTTGACAAATCGCCCTCCGGCATATCGGGGAAGCGGTGGAAAAGGTAATCAGCCGAAATGATAGAAAGCACGGCGTCACCTAAAAATTCCATTCTCTCGTTACACTTGATTTTATTATGCCTTTCGTTTGCAAAGGAGGAATGAGTAAGCGCCTCCATAAGATAATCTTTATTTTTGAAATTATATCCTATTTTATCTTCAATAGTTGCCATTTTTTATTCCTCGTGTGTATTTTTTGAAAATTCCTTTTCAATCGATTTAATCAAATCGTTATCCAAAAACCAAACTGCCTGCTTGATTGCATTTTTAAACGTGCGTGCGTCCGCCGAGCCGTGAGCCTTAACAACCGGCTTTTTAACCCCGAGCATTACCGCACCGCCGTATTCCTTATAGTCAAACTGCTTTTTCATATCGTCAATACCCGATTTAACGCCGAGATACGAGATTTTTGAAAAAACATTTTTCATAAAAGCGTCTTTAATACCGTTCATCAAAACCTTGGCAACGCCCTCATAAGTTTTAAGAATGAGATTACCCGTAAAGCCGTCGGCAACAACAACGTCAGCGTCGCCGAACGGAATTTGCCTGCCCTCGATATTGCCGACAAAATTATACGGCGCTTTTTCCATAAGCTCATAAGCCTCTTTAACCGCAGGGGTGCCCTTTGTGCTCTCCTCGCCGTTATTTGCAAGCGCAACCTTAGGATTTTCGACTTTCATAATCTTTTGCATATAAAGACTGCCCATTTCGCCGAACTGATATAAAAATTCAGGTCTGCACTCGGCATTTGCACCGCAGTCCATAAGTAAAAACGGCTTTTTTGCACTCGGCATAACGGAAGCAATGGCAGGTCTTTTAACACCCTTAATTCTCTTAGTGATAAGCGTTGCGCCGACCGTTACACAACCTGTATTGCCGGCACTTACAAAAGCGTCTCCCTCACCCTCGTTTAAAAGTTTAAAGCCGATACCCATTGACGAATCCGCCTTTTCTTTAAGAACCGACTTTGCGTCGTCATGCATAGTGATAACCGAATTTGAATTAACTGTATTTACATTTTCGAGTGCAATATTATTGTCCTTAATACACTTTTTTATCTCTTCTTCATTGCCGACAAGTATGGGAGTGATACCGTATTCCTCTTTTGCAAGAGCAGTACCTTTAAGTATCTCAAGCGGAGCATTGTCCCCGCCCATAGCGTCAATAATTATTCTTTTTGACATAGTAACATTACACCCTTTCTTTAATTTTTATAAAGTTTTCATACTTTCCCCGAGGCTTTCGAGTGCTCTATTCGCCAAAGCGGCATAGCGTTCGTTTTTATCCCTGATTTTCGGCTCGATTGCAGGGAGCACACCGAAGTTAGCACCCATTGGCTGAAAATTCTTAACGCTTTCGTCACTGATATAATCGCTCAAAGCGCCTATCATAGTAACGTTTGACAAAGTAAACGGCTCTTTACCCTCGGCTTTTTTTACGGCATTGATACCTGCCATAATTCCGCTTGCCGCACTCTCCATATATCCCTCAACACCGGTGATTTGACCGGCAAAGAAGAGGTTATTTTTATTTTTGAATGAGAAATCGTTATTAAGAAGTTTCGGAGAATTTAAAAACGAATTTCTATGCATTACGCCGTAGCGCACAAACTGTGCATTTTCAAGACCGGGAATCATAGAAAAAACACGCTTTTGCTCGCCGAACTTCAAATTTGTTTGAAAACCTACAAGGTTGAACATAGTGCCCTTTGAATTTTCACGTCTTAACTGAACGCAAGCCCAAGGTCTGTGCCCCGTATTCGGATTGATAAGACCGACCGGCTTCATAGGGCCGAAACGTGGAGCGTCAAGTCCTCTTTTGGCAAGCTTTTCAATCGGCATACAGCCCTCATAAACGTCAAAATCGTGAACAATTGCACCCTCGGCATTAACAAGCTCATTGATGAAAGCCTCATACTCCGCCTTATTAAAAGGGCAATTGATATAATCGTCGTCACCGCCACGTTCATAACGGGAAGCGCCGAAAGCCTTGGACATATCGACACTCTCGGCAGTAACGATAGGAGCGGCGGCGTCATAAAACGAAAGATACCCGCCCGTAATATCGCTGATACTTTTTGCAAGAGCACCGTCGGTTAAAGGGCCTGTCGCAACAATTGTTATTGTATCTTCGTCAAGTTCCAAATCCTCGACAATTTCGTTAATCACCTCGATATTGGGGTGAGATTTGATTTTTTCAGTCACGCTTTTTGAGAAAATATCCCTGTCAACCGCCAAAGCACCGCCTGCCGGAACACTCGACTGCCTTGCAATCGGGACTGTGAGAGAGCCTAAACGAGCCATTTCCTCTTTCAAAAGACCTGCCGCACTTTCGATACGGGAAGCCTTGAGAGAATTGGAGCAGACAAGCTCACAAAACAAGTCGGACTTATGCGCCTCACTCTTTTTAATCGGCTTCATCTCATAAAGCGAAACTTTATATCCTTTATTTGCAATCTGCCACGCAGCCTCAACACCTGCAAGACCTGCGCCGATAACTTTAAATTTCATATAAAATACCGTTTATTCTTCTGTTTTCTTTTTTCTCGGAGCCGGCTTTGTAAAACCGCATCCCTCTGTATCCGGACAATAGAGAACGTTGCCCTTGCGTTTAAACAGCGACTTGCCGCAGCGTGGGCAAACCTCGTCACTCGGTGCGTCCCAAGTCATAAAGTTACACTTAGGATAATTTGAACAGCCGTAGAAAGACGAACCTCTCTTAGTTTTCTTCTCTATTACGTCACCGCCGCACTCAGGGCACTTAGCCTTAGTTCTGAAAATAAGCGGTTTTGTATTTTTACACTCGGGATAGCCGGGGCATGCAAGGAATTTGCCGAATCTGCCGACTTTAATAACCATTTTTCTGCCGCACTTTTCGCAAACTTCGTCGGTTTCCTCTTCTTTAAGTTTAATCTTAACGCCCTGCATTTCCTCTTTTGCTTTTTCAAGCGGTTTTTCAAAATCGTCATAATAAAGGCGAATCATATCTTTATAATTCTTTTCGCCCGAGTCGATTTTATCAAGGTCAGCCTCCATTTTAGAGGTGTATTTAACATTAACGATATTAGGCATTTTATCTTTGAGAAGATTTGTTACAGCCTCACCGAGTTCTGTCGGTACAAACTGCTTGCCCTCACGCTTAACATATTCACGGTTGAGAATAGTTGACGTGATAGTAACATAAGTTGACGGTCTGCCCACACCGTTTTCTTCAAGCGCTTTGGTAAGCGAAGCCTCTGTATATCTTGCCGGAGGCTGAGTGAAGTGCTGATTGCCCAAAATACTTTTAAGTTTAAGCTCGTCGCCCTCTTTAAGCGGTGGGAGAGGAGAAGCGCTGTCGCTCTTTTCATCGTCAACCTTTTCCTCATAAAGTTTTGTAAAGCCGTCAAACTTAACGGTATAACCTGTAGCGGTGAAGATATATTCCCCTGCTTCAATCTCGATTTTCATAGTTTCCTGCAAGCAAGATTCCATAAGAGAAGCAATAAATCTTTCCCATACAAGTTTATAAATTTTAAATTGGTCATTTGTCAAATAAGGCTTAACCTGCTCGGGTGTAACCTTAGGCATTGACGGTCTGATAGCTTCGTGGCCGTCCTGAATATTGCTCTTTGACTTGAAATATCTCGGCTTTTTAGGGAGATACTTTTCGCCGTAAGTTTCTGTAATAAACTCGTTACCTGCCGCTCTTGCCTCTTCGGAAATACGAAGCGAGTCGGTTCTCATATAAGTGATAAGACCGACTGTGCCGAGCTCTCCTGCCTCAACGCCTTCATAAAGTTCCTGCGCCGCTTTCATCGTTCTTCTTGCCTGGAATGAAAGACGTCTTGAAGCCTCCTGCTGAAGAGTTGAAGTGATAAACGGAGGAGTAGGATTTTTCTTTCTGCTTCCCTTTTTAACGCTTTTTACAACATAGCTTGCGCCGTCAAGGTCTGAAAGAACGCTGTCGCTTTGCTCTTTATTTTCAATCTTGATTTTTTCGCCGCCTTTAGTTGAAAGAGAGGCTGAAAATACTTTTCTTTCAGGTGGATTTGTAAACTTAGCGTCAATTGACCAGTATTCCTCTGCCTTGAAAGCACGTATTTCGTTTTCCCTATCAACAATAAGGCGAAGCGCTACAGACTGAACACGGCCTGCCGAAAGACCTCTCCTGATTTTTTGAGAAATGAACGGGGAAAGTTTATAACCGATAAGGCGGTCGAGAATACGTCTTGCCTGCTGAGCGTCAACCAAATCAATATCGATTTGGCGGGGAGCAGCCATACCGTTTTTAACTCCGTTTTTTGTGATTTCGTTAAATGTAACTCTGTTTTTATCTTTAAGGTCAAGACCCAAAAGAGTGGCAAGGTGCCATGAAATAGCTTCTCCCTCACGGTCGGGGTCGGTTGCGAGATAAACGTAGTCCGCCTTGTCTGCCTTTTTCTTAAGCTCTTTAACGAAGTTTTCCTTTCCCTTTATTACCGCATATTTCGGTTCAAAATCATTTTTGATATCAACGCTGAGCCTTGCTGCCGGTAAATCCCTGACGTGACCCATTGACGCAACAACGTCGTAGCCCTTGCCGAGATAACCCTTGATATTTTTTGCCTTTGCAGGTGACTCCACAATTACTAATTTAGACATATTTTATTTCCTTTCAGGATTTTTTAAACCTCTTACCCGAGGCGCTTATTATCAATTTTTTAATTTCGAGAAATGTCAAAGCTGCCAAAACCTTAGAAGCCGGCAAACCCGATTTTGCGATTATTTCATCAACATGAGTGAAGTTTTCGCCGATACAGTCATAAACGGTTTTATATTCTCCCTCAAGCTTTGCTGCATTTTCTTCGATTTTAATTCTGTTTTTTCTTCCCTCTTCAAGTTTTTCAAAGGAATATTTTTTATCAATTTGATTGTTTTCGGGCGTCGGCTTTGCATTAAGCTCCTTCGCCGTCTTTTTCTTAACAATGGAAGTGTCAAGCCGAGTTTCGCTGTCATCAAGCGCTATTTCATTTGAACCTCTTATTTTTGATAAATTGAGTGTAGGATAATCCTCTTCATAAGCCTCAACAACATTAATGGGATTGACTGCGACCTTTGCACCGTCCTCTATAAGTTTATTCGTGCCTGAATATTCGCTTGAAAAAATAGATGACGGAATAGCGTAAATATCACGTCCCTGCTCCGTTGCAAGCCTAGCGGTGATAAGACTTCCGCTTTTTATTCCTGCCTCAACCACCAAAACGCCGAGGCTCAAACCGCTGATAATACGGTTTCTTAAAGGAAAACTTCTCCTGCTTACAGGTTCGTTCGGCTGATATTCGGTTACAAGAGCACCGTTTTGCCTAATCATATTTCGCAAATTTTCATTAGATTTCAAATAATTACTTCCAAGACCGCTGCCCAAAACAGCAACAGTTTTGCCGCCGCAGGCAAGAGCGCCCAAATGAGAATACGTATCAACCCCCAAAGCGCCGCCGCTTACAACAAGCGCACCTGCCTCGGTAATACCCTTAGCCATAATATGCGCCGCCTTAATAGCGTACTCGCTTGCCTTTCTCGTGCCTACCATACCGATACACACAAGATTATCAATATCGGGAAGAACACCGTCGATATACAAAACGGCAGGAGGATTAGGTATTTCTTTAAGCCTTTCGGGATAAGCCACGTCCTCAAAGTCAACAGCCTTATAGCCGTTATTCATACATTCAAAAATGACCTTATCGCTCATTTTGATATCGGTATTAATCATTTTTTCAACCTGACGGTATGACAAAACGGGGCTCATTCTCCATTCGTCTTCACCGAGGTCATAAAGAACTTTGGCACTTTTATATTCGCCGATTATTTTATTTATTTTTGCGCCGTATCCAAGTGCATTTTGAAGCCAAATCCAATATCTTAAATTCTCACTCATCTTTGCATCTCCCACATAGTTATGGCTGCTGCCACGTGTGCATTAAGACTTTCAGCACGGCCGGGCATAGGAATTGTTATTTTTTCATCGCACATTGCCATTACCTCATCACTCACGCCGTTAGCCTCATTACCGATAACGCAAAGGCAGGAGGGCGGAAAATTGATTTCGTTAATCTTCTTTGCCGAAGCGTCGGGAGAAGTGGCAAAAGATTTAATTTCAAGTTTTTTTGCCTGCTTTAAAATATCAATAAGGCTCAAACATTCAAAAACGTCAATCCTCAAAACCGAACCCATTGAAGCACGCAAAACTTTAGGATTATAAACATCGCACCCACCGCCGACAATTACGCCGTCGATACCGAGTGCCTCCGCCGTTCTGATAACCGTGCCGAGGTTGCCCGGGTCCTGAAGATTATCCGTTGCGATATATTTCTTACCCTCTTGAAGATTAATATTATCGCTTTTCATTTTGCAAACGGCAAAAACGCCCTGCGCATTTTTCGTCTCACTCAGCTTTTGAGAAAGAGTGTCGCTTATAAAATATGACGCCTTGCTTTTCTTTTGCATTAAAACGGACTGCTCAAAATACCTTTCGTTTGCGCTTTCCGTTATCAAAAAAGTTTCAACCTCATAAAAAGAGTTAAGGACGTCAAAAACAAGCCTTGCCCCTTCAAGAACAAACAAGCCCTGCGCCCTGCGCTCCTTGGAAGAGGTAAAGAGTTTTTTAACGCCCTTTATTATATCGTTATTTTTACCTGTGATTTTTTCCATACACAACTCCAAGAAAGTGTGCCAATAATTTACATTCGTTTAAAGAAATCACTGACTGCATTATTATTATATATTATATTATTTATATATATTACATTATAAGCAAAAAAATTTCAATACCCAAAATAAATTTTTTCAATAAAAAAGGCGCAACGCCGAACAAAGGTGTTACGCCTGAAAGTTATTTTGTTTTAATTGATTTTACCTTAGACCAAGAGGAATAAACAGTCTTGCCGTTTTGAGTTTTATATGTTCTTACTTTGACATAATATTTTTTATTGCTCTTGAGTTTTTTAACGGTCGATTTTGAGGATTTAACCTTGACTGTTTTAGTAGTCTTTTTAGTGAATTTCTTGCTTGTGGAAAGTTTAATCTGATAGCCGGAAGCGACTTTATTATTAGAATTATTTACGGTAATTTTCTTTTTACCGCCTTTGAGTGAATAGATTTTCGGAGTTTTAAGTTTCTTTTTTGTATCGCCTGCCGTTTTGTAAGAATAACCGCAAAGAGAGCAGGTATATGTGCTATATCCGTTTTCAAAATAAGTAGGAGCGGTTGTTACGACATCAAAATAATGAGTGCAGACATAATTTGAAAGCGAAAACGTATAGTCGCCTATGCTCACTATTTTGAAATAGTAAGTACCCTTTGAAAAATCGAAATTTTTAGTCGAAGTCTTTTTCTGCGCCTTATCGCCGAAAACGTAGACGGTATCTAAAATATTTTTATCGTCATTTTGGTAAATTTCAACGGTGGATACGGAATTTGAAGCAAGCGACAAAGTGAATTTTCCCGCCTGATTTGAGTCAAATTTAAACCAATACGAGCCTGTAATTTCAGTAGCCGGACGGTTATAAACCTTGCCTGTTTCAAGGCTTTCGGCACTTTGAAAAGTATTTTTACCCATATCGTCGGCAAAAGCGACATTGGCACAAAAAACGCTTGTAAAAAGCATCATAAATGCGAGTAAAACGCTTGAAATTTTCTTCATAAAACATCACCCTTTCGGTATTTATATCATAATCATAATATCACTTTTTTATACAATTGTCAAAATATTTTTTCAGTTTAAATGCAGTTTAAATTTATGCTTTACAATTATGGTATGAAGGTTTAAAATATAAACAAATCAAAGAAAAGAGATGGGAAATATGTGGGCAGTATTTGCGGTTTTATCGGCGGTTTTTGCGGCTCTTACATCAATTTTGGCAAAGGTCGGTATTGAGGATGTCGACTCAAATCTTGCAACGGCAATCAGGACTGTTGTAGTTGTTGCAATGTCGTGGCTTATGGTATTTATCACCAATGCGCAATCGGGCATAACAAATATCAGCAAAAAAAGTTGGATATTCCTTATTTTATCGGGACTTGCGACGGGTGCTTCGTGGCTTTGCTACTACAAGGCAATACAAATGGGCGAGGTTTCAAAGGTTGTTCCTATTGATAAATTAAGCGTTGTAATCACTCTTGTTTTGGCATTTGTATTTCTCCACGAGGAATTTAATACAAAGTCGCTTATCGGCTGTATTTTAATTACCGCCGGCACACTTGTAATGGTGTTATAAATTTTAATAAATCGACAGTTTGAAGCACTTCGGGAAAATGAGATAAATTCGGTGTTTTGAAAGTGATAATGTTTTATTTCCACTTGCTACGAAACAGTACACTGTACCATTTCTCCCAAATTCACTTGTGAATTTGGAGCCACGTGTCTCTTGTGCTTCGCACAATTCACTCGCCCTTAATTCGTTTAAGGGCGTTTTTTTCTAAGCGTGACACCTGTGCCTGCGATATACCGACCTCACGTGCGACCTCCATTTGCGTTTTGCCCTGCATAAAGCGAAGATACATAATATTTCTTTCTCTGTCATCAAGTTTTTTAATCTCGTCTTTAATGGAGATTTCGTCAACCCAATCCTTATCAGTCGAGTTGTCGCCGACCTGGTCCATAACAAAAATTGTATCGCCGCCGTCATTATAAACGGGTTCGTAAAGCGACACCGGGTCAACAATCGCTTCAAGTGCAAGCACAACGTCGCTTTTTTTCATATCAAGTCTTTTTGCAATTTCCTCAATAGTCGGCTCTTTACCGTTTTCATTGATAAGCTGCTCTTTAACCTGCATAGCCTTATATGCGGTATCCCTCAAAGAACGGCTGACACGAACGGGATTATCGTCACGCAGATAACGCCTTATTTCGCCTATACACATCGGCACGGCATAGGTGGAAAAGCGAACATCGAGAGAAGTATTAAAGTTATCTATAGCCTTTATAAGCCCGATTACGCCGACTTGAAAGAGGTCGTCCATATTTTCCCCTCTGTTTGAAAAACGCTGCACAACGGACAGCACAAGGCGCAAATTGCCCTCTATAAGCTCATTTCTCGCATTTTTATCCCCCGCCTGCGCCTTTTTAAGCAATTCCATTTTTTCCTTTTCTTTAAGAACCTTGAGTTGATTTGTATTAATACCGCATATTTCGACCTTATTATATTGCACATAATCACCCTTTTAAATTTATCAACAAAAATATTATTGACAAAAAAGGGTTGTGTTATGTGTGAAAATAAAAAAATGAGGCGAACAAAGTTCGCCCCTACGGTATCAATTAACTATTCGGTTATATCTTTAATAATCTGCTCCATTTTATCCATTTTCTTTTCCATATCGGCAACGAGAGCAAACTGATTTTTTGCACGCACAAGGTTATGCTCGGGATAAGCGGTTTTGAAATAAGTATCGCCGTTGAGATAATCGGTAAGAAAACGCATACCGCACTCAAAAGTCATAAGTTTAGCGGAAAAAGCAAGATTATCAATCTCGCACTGATTAAGCGCCTCGCCCGCTTCACTCAAAAAGCCCTTTGCATAAGCCTCGAAATAATCAAGCATAATCTCGATTTTATCGTAATTATCGTCGTCCTCGGCACAGGAATTGGCGCCGAAACGTATAGAGTCGCCGAAATCGTAAAGAGCAAGACCCGGCATAACCGTATCAAGGTCGATAACGCAAATAGCATCGTCGCTGTCGCTGTCAAAAAGGACATTATTAAGTTTAGTATCGTTATGAGTTACACGAAGCGGAAGCTCTCCCTTATCGATAAGTTCAACAAGTTTTTTGCAGTCCTCACGTCTGTGCATAACAAACTTAATCTCTTCCCCGCAATTGACAACTCTGTCAACCTTATCAGCCTGAACGGCAGGGATAAATTCGTTTTCATATCTCCAAATGGTATTATGGAAATTTTTAATAATCTCATTAAGACTTTCAGCCGGAAAATCGCTTAAATACTTCTGAAATCTGCCGAACGCCTTACCGCTTTTGCCGAAAACTTCTGCGCTGTCAACAGTATCGTAAGCCTTTGAATTATCAACAAAACGATACGCACGAAAGCATGAGCCGTCCTCATCTCTGTAATACTTTTTTCCGTCATTTGTTCTGATAAAATGAAGCGTCTCCCTATGCGGATTACCGCCGTCAGCCTTAATCTTTTCTCTCAAAAAATCGGTAACGGAAAAGATATTGTTCATAAGAGCGTCAATATCGGGAAAAATATTTGTATTAACTTTTTGAATTACGTAATGCCTTTTCTTGCCGTTTTCGTCATATGTTGCAAGAAAAGTTGTATTAATATGACCCGAGCCGAATACGTCGCAATTTTCAAGTTCGCCTTTAAAATCGAACTGTTCAAGAACGTGGTTTATATTCATAATAATCTCCTCTTATTAGATAATGAGTACATTTTATCACAAAGCTTTAATAATATCAAGAGAAAAGGGAAACGGAAAATATCCGCTTCCCTTAAATTAAACTATAAAACAGAATCATTCGCTGCGAAGGGCGTCGATTGGGCTCATTTGTGCCGCTTTTCTTGCAGGGTAGATACCGAAGAAAAGACCTACACCGCTTGAGAAGAGAAGCGCAACGAGGATAAGCCACCAAGTGATATTAGGCTTAATATGGATAATCGAGCAAGCCGCAAACGCACCCGCTATACCGATAGACACGCCTATAAGACCGCCTATCAGGCACAGGATAACCGACTCGGTCAAAAACTGCATAGTTATGACTTTCGTCTTAGCACCCAGCGACTTTCGTATACCGATTTCCCTCGTTCGTTCAGTTACGGACACGAGCATAATATTCATAACGCCGATACCGCCGACAATAAGCGAAATAGCGCCTACACAAGCGATAAATGCGGTAAGAACCGACATAATGATATTAACAATATCTACATAAGTAGCCATATTTTGAGCAGTATACATACTGTTTGAATAATTGCCGTGAGCCGATTTAAGATAGTTTACCGTAGCGTTGCCTACAGCGTCATAATCATATCCGTCTTTGGCAATAACGAACACACTGCCAAGCTGAGCGTCTGCTCCCGTGATTTGAGTAAGAGTGGTACACGGCATAAACAAAGCGATAATAGTCTTATCACCGCCGGCGCTTGTAAACATATTACTCATAGAGCTTGAACCGCCGAGCGAGTTTGCAAGAGCGTCGACATTGGCAACACCGCAGATTTTAATTTTCATTGATTTACCGCTTGAAGAAACGGTAACATATTCATTTGTAACGTCCTCATAGCCGAACGCCTGCTGAGCAGAGTTAGTACCGATAACTGCAATAGGCGCATTGGCATTATACTCCTCATCAGTGAAAAATCGCCCGTACTCGCACGAATTTGTCAAAGCAAACTGAACGTCACTGTTTACGCCGATAAGCATTGCTGTAGCTTCTGTAGCCGTTTTGTCAATAGTGGCACGGCCGAAGCCCATAAGCATAGGAGAGCAACGCTCAACGCCGTTTACTTTATTTTTAATATTTTCTACATCGTCAAGAGTAATATAGTCATTATCCGTAGCAGAGGTGGTATCAACGCTTACAAGAACGGCATTTGAACCCATATCCTCAATAAGTCCGACAATATAATCTCTTACACCCGTACCGGCGCCGATAATCATAATAACGGAGCTGATACCGATAATTATACCAAGCATTGTAAGAAGACTGCGCATCCAGTTAGACTTAATACACTTGACTGCGATTTTCAGACTTTCTGTAATATTCACTGCAAAGTCTCCTTACTTAGTTGTGCTGTCTACTACCTTAACCTTAAAGGTATCTTCTTTATAATCTGTCTTTGGAGATGAAACAATCTTGTCACCCGGTTTAAGACCCGAAATAACTTCATAAGCAGTATCGGAGATAGCGCCTGTCTTAATCTCTGTCTTAGTTACGGTCTTATCCTTTTCATTATAAAGATAAACGTAAGAACCTGTCTTTTCAAGTGTGATTGACTCGATAGGAACAACTGTTACACCGAGATATGAACCTGTTTGAATTTCAACGTCGGCGTCAAAACCTGCAATAATATTTTCATCGGGATTTTTAATTGTGATAGTACACTCAACACCTGCGCCGGAATCCGTAAGAGATGAAAGACCGCTTACGCCCGCCATTGAACCTACGCTGTCAAGAAGTGAGCTTGAAGAACCGCCTGTTGCTGTAGGAGCAATAGTTGCAACCTCACCCTCGTATTCGCCGTAAGCTGTTGTAACCTTTGCCGGCATACCTACCTTAACCTTATGAACATCATATTCACTGAGGCTTACGGTAGCAACCAAAACATCGTGATTTTCAAGAGTAATACCCGACTGAAGCGCTGTTGTTTGAGAATCCGGATTGATATCAACTGCTGTGATAACGCCGTCGAAATCAGCTGTCCAGCCGTTTTTAAGTTCAGTCTGCTGTTCTTTCATAGAATCGAGAGCCTTTTTGGAAACATCGACTGCCGATTTTTGAGCGTCAACAACAGTTGCACTGCCCTGAGTTTTATAAACTTCATACTGAGCGGCAAGGATAGCACGCTGAATTTCACAGCCTGTAAGAACTGCGTTATCGGAATCGGAAACACCCTTTGCAAGTGCTCTGTAATCGATTGAAGAAACTGCCGATTTAATCATATCAACCGCAACTCCGCTTTCAATGATAAGCTTTGTCGAGTCAATAATGCCGTCGGTAATTGCCTTTTGAATTTGCTTGCCGACAAGGTTTGCGATAGCTTCACTGTTGAGCTGACCGGAAGCGATTGCGCCTGAAATTGTTGTGGCAATAATTTGAGAAATAGTAGTTAAAGTTTTAACGTCGTTAGTGATTGAAGCAATGTTATTATTAATTTGAACAAGTGCATTTGCGATATCGTTAATAGTTGCATTGCCTGTTGTGCTTGAATTATTATCCTCTGTAAATACGGCTATGTAGCTTAAATTGCCTGTAACGTGAATAGTCCACGCCGGTGAATTTGAAAGAGGTGCGTCACCTGCAAGATAAGCGGAACGGTTTTCATACCAGCCGAGGAACTGCCATCCTGCATTAGCTGTAGCAATAGCAGTGATATAGCCGATATCCTGATTATATCTGCCCGAACCTGTTACTGTACCGCAAGCTGCCGACGGATATGCCGAAAGAGAAACCGTATATTTAGGCTTGCCGTCATCTGTAGTAGGCTGAGTGGTTGCTTTGCCCGTGGTAGGCTTAGTTGTTGAAGTTGCAAGCCACTGTGGATATGAGCCTGTTGTGGTGGTTGCAGCCTTGGTTGTTGTGGTTTTCTTTTTCTTGGTAGTGGTTGTGTTAGCCATCTTCTTTTTAAGCTTTGCAATCTTCTTATCAAGAGCATTGACCTCTTTTTTAAGTGAAGAAGCAGAGTTTGAAGCGCTCTTTTGATTAGCCACGGCTGTATTGTAATTCTTTACAGCGTCATTATAAGAGCTTTGAAGAGAAGATACCTGAGAGTCGAGAGAAGTGGTGTCAAATGTTGCAAGAACATCACCCTTCTTGACCTGGTCGCCCACTTTTACATTAACGTTTTTGACTGTTGCAACCGTTCCGACCTTATAATCCTTAGATGTGCCGGCAGTTACGTCGCCCGTTAAAGATACCTTTTCGTAAATATCGCCTGTAGCAATTGTATTAAGCTTAACCTCTTCCCCGCTTTTTGACTTTGCAACGCCAAAAACAGTTCCGGCTACAATTGCAATAACAAGTATTATACAAATAGGTACAATAACTTTCTTTTTGCTTTTCTTAACTGTTGCCATAACTTAAACCCTCATTTTGTTCAATAGTTTAATAAATTACACGGATAGTATAATTCCGTTTTGTATAATTGTCAATAACTTTTTGTAAAGTTTTAAAAAGTTCACAATTTATTAAATTACAACATATTGTATAAATTTTATTTAAATGCTTCTAAAGCACGCTTGCCTATATCGTGTCTGTAATGAGCGCCGTCAAAATGTATTTTTTCAACAGCTTCATAAGACTTTTTAAGCGCATTTTCAAGAGTATCGCCGAGTGCCGTAACGCCCAAAACTCTGCCCCCTGCGGTGACAAGTTTGCCGTTTTCGAGTTTAGTTCCTGCGTGGTAAACCGTTACGCCGTCGAGCTGACCGTTTGTGAGCCCTGTAATTTCAATTCCCTTAGGATAAGATTTAGGATAACCGCCCGAAGCCATAATTACGCAAGCGCAAGCGTCATCACTCCACTCAACGTCAAGTTCTGAAAGTGTTTCGTTATCGATAGATTCAAAAATATCAACAATATCCGTTTTAAGTCTTGGCAAAACAACCTGAGTTTCAGGGTCGCCGAAACGGCAGTTATATTCGATTACCTTAGGTCCTTTAGGAGTAATCATCAAGCCGAAATAAAGACAGCCTTTAAACGTTCTGCCCTCTTTATTCATAGCGTCGATTGTAGGCATAAAGATTTTATCCATACACTCCTTTGCAACCTCATCCGTATAATAAGGATTAGGGGAAACCGTGCCCATACCACCTGTATTAAGCCCTTTATCGCCGTCGAGTGCACGCTTATGGTCCATAGAAGATACCATAGGTTTAACGCATTTGCCGTCGGTGAAAGCGAGAACGGAAACTTCGGGACCTGTCAAAAATTCCTCAACAACAATGTTATTGCCCGAAGCGCCGAAGATTTTATCCTCCATAATCTCCTTAACGCCTGCGATTGCGTCGTCGAGATTTTCAGCAATGATTACGCCCTTACCGAGTGCAAGACCGTCTGCTTTGATAACGGTAGGAAATTCGTTTCTTTCTTTAATATATTCAATAGCGTTTTCCGCATTGTCAAACACTTTATATTCGGCAGTCGGAATATTATATTTTTGCATAAGCTCCTTTGAGAAAACTTTAGAGCCTTCAATAATTGCGGCATTTGCACGTGGACCGAATGTCTTAAAGCCTGCTTCATTGAGTGCGTCAACCATACCTGCAACAAGCGGGTCATCGGGTGCGACAACAACCAAATCGGCTTTAATTTCCTTTGCCAAATTTACAACGCCGTCAATATCGGTTGCCGCAACGTCAAAGCACTTTGCATCATAAGAGATACCGCCGTTACCCGGAGTGCAAAAAATTTCGTCAACTTTTTTTGACTCCTTGATTTTTCTTACAAGAGCGTGCTCTCTGCCGCCCCCGCCAACAACAAGAACTTTCATATTTTCCTCCAAATTCATAATATATATGTAAATAATATATAATTAATAACAGAACAGCAAAGCAAGGGTGACGTGCGCCACCCTTTAAAACAGTTTATTTCTCGTTTTTATTGATAATGCGTGTTTCTTCCTCTTTTGTTTTGAGATTAATGAAGCGAACGAAAAGAGAAACCTTATTATCCTCGTTAAGATTAGTCCAAATCATATGGGTAAACTCGTCGATATCGCCTGAAATTTCAACAGGAGTAGGTTCACCCTCAAATGACGGAATAGGATTGCCGTCGCATTTATATGTATGAATAAAATGACCGAGACCTCTTCTTGCCGGATATTCGTAGAAAAATCTTACGCACGAAGGCTCACCGCAGTTTGATTTAAGGATAGAGAGATTGTAATTACCGTTTTCCTTTAAAATGCCTGAAATTCTCGGTGTATAGTTAGGTGCGTCAGGCTCAAATTCTCTTGTGATAAGTGCGTCGTGGTAGCAGTCGCCCTTAGAAAACGAATCGTAAATAGTGTCGGTCTGGTCGCCGTTAGTTACGATTGTGTCACCCTTGAATTTAAGAACAGGGTTATAGATAATAAGCGACGGGTCCTCCATTTTTGACTCGTCAAAAGCCTTTGTACGTATTCCGCCACGGTCATTTACCTCAAAAATTCTGTTACGGCTGTTTGTGCTTCTGCCCATAATAAAATAAGCGGCTACAGCGAATTTGCCGTCCTCACTTTGACCGAGAACAATGCCTCTGCCCGGATATGAATTGGTACTGAGCTCATTTGCAAGAGATTTGATTTCCATAATTACACCTCAATCGATTTATTCAAATTATTCAATTATTTTTGTTCTGTTGCCGTAAACCTCAATCTTGTCCTGACAAAAAAGAGAAACGGCACGTGGAAGAATTTTCCACTCGCATTCTTCCATAACACGCTTTTGCAAAATTTCGGGAGTATCGTCAAATTTAACCTCACTCGCCTTTTGCAAAATGATAGGACCGCCGTCGCACTCTTCCGTTACGAAATGGACGGTAGCGCCCGTAAGTTTAACTCCGCTTTCAATAACCTTTTCGTGAACGTGAAGCCCCCAATAGCCCTCACCGCAAAAAGACGGAATCAAAGCAGGGTGAACATTCATCATTTTATTCGGAAAAGCCTTTACAATCTGCTCGTCAAGAATAGTCATAAATCCCGCATAAACTACCAAATCAGCCTTTGCCTCAAGAAGAATATCCCTGATTGCCGCAGTATATTCAGCCCTGTCTTTATAATTTTTCTTTTCGCACACTTTCGTTGCGATATTATTTTTCTCTGCCCTTTTAAGAGCATATGCGTCGGGATTTGACGATACAACAAGAGTGATTTTACCGCCGATAATCTCACCCCTGTTTTGCGCATCGATAAGAGCCTGCAAATTAGTTCCGCCGCCCGACACCAAAACAGCAATATTTTTCATCATACGAGTTCAACACCCTTTTCGCCCGTCTGAATTTCACCGATTACACGAGCGTTTTCGCCGTTTTCTTTAAGTATTCTTACAGCCTCGTCAGCCTTATCGTTATCAACTGCGATAACAAGACCCGTACCCATATTGAAAGTATTATACATATCTCTTTCAGGAATATTACCCTCGCTTGCGATAAGGTCGAAAATAGGCTTTTTAAAGCACTTATCCTTTTCGATAACAGCCTTGAAGCCGTCGTTTAACATTCTCGGAACGTTCTCGTAAAATCCGCCGCCTGTGATATGGCTGATTGCGTTTACATTAACTTTATCCATAAGAGCAAGAAGCGGTTTAACATAAATTCTTGTAGGAGTTAAAAGTTCCTCACCGAGAGTTTTACCGAGTTCGGCAACGTGAACGCCGAGTCTTTCTTCAGTGATATTGAAAACTTTTCTTACAAGTGAAAAACCGTTTGAATGAACACCCGAAGATGCAACGCCGATAAGAGCATTACCGCTTGCAAGATTTTCACCAGACACGAGTTTATCCTTTTCGCCGATACCAACGGTAAAGCCTGCAAGGTCGTATTCCTCATTCGGCATAAGACCCGGATGCTCGGCAGTTTCACCGCCTACAAGCGCACAGCCTGCCTGAACGCAACCCTCTGCGACACCGCTGACGATTTGTTCGATTTTTTCAGGATAGTTTTTACCGCAAGCAATATAGTCAAGGAAGAAAAGCGGTTTTGCACCCGAGCAAGCAACGTCATTGACGCACATTGCAACACAGTCGATACCGATTGTATCGTGCTTATCAAGAAGAAAAGCAACTTTAAGCTTTGTGCCTACACCGTCAGTGCCCGAAACGAGAACAGGATTTTTATAATCTCCCGCACCCAAAAGCTCAAACATACCGCCGAAACCGCCGATTGAACCCATAACACCCGGAATTTCGGTTCTTTTTACGTGTGATTTAATAAGCTCAACAGATTCATAACCTGCTGTAACGTCTACACCTGCAGCGGCGTAGCTTGCGCTGAAACTATCGTTCATATATTTTTCTCCTTATCTTGTTCTGATTGTTTATTAATCGGCAAGAGCAAGCCCTTGCCCTACTTGCAAAATGTCTAATTCTGACTGCTTCTTCGCAATCTTTTTTATTTTTTTGACTGCAACTTCGCAATCTGATTTTGTACTTTATTATTTTTTATCTTTATTTCGTAGGGGCGAACTGTGTTCGCCTTTTCTTACAATTCCTTAATCTTTTCCTGCAAAGCCGTGTCTTTTTCACGAACCTGCTGTGCCATATCCTCACGCATTTTGATGAGTTTAGCCATAAGTTCTTCATCGCCGACAGCGAGAATTTCGGCAGCGAGCAAAGCCGCATTTTTAGCCGCATTAACACCGACTGTGGCAACAGGAATTCCCGGAGGCATCATAACCGTTGCAAGCATTGCGTCCATTCCGTCGAGCACCTTTGCACTGCACGGAATACCGATAACGGGAAGAGTTGTTGACGCTGCAAGCACACCGCCCAAATGAGCCGCCATACCTGCTGCCGCAATAATTACGCCGAAGCCGTTTTCAATCGCATTTTTTGAAAACTCTTGAGCCTCTTGCGGTGTTCTGTGAGCACTCATTACGTGAGCCTCAACCTCAATTTCCAATTCCTTAAGCTGTTTGATTGCAGGAGCAACAACAGGCAAATCGCTGTCGGAGCCCATAATAATTGCAACTTTTTTCATAATTTGTCCTCCCGGAGTAATTTATTTTATGCTCTCAACGCAGTATTGAAAATACACGTTGCTTTCATCAGGATAAAATGTGCCGTAGCCGTATTCATAAATATAGATTGCCTTTGCCCTCTTGGAACCTTTTGCAATTGCAAAATAAGTTGTCGGGGTGTAGCTTTTTGTATAACCCTGAAGCCTCGGGTCGAAAATATAAGGCTTGCCGGCAATATAGATAACCGCCCATTTGTGGATAGGTCTTGAACCGTCTTTATTCTTAACCTTGCCTGCTTCAAGAGTGATGAAACTGTCATATCTCTTTTCACTCTTTGAAAAAAGAGCGGCGAGACAATCGTTGAAATTACTGTTACAGCCTACACAGTTCCAGCCGTGCTTTTTATAATTTTTAGCGTGCCAAACGTAGATAGCCTTGACTTTGTCATAAGTGGTTTTATACTTAGCGATATTAACACCGCCGTCTGTATATTTTTTAATTTGCTTTGCGCCCGAATTATCCGTCTTAATCGCATTGAGCATTTGCTTAACACTCAAATTTGATTTAACCGTTGTACTCTTTGCCTTTGAAAAAGAGCTGATATATCTTGCCCTGCCGACAGTTTTATATGTTGCAATTCTGAAATAATATTTACCCTTTGCAAGACCCGAAATTGTCTTAGCCGATTTACTCTTGCCGGAAACGAAAACGGTGCACTTACTGCCGTCGTCTTTAAACTTCTTATTTCTCGAATACTCGATAACGTAACCGCTGACATTCTTAGCCTTTTTCCACTTAACGCTGACTTTACCTTTAGAAGTATATTTTGCAGAGGAAAGCGAAGTGCCCGACGGAGAAGTCATAACAGCCACGGGTGCACTGTAAGCGCCGAAAACATACGTTCCGTTTTGGAAAACGTAGGAGCGAACGCAGATTTTATATCCGGTATTCTTATTAAGCGAGCTTAAAATGCAGTAAAAATTATTACCCTCAACATAAGCTTTTGGAAAATATGTATTCGTTTTTTCATCATAAAGGGAAACCTCATAGCCGTCAACCGAGCCGTAATAAGAGCAGTTCCAATAAATTTCAATATCGGTTTTGCTTACACGGGAGACCGAAATATCGCTTATAACACTTTGGTCGGGTACTTCGGGAGTGTTAATGTCATTGTTATGTTCATAATTTTCGTTGATATATAAACCGCTTTGCTCATCTGCATATGAAACGGTTGCGCCGAAAGCAAGAGAGCAAAAAGCAATTGAAACAGCGAGTAAGGTGCTGATAATCTTTTTCATATTTTTTATCCTTAATAAATATATTTTTTAAGTATTATATATTATAAACAACACTTTTTCAATAAAAAATTTACATTATTGCAAAAAATTTACATTATTGCAAAATTTCACGATATGTATCCTCTCCGAGTTTTGAAAACGTATAAAATTCCTTTGCAAAAGCCCAATCGTCATCGGTCAAAACACCGTCTTTGTTCGAATCGAGATTTTTCAAAAGCAGATTGTTTGAATCGTTTATATCATAATTTTTCAGGTGGACGAAAATGCCGTAATCCTTTGCATTGATATATCCGTCGCCTGTCAAATCCCCGCAGATAAGACCGATATTTCCGACATACGCTTCATCTTTCGTGATTTTTATTTTTCTCTCAAGCGTAAAATCGCTTTTTAAAACAACACAGTCATATGCATATTCGACATAGAAATAGCCGTCTTTATCCGTTTTTGTAAGATATTTGCCGTCTTTATCGTAAACGCTTACACCCTCAAGCGCCCTGTTTTCATCAATCGTGCCGTCGGCGCCCGACATAAGATACACGTGGCCGTAAATATCCTGACCGAGATAATCGACATAATCGCCCCTGTACGTATATCCGCAGTAGGTGCACGTATAAACGGTATAGCCGTATTCACTGACTGTAGGCTCAACCACTTCTTTATCAAACGAATGATTGACGGTTATCGTAAAATCAAGCGTTTTATCCCCGACCGTAATCGAGTCTTTATTTTCACCGCAGGTAACTTTGCCGTTTAAAAGATTGTTATATGTAATTTTCATTCCACGGTATGTTGCGCCGTTATTAAAAGGCATTTTGTAAACATATCCGCTTGCATATTCAAAGTCGATTGTCTGAGTTTTGATATATTCCAAAACGGAAAAATTAACGTCTTTAATCTCCTGCGCCTGATACGTTTTATCCCACGAAATCGAGATACCCACTATCCTCTCGCTTGAAAGAGAAACGGTATAATCGCCCAAAGAATTGACGCTTGTTACATAAAAATAATAGACTTTATCCGCTTCAAAAGTATATTTAATCGTAAAATTAAGGTCGCTTTCGCTGTTGTCGTCGCTTTCAATAAGAGTGTTGCCGTCGCCGTCTTTTAAAACGCAGTTTACATCGACGTCACCGCTTGAAGAAAAAGTGTATTGCGTTGCGGTTTTGGGGGTGAATTTATATATCATTTCCTGCGTAAGATTATCCGACGTATATGTTCTCAAAGCGCTGTCGCCCTCGTTAATTTCAATCTCGTTTAAAAGGACATAATCGATATAGTGACCTTTTGCATAATCGTAAGCCTTTGAACCGCTGAAAACGCCGAGAGTAAAGCCGTCGTAAGTGCCGTCAACGCTTGCGCTTTTATAGCCGAAACTGTAAGGTGAAAGTTTAAAACCCGACGGAATATCAACCCTTTTAAGAGACGGGCATTTGAAAAAAGCACGCTGAGATACCGAGCCTTGAGCGCCCATTGCCTCAAAAGTCACTTTTGACAAAGAGGTGCAGTTTTCAAAAGCAGAAGTGCCGATTGACAAAACGCTTTTGGGAATGGTTATATCCGTTAATTTATCGCAAAAATAAAATGCGTAAGAGGATATATATTTAAGGTTTTTATCAAGTGTGATATTTTTTATTTTAGAGTCGGCAAAAGCGTAACCGCCGATACTTTCAATACTGTCTGCAAGAGAAATATCGGTGCAGGAGGTGCTGTAAAAAAAGTAGCTTCCTATATACGTTACACCCTGCTCTACAACGATATGCTCAATCGAGCCGTCATCTCTGTAAAAAAACCACGGCTGAGAAGAGGAGCTTCCGCTTGAATTGGTGAAATCGGGAGTTCTGCCCTGACCTGAAATTTTAAGCGTTTTACTTGCAAAATCATATGAATAATATGTATTGGTGTCCCCGAGCCTTGTGGGTGCAATATCGCTTGTTTGGCTTGCAAAAGAAACGTCGCATATGCCCAAAACACTCACAAAAAGCGAAAGAGACAAAAATATTGAAAGAAGTTTTTTCATTAAAATAGCACTCCGAAAAATTGAATATAATATATTTTAGCATAAAATAATAATTAATACAATCTTATTTAGCCAAGAAAATTATGGTTGACTATAAGAGATTTTCGTGATATATTAGTTAAGTAATATTTTAACTGTGATTAGGAGAGTAATTATTTATTTTTCTTCAGAGAGCCGACGGTCGGTGCAAGTCGGTGTGGGTAAATAATGAAAAACACCTATGAGTTTTCCGAAAGAACGCAGTAATTTATCAGCGTTACTGTTATTAGACTCGGACGTGTCGGAGCGTTAATCCTTTGAGTGAGTTGCATTTTTATGCGGCTAATTTAGGTGGTACCACGGAAGCAGTCTTTCGTCCTATTGGACTTAAGGCTGCTATTTTTATTTTACGAAAAATTTAAAAAAAAAGGAGAACAGTATGGAATTTTCAACACTTTACAGAACAAAGCCTATGAACGAATTTTCAGAGGCTGACATTAATTCTACAGTTAAGATTGCCGGCTGGGTTGAGAACATTCGTGACCACGGCGGTGTATCTTTCATCGACCTTAGAGATATGTACGGCGTAATGCAGGTTGTTATGCGTGACACAACTCTTCTTGACGGAATAAGCAAGGAGGATTGCCTTTCAATCGAGGGTATCGTGGAAAAGAGAGATGAGGACACAATCAACCCGAAAATCGCAACGGGTACAATCGAGGTTGAGGCTAAAAAAGTTACAACACTCGGCAAGGTAAGGCAGCCGCTTCCTTTTGAAATTCAGACTTCTAAGGAAATCCGTGAGGACAAGAGGCTTCAGTACCGTTTCCTTGATTTGAGAAACGAAAAGGTTAAGGACAATATCATTTTCAGAAGCAAGGTTATTGCATATCTTCGTCAGGTTATGACTGAAATGGGATTTTTGGAAATGCAGACCCCTATTCTTTGCGCCTCCTCTCCCGAGGGTGCACGTGACTATGTAGTTCCGTCCCGTGTTCACAAGGGCAAGTTTTATGCTCTTCCGCAGGCACCTCAGCAGTACAAACAGCTTTTAATGGTATCGGGTATCGACAAGTATTTTCAGGTTGCTCCTTGTTTCAGAGATGAGGACGCAAGAGCAGACCGTTCACCGGGTGAATTTTATCAGCTTGACTTTGAAATGGCTTTTGCAACACAGGAGGACGTTTTCAAGGTAGGCGAGGAAGTTCTCACAAAAACATTTGAGAAGTTTGCACCTAAGGGCTACAGCGTAACGCAGGCGCCTTACCCTGTTATCAGCTACAAGGAATCAATGCTCAAATACGGTACAGACAAGCCGGACCTTCGAAATCCGCTTGAAATTGTTGACGTGACTGAATTTTTCCAGCGCTGCACATTCAAGCCGTTCCACGGACAGACAGTAAGAGCCATCAAGGTTCACGAGGATATTTCAAAGGGCAAGCACGAGAAGCTTCTCAAATTTGCTCAGTCAATCGGTATGGGCGGTCTCGGCTATCTTCTTGTTTTGGAGGATAAGTCATACAAAGGACCTATTGACAAGTTTATTCCGGACGATATGAAGAGTGAGCTTGCAGACATTGCAAATCTTGAAGTAGGCGACACAATCTTCTTTATTGCCGACAACGAGGCTAAAGCCGCAGAATATGCAGGTCAAATCAGAACAAAGCTCGGCGAAATGTTTGACCTTTTGGAGAAAAACGCTTACCGTTTCTGCTTTATCAACGATTTCCCGATGTTTGAATACAAAGAGGAAGAGAAGAAAATCGGCTTTACTCACAATCCGTTTTCTATGCCTCAGGGCGGTCTTGAAGCGCTTGAAAACGAGGACCCGCTTACTATTCTCGCATATCAGTACGATATCGTTTGCAACGGCGTTGAGCTTTCATCGGGTGCAGTTCGTAACCACGATATCGATATTATGAAAAAAGCATTTGAAATTGCGGGATATGACGAGGAAGTGCTCAAAGAGAAGTTCGGCGCTCTTTACACCGCATTCCAATTCGGCGCACCGCCACACGCAGGTATGGCACCGGGTATTGACAGAATGATTATGCTTCTCAGAAATGAGGACAACATCAGGGAAATTATCGCATTCCCGATGGACGGCAAGGCTCAGGACCTTATGTGCGGTGCTCCAAACGAAATTACAGAGCAGCAGCTTCGTGAGGTTCATATTAAGCTCAGGAAATAAAGGCGAACACAGTTCGCCCCTACGCTTCCCCTCAAGGGGAATATATGTAAAAATCACCTCATCAGTCAGCGAAGCTGA
>CAMCHQ010000015.1 GCA_945874765.1 uncultured Clostridia bacterium
AACTTCAGTGCCGACTTTCAGTCGGCAAGCCAGTAGGCGGCCCTTATAGGGCCTGAGCAAACCACCAGTTCAACTGGTGGTTATGATTATAAACGGTTTTTTATAAATTCTCCCATTTCGTCTATCAAATCTTCCGCTTGAGGAAATACACCTGTTGCGTTAATGTAACCGTGACCCAAGCCGTTATAAACAACAAGTTTTAAATCTATGCCTTTGTCATTTAACTTGTGCGCCCACGCAAATGCATCTTTTTTCAAGAAATCAAGTGCACCTACCGATATAAATGTAGGTATATCGCTTAAAACATCAAATGAATAGGGATTATTGTATTTATCGGGCTTTTTAATTCCGATTTTGGTAACGTCACATTTTGCCAGTGTTTGCATTTGACGTATTACACCTTTTGAAAGCCCTTTTTGCTTTGGTTCAAATGTGAAACCGTTAATGTCTTTTTTGTAATATTTATCCTCAATTTGAAAAAGATTAAGCGTAGGGTAGAGCAGAAGTTGAGCTTTGATAATATCCGTTTTTGCAAAATGAGTTGCACACGCTTGTGCAATATTGCCGCCTGCGCTGTCGCCGCAAACGAAAATTTCGTTTTTATCAATTTCAAATTCATTTTCGTTATTATAAATGTATTCAATTACGTCAAAGCAGTCGTTATAAAGAGTAGGGTAAGGATTTTCGGGCAAAGGTCTGTAATCGATGCTGATTACTTTTAACTCGAATTTATCAACGAGCATTTTCATTGCTTCATCGTAAGGGGCAAGCGAGCCGGCAACAAAAGCACCGCCGTGAATGAATGCCAAACACGCATTGGAATTTGTCTTATTCTTGCTTTTGTATATTCTTATCGGAATGTTATATCCGTCGCTTGCTTTTATATGGCTGTTTTCGATATCAACACTTTTTATTTTGCAATCGGCATACGAGCATATTTCGCAACTTTTCCTAAATGCTTCAATATTCTTGCTGTTTACGCTTGTATGTATATTGTTAAATATAAAATCGGGCACGAATCTGAGAAGTTTTGCCATTTTGCCAATTGGACCGCCGAGCATTCTTGGGTCAATTCCCGTTTTTGAAATTGCGTCAGGCGGATACTTAACGGTATATTTTAAATTTCCGTCGTATTCTTCATATGCGCCGTCTTTTAATTTTTGCAAAAATTCATCGCTGTACCATTTTTTGTCCCAACTCTTTTTCATATTTAGCTCCTGTCAGTAATTATGTTTTAAATATAACACAAGGTTTTGAATTATGCAAATAATCTTGATTGAAATGTGATTTGATGATATAATTATTTTGGTGTTGATTATGACGAAAAACAAATTGCTTGACTCTAATGAACTTAAAATAATTGCAATTGTTGCAATGACGGTTGACCATATTGCCTGGATGCTTTATCCCGGCTACCCGAGTGAAGTTTTGCCTGTGATTATGCATATTATCGGCAGGCTTACTTGTCCGATTATGTGCTATTTTATAGCCGAGGGATATCATTACACCAAAAATATCAAGAAATATACGTTCAGGTTGTTCCTGTTTGCTTTTATATCGCATTTTGCATATATTTTTGCTTCAAATGATTTTGTCGATATCAAGTCTTTTATACCGTTTTATTACGGAAATTTCCTTAACCAAACAAGTGTAATGTGGTCGCTTGCGTGGGGACTTATTATGCTTCGTGTCGCAAACAGCAAGAAGTTAAATAATGCTTTAAAAGTTTTGATTGTGATTTTGATATGCATAATAACTCTGTCAAGCGATTGGAGCTGTATAGCCGCACTTTGTATTATGGCAATCGGCACTAACAGAGGCGATTTTAAAAAGCAAATGCTTTGGATGATTTTTTACGTATTTCTCTATTCAACAGTTTATTTTTTCGCTATCGATAAACTTTACGGCGTTATGCAAATGGCAGTCGTTTTTTCAATTCCGATAATTTATCTCTATAACGGCCAAAGAGGTAAAAACGAAAAGATTAATAAATTTATGAAATGGTTTTTCTATATTTATTATCCTCTTCATCTTGCAATTATCGGCGCAATAAATTTAATATGAAAATAAAAAGGCGAGATACGGTTGAATTGTATCTCGTCTTTATCTTTAATCTTATAATTGTGCGGCTTCGTATGCGACACCCAAAAGTGCCGAATCACTCTTTAATTTTGACCTTACTATATTTACGTTTTTGAAATTATCCATCAAAAGATTATATATTTTTCTGTCTATAAGGTCGATAACATAATCTTCATTCATAATTCCGCCGCCTAAAACTATCAAAGGCGGATTGAAAATATAAATAATATTAATAAGACCTATAATCATTTCGTCAATCCATTTGTCAATAACCGACCTGATTTCAGGCTTGCTGAAATTTTCTTTTTCAAAAATTTGAAATGCGTCAAGGTTAGTGGAGTTTGCTTTGTTTACAGCTTCAATTAACGCTCTTGCCGAAGCGTAACATTCATAGCATCCCTCGCCGCCGCAGGTGCACTGCTTTCCGCCGGCGTGAGTAATCATATGACCGAATTCACCCGCTGATGACGTGCTTCCTTTATAAAGCTTATTATCAAGAAACATTGCGCCGCCGATACCTGTTCCGTATGTAAGACAAAGAAAATCACTGTGTTCTTTGCCGGCACCGAATCTTGCCTCGCCGAGTGCAAACGCATTAACGTCGTTTTCAACAAAAGTAGGAATACCTGTTTTGTTTTCTATAATCTTTTTGACCATCATTCCCGTGTAGTATGGAATGTTATCCGTTGAATAAACAACAATTCCGTTTTCACTGTCAACCTGACCGGCTGTTGAAATTGCAATGCGGTCTATATTTTCATAGCCTTCGATTATTCTTATTATTTTTTGAACAAGCTCCTGTCCGCCTTTTTGAGCATCGGTCGGAACCGTGTGCCTGTCTGTAAGATTGAATTTTTCGTCACAAAGTGCATATTTGATATTTGTTCCGCCGATATCGAACGCTAATATTTTCATAGTATCAACTCCAATATGTATTCTGCCTTAATTATATCAATTTGTTTTAATAAATTCAATAGTTATTGAAAATACGTTAAAACTGTGGTATAATTAATCAAAAGTTTTTTCTTAAGGAGATAGTTATGGCAGATGAAATTAAAGAGGAAAAGCTTGACAACCCTCTTGTAGTACATAAAAAAGACGATGCTTCCTATCAGGAGGAAAATAATGAGGTAAGTATGCAAAATACTCATGTTGATGAGGATACCGACGCACCTACTCTTGAAAGGCATAGATTTAAAAAAGAAAAGAAGAAAAAGAAATGGCCGTATGTGCTCCTTGTAATAGTTGTTGCGGCGATTGTTGTTATTGCTGTTCTTATCAATAACGGCACTATCAAGCTTCCGACTAAGGAAACCACTACGCAGGCTGCCTCTTCCTATACAACCGAGGCTGCAAATCCGTTTAAAAATACAATTACTGTCAAGGGAACATATATTTTCTATGAAGGAATAGAACTTGACGATATCGGTGCTCTTGAAAGAGAAATTAAGTATCAGGATGCAGATAAGACTTTTACCGTTCAAGACGAACACGCTGATTCTAATTTCTTAAATAAAGAAGTTTTACCGCTTCTTACGGAGTATAAAATGAAATATAATGTTACTCACATTCAGTCCTCAGGTCTTATTTCTAAGTATGAAACAACTCAGGCTGTATCCGATACCACACCTTCAAGCGATGCACAGGTGTCTGACGCTCAGCCGCCACAACAGTAATTTTTATGGATATTAAGTTATTAGCCGATAAAATCAATCTTAATAGTGAATTAAAAAACAAAGTGCTTAGCCTTGTCGAAAAAGACAGGGCTAAGTTTATTTCTTTATGCGAAAAAGCAAAGAAAGATAATTTTAAATCCTCTTTTGCCAAAAACGATATGATAAAACTTGCCGTCGCTTTGCTTTACAGCGTTGAATTTACTTATCCGAAGTATAAAAATGCAAATATCAGCGATGAAATATATTTTGACACTATGAAAGATATAACCGTTTGGTGTGAAAATAACGGCAATAAAGGTTTAAAAAATCTTCCATGGATAAAAAATCATCTGAATTTTGAGCTTTTTAGATTAGGCAGGCTTCAATTTCAGTTTTTTAAATGCAATAACAAATTACTTGATTACAGTTTATTCCCGTTTGAATGCGGTGAAAATGTTATTTATGTCCATATTCCGCAGGGCGAAAAACTTGTCTATGCCGATTGCGTCAATTCGTTAAAAAATGCAAAAAGCTTTTTCGACAAGTATTTTCCCGATTACGATTTTGATTATTTCTTTTGCGAAAGCTGGCTTTTATATGGTGAAAATTGGCAGTTTATGGACAGCTCAAGCAATATTTTGCAGTTTTCAACTTTGTTTGATTTGATTTATTCCTATGATGACGACAGGCAGGCGATTGAAAGAATTTTCGGCAAAAGGCAGCTTATTAAGTCGAAATATCAAGAAAAAACCGCTTTGCAAAGAAGCGCTAAGCACTTTATGCAAAACGGCGGTAAGATGGGTGAGGGTATAGGAATACTCTTTAAAGGGGATATTTAAAGATTTTTGTAATAATTGACTGCTAATTCGTCGCACCTCTCGTTGTAAGGGTGACCGTTGTGACCTTTAACCCAATTAAATGTGACTTTGTGCATTTCAAGCAAAGGTAAAAGCATTTCCCATAAATCAACGTTTAAAGCAGGCTTTTTGTCTGCTTTTTTCCAATTGTTTTTCTTCCAATTGTAAACCCAACCTTTTGTGATTGAGTCGCATACATATTTTGAATCGGTAGTAAGGTCGACTTCACAAGGTTCTTTAAGCGCTTTTAACGCTTCGATTACTGCGGATAATTCCATTCTGTTGTTTGTGGTTTCCTTGCTTCCGCCGACAAGTTCTTTTTCTTTATTTCCGTAGACGAGAACTGCTGCCCAGCCGCCTTTTCCGGGGTTTCCCGAGCATGCACCGTCTGTATATATTTTAACTGCTTTCATATTTTTCACCAATTTGTAAATTTTTTATATTTTACCATTATTTTGGGCAATAATCAATATAGAGTTTAGTGTCCTGTTATTATGACTGCCTTGTTTTGAACACTTGACATTCTATTTATAATCATTTATTATATACTATAATTTCAGTTGAACGGAAAAAATATTTTTAATTCGGAGGTTTATATTTTAATGACAAATCAAAAAAGGCCTTACGGTAAGATTGCTGAAGGAAAACGGAATTCCAAGAAGCGATATGTAACTTACCGTAAGACAAACAAAAGAAAGGCTCAAATTCCGCCTGAGGCGAAGGAGTCTGTACGTATAGCATTTTTAGGCGGTATTAACGAAATCGGAAAGAATATGACTCTTTACGAATACGGCGACGATATGTTTATTGTCGATTGCGGTCTTGCTTTTCCGGATGCCGATTTACCGGGTGTTGACCTTGTAATTCCCGATTTTACCTATGTTGAACGTAATGCGGATAAAATCAGAGGCATAATTATTACTCACGGTCACGAGGACCATATAGGCGGTCTTGCTTATCTTCTTAAAAAGGTAAACATTCCTATTTATGCTACTAAATTAACAATAGGTTTAATTAAAGGTAAGCTTGAAGAACACAGACTTTTAAACTCAGCAAAACTTGTTGAAATTAAGCCGAGAGATAATATTACACTCGGTGCGTTTAATATTGAGATGATTCACGTTAATCACTCAATTCCCGATGCCGTAGGTCTTGCAATTCGCTGTCCTGCCGGTGTTGTTATTCAAACAGGCGACTTTAAGATTGATACCACTCCCGTTGACGGCGATATGATTGATTTAAGCCGTTTTGCGGAATACGGACGTAAAGGTGTGTTGGCTCTTCTTTCCGACTCCACCAACGCCGAACGTCCCGGATATACGCCGAGTGAAAAATCGGTAGGCGACAGCTTTGAAAATCTCTTCAGAAAAGCAAATAAAAAGAGAATTGTTGTTGCAACCTTTGCTTCAAATATTCACAGAGTACAGCAGATTATTGATGTAGCGTGTGCACGTCACCGTAAAGTTGCCGTTGTCGGAAGAAGCCTTGAAAATCTTGTTAAGGTCGGAAGCGAACTCGGATATCTTAATGTTCCGCAGGGAATTTTGATTGATATTAATACTATTAAAAATTATGCCGATGACCAGCTTGTAATTATTACCACCGGTTCACAGGGCGAGCCTATGTCGGCACTTACAAAGATTGCTTTCGGTGCTCATACAAAGGTTACTTTGTCTCCTAACGACTATGTTATTATTTCGGCTACACCTATTCCGGGCAATGAAAAAATGGTGGGCAATGTTGTTAATGAACTTATGCGCCACGGCGTTGAGGTTATATACGAAAAAATGTATGACGTTCACGTTTCCGGCCACGCCTGTCAAGAAGAATTAAAACTTATGATAGGTCTTGTTAAGCCTAAATATTTTATCCCTGTTCACGGTGAGCAAAAGCATCTTCAAAAACACGCTAAGCTCGGTGAGGCTATGGGTATTGATAAACAAAATATCTATATTGCAAATATCGGCGAAAAAATCGAACTCGGCGAGGATAAAATAAAACTTGTCGAAAACGTGCCGTCGGGTGAGGTTTATGTTGACGGTATCGGCGTCGGTGATGTCGGTAATATCGTTCTTAATGACAGAAAGCACCTTTCTATGGACGGTATTATTATCGTTGTTGCAACTATTGACAGCTCAACCGGTCAGGTTGTAAGCGGTCCCGATATTGTTTCAAGAGGCTTTGTTTATGTTAGAGAAAACGAGGCGCTTATGAACTCGGCAAGAGACCTTGCTTGCAGGGTTATTGATGAAAACTATAATGTTAAATTCCACGATTGGAATTCGGTCAAATCGGGACTTCGTGATGAACTTTCACGTTTAATGTATGAGAGAACCAAGCGCAGACCTATGATTTTACCTATTTTGATGGAAATATAACGGAGGATATAATAATGAAGGTTATTTTACAGCAGGATGTTAAAAATCTCGGTAAAAAAGGCGACCTTGTAAATGCTTCAGACGGATATGCAAGAAATTTTCTTTTTCCAAAAGGACTTGCAATTGAAGCAAATTCAAGCGCTATGAATGATTTTAATAATAAAGAAGCTTCTAAAAAATTCCATAAAGCTGAAGAAATTAAAGCGGCTAAGGCTGACGCTGCAAAACTTGACGGCAAAACCTTTAAACTCAAAGCAAAAGCCGGCGCTAACGGTAAACTCTTCGGCTCGGTAACTTCTAAAGATGTTTCTAAGCAAATTAAGGAAGAACTCGGAATTGATATCGATAAGAGAAAGATAGTTATGCCCGATGTAAAGGCTTTCGGCACGGTTCAGGCTGAAATTAAAGTCTATCAGGGAATTAGCGCAAAGGTGTTTGTTCAGGTTTCGGAGGCTTAATTTATGGCTGATTCGTTAAATGTTTCAAGCTCGGTTAATATGCCGTTTAATCTTGAAGCGGAGCAATCCGTTTTAGGCTCAATTTTAATCAAGCCCGAATGTATTGAAGAGGTAATTGAACACGTCAATGCCGACTCGTTTTATCTTCCTCAGCACAGCGCAATATTCAGCAGTATGATGGTTATGTATAGCAATTCAAAGGCTATCGACCCTGTCATTATTGCGGATGCACTTGCTAAAGACGGTAAATATGACGAGGCGGGTGGCAGAGAATATCTTTTACAACTTGCTCAATCTGTTCCGTCTACCGCTAATGTTGTTTATTATGCTAAGATAGTTAAAGAACAATATTATCTTCGTCAGCTTGTATCGCTTTCGACAAAAATTATTGAGGACGCAACAAGCGGAGAGGCAGACGCAACAAGTATTTTGGAAAATGCCGAGCAGAGTATTTATAATATTCGCCAAGGCAGAGAATCTAACGGTCCGACAAAGGTAAGCGAGGTTATTGTAAATGATGTATATACAAAACTTGCACAGATAACGGGCGAGGATAAAGAAAAATATAAGGGTATTCCGTCCGGATTCGGTATGCTTGATAAAATGCTTACAGGACTTAATAAGGGTAATCTTATTCTTATTGGTGCCCGTCCTGCTATGGGTAAAACGAGTTTTGCACTTAACCTTGCGCAAAATATTTCAATGGGTGCAAGAAAAAAGTGTATTGTTTTCAGCCTTGAAATGCAGAAAACGGAGCTTGCAGAAAGACTTTTGTCCTCACAGGCAGGTGTTGAATCCCAAAAGCTTAAAACAGGCGAGCTTACTGATGAGGAATGGGTTAGGCTCGGTAATGCTGCGGCTACTTATAATGACGTTGAGCTTTACCTTGATGATACTTCATCAATTACCGTTCCCGAAATTAAATCACGTGTTCGCAGAATGAGAGGCGTCGACTGTATAATTATCGACTATCTCGGTCTTATTTCATCTGCAACTAAAAAGGAAAACAGAGTTCAGGAAGTATCGGAAATTACACGTAGCTTAAAAATGATGGCAAAGGATTTGAATATACCTGTCATTTGCTGTGCTCAGCTTTCAAGAGGTACCGAAGGTCACGGTAAAAACCATAAACCTCAGCTTGCCGATTTGCGTGAATCGGGTTCTATCGAGCAGGATGCGGATATTGTTCTTTTCCTTTACAGAGAGGCATACTACAGTACAGAAGTTGACGAGGATAAGCAAGACCAAATCGACGCTAATAAAACCGAACTTATCGTTGCTAAAAACCGTCACGGTGCAACCGGTTCTATTGAATTGACATTTGATAAGGAATATACTCGTTTCAGGTCTGTTGATAAATCAAATTATGAATAATAAAGCTGTTAATACCGTTGAAAAATATAATATGCTTTCAAAAGGCGATAGGGTGCTTGTTGCCGTTTCCGGCGGCGCCGATTCTATTGCCTTGTTAGAGTTTTTTCTCTCGATTAAAGATAAATATAATTTGGATATTTGTGCCGCTCATATCGAGCACGGAATACGTGGGAAAGAATCGACAGATGACGCTCTTTTTGTGAAAAACTATTGTGAAAAATCGGGCGTTGAGCTTTATATCAAATCTATAAATGCACCGCTTCTTGCAAAAAAAGCCGGTATGGGAGTTGAAGAATATTCAAGAAAAGCAAGATACGACTTTTTTAGTACAATACCTTGTGATAAAATTGCAACTGCCCATAATTTGACAGATAATGTTGAAACCCTTTTGTTCAGGCTTGCAAGGGGAACGGGGCTTAAAGGTGCCTGTGCCATTCCGCCCGTAAGGGGCAAAATTATCCGACCGTTTATTGAAATTTCTTCATCTGAAATTCGTAATTGGTGTAATGATAATAATATTCCTTACCGAGTAGACAGCACAAACAGCGACGCCTCTTACAGCAGAAATCTTATCAGACTTCAAATGCTTCCGCTTTTTGAAAGACTTAATGAAGGGTATCAGGATAATATAAGCGACTTTATAAGCAGTGCTAATGACGATTATTCTTATATTTTAAGTCAGGCAAAAAGCACATATAATGAATCTGTTTTAAATAATGAAATAGATTTGAAAAAATTAAATATATTTGATAATGCAATAAAAAAACGTGTTATTAAACTTTATTTTGAAAATAACAATGTGAATTTAGACCGTGTCCATTTAAAAAATGTTCTTGATATCACTCAAAAAAGCGGCAAAGTTCAGATTGAAAATAATGTATATGCAATCAGTGCAAAAGGTAAAATTCGCCTTGCAAATCTTGAAAAATCCGTAAAAAAAGACGAATTCGTAACCGAAATTTTAAATATTAATGAATTTAAAGGCGAAAATATTGATTTTTATTGTGACTGTGATAAAATTATCGGCAGTGTTACAATTCGTAAAAGATTACCCGGTGACAGTTTGAAACCGGCAGGCAGAAACGTCACCAAAACTTTAAAAAAACTCTTTAATGAAAACGCATATCCGATTGAAAAAAGAGACGGTAATATTGTTGTTTGCGATGATGAGGGTATTATCGGCGTAATCGGGCTTTGCGCATGTGAAAGAGTAAAAAAAGATTGTAATACTGAAAATGTTTTTATAATCAAACTTCCTTCGGAGGATTAATTAATGAATAATATGTCAAAAAATTGGAAATCAATACTTGTTTATATTTTGATTCCTATCTTATTAATAGGTGCTGTGATTTATTTTGTAAATTCGCAGTCCTCTACCGAATTGAAATATTCTCAGGTTGTTTCTATGTTTAAAAACAACGAGGTTTCTGAATTCAGTCTTGACTTATCAAGCGGTAATCTCGTTTATAAAACCTTTGCTAAGCCGAAGGAGGAAAAGACTTATTCTGTCCCGAAAGTATCATATTTTCTTGATGATATAAGAGGCAGTGTCGATAAATATAATGAGGAACATCCCGATAAACCTATAGTCTATGACTATAAAGCCGGTACTTCAAATGCTTGGCTGTTCAGTATGATTCCGTCAATTTTAATGTTCGTTGTTCTTATAGCTCTCGGAATTTATGCGTTTAGAAAAATGAGCGGCGCTATGAATAACGAAACGAACCGTACATTAGGTTTCGGCAAAATTAAAACAAAAACTCTTGTAGAGGATGAAAAGCGCAAGACTACATTTAAAGATGTTGCCGGTTGTGATGAGGAAAAGGCTGAGCTTGAAGAACTTGTTGAATTTCTTAAAAATCCGGAAAGCTTTACCGAGATTGGCGCAAGAATTCCGAGAGGTGTTCTTCTTGTTGGCCCTCCGGGTACAGGTAAAACCCTTCTTGCAAGAGCTGTTGCAGGTGAGGCAGGCGCACCGTTTCTTTCAATCTCCGGTTCCGACTTTGTTGAAATGTATGTCGGCGTCGGCGCTTCCCGTGTAAGAGATTTGTTTGAACAGGCTAAGAAAAAAGCTCCCGCAATTGTATTTATTGATGAAATCGATGCCGTAGGTCGTCACAGAGGTGCAGGTACAGGCGGCGGTAATGATGAAAGAGAGCAAACTCTTAATCAGCTTCTTGTTGAAATGGACGGTTTCGGTACTAACAGCGGTATTATCGTTATTGCCGCTACTAACAGACCTGACGTTCTTGACCCTGCTCTTTTAAGACCGGGCAGATTTGACAGGCAGATTACCGTAAACAGACCCGACGCACAGGGCAGAGAAGATATACTTAAAGTTCATTCACGTAATAAGCCGCTCGGTCCCGACGTTGACCTTAAGGAAATCGCTAAGGATACAATCGGCTTTACGGGTGCTGACCTTGAAAACCTTTTGAACGAAGCTGCACTTCTTGCGGTAAGACGTAAGAAAAAAGCACTTACTATGGAAGAAATCAGCGACGCAACCTCACGTGTCGAAATGGGAACAGAGAAAAAATCTCATAAATATTCCAAAAAGGCTAAAAAGCTCACCGCTTATCACGAAGCAGGTCACGCCGTTTCATCTTATTATCTTAAAGACCACGACCCGGTTAAAGAAATTTCAATTATCCCTCGTGGAATGGGTGCCGGCGGTTATACTTGGTACACTCCGCAAGAGGAAAATTATAATTCAAAGGCTGATATGCTTGAAGATTTGGTTTCGCTTCTCGGCGGTCGAGTAGCCGAGGCTCTCTCTCTTCACGATATTTCAACCGGTGCTTCAAATGACCTTCAGCGTGCTACATCAATTTGCCGTGATATGGTTTCCAAATACGGTATGAGTGACGAACTCGGTCCTGTAGTTTACAGTGATGACAATAACGAGGTATTTCTCGGTAAGGATTACGGTCACGTAAATAATTACAGTGAAGCAACGAGTGCAAGGATTGACGAGCAGATTGAAAAGATGATGAGAAGCGCTTATGCCAAAACCGAGGACATTCTCAAAACTCATTATGATAAGCTTGAACTTGTAGCAGAAACACTTATTGAAAAAGAAAAGATTTCAGGCAACGAGTTTAAACAGCTTATGGAAAACGGTTTTATAGCTGATAATAAGGCTGATGATAAAGAAACCGAAAACAGTGAGGCAGAAGATAAAGAGGCACAAAACGTTGACAATGAAAACGATTCTGCTTCAAACGAACAGAAAGATTAATCTGATTTAAATATAAGAGTGACGATACGCATAGTACAGGTATTGTCACTCTTTTTTATGTATTCTTGACTTTTATACAAGATATAGTATATAATAATATCAATTTTGAACTTCGACTTGGAGGGATAGTATTGGCAAAAAAACAAGAATATGGCAATGAAAGTATTAAGTCATTAAAGGGTGCGGACAGGGTCAGGAAAAGACCTGCCGTTATTTTCGGTTCCGACGGCTTAGAGGGCTGTGAACACTCTGTTTTTGAAATTATGTCAAACTCAATAGATGAAGCGAGAGAGGGTTACGGTAATAAAATTTGTGTTACCCGTTTTCTTGACGGCTCTGTTGAGGTGCAGGACTTTGGTCGTGGTATTCCTGTTGATTATAATAAAAATGAGGATAAATATAACTGGGAACTTCTTTTCTGCGAAATGTATGCAGGCGGTAAGTACGACAACGGCGGCGATAACTATGAGTTTTCTCTCGGCTTAAACGGTCTCGGTCTTTGCGCTACGCAATATGCTTCGGAGTATATGGACGCAGAAATTCATACCGACGGCTACAAATATACCTTGCATTTTGAAAAAGGTGAAAATGTAGGCGGTCTTAAAAAAGAAAAGTATGATAAAAAAGATACCGGCACACTTATTAAATGGAAGCCTGATTTAGATGTATTTACGGATATAAATATCCCTCTTGAATATTTTCAGGAAACTATTAAAAGACAGGCTATCGTAAACGACGGCGTTAAGTTTATACTTAAAAATCAAACCTCTGCTTCTAAATTTGAAACTTTCGAATACTGCTATAATGACGGTATCATGGACTATGTTAAAGAAGTTGCAGGTGATACGGCTTTCACAACTCCTCAGTATTGGGAGTGTGAGAGAAAAGGTAAGGACAGAGATGACTTGCCGGAATATAAGCTTAAAATTAAAGCCGCAATTTGCTTTTCTTTAAAAAATCAGCTCAAAGAATATTATCACAATTCCAGTTTTTTGGAACACGGCGGCGCTCCCGAAAAGGCATTCAGAAGCGCATTTGTAAATCAAATTAACGCTTATTTGAAAGCAAATAATAAGTATTCTAAAAATGACAGTCAAATTAATATTCAAGACGTTGAGGATTGTATAATCTTTGTTGTATCGTCCTTTTCAACTCAAACCTCTTATGAAAACCAAACAAAAAAGGCTATAACAAATAAGTTTATTCAAGAGGCTATGACCGATTTCTTCAGAAAGCAGCTTGAAGTTTACTTTATTGAAAATAAAATGGACGCCGATAAGATTGCAAATCAGGTTCTTATCAATATGCGTGCAAGAGTTAAAGCTGAAAATACAAGAAAAACACTTAAAACTTCACTTCAGTCAAAAATGGATATGACTAATCGTATTCAAAAATTTGTTGACTGCCGTTCAAAAGACGTTAACGAGCGTGAAGTCTTTATAGTAGAGGGTGACTCTGCTCTCGGTGCATGTAAGCAGGCAAGGGACGCTTCGTTCCAAGCTATTATGCCTGTTCGTGGTAAGATTTTGAATTGCCTTAAATCCGATTATGATAAAATTTTCAAAAGTGAAATTATTACCGATTTGATTAAGGTACTCGGCTGCGGCGTTGAAGTTAAGAGCAAGGCTGCAAAAGATTTGTCTTTGTTTGATATTAATAATCTTCGTTGGTCGAAAATCCTTATTTGTACCGATGCCGATGTCGACGGTTTCCATATCAGAACGCTTATTTTGACTATGATTTACAGGCTTATGCCTAAGATTATCGAGGCAGGTAAAGTATATATTGCTGAATCTCCGCTTTATGAGGTTACTTGTAAGGACCAGACCTATTTTGCATATAATGAAAAAGAAATGGACGAGATTAAAGAGGAAATAGGCGACCAAAAATATACTGTTCAGCGTTCAAAAGGTCTTGGTGAAAACGAGGCTGAAATGATGGCACTTACCACTATGAACCCTAAAACAAGACGTCTTATTAAGGTTACACCCGATGACGCTCAAAAGACTTCGGAAATGTTTGATTTGCTTTTGGGTGATAATCTTGAAGGACGTAAAGAATATATTTCGGATTACGGTCATCTTTATCTTGATGCCGCAGATGTAAGCTAAGGAGGTAATTTGTTTTGGCTAAGAGAAAAATTAATAAAGACGAAGCAAAAAATCAGCCTCTTGCGGATAATGTTCATATCAAAGGCGCAGGCTCTGTTCAGGATGAAGTGATTACAAGCACTTTAACCGATAACTTTATGCCTTACGCTATGAGTATTATTCTCTCACGTGCCATTCCGCAAATTGACGGATTTAAGCCGTCTCACAGAAAGCTTCTTTATACGATGTATAATATGGGACTGTTGCAGGGCGGTACAATTAAAAGTGCAAATATTGTCGGCCGTACAATGCAGTTAAACCCTCACGGCGACGCCGCAATTTACGAAACTATGATTCGTTTGTCACGTGGTAATGAAACTTTGCTTTACCCATACGTTGAATCAAAGGGTAACTTCGGTAAGGCATACAGTAAAAATATGGTGTATGCAGCTTCACGTTATACAGAGGCTAAGCTTGCACCTATTTGTCACGAACTTTTTGACGATATTAAATCCGATACGGTCGATTTTGTTGATAACTATGACAACACGATGAAAGAGCCGACTCTTTTGCCTGTTACTTTCCCGTCAATTCTTTGTAATGTGACTACAGGTATTGCCGCAGGTATGGCTTCATCTATTGCTTCGTTTAATCTTAAAGAAATTTGCGATACAACTATTGCTCTTATGAAAAATCCCGACCATGAGGTCAGCGATACGCTTCTTGCACCGGATTTTGTAGGCGGTGGATATATTCTTTATGATAAGGAAGAACTTGATAAAATTTATCGTACCGGCAGAGGCTCTGTCAAGGTTCGTGCTAAATACAGTTATGATAAAAAATATAACTGTATTGATATTACCCAAATTCCGCCTACCACCACAAGCGAAGCGATTATTGATAAAATCGTTGAACTTGTTAAAACAAATAAGATTAAAGAAATCAGCGACGTTCGTGACGAAACAGACCTTTCCGGTTTGAAAATAACTATAGATTTAAAACGTGGTATTGACCCCGATAAATTTATGGCAAAGCTTTATAAGTCCACACCGCTTCAGGATTCGTTCAGTTGTAACTTTAACGTTCTTATTAAGGGCAGACCTATGGTTTTGGGCGTCAGAGATATTCTTCTTGAATGGGTTGATTTCAGGCTTGAATGTATCAGAAGAAGAGTTACGTTTAATCTTAATAAGAAGAAAAATCAGCTTCATTTATTAAAAGGTCTTTCTAAAATTCTTCTCGATATAGATAAAGCAATTAAAATCGTAAGAGAAACAGAAAGCGAAGCCGAGGTTGTTCCTAACCTTATGATTGGTTTCGGTATTGATGAAATTCAGGCTGAATATGTTGCGGAAATTAAACTTCGTCATTTAAACCGTGAATATATCTTAAAGAGAATTAAAGATATCGAACAGCTTGAAAATGAAATTGTTGAGCTTGAATCTATCCTTTCAAGTAAAAACAAAATGAAAAAAATCATCATTAAAGAGCTTGAAGAGGTTACAAAGAAGTACGACAGCGGCAGAAGAAGCGAAATACTTTATTCTGTTGACGAAAGTGTTGAAGAGGAAGCTGTTGAAGTACCCGATTATCCGGTAACTTTGTTTATGACCGAACACGGATATTTCAAAAAAATAAAAACCGCAAATCTTCGTATGAGCGGCGAACAGAAAATCAAGGAAGGGGACAAACTTCTTCCCGAAATCGAATGTTCAAATAAAGATGAGCTTTTATTCTTTACAAATCAGTGTCAGGTTTATAAAGCTAAGGTCGACGATTTTGCCGATACTAAGGCTTCTGTTCTCGGTGAGTATGTTCCGGGCAAACTTGAAATGGCTGAGGACGAGCAGGTTGTATATACCGCAGTTATCAGCGATTATACGGGATATATGGTTTTTGTATTTGAAAACGGTAAACTTGCAAAGGTCGATATGGCTTCTTATGCTACCAAAACAAACAGAAAGAAACTTATTAACGCTTATTCAAACAAGTCACCGTTGGCTCAGGCTATTTATATCAAAGAAGATACCGAACTTGTTCTTTGTTCATCAAGCGGAAGAATGCTTCTTGTAAATACCGGTGCGATTTTACCAAAGACAACTAAGGATACGCAGGGTATTGCCGCAATGAAACTTAAAAAGACACATAAGGTTGTGTCTCTTCACGTTTACCAAGAGGGTGAATTTGAAAAAGCTTGGAGATTTAGGGCTAAAAATCTGCCTGCAGCAGGCGCACTTCCGAGTGAAAATGACGTTGCCGAGCAGATTACTTTTTAAAAAATAAAATAACACTTGCATTTTTACTTTGCTTGTGCTATAATTCATTAGTAATTTATATAGACGGAGGAGATACTATGCTCTGGTATCATTATGTTTTCGGTGCAGTATTAATTGTATTTTCAATTGTAATTACTATCGTTGTACTTATGCAGGAAGGTCGTTCACAGAATCTTTCCGGTGCTATTGCCGGCGGTGCTGATACTTTCCTCGGTAAATCAAAGGGAAGAACAATTGAGGCAAAGCTTGAAAGAATCACCAAATGGATGATTGTTGTATTTTTTGTTATAGTACTTGCTGCATTCCTTGTTTTTCTTTTTATAGGATAAGAATTAAAATGATTAACCTTGCGTAATGCAAGGTTAATTTTTTTGTGAGGAAAATATGAATTTTATTATTTTTGATTTAGAATGGAACAATGCGTATAACTATAAATTAAAGCGTGCAATGAACGAGATAATCGAAATCGGCGCAGTAAAGCTTGATGAAAATTTAGAAGTTATCGATACTTTTAAACAGCTTATCAAACCACAGATGTCAAAAAAACTCGGTTCAAGATTTAAAAATCTTACTCATATAACCGCTGACGAAATTAACAAAAGCGGAATACCGTTTGAAAAAGCTTTTGACGATTTTGCCAAATGGTGCGGCAGGGGGGACAAGCTTTTTTTGAGCTGGTCAACAAGTGATTTGTATACTTTAGTCGCTAATTTCAAGTGTTTTGAAAATACCGTTTATGTTGATTTTATGACTAAGTATGCCGATGCTCAAAAGTATTGTATGAGTTTTATTGAAAATGCCGATTCTGCCAATCAAATAAGTCTTTCGCACTGTGCTGAGATTTTTGATATTAATACCGATTCGGCTAATTTTCACAGAGCGCTTGAGGATTGTATGATTACGGCTTTTTGTTTTAAAAAAGTTTACGATAAGGAAAAACTTAAAGCTTATATCCATACCTGCGATATTTCGTTTTTTGAAAGACTTGTGTTTAAACCGTATTTTATTAAAGAAAAAGAATATAAGGATTTCAAACTTGACGATGTTGAAATTGTCTGCCCGATTTGCAAAGGTAAAATCGAACCTATTAAAAAGTATGAATTTACCAATAATACGTTTAGAGGCGCCGGTTTGTGCCAAAAATGCAACAGGAAATTTTGGACTTATGTAAGAGCAAAACAGACATATGATGATATAGTTGTATCGTCTCGTGCAGTTCCCATTAATAAAAAAAGAGCAAAGCATATCAATTAATTGTAAAATTTACAATTTTATTCTTTATTTATTTTTATTTTTGTAATATAATAAATTATATTTTTTGACGGAGGTACTTATATGGCTTCAAATGATTATGATGATTTATTAAAGTCTTTTATGAGTAATTCTACAAAAGCATATAATGAAGATAAAACTTCAAGAGAAAACGCAGACAATGTTCCTGCGTCATATTCTCTTTCTTCCGCCGATGATAAAAAGGCTAAGAAGATACAGCGTGGACGTGACATAGAAAAGGAGCTTGTTCAAAAGCAGGAGAAAAAGCTTAAAAAGAAAAAAGCTAAGCAAAATAAAACTCCGGCTCAAAAAGCACTTTCTAATTTCGGCAAGGTTATTTTGGGAGCAATTATGGTTATCGGCGTTGTCGGTATCGTATGCTTCTCGGTACTTGCTATTTACGGCTACAGCGTTGTTTACGGCGACCCTGTATTTGACCTTACAACAGAAGCAAAGGTCGGTCAAAACCAAACTTCGTTTATTTACGGCTATGACGGTGACGATGTAGTTGAGATTACGAGGCTTCACGGTGAGGAAAACCGAATTTGGGTTAATCTTGACGATATGAGCAAGTATGTTCCCGAGGCTTTTGTTTCAATTGAGGACAAGCGTTTTTATAAGCACCACGGTGTTGACTGGATTAGAACTATAGGCGTATTTCTTAAAAATAACGACCAAGGCGGTTCAACAATAACGCAGCAGCTTATTAAAAACCTTACAGATGATAACAAGGTTACTTATGTTCGTAAATTTAACGAGATTTTAAAAGCCTTAAACCTTGAAAGGAATTTCAGTAAAGACCAAATACTTGAGGCTTATCTTAATACAATTTGTCTTTCTAACGGTTGTTACGGTGTTAAAACAGCGGCGGAGGTTTACTTCGGTAAAGAAGTATCTGATTTAAATGCTGCCGAGGCTGCCAGCATTGCGGCTATTACACAGTATCCTAGTAAATATGACCCTCTCAATGAGCCGGAAAATAACAGGAAACGTCAAATTGATGTCCTTTACGCCATGAAGGATAAAAAATATTTGAATGAATCTGAATACCAGCAGGCTAAGGCTTATGAAATGGTATTTACAAACAGCAAGAATTATAAAGGTTCACAGATTAAAGACGACGAAAGCAAATCAAAGAAAAACAGTATTACGGATTATTATACAGACTATGTAATCAATACCGTTCAGGAAGATTTGCAGAAAATGGGCTACACAAGTAAAAAGGCACACGACCTTGTTTACGGCGGCGGCTTGAAAATATATACTGCCATTGATTTTGATGTTCAGGATTCAATGGAAGATGTATATGAAAATTATAAGCGTATGCCTGACGAAACAGTTCAGGGCGCTATGGTTGTTATGGGCTATGACGGACGTGTAATGGGTATTGTCGGCGGAACAGGTAAGAAGAAAGCTTCTATGGTTCTTAACCGTGCGACAAATTCCAACAGACCGCCGGGTTCTACAATTAAACCGTTATCTGTTTACGGTCCGGCTCTTGAAAAGACGAAAGAGGACAATGAAACAGGCGTTTATTGGTCAACAATTATGCAGGACAGACCGTTTAAAACCGTTGAGGGCAAACCTTGGCCTGTTAATGAGGGTGGCGGCTACTCCGGCAGAAGCGTAACTCTTCAGTACGGTCTTTCAAGGTCGCTTAATACTATTTCCGCAAGAACTCTTGATAAAATCGGTGTTGATTATTCATACGATTTTATTACGGAAAACTTCCATATAACATCTCTTGACAGTGTTCGTGACTCTGATTACGGTCCGCTTGCTATCGGTTCTTTGACAAACGGTGCGACTGTTCTTGAATTAACTACTGCTTATGCGTCATTCGGCAACGGCGGTAATTATTATGAACCGTATTGTTATTATAAAATTCTCGACAGTCAGGGCAACACTCTTATTGAAAAAGACCCTGAAAAGACTAAATCAACAGCTTTGAGTGAAAACACAAGTTGGGTTATGAATAAGCTTCTTCAAACTGTTATGACCGAGGGTACAGGTACTACCTATAAACTTTCCGGTATCGAATGTTTCGGTAAGACAGGTACAACTAACGATAATAAGGACCGTTGGTTTATCGGCGGTACTCCTGATTATTTGGCAGGCGTTTGGTACGGCTACGATAATCCTAAGGAAGTATTTTACAGCCTTTCTCCAAACCCGTCGGGTACTATTTGGAACACGGTTATGAAAGAAATTTATGCTAAGCTTGATGAAAAGAATAAAAAATATTCTAAGAAATTCCCTGAAAGCGACGGCATAGTAAGAAAGTCATATTGCAGAAGCTGCGGTAAGCTGAGAAGCGGTACAGGCGCTTACGGTTGGTATGACGTTGATAATTTACCGGGCAATTGTACGGGCAACCATTCCGACGGAAGTTATGAGTACAGCTACAGCGGCGGTTCTTCGTCAAGCGGTTATTCGTCGAACTCCGGCGGCAGCAATAACTCAAATACAACTAAGGCAAGCGCTGAAAAGACAACGCAGGCTCAAACACAGGCTCCTCAAACTCAGGCGCCTACCGAAGCACCTGCAACAGAAGCTCCGGCGCAATAATAACTTAACATTTCTAATAAGAAAGGAAGGTCGATTTTCGATTTTCCTTTCTTTTCTCACTAAACCCTTTGAAAGGTATTCGCTTTATGAAAATAATGTCAATTGACTATGGGGATGCAAGAACAGGAATAGCTTTTTGCGATAAAAACGAAATTCTTGCCACAGCCTTTACAACTATTAGTGAAAGTTATCAGCCTAAATTGGTTGAAAAAATCAAAGAGATAATATTATCTCAAAAGCCTGAAACGGTTGTTATCGGTCTTCCGAGAAATATGGACGGCTCGTATGGCTTTAGATGTGATAAGTGTAAAGAACTCGGCGAAGCTTTAAAGAATGAGATTGACATTCCCGTTGAATATGAGGACGAAAGACTTACAACCGTTATTGCTCACGATATTTTATCAAAAAACAATGTCAAGGGCAAAAAGAGAAAAGACAACGTAGACGCCGTTTCTGCCGTTGTAATTCTTCAAAGCTTTATTGATAAAAGAAAAAGTAATTAAATATTTTTAATCATCGTAGTATTTAACGGTGGTTATATGCATTTTAAACTGAAAAAATGTGATATATTTATCGATTATGCATTTATTCTTGTTTTAAGTTTGGCTGCTGTTTTTAATTCGAGCCGGCTTCTTTATTTATTGCTTTTTTCTTTTTTGCACGAAATGGGGCATTTGTCCGCTTTGCTTATTTGCAAAAGCGAACCTTATGAAATGCGTTTGTCATATTACGGCTTTGCAATAAGATATGAGGATAATTTACCTATTATTAAAGAATGTGCGGTTTTGTTAAGCGGACCTATGGTGAATTTGATATTATATTTATTTTTTAAAGATGATATCAATTTGATTTTGTTTTTGCTCAATTGCCTGCCTGTTTATCCGCTTGATGTCGGCAGAATAGTCAGGCTTTTTTCACTTAAAGCGTCAAGGATATTAAGTATAATCACAATCGTTTTAATTTGCATTTTATGTGTTTATATGTTAATTTATAATAAATCGTATTCACTTATTTTTGTTACAGTATATTTGATTATTTACAGTATTAATTACAGTTGATTAAACCCGAAAGGTTAAATTTGATGAAAAAAGAAGTTGAAAAGTTACTGCAATACGTTCAAAAGCCGGCAAGATATATCGGCGGTGAACTTAATGCGGTAGTTAAGGATAAAGACAAGGTTGATATCAGATACGCTTTCTGCTTTCCGGATACGTATGAGATTGGTATGAGTCATCTCGGTATGAAAATTCTCTACGGCCTTGTTAACGACAGAGAGGACAGTTGGTGTGAAAGAGTGTTTGCTCCCGATAATGATATGGAAGAGCAACTAAGGAAAAATAACGTGCCTCTTTTTGCCCTTGAAAGCGGAGATTATATTAAGGATTTTGATATGATAGGCTTTACTCTTCAGTACGAGCTTTCTTATACCAACGTTCTCAATATGCTTAATCTTGCACAAATACCGCTTAAATCAAGCGACAGGGAAAGTCTTACGCCACTTATTTGCGTTGGCGGTCCGTGTGCCTGCAATCCGGAACCGATAACCGATTTTGTCGATATTGTTTTTCTCGGCGACGGTGAGGAAACTACTAATCAAGTTATCGATTTACTCATTGATTGTAAGAAAAAGGGACTTTCAAAAAAGGAATTTTTACTCAAAGCCAAGGACATAACCGGCATTTACGTTCCGTCGTTTTACGAGGATTCATATAACGATGACGGAACTTTAAAGGAACTTAAACCGCTTTACGGCGCACCCGAAAAGGTGAAAAAGGCTGTAGTCAGTGATATGAATAAGGTGTATTATCCAAAGGCATTTGTTGTTCCTTATATTAATATCGTTCACGATAGGGCAGTTGAGGAAATATTCAGGGGTTGCATAAGAGGCTGCCGTTTTTGCCAAGCAGGATTTATTTACAGACCTATAAGAGAAAAAAGTGTTGAAACGATTAATAAGCAAAGTAAAGCTTTGATTGATTCAACCGGTTATGACGAACTTTCTCTTTGTTCTCTTTCAACTTCAGACCACAGTGAAGTTAATAAAATGCTTACAACACTTATTGATTGGACGGTTAAAGATAATATTAATCTTTCTTTGCCGTCGCTTCGTGTTGATAATTTCTCGGACGAACTTGTTGAACAACTTAATAAAGTAAGACGAAGCGGACTTACATTTGCACCCGAGGCGGGTACTCAGCGTCTTCGTGATGTAATTAATAAAAACGTAACTCAAGATGAAGTAATAAGAACTTGTACCAAAGCTTTTGATAACGGCTGGACTTCGGTTAAACTTTACTTTATGATGGGCTTGCCTACGGAAACTATGGAGGATATCGAGGGTATTGCAAATCTCGGTATGGACGTAGTGCACGCTTTTTACAATAATCCTAACAGGCAAAAGGGTACGGGTGTTCAGGTGTCTATTTCCTGCGCTTCCTTTATTCCTAAGCCGTTTACTCCGTTTCAGTGGGAACCTGAGGACAGTATGGAATCTTTGAAGCAAAAACAAAAGCATTTGCTCGAATCAATCCCTACTAAAAAAATAAGGGTGTCTTATCACGAAACTCCCACTTCTCTTCTTGAAGGCGTTCTTGCCCGTGGCGACAGACGTCTCGGAAAAGTTATTCTCCGTGCTTATGAACTCGGCTGTAAGTTCGATTCTTGGGATGACCAGTTTAAGTTTGACGCTTGGATGCAGGCTTTTGAAGAAAACGGAATTGACCCGCATTTTTACACTCACAGAAGACGTGAATTTTCTGAACTTTTACCTTGGGACCATCTCGATTACGGGGTAAGCAGAAAATTCCTTGAAAACGAAAATAAAAAGGCACACGAGAATAAAACAACGCCCCATTGCAGAATTAAATGTGCGGGTTGCGGTGCAAATAAGTTAAACGGAGGTCATTGCGATGCGAGAGGTTAGACTTCGTTTTTCTAAAACAGGCAGATTAAAATATATCAGTCATCTTGATATAAATCGTGCAATGGCACGTGCTCTTAAAAGGGCGGAAATTCCGCTTTGGTATACCGAGGGATTCAATCCTCACCCTTATATGAGTTTCTCTCTTCCGCTTTCTCTCGGCGTTGAGAGCCTTTGCGAGAGCGTTGATTTGAGAATCGTCGGTGAAATTTCAAATAAAGAAATCAAGAACAGGCTCAATAAGGTTTTGCCTGAAGATTTGAAAATTATTGACGTTTATGACGATTTTCGTGATAACAGCGAAATTGCTTATTCCGATTACGTTTATAAATTCGAATTTAAGGATAATGATTTAGCACTGGAAAAAATTAAAAAAGTTCTTTCAAGCGATGAAATTCTTGCACTTAAAAAGGGTAAAAAAGGCAGAAAAAGAATTATGAAAGAGACGAATATTAAATCCTTTATCGATAAATATTCGATATCTGTTCGTGGAGATGTAATTGTTCTTAATATCAGGCTTCTTGCCGGTGTTGAAAAAAATCTTAATCCGTCGCTTTTGTTTGACACGATAATAAGGCTTATAGATATGGATTTTGAATGGAAAAGCATCAGCAGAATTTCACTTCTTGATAAGGATTATAAAGAGTTTAAATAATTATTTTGCTTTTTGAAAAAACACTTGCATTTTGCAAAGTATTGTGGTATTATATATCAGCATTTAATCCGTTGTAACTCTTACAACGCGTGTAATGTCGGCGTTTAGCATTATAAGAAGATGGTCCTCTTTCGTTATTCGTTATGAACATCTCATAAAATTTAGGAGGAAGAAAAATGGACGCACTCAAGTTAATTGAAAAAGACAGCACAAAAGCAGAACTTCCAAAGTTTAACATCGGTGATACAGTTAAGGTATCTGTTAACATTCGTGAAGGTCAGAGAGAAAGAATTCAGATGTTTGAAGGCACTGTAATCGCTATTAAGGGTTCAGGCATTTCAAAGACATTTACCGTTCGTCGTCTTTCATACGGCGTTGGTGTTGAGAGAGTATTCCCAATGCATTCACCAAACGTTGTTGACGTACAGGTTGTTCGCAGCGGTAAAGTTCGTCGTGCTAAGCTTTATTATCTTCGTGACCGTATCGGTAAGGCAGCAAAGGTTAAGGAAGATATCCAGTAATTTAATATTACTTACTAAATACCACAGATTTAATTTCTGTGGTATTTTTTATTGATTGAAATATGATTATATGTTAAAATATATTAAGAAAATTTTTGAAAGGAGACATTATGGCTGATTTTCAAAAACAAACCGTTCAGTGGTTCCCCGGTCATATGGCTAAAACAAGACGAATTATTAAAGAAAGTCTTTCGCTTGTTGACGGTGTTGTCGAACTTGTCGACGCTCGTATTCCGTATAGCTCGTCTAACCCAGAACTTGACAGTATAATTAAAAGAAAGCCGAGAATCGTGCTTTTAAATAAATGCGATATTGCCGATTCAAATGCTACTAAGCTTTGGATTGAATATTATAAAAATAACGGTAAATATGCAATTCCCGTTGATTGCAGAACGGGCAAAGGTCTTAACGCTTTTATCCCGACCGTTAATAAAGCACTTGCTGACGTTATCGAGAAAAATAAGGCGAGAGGAATGGAAAATAAACCGCTTCGTCTTATGGTTGTCGGTATTCCCAATACGGGTAAATCGTCGTTTATCAACAGAATGGCAGGTAACAGCAGGGCAAAGGTTGCGGATAAAGCCGGTGTAACAAGGCAAAAACAATGGTTTGCTGTTGGCAAAGGAATTGAACTTCTTGACACTCCGGGCGTTCTTTGGCCTAAGTTTGATGATCCGGAAGTCGGCGATAAACTTGCTTTTACAGGCGCTGTAAAAGACGAGGTTACAGATATTGAAACATTATCTTGCCGCTTGCTTGAAACACTTGCAAAAACAAGACCTAAGGCTATTTGCGACAGATATAAACTTGACAGCGTTGACAATCTTCAGGGGTGGGAAATGCTTGAACTTATAGGCAAAAAACGTGGCTTTTTAATCAAAGGCGGAGAAATTGACTATGAGCGCACCGCCGTTATGCTGTGTGATGAATTCAGAGGAGGAAGGCTCGGCAAAATTTCGCTTGAGCTGCCGTAAATATGGATTGGCTTGAATATGAAAATAAGGCTTATGAACAAGGCTTTAAAGTAGTTTGCGGTGTCGACGAAGCAGGCAGGGGACCTCTTGCAGGCGACGTGTATGCCGCTGCGGTGATTCTGCCTAAAGGCTGTGTCATTGAGGGTGTAAACGACTCCAAAAAGCTTTCCGAAAAGAAAAGAGAGGCTCTTTTTGACAAAATTGTTGAGCAATGCGTCAGTTACGGCGTAGGTACGGCAAGCGTTGAAGAAATAGATGAGATTAATATTTTGCAGGCAACATTTCTTGCAATGAGAAGGGCAGTTGACGCTTTAGAGGTTAAGCCGGATATTGCACTTATTGACGGAAACAGAAAACCCGGTCTTGATATTGCACAGTGGGATATTGTAAAAGGTGACGCTTCAAGTGCAAATATTGCCGCCGCTTCCATTATTGCAAAGGTAAGCCGTGACAGATATATGAAAGACATTGCAAAAAAATATCCGCAGTATCAGTTTGAAAAACATAAGGGCTACGGCACCAAACTTCATTATGAAATGCTTGATAAGTACGGAATCAGTGATATTCACAGAAAAACATTTTTGAAAAAGTATTTGGAAAAGAAAAATGAACAATAAAGGTAAACTTTGGGAAATTGAGGCGGCAAATTATTTAAGAAAACATAAATATAAACTTGTTGATGTCAATTATACAACCCGCTTCGGCGAAATTGATTTAATTGTGCAAAACAAAAAATATTTGTGCTTTGTCGAGGTTAAGCAAAGAGACGTTCATTCAATCGCTTTGCCGAGAGAATTTGTTACTTATTCAAAACAGCAAAAAATAATTGCTTCGGCTAAAATGTATTTAATGCAAAATAAGACCGAATTACAGCCGAGATTTGACGTAATTGAGATTTATACCGATAATAATAAAATAAAATCAATAAAACATCTTGAAAATGCTTTTCAGTTAGTATAAAATATTATAAACCTAAATTATAAGGTGAAAGGAAACATTATTATGCTTTATACATCTACAAGAGATAATTCAATCAGAGTATCCGCCGCTCAGGCTATTGCTCAGGGTATAAGTGAAGAAGGCGGACTTTTCGTTCCTGTTGAGCTTCCTCATTTTGATATTGATAAGATTTCTTCAATGACAACTATGAGCTATATCGACAGAGCTAAGACTGTTCTTAAAGAATTTTTGACAGATTTCAGCGAGGAAGAACTCGATTATTGTGTAAGCGGCGCTTATGCGGCAGAAAAATTTTCTTCTCCTCAAATTGCACCTACAGTAAATGTTGACGGCAATAAAAATATTTTGGAACTTTGGCACGGTCCTACCTGTGCATTTAAGGATATGGCACTTCAGCTTTTGCCTTATCTTATGACGGTTTCCGCTAAAAAGACCGCCGACGGTAAAACCATAGTAATTCTTGTTGCTACCTCGGGTGATACCGGTAAGGCTGCTCTTGAAGGATTTAAGAATGTTGACCATACTAAGATTTTGGTATTCTATCCTGTTGACGGCGTTTCACCTATGCAAAAACTTCAGATGACAACGCAGGAGGGCGATAATGTTGCCGTTTGTGCAATTAACGGTAATTTTGATGACGCTCAAAGTGCGGTTAAGTCAATCTTTACAAATGCAGAAATTAAAGATGAGCTTGCTAAGAAGAATATGATGTTCTCTTCCGCTAACTCTATCAACTGGGGCAGACTTGTTCCTCAAATCGTATATTATTTCTCAACTTATTGCGACCTTATCAATATGGGTAAGATTAAAGCAGGCGATAAGATTAACGTTGTAGTTCCTACAGGTAACTTCGGTAATATTCTTGCCGGTTACTATGCTAAGAAAATGGGTCTTCCTATTAAAACACTCGTTTGCGCATCTAACTCGAATAATGTACTTACCGATTTCTTGAAAACAGGTACTTACGATAAGAACAGAAAGTTTTATACAACAACTTCTCCGTCAATGGATATTCTTATTTCATCTAACCTTGAGAGACTTCTTTATCATATGAGCGACGGCGATGATAAACTTATCAGGGATTTGATGAATAAGCTTTCAACAGACGGTAAATATACAGTATCTGATGAGCTTATTGCAAAAATTCAAAAGGAATTTGACGCAGGCTTTACAGCCGAACAAAATGTTGACGATACAATCAAATATCATTTTGACAAATATCATTATCTTTGTGATACCCATACGGCAGTAGCAGTTAAGGTTTATGATGAATATGTAAAGGCGACAGGTGACGATATTCCTACCGTAATCGATTCAACAGCTTCACCTTACAAGTTCTCCGCAAGTGTACTTAATGCAGTTCTTGCCGGTAAAGCACCTAAGCTTGACGAATTTGCTATGGTTGACGAACTTCATAAGGTTACGGGCGCAGACGTTCCTAAGCCGCTTGCTTCTCTTAAAGATAAGAGCGTTCGTTTTAAAGATGTATGCAATAAGGAAGATATGAGCCAAATGGTATTCAAGCTTCTCGATTTATAATATTAAGGCATTAAATAACGGCTCTGCATTTTACAGAGCCGTTATTTTGACCGTTTTTAGTGGTAGCTGCAACCTTCGCTGCATTCAAAAGTTTCACATTTTGTGTCGGTTGAGCTTGTTGCGTTGCTGTTGCCTACCTTGATGTGACCTGCGTTACAGTTATTAGCTTTGTCGTGATATTTACAGCTTTTAACGTCGCAGGAAATGCCTTTAATTTCCATATCCATCTTTTTTTCACTCCCTTCGGTTATTATTATTTGATGAAATGATTTTTTTATTCAAATGAATTTTAACAAAATTTACCTTTTCAGGAAAGGCAGAATATATGTCTCTTTTTGCAATTGCCGATACTCATTTATCCTTCGGCACAAACAAGCCTATGGATACCTTTGAGGGCTGGTCAAATTATACTCAAAGACTTAAAGAAAATTGGAATAAAATAGTTGATGATAAGGATTATGTTGTTATAGCAGGCGATATAAGCTGGGCTATGAACTTTAATGAGCTTAAAGCCGATTTTGAATTTATCAATAACCTTAACGGCAAAAAAATCATTCTTAAAGGTAATCACGATTATTGGTGGAATACAATGAGCAAAATGAATAAGTTTATTGAGGAAAACGGTTTTGATACTATATCGATTCTTCATAACAATGCTTATGATTTTGAAGATTTCTCGGTTTGCGGCAGCCGTGGTTGGTTTTTTGACAGTGATGAGGAGCATAACGAAAAGGTGCTTAATCGTGAAGTTATGCGAATTAAAGCGTCAATTGAATCGGCAAAAAATGACGAAAAGATAGTATTTCTTCATTATCCGCCTGTTACTCAAAATCAAAGCTGTGAGGAAATTTTAAATCTTTTGAATGAAAAAGGAATAAAAAAATGTTATTATGGGCATCTTCACGGTATAGCCGCAAAATACGCTTTTGACGATAATTTTGACGGCATTGATTTCAAACTTATTTCGGCGGACAGGCTTAAATTTGTCCCGCTTTTGATAAAAAAGTTCTGAATTTGTAAATAATTAACAATATGTTTAATATTAATTGAATATAAAAAACTTGATATTATCGGCATAATATGTTATAATGCCACTTCGGTGATTAGAATTTTTATTGATAGGAGGTCATTATTATGGCACTTAAATCATCTAATAAAGTAGATACTAATGTTTATGAAATTGAAGTAACTGTTACACCTGAGGTGTTTACAGACGCTTGTAAGTCTGCATATATGAAGCAGAGAAAGTCAATCCAAATCCCGGGCTTCCGTAAGGGTAAGGCTACACAGGGTATGATTGAAAAAGTTTACGGCGAAAATGCTTTCTATGAAGAAGCACTTGAGATTGTTTATCCTGAAGCTGTTACAGCTGCAATTGAGGAAGCAGGTCTCAAAACCGTAGATACTCCTTATGACCTTGATGTTCCTGTTATGAGCAAGGAGCAGGGTGTTGAAATGAAAATGAAAGTTACAGTTTATCCTGAGGTTAAACTTGGCGAATACAAGGGTCTTAAAGCTACTATGCTTCCGACAGAGGCTACTGACGAAGATGTAGACAAGGAACTTGAAAATATGCGTGATCGTAACTCTCGTCTTGTTACTGTTGAGGACAGAGCAGCTGAGATGGGCGATACAGCAGAAATCGATTTTGAAGGCTTTGTTGACGGCGTAGCATTTGAAGGCGGCAAAGGCGAAAATTATCCTCTTGAGCTTGGCTCAGGTTCATTTATTCCGGGCTTCGAGGAGCAGGTTGCAGGTCATAAGAGCGACGAGGAATTTGACGTAAACGTTACATTCCCTGAAGATTATGCAGAGGGACTTGCAGGCAAGGACGCTGTATTCAAATGTAAAATTCACGAAATCAAGTCAAAGGAACTTCCTGAACTTGACGATGAATTTGCTAAGGACGTATCTGAATTCGATACTCTTGATGAGCTTAAAGCCGACATCAAAAAGCAGATGAACGAAAGAAAAGCCGAAGAGGCTAAGAATGATTTTGAAAACCAGCTTATTGAGCAGGTTATCGATAATATGGAATGTGAAGTTCCGCAGTGTATGTTTGACAAGCGTGTTGACGAGATGGTTCAGGATTACGCTTACAGACTTCAGATGCAGGGCATTGACCTTGATACATACCTTAAATATCTCGGACAGGATAAGGATGCATTTAAGGCAACATTTAAGGACGGCGCTGAAAAGCAGGTTAAGGCTTCAATCGCTCTTGAAGCAATTGTTGAGGCTGAAAAGCTTGAAGCAACAGAAGAAGAAATCGACGCTGAAATTGCTAAGCTTGCCCAGCAGTATCAGATGGAAGCAGACCAGATTAAGAAAGCTGTTCCTGCTGACCAAATCGCAGCTGACGTTAAGACAAAGAAAGCAATTGACATCATTGTTGATTCAGCTGTTAAGGAATAATTTAAATTATCTTAATTCTGCCCGTTTGCTACAGCGGGCAGTATTATATTATTAAGTAGCGGAAAGGTCATGATAAATATGGCATTAGTACCATATGTACTTGAACAAACAAGCGCAGGCGAGCGCTCAATGGACATTTATTCAAGGCTTTTAAATGATAGAATTATTGTTTTATCCGATGAGGTTAATTCAACAACGGCTTCTCTTGTTGTTGCTCAGCTTCTTTTCCTTGAGGGACAGGATAAGGATAAGGATATCAGTCTTTATATTAACAGCCCCGGCGGCTCTGTTACCGACGGTATGGCTATTTACGATACAATGCAGTATATTAAATGCGACGTATCCACAATTTGTATTGGTATGGCTGCTTCTATGGGTGCATTCCTTCTTTCAAGCGGCGCTAAGGGAAAGAGAATTTGTCTTCCTAACGCTGAGGTTATGATTCACCAGCCTCTCGGCAGAACAGAAGGTCAAGCTACAGAAATTGAAATTGCTGCTAACCACATTTTGCAAACTAAGAAAAAACTTAATTCTATTATGGCTGCCAACTGCGGTAAAACAGTTGAGGAATTAACAGCCGCAACAGACAGAGATAATTGGCTTACTGCTCAGGAAGCCCTTGATTTCGGTCTCGTTGATAAAGTTATTGATAAAAGATAATTTGAGGTGATTATATGGCACACGATGAACCTAAAAACGGAGTTGCAAGATGCTCGTTTTGCGGCAAGCCGGAAACGTTGGTTCATAAGCTTATCGAAGGACCGGGAGTTTTCATTTGCGATGAATGTATCAATTTGTGCTATGATTTAATTGAACAGACATCTTCGCCCGATATTCCTCATACTGTTAAGCAATCTGATAATAAGGCTCTTCCGAAGCCTGAGGAAATTAAAGCAAAGCTTGATGAATATGTAATAGGACAGGATGATGCTAAGGTTGCATTGTCTGTTGCTGTATATAATCACTATAAAAGAATTTACTCTAATGTTAAAGGCGATGTTGAGCTTCAAAAGAGTAATGTTATGCTTTTAGGTCCGACCGGTGTCGGTAAAACTATGCTTGCACAAACGCTTGCTAAAATTCTTGATGTTCCGTTTGCTATTGCAGACGCAACTACTCTTACAGAGGCAGGTTATGTAGGCGAGGACGTAGAAAATATTCTCCTCAGATTAATTCAAGCTGCCGATTTTGATATTGAAAAAGCAGAACGTGGAATTATCTATGTTGATGAAATCGATAAAATTTCACGTAAGAGTGAAAACAGGTCAATTACACGTGATGTAAGCGGCGAGGGCGTTCAGCAGGCACTTCTTAAAATACTTGAGGGTACTGTTTCAAATGTTCCTCCGACCGGCGGAAGAAAGCACCCGCAGCAAGAGTATATTCAAATTGATACTTCAAATATCCTTTTCATTTGCGGCGGTGCATTTGACGGAATTGAAAAGATTATTGAAAAGAGAATAGGCGGTAAGTCGCTTGGTTTCGGCGCTGATATTGAAGCTGAGGATGTAGACGGCATTGATATTATGAAAAAGGCGGAACAGCACGACCTTGTTAAGTACGGTCTTATTCCCGAACTTATCGGTCGTATCCCTGTTATCACCGTTCTTGAAAATCTTGATAAAAAAGCTCTCGTCAGAATTATGACCGAGCCTAAGAATGCTATCGTAAAGCAGTATCAAAAGTTGTTTGAATTTGACGGTGTTAAGCTTGAATTTAAGCCTGCGGCACTTGAAGCTATTGCAGATATTACACTCGAACGTCATACAGGCGCAAGAGGTCTTAGAAGTGTTTTCGAGGCTGTTCTTAAGGACCTTATGTTTAAGGCTCCGAGTGATTATACCATTGAAAAGGTTATTATCACCGAGGACGCTGTAAGAAATGGCGATGAGCCTATAATTCTTCGCAATCCTAACAAGAGTCCTAAACGTTTGACAACTTCTAATTTGAAAAATGCATAATTTTTAATAAAAAGAGTTTCTGTTTTTCGGAAACTCTTTTTTCTTTACAAAGTCTTATGTTTATGCTATATTGTTTTTATAAGGTGTTAATGCTTTATGAAAAAGCTAATAAGCGTTTTATTATCAATTATTTCTGTATTTGTATTTACGTTTTCGTTTGGTGCGTCTGCTTTTGCCGACAGTAATAAGCCAAAGGCGACATATATTACGGGCACCTCGGCAGTTGCCGGAGGCTTTAAGGTTAAATATAAAACCTACGATTCTGTTGACGGATATCAGGTGAGATATTCAACCTCTAAAAAATTTAAGGACGACAAAAGAGTTAAGGTTAAGGATAAAACAAAGGGCTCTAAAACAGTTAAGGGTTTAAAGGCTAAAACAACCTATTATGTCAAGGTCAGAACATATAAAAAGGACGGCGACAAAACCGTTTATTCCTCTTGGTGCGACTCCGAGCCTATATATGTTAGTAAGTCTGAAACTAAAAAATCTTCAAATAAAAAGAAAACCTCGGCAAAATACTATTGGGTCAGCAACAGCAAGGTTTATCATAAATCTAAAAATTGCAGAATATTAAAGCACTCAAAGTCAATTTCAAGCGGGGCTAAAGCACCGTCGGGCAGAAAGCTTTGCAAGGTTTGCGGTTAAAGCGCTAAATTAAATAAAGCATTAAAGAACCTTGTTTATATGAGGTTCTTTTCTTTTTCTAATATTTAGATATTGCCTTTTTGGGCGTGGTAGTATATAATATATACTAATTATTTATGATGAACTAAGTAGGTTTTAATATATGGACGATAATAAAGAAAATTTATTTTTGGAATTGCCAATCATTCCGCTTAGGGGAATTGTGGTATTTCCTAAAATGGTGCTTCACTTCGACGTTGGCAGACGAAAGAGCGTAAAGGCTCTTCAAAAAGCAATGGACGACGACCAAAAGGTTTTCCTTGTTTGCCAAAAAGATGCGTCGGTTGACGAACCTAATATTGACGATATGTATGACGTCGGCGTTATTTGCAATATTAGGCAAATGCTTCGTATTCCCGGCAGTGAAAATATGAGAGTTGTTGTTGAGGGCGGCGAAAGAGCTGTTCTTTACAGTTTAACCTCTGTTAAGCCGTATATTGCAGGCCTTGTTGAACTTGCCGATGAAAATCCGTCTAATCTTGAAATTGATGAGGACGAAAACAGAGCTTATCAAAGAATTGTGAAAAGAGAGTTTGAGCGTTACGCTTCGCTTATGCCGAAAATCAGTAATGAAGTAATTGCAAAGGTTATTTCAATTAAGGATTCTGGCGAACTTGCCGATTACGTTTGCTCCAACACATTTCTTGATTATTACGAAAAACAGGATATTTTGGCGGCTCTTGAGCCATCTGACAGAATTTGCCGTCTTATTGCTTATTTGAAGAAAGAAAACAGTGCACTTGAAATTGAAAGCGAAATTCAGGAAAAAGTGCAAAATGAGATTGATAAAAGTCAGCGTGAGTATTATCTTCGTGAGGAAATGAAAGTTATTTCCGACGCTCTCGGGGAAAGCGACAACCCTCAGGAAGAGGCTGAGGAATATAAGGACAGAATCAATGCGCTTAAATGCAGTGATGATATCAAGGAAAAGCTTTTAAAGGAATGCGACAAACTCTCTAAAATGCCGTCAGGTTCACACGAGGGAACGGTTGAGAGAAATTATCTTGATAAATGCCTTGAAATTCCTTTCGGAAAATATACAAAAGATACTATTAATCTGGAAAAGGCAAGAAAAATACTTGATAAAGAGCATTACGGATTAGAAAAAGTTAAGGACAGAATAGTTGATTCTCTTGCTGTCTATAAACGTAATCCTGATTTTGCAGGTCAAATTCTTTGCCTTGCAGGCCCTCCCGGTGTAGGTAAAACTTCTATTGTTAAATCCCTTGCCAAAAGTATGGGACGTAAATATGTTCGTATTGCTTTGGGTGGCATACACGACGAGGCTGAAATCAGAGGTCACAGAAAGACATATATAGGCTCAATGCCCGGCAGAATTATAGAAGCCGTTATCAAAAGCGGTGTTATGAATCCTATTATTTTGCTCGATGAGATTGATAAGGTAGGTAATGATTTTAAGGGTGACCCGTCATCTGCTCTTTTGGAGGCGCTTGACCCGGAACAAAACAATTCATTTACCGACCATTATATTGAGTTTCCTGTTGATTTAAGCAGAGTGCTGTTTATAACAACTGCAAATGATACGTCATCAATTGCCGAACCTTTGTATGACCGTATGGAAGTTATTGAGCTTAATTCTTATACTGCTCTTGAAAAATTCCATATTGCAAAGGAACATTTGATTAAAAAGGAAATGGTAAAGCATTCTTTAAACGGCAGGGAATTTAAAATCAGCGATGACGCCATAAATGCTTTGATTGAAAATTACACGAGAGAAGCAGGCGTTCGTAAGCTTGAAAAGGAAATTGCAACCCTTTGCAGAAAAGCGACCGTTGCGCTTGAAAGCGGAGCAAAATCATTTAAAGTAACGAATGATAATATTGAAAAATATTTAGGCAAAAGAAAATTTGATAAGGATTTGGCAAGTGAAGAAGATCAGGTAGGTATTGTAAACGGCCTTGCGTGGACAAGCGTCGGCGGAACAATGCTTCCGATTGAAGTATCCGCTCTTGACGGAACCGGCAAAATTGAACTTACGGGCAATCTCGGTGATGTTATGAAAGAAAGTGCCAAAACGGCAGTTTCATTTATTCGTTCAAGATGTGACGAATACGGCATTGACAGTGATTTTTATAAAAATAAGGATATACATATTCACGCACCGGAAGCTGCAATTCCGAAGGACGGCCCGTCGGCAGGCTTGGCAATTACAACAGCAATTGTAAGTGAACTTACGGGTATTCCTATTAAGTCAAACGTTGCTATGACCGGTGAAATCAGTCTTAAAGGTAAGGCTCTTCCTATCGGCGGTCTTAAAGAAAAATCAATGGCTGCATTCAAAGCCGGTTGTGATACCGTTATAATTCCTAAGGATAATGTTAAAGACCTTGACGAAATTTCCGACGAGGTTAAAAATGCAATTAACTTTGTCAGCGTTAAAACGTTTGACGAATTACTGCCTGTCGCACTTGTTGCTGTTCCTAAAAGAAAAAATGATGTTAAAAACAACAATATTGTTATAACGGATAAAAAGACTAAAACAAATGTTGTTACTCAGTAGGTGAAATATGAATTATAATAAGGCTGTTTTTGAAAATGCTTACGGTGTACTTTCTCAGTTACCTGAAAGTGTTGAGCCGGAGGTGGTTTTTGCCGGCAGGTCAAATGTGGGTAAAAGTTCACTTTTAAATAAGCTTTTTAACAGGAAAAATTTAGCGAGAGTAAGTTCTGTTCCCGGAAAAACAATTACCATAAATTTTTATGATGTTGATAATATTAAATTTGTCGATTTGCCGGGTTACGGATATGCAAAAATCAGTAAGCAGGAGCTTAAACGTTTCGGTGAGCTTATGGAAGGCTATTTTAAAAGCGAACGTAACATTGCGCTTGTAGTTCTTCTTATTGATATGCGTCATCCTTTGACTAAAGACGATGAGGGTATGATTTACTTCTTGAAAGAGATGAACATTCCGTTTATAATAGTGATGACTAAAGCGGACAAGCTTAAGAAAACCGCTTATAAACAAAGGCTCGATTTATCGGGTGAGGAACTTGCTTTTGCCGGCGGTGTACCTGTTGTTCCGTTTTCTTCTGTCACGGGGCAGGGAATTAACGGCATTAAAAACTATATAGAAAAATCAGTGATGTGATTTAGGAGGATAAATGAATGAAAAAGATACCGTTTGTATCAAAAGAAAAGGTTGAGGAAATTGCGGCAAAGTACCCTACACCTTTTCATCTTTATGATGAGAAAGGCATAAGAGAAAATGTTAAAAATCTCAAAAAAGCATTTTCTTGGAATAAAGGATATAAAGAATATTTTGCGGTAAAGGCTACACCTAATCCGTTTTTAATTAATATTCTTCGTGAATACGGATGCGGTTGTGACTGCTCGTCTAAAACAGAACTTATGATGGCTAAAACAGTCGGCGCTGTAGGTGATGATATTATGTTCTCGTCAAACGATACTCCGCTTGATGAGTTCAGATATTGCAATCAACTCGGCGGTATTATCAATCTTGACGATATTACTCATATTGAAGCTGTTGAAAAGGCTTGCGGTAAATTGCCTAAAAAAATCAGTTGCCGTTATAATCCGGGCGGAGTTTTCAAAATTTCCAATGATATTATGGATAATCCCGGCGACGCTAAATACGGTATGACTACCGAGCAAATTTACGAGGCGTTCAGAATTCTTAAGGAAAAGGGTGTTGAGGAGTTCGGTATTCATTCATTCCTTTGCTCAAACACTGTCACAAACGAGTATTATCCTATGCTTGCAAAGCTTCTTTTTGAGCTTGCGGCTGACCTTAAGGCTAAACTTGGCGTTCATATTACTTTTATCAACCTTTCGGGCGGTATCGGTATTCCTTACAGACCCGACCAAGAGCCGAATGATATTTTTGTTATCGGTGAGGGTGTAAGAAAGGCATATGAGGAAGTTCTTGTTCCTGCCAGTATGGACGATGTGTCAATTTATACGGAACTCGGCAGATATATGCTCGGTCCTTACGGCGGACTTATCACAAAAGCTATTAACCAAAAGCATACACATAAGGAATATATCGGTGTTGACGCTTGTGCGGTTAATCTTATGCGCCCGGCTATTTACGGCGCTTATCATCATATTACTGTTTTGGGTAAGGAAAACGAGCCTTGCGACCATAAGTATGACGTAACCGGTTCTCTTTGTGAAAACTGTGATAAATTTGCAATTGACCGTATGCTTCCTGAAGTTGAAATGGGCGATTATCTCTTTATTCACGATGCGGGCGCTCACGGATTTTCTATGGGTTATAACTATAACGGTAAGCTTAAAAGTGCCGAAGTCCTTTTAAATCAGGACGGAACATTTAAGCTTATAAGAAGAGCAGAAACTCCTAAGGACTATTTTGCTACGTTTGACTGCTTCGACTTTTATGATGAACTTATAAAAGAATAATCTCTTATTTTTAAAATCTCCGATTATTTCGGAGATTTTTCTTTACTTTCACGATTTAGTGTGTTACAATATGATTGCTTTAAATTATGAGTGAAATGTCGAAAGGGCAGATAATATGAATAATAAATTAAAAGACGATAATATTGATTTTCTTTTCAGAGCTATTCTTGAACTTGAAACGGTTGAGGATTGCTATGACTTTTTTGAAGATTTGTGTACCGTTCAGGAGCTTAAAACAATCAGCCAAAGAATTGTTGTTGCAAAAATGCTTTCTGAAAAATGCGTTTATACAGATATTGTCAATGCAACCGGTGCGTCAACCGCTACCATAAGCCGTGTTAACCGTTCTCTTCAGTACGGCTGTGACGGCTATGATAAGATTTTTGAAAAAATCAAGCTTGAAGACGAAAGTAAAGCGGAAGAAAATGAGCAGTTATAATACATTTGCTAAATTCTATGATGAATTAACCGAAAATGTAGAATATAAAGAAAGAGTTGATTATATCTCGTCTTTCTTTAAAAATTATTGTACCAAATGTAATACGGTTCTTGATTTAGCTTGCGGAACAGGTTCTGTAAGCAAATATTTAGCTGATTTGGGATACAACGTTATCGGTATTGATTTGTCTGATGAAATGCTGACGGTGGCTTCCTCAAAGCAAATAAACGGCGCAACATTCATAAAAGGTGATATGTCCTGCTTTGAACTTCCTTATAATGTTGACGCCTGCGTTTGTTCGCTTGACAGTATCAATCATTTAAAAGATATCGAGGAAGTGAAAAAATGCTTTGACTGCGTTTATAATTCTTTAAATGACGGCGGAGTATTTGTATTTGACGTTAATACCGTTTATAAGCATAAAGAGGTTTTAGGCGACAATACGTTTGTTTTTGACGAGGATTACTTTTTTCTTTCGTGGGATAATGAATATTTAGGTGATAATACAGTCAGAATTTTGCTTGATTTCTTTGTATTCAACGGTAAAAATTATGACAGATTCAGTGAAGAATTTAACGAAAAAGCATATACTGCAGAAGAACTTAAAAATGTACTCAATAAATTTCATATTATAGGAATTTATGATGAAATGACGCTTGATAATGTTAAAGACGACAGCGAAAGAATTTATTTTGTTTTAAAAAAAGGTGATAATTAAATGGGAAAAATAGTAAGATATATTACAACAGACGGCAGTGCATTTGTTATTGCGGGTGACACTACCGATATGGTAAGCAAGGCTGAAAATATTCACAAAACTTCTGCCGTTACTACTGCTGCACTCGGACGTCTTATGACTGCCGCTTCAATGATGGGCGTAATGCTTAAAGGCGAGGATGACAGCGTAACATTAAGGCTTAACGGCGGCGGTCCTGCCGGTGTTGTTCTTGCGGTATCCGACAGTCACGGTAATGCAAGGGGATATGTTGAAAATCCTGTTGTTGAAATTCCGCTTAATGATAAGGGAAAGCTCGATGTAAAAGGCGCAGTAGGCACTCATGGCTTTTTGTATGTAATGAAAGATATGGGGCTTAAAGAACCGTATGTCGGAAATACACAGATAGTAAGCGGTGAAATTGCCGAAGATATTACAAATTACTTTGCCGTATCGGAGCAAACGCCTACGGTTTGTGCGCTCGGCGTACTTGTTAATCCGGATTTATCCGTTGCAAATGCTGGCGGTTTTATGATTCAGCTTTTACCGGGCTGTCCGGAAGAAATAATTTCTAAAATCGAAGCGTCAATCAAGGATATTGATTCTGTTACAACCATGCTTTCAAACGGTATGACTCCTGACGATATTGCCAAAAGAGCAATGAGAGGAATCGAGATTGAAAAGCTTGATGAAAGCGAAACAGAATATAGATGTAACTGTTCGAGGGAAAAGGTTGAAAATGCGCTTATTTCTACCGGCAGAGAGTCTTTGCAGCAAATGGTTGACGATAATGAAGATGTAAATGTAGAGTGTCATTTTTGTGATAAAAACTATAAATTTACACCTGATGAAATCAAGAAATTACTTGAGCAAACAAGCAAATAAAAAAGTTTAAAAAAGTTGAAAAAAAGTATTGACTTTTTTATTGACTTATAGTATTATATAACACGTTGCAAGTGCGGCGAACACACGTGGGAGCATAGCTCAGCTGGGAGAGCATCTGCCTTACAAGCAGAGGGTCACAGGTTCGAGCCCTGTTGTTCCCACCACAAATGGCCCGGTAGTTCAGTTGGTTAGAACGCTAGCCTGTCACGCTAGAGGTCGACGGTTCGAACCCGTTCCGGGTCGCCATTTGTGCTTCTGTAGCTCAGTCGGTAGAGCAGGGGACTGAAAATCCCCGTGTCGATGGTTCGATTCCGTCCGGAAGCACCACATTTGCGGATGTAGCTCACCCGGTAGAGCGCAACCTTGCCAAGGTTGAGGTAGCGAGTTCGAGCCTCGTCATCCGCTCCAATTAAAAAGGCTTCTTATTGAAGCCTTTTGTCATATGGCACCATAGCCAAGTGGTAAGGCAGAGCTCTGCAAAAGCTTTATGCCCCAGTTCAAATCTGGGTGGTGCCTCCATAATCCTGATTGCATATTTGCGGTCAGGATTTTTCTTTATATATTTTGTTCTTTTTAATTGCTTTTTTATTCTAAAGAATATATAATATATCCAAATCAATTTTATTTGAGGTGTAATTATGGCAGTAAATGATAACTGCAATTGTAATATAACTGATGAAGAACTTATTGAAGATATCAATTCTTCAATGCTCAGTTCTTCCCAAATTGACAAAATATCGGCACTGTTTAAAGTTCTCGGTGACCCTACAAGGGCAAAAATCGTTCTTGCGCTTGATAATAGGGAAGTTTGCGTATGCACTTTGGCAGACGCTTTGGGAATGACAAAATCCGCCGTTTCTCACCAACTTGCAATTTTGAAAGCCAATAATATTGTTAAGTCACGTCGTGACGGCAAGCAGGTTTATTACAGTTTTGATGATGAGCATATAACCGATATTATAGAAATTGCGCAGGCTCATATTAAACATCAACACGATTAATTTCTAAGGCTGTCTTTTGGCAGTCTTATTTTATATTTTTAATCGTTTTTATACTTGTTACGTCACCGTATGTATTTTTGAAACCTATTTCTATATTTTCTATTATTTTTTCATTTTGATAAAAAGTAGTGTCCATAATCAGTAATTCACTGTTTTCGTATAGGTCTTCGACATTAATTAGCTCTAACATAAAAAATTCCCCTTATTTTAATCTTTGTTCACATTATATATAATTTAATTTGAAAATTATGTCGAAAACAGTCATAAAATAAAATTATTTTGGAGAAAATTATGTTTAAAAAATTAACAAATGTTTTAACGGTATTGCTTGTTACTTTACTTTTGCTGTCGGGCTGTTCTTCAAACGGTAACAATTTCTTTAATGACCTTGACGTTACCGCACAAACCACAAGTGCCGATACATATTATGATTTAAACACCGTTCCGCCGTACAGTGACTCTCCTTATGTTGAAATAAATAATAACGTTCCTCAATTTACGGAAAGTGAAAAAACTTCAACAACATCTTTTGAAGAGTACGGAAAGCTTGATTCTCTCGGCAGATGCACTTATGCCGTTTCCTGCATAGGTTCTGATTTAATGCCGACGACCGAACGTGGAGCAATCGGTTCTGTTAAACCGACAGGCTGGCATATATCCAAATATGATTTTGTTGACGGAAAATATTTGTATAACCGTTGCCATTTAATCGGTTATCAGCTTACGGGTGAAAATGCAAATGTTAATAATCTGATTACAGGCACAAGATATCTTAATGTTGACGGTATGCTTCTTTTTGAAAACAGAGTTGCCGATTATATTGAACTTACTAATAATCACGTCTATTATGAGGTGACGCCGATATTTGACGGAAATAATCTCGTTGCAAACGGTGTTCATATGCAGGCGTATTCAATTGAAGATAAGGGCGTTGGAGTAAGTTTTAACGTCTATTGCTATAACGTGCAGCCCGGTGTCAAAATCGATTATGCTACCGGCGATAATGAAGTTGACGAAAACGCACCATCTTCCTATACAACCGCAACTTCTACAACAGTTGATTCAACCGAAGTTAAAACGTATATAGTTAATGTAAAATCAAAAAAATTTCATAATCCGGATTGCGACGGGGCAAAAAAGATGAATGCCGCCAACAAAAAGCAATATAAAGGCACACGTCAAAGTTTAATATCAAACGGATATTCGCCTTGCCAAAAATGTAATCCTTAAAAAATTAAAGCCGACTGCATATTTTTATGGGTAAAACAGGAAGAAAAAACAAGGTTTATAGTGCAGAATTTAAAATAGGTGTTATAATGGATATGCGAGAACACCATTTAAATTATCATGAAACAGTACGAAAATATTGGGGAATAGAAGAATCTAATAATGGAGATTCAAAAAGAAATATTGTTCAAAGGTGGGAACGCATATATTTGGAAGAAGGAGCCGAAGGTCTGATGAAAGAAAGACGAGGCAGGGCTTGTTCCGCCGGCGGAACAAGGAAAGGAAGACCACCTAAATTAGATAAAAAGGTTGAAGAAGATTTAATCGCCGAAAACCAACGCTTACGAATGGAGATAGAATACTTAAAAAAACTCGATGCCTTAGTTCAGAAAAGATTGCAAGAAGAAGAGAAAAAGTAGCAATAGTCAATGAATTAAGGCAAAAATATCCGTTAAATGAACTATTGCAACTGTCAGGCTTGGCTCATAGCACATTCTACTATTATTTAAATAATTTAGATACAGATAAGTATGAGCGTGAAAAGCAAGAAATACAAAATATCTACAATGCCAATAAATGCAGATATGGATACCGTAGAATAACTATTGCTATGCGTAACAAAGGTTATGTAATTAACCATAAAACCGTACAAAAACTAATGAAACAACTTGGTTTGAAAGGTAAACAGCACAAAAATGATAAATACCATTCCTACAAAGGAACGGTTGGAAAGGTTGCAGAAAATCTGTTGAAAAGAGATTTTTATGCAGAAAAACCTTTTGAGAAATTAACAACCGATGTTACGCAATTTAATGTCTGTGATAGCAAAGTATATCTTTCTCCTGTATTAGATTTATTTAACAACGAGGTTGTATCTTATTCCATTTCAACGAGCCCTAATTTAGAGCAAATCAGAGAAATGTTAAACGGGTTATTTGAGAAACTCCCTGCTGATGCAAAACCGATATTTCATTCAGACCAAGGCTGGCAGTACCAGCATGCCGAATACCAAAGGTTGCTCAGTGAGCATAACATTACACAAAGTATGTCCCGCAAGGGTAACTGTATGGATAATGGTGCTATGGAAAACTTTTTTGGCAGACTTAAAGTTGAAATGTTCTACGGTGAAAAATTCGAAAGCGTTAACGCTTTCATTGATGAATTAAAGAAATACATTCATTACTACAACAATGAGAGAATATCTCTAAAATTAAAAGGAATGAGCCCGGTACAATACCGAACTCATTCGCAAACAATCTAATATTAAATTTTGTCTAAACTTTGGGGTTCACTTCATTTTTTGCAGTCGGTTTTTTGGTACATAAAATTGTACTTTGAAAAATAATTCTTGACAAGCTATGTATTTTTATCGATTTGTATGTTATTATTAAAATACAAATAAAAAAAGACCCGCATAAACGAGTCTTTAATAATCACACACTGTGATGTTGGCAATGCAACGATTTGAATAAATTTTTATTTGAACTTATAGTGTAATCTCATAAGGTCTTGAGATGTCTATATATTAGCATTTTAAATCACATTTGTCAACAAAAACTTTTTAAGGGAGAAAAATTTATGGAAAAAGAGTATTATTTGGGACTTGATATCGGCACCGATTCAATCGGTTGGGCAGTTTGCAATACCGATTACAAAATTCAAAAATTTAAGGGAAATGCTATGTGGGGCATAAGGCTTTTTGAAGAAAGCAGTTCTGCCGGGGAACGCCGTGGATTTCGTTCATCCCGCAGAAGAACCCAGAGAAAGCGTGAAAGGTTAAATCTTTTGGAAATGCTTTTTGATGAGGAGATTTCAAAAATTGACCCTGCGTTCTTTATTAAACTTCGTGAAAGTAATTTGTATCTTGAAGATAAATCCACAAAAATTCCTTATTGTGTATTTTCCGATGAAAATTATACCGATAAAGACTTTCACACCGAATATCCTACAATCTATCATTTAAGATACGAACTTATTAAAAATAAAAATCCTCACGATGTCAGACTTGTATATCTTGCACTTCATCATATAATTAAAAATCGTGGTCATTTTCTTTTTGATTATTCTTATGAAAATGATTCGTCAGGCGACTTTTTACCCGTCTTTAACGATTTGAAAGAGTATTTTTATGAAAATTATGAAATTGAACTTGATTGCAGCGATGTTGACGATTTTGCGAATACTTTAAAAGATAAATCATTAGGAAAAGCTAAGAAAAATGCAAAAATTGCCGAGCTTTTTAAGGTTACAAAAAAAGATGACAAAATGCTTTACAGTGCCCTTTCTCTTTTAAGCGGTTCCTCTGTTAAACTTGCTGATATTTTTGATGATGAAGCTCTTAATGACGTTGATAAGAAAAGTGTTTCTTTTTCTTCGGGTTTTGACGATAATGCACCCGATTACGAAACATATCTCGGCGAACGCTTTGAACTGTTAGAAAAATTAAAAGCTGTTTATGATTGGGCTGTCCTTGCCGATATTTTGAACGGTAAGCAGTATATATCAGAAGCTAAAGTTGCAACGTACGAAAAGCATAAAAACGATTTAAAATTACTTAAAAGCTATGTGAAGAAATATCTGCCGCAAAAGAAAGCGGAAATATTTAATTTAAGTTCTAAGGACAACAACTATGTTGCATATTCAAAACATATCAAAACAAGCAAGGGTACAGGTGTGCTCAATACAACCTGCTGTCAAGAGGATTTTTGCGCTTATTTAAAGAAAACTTTGGGCACTTGTCAAGATGATTCTTACAAGGAAATGTTTGATGAAATAGAAAATTCGACTTTTATGCCGAAGCAGGTTACTAAGGATAACGGCGTTATCCCAATGCAGCTTAACGAAAAGGAACTTGTTGCTATTTTGGATAATGCAAAGCAATATTTGCCTTTCTTGCTCAATAAAGACAGCGGCGGCAAAACGGTTTATGAAAAAATCAAAGCTCTCTTTGAATACCGTATTCCTTATTATATAGGTCCGCTTAATAACCATTCCAAAAAATATTGGATTGTAAGAAAAAATGAAAAAATTTATCCTTGGAATATCAAAGAGGTTGTGGATTTTGATAAATCAGCCGAAAAATTTATTGAAAATTTGACGAGTAAATGTACTTATCTTCCCGAATATGACGTTATCCCTAAAAATTCCTTGCTTTATAATAAATTCTGCGTTTTAAACGAACTTAATAATCTTAAAATTGACGGTGAGAAAATAACCGTTGAGCTAAAACAGGCAATTTATAATGACCTTTTCAAAAATTATTATAAGGTTACCAATAAAAGACTTCGTGATTATTTGAACTCTAAAAATATCGCTTTTGATGAAATCGGTGGAATTGATAACGATTTTAAATCTTCTTTAAAGTCCTATCGGGATTTAAACGGCTATAATCTTACAGAAGAGCAGAAAGAAGAAGTTATTAAAGCAATAACCATTTTTGGTGATGATAAAAAACTTTTGAAGAAAAGGCTTAAAAATGAGTTTGCCAATTGTCTTACCGATGATGAAATTAAGAAAATTTGCAAACTTAAATACACCGGCTGGAGCAATCTTTCAAGAGAATTTTTAACAGATGTTACCGCTGTTTATAAAAAGACAGGGGAGCTGATTAATATTATTTCCGCCTTGTGGGAAACAAATTATAATTTAACCTCTCTTCTTTACAGCAATGATTTTTGCTGCGACGGTAAGGACAATAAAACCTTTAATGACAAAATCAATGAGTTAAATTCATTTGACGGTAATAAGACTTTAAATCAAATAGTTGAAGACCTTTATGTTTCTCCGCTTGTAAAAAGACCTATTTATCAGTCGCTTTTAATAACTAAAGAGATTGAAAAAATTATGAAGTGCCCGCCTAAAAAGATTTTTGTCGAGGTGGCAAGAGGTCCCGAGGAAAAGAAACGTACGGTGTCAAGAAGAGATAAACTTTTGGATTTGTATAAATCCTGTAAAAAAGATTATCCGAAACTTTTTGATGAACTTTCAAATGATATCGCTGACGATGATTTGAAAAGCGATAAGCTTTATCTCTATTTTACTCAGTTTGGAAAATGTATGTATACGGGCGAAAATATTGATTTAGCCGATTTGCTCAATAAGAATTTATATGACATTGACCATATTTATCCTCAGTCTAAAATTAAAGATGACAGTTTGGATAACAGGGTTCTTGTTAAGAAAACGACTAATTCCAAAAAAGATAACGAATATCCTCTCTCAAGTCAAATCAGAGAAAAAATGACCCCTCATTGGAAGGCTTTGCTTGATAAAGGACTTATCAGCAAGAAAAAATATGAGCGCTTGGTAAGAAATTATCCTTTGAGTGATGACGAGCTTACTCAGTTTATTTCACGTCAGCTTGTTGAAACACGTCAGTCAACTAAGGCTGTTGCAAATATTCTTGAACAGCTTTACCCACGTCCTGATACTGAAATTGTTTATGTTAAAGCGGCTCTTGCATCTGAATTTCGTCATCAATATGATATGCTCAAATGTCGTGAAGTAAATGATTTACACCACGCTAAAGACGCATATCTTAATATCGTTGTCGGTAATGTTTATAACGTTAAATTTACTCATAATAAAGCAAACTTTATTAAACATTTGCAAAATAACGATAAAAATTATACCGTTAAACTTGATTCTATGCTTAAGCATAATATCGACGGTGCGTGGATTGCCGATAACAATATATCATTAAATATTGTTAAATCAACAATGAATAAAAACAATATTCGTTATACACGTTATGCGTTTACAAAACACGGTAAATTTTTTGACGCTACGCTACAGAAGAAAACTGGTACAGGAAGTGTTCCGTTGAAAGAAAAATCACCCTTAAATGATATTTCTAAATATGGTGGTTATACACAGATTGGAGTGAGCTATTTTGGTATAGCTAAAATTGAAAAGAAAAAGTTTGACGATATTATCATATTTCCTGTTTATATTTATAATGAAAAAGAATACAGGAAATATCCATTGGAATATGCTAAAAAAGTGACAAAAAAGCATTTATCTAAAATATTAGTGAAAAAATTAAAAATTGATTCACTTTTAAGTGTAGATTCATATAGAATTTTTCTTAGTGGCAATGGTGACTCAGGAAGATTTTGTTATAAACCATATTCACAATTAATAATAGAACCTTGCTATGAAAAGTATTTAAAGAAAGCATTCAAATATCTTGATAATTGTAAAAAAAGTAAAAGAGAACTTCCTATAAGTATATATGATGGTATTAGTGAAGAAATGAATATGGAAATATATAAATATCTTTGTGGTAAAATGGAATTGCCTGCTTTTGCGTTTTCTTTTTATGACTATGGTACAAAATTAAAAGATAAATATGGTGATTATTCAAAATTAAAAGTATATGATCAGTTATGCGTTTTAGAAGCAATAATAAAGACTTTAAAGTCGGATACAGTTGTAGGAGATATAAAAAAGTTACTAGGTGTATCTTACAGTGGATTTAGATGTAGCAAGATTTTTAACTTAAAAAAGAATAATTCATTGAAACTTATTAATCAATCAATTACAGGTTTGTATGAATATGAATTTGAACTTGTAAATAAAGAGTGAGGAGAATTTAATATGAGTTGGCGCACGGTTGTGGTAACAAAACCGTCTAAGCTTGATTATACGATGGGCTATATGACGGTCAGAGATGTGGATAATACTGTTAAAATACATTTAAGCGAGATTTCGATTTTGATTATTGAAAATACTGCTTGTTCCATAACCTGTGCGCTTTTAAGCGAGCTTGATTTAAAGAAAATAAAAGTTATATTTTGCGACGCAAAGCGTAATCCGCAAAGTGAACTTGTGTCATATTACGGAAGTCATGATTGCAGTCAAAAACTTAAAAATCAAATGGCATGGCCTGAAATATCCAAGCAACAGGTGTGGACGGTTATTGTTGCACAGAAAATAAAAAATCAAGCCGCTCTTCTTGATTTTTATAAGCTTGAAGAAGTTCCGCTTCTCGAAAGTTATGTCGAAGAACTTGAGTTTAATGATGTTACTAACAGAGAAGGACACGCCGCAAAGGTGTACTTTAATTCGCTGTTCGGTAAAAGATTTACAAGAAGCGACGATATACCTACAAATGCGGCACTTAATTATGGCTACAGTATTATTTTGTCATGCTTTAACCGTGAAATTGTCAGCAGCGGATATTTAACTCAGCTTGGTCTTTTCCACGGAAATATGTTTAATCAATTTAATTTAAGCTGTGATTTAATGGAACCTTTTAGACCGTTTGTTGATAATTTGGTTAAAAATATGGAACCTAAGGAATTTGATAAAAACGAAAAGCAAACGATATTAACCTTACTTAATAAAGAAATTATTATAGACGGCAGAACGAATACGATGATTAATGCAATTAAAATTTATTGCAAAAGTATCTTTTCCGCTATTGAAGAAAACGATGTGTCACTGATTAAATTTCCTACTATGAATTATGAGCTATAGATTTATGAGAGTAATTGTGTTTTTTGATTTACCTGTTAAAACAAAGAAAGACAGACGGGAATATTCAAGCTTTAGAAAATATCTTGTCAAAAGCGGATTTTTGATGATGCAGGAATCGGTTTATTCCAAACTTGCTTTAAATCAAAATGTTGCAAACGCAATATGCGAGTCTGTTAAAAAGCATAAACCGTCTGCCGGACTTGTTCAAATGCTGACCGTTACCGAGAAACAATATTCCAAAATGGAAATGGTTGTCGGTTCAAATGACAGCGAGGTTGTTGCTAATGATGAAAGGCTTTTGATATTATGATGTTTTCATATAAATACTTAAATGATACTGTTGAGTTTTCAAACGGTAAAATTTCGGTTTTAGTTATTGAAAACAAGAAAATTTTCAGGCAAACTTTGAGTTCGTTTTTTGACGATACAGTTGAAGAATTTTTTACTTTTTCTCAAGATTTTAAGCCGTTTGATTTCAATAAAAAGGGAATTTTTATTTCCGATGTGCTAGACTTAAATTTTCAAAATAAAAAACTGTCAACAAAAATAAATTCGGTTATGCAGCAAACCGCCGTTAATGAATACGGCGAAGATTTAGCGTCGATTCAAGCGTTGCTTGTAAATCTTTTTGATAAACTAAATCAAATGTATGATTTTGAATATGATTCAAATTTTGAAATTGATTATCCGTCAATATTAAAACTCTTACCGTTTAATATTGATGTGTCATCTTCCGATTTGCCGCAGCTTCTTATATCTTATATATTGCTTTTGAATAAGTATCTTAAGTTTGATTTGTTTGTACTTCACAGTATATATGATTTTTTCGATTTAAATGAGCTTGAAAGCATTTTTGAAACATTATCTCTTAATCATATTAATGTTTTGGTTTTGTCATCCTCTAAACCTGTTACCGTGTCAAAATTTGAAGAGTTACATATTTTGGACTCTGATTTGTGCGTTATTGACAACGGTAATATTTAACGATATAATAAATACAATATCTTGTGAGTTACCCTGTGCAATATAGTGGCGCAGCTTATTTGAGGTTTGAGAATAGTGTAATTTCATAAGGTAGTAAAACCGTTCAACCTATGATATTCTTGCCGATTTGTTTGAGAATAGTGTAATTTCATAAGGTAGTAAAACTCGCATATCTTCGCCCACTCCTCACGCTCTGTTTGAGAATAGTGTAATTTCATAAGGTAGTAAAACTGTAACAATGTTAATACTATAATCAATAGTGTTTGAGAATAGTGTAATTTCATAAGGTAGTAAAACATGCTTCTTGAGGGTTGAGCGCATCAGCCCGTTTGAGAATAGTGTAATTTCATAAGGTAGTAAAACTTCAGCATTGCGAGTGTGT
>CAMCHQ010000016.1 GCA_945874765.1 uncultured Clostridia bacterium
ATAATTATTAGTTATCCTTTATTACCAACCAAATAACTGTATATAGTTAAAAGTCTGTCGGTTAAAATCGGCAGGCTTTTTTGTATATATAGAACTAAAACGGAGGTGTTTTTAACGAAACAAACAAAAGTAATTGCAATATGCAATCAAAAAGGCGGTGTAGGTAAAACTACAACCGCCTTAAATTTTGGAGTCGGTCTTGCAAACGAGGGCAAGAAAGTCTTGCTTATCGACTGTGACCCACAAGGTGATTTAACAACAGCTTTGGGTTGGCGAGATACAGACGAACTTTCGGTTACTCTTGCAGACAAACTCGTCGAGTATATCGAAGAAAGAAAAAAGAACCCCACAAACGGTATTCTTCATCATAAAGAGAATATTGATTTGCTGCCGGCTAATCTTGATTTGTCGGCACTTGAACTTAGCTTAGTCAACACAATGAGCCGTGAAACCGTGCTGAAAGGTTATGTAAATTCAATCAAAACTGCGTATGATTATGTGGTTATTGACTGTATGCCATCTTTAAGTGTTCTTACAGTTAATGCATTGGTTGCAGCCGATTCGGTTATCATTCCTGTGCAGTCGCAATTTCTTGCAGCTAAAGGTATGACACAACTTGTTAAAACTATAAGTAAAGTTAAAAGACAAATTAACCCGTCACTTAAAATTGACGGTGTTTTGCTTACACTTGTAGATGGCAGAACTAACCTTTCCAAAAGTACAAAGGAAGCTATCGTAAATGACTACGGCAAATATCTTAAAATTTTTGATACGCAGATACCTATGGGTATTAAAGCGGCTGAAACTGCCATAAGCGGTAAATCAATATTTGCTTACGATAAAAATAGTAAGGTCGCAAAAGCGTATGAGGACTTTACGAAGGAGGTGTTGAAACTTGAGCGAAAAGAGAAAAACAGACTTCACTCTGAACAGGCTCGATGATTTATTTACATCACAAAGTGAGCGGGAAAACGGACTTACTCCGACTATAAAAGATATTCCGCTTGAAAAACTTGTACCGTTTCCGAATCATCCGTTTAAAGTGCGTGATGACGAGGAAATGAATAAACTTGTTGAAAGCGTTTCTGAAAACGGAGTGTTGGTTCCTGCCATTGTTCGTGAGAAAGATAACGGTGATTATGAAATTATCTCAGGCCACAGACGAAAATTTGCAAGTGAGATTGCCGGTAAAAACACATTGCGTTGTATTGTTTCAAATTTGGACGATGACGCCGCAACCGTTATTATGGTTGACAGCAATATTCAAAGAGAAAACATTTTACCGAGTGAAAAAGCCTTTGCATACAAAATGAAATTAGATGCGATGAAACATCAAGGAAAACGAACGGATTTAACTTCCAACCAACTTGGTCGGAAGTTGAACAATGCAGAAACAGCACAAATTATTGGTGATGAAAACGGTGATAGTCAATCGCAGGTTAGGAGGTATATTCGCTTAACTTATCTTATACCCGAACTGTTGCAAATGGTTGATGAGGGTAAAATGAAAATGTTACCTGCTGTTGAAATATCGTTTCTTGATAAAGAATGTCAGCAAGATTTGTTGGAAGCAATAGAAAGCGAGTGTTGTACTCCGTCTCACGCTCAGGCTATTCGTATGCACAAGATGTTTAATGACGGAGAACTAAACAGCGATACTATTCTTGATGTTATGTGCGAGTTGAAACCTAACCAACAGGAAAGGCTCATAATTCCACATAAGACGCTTGAAAAGTATATTCCAAAATCTGTTGCACCTGAAAAAAGACAAGATTATGTATGCAAGGCTTTGGAGCATTACAACAAGTTTTTGAAAAGCAGATCCGAAAGGGACAGCAGATAGCAGGAGTATATTTTTTCTATCCCCCTCTTTTCAATATACCCCCTAATAAACATACAAACTTGCAGAAAAGAAAGAGCCTTATAAATCAAATAAAGGAATGATGTGTATGATTTAATAAACGCACCTTTGCCGAAATTACCAAAATCTGTTAAATTGGCAGTGAAAGCAAAGGAGGAATGCTTAATGAAAAAGTCAGTGATTGTATGCATGGTTGCAGTTGTGCTAATCAGCGTATTTGTAGGTTGTTCGGTTAAGAACAGTGATGTAAATGAAAATGCAGAAACAAGTTCTTTTTCTGCAAGTAAAGAAACAACACTGCATATTTCGACTGCTGAAAATGATACGAAAGTCGATACAACAACTACTGCTCCAACTACAAATGCAAAAATAACGAGCACAACTTCAAACAAGATTGAGTTGAGTGAAACAACCACAAAAAGAAAGGTTGTGTCTACAACATCAAGACCTGTTCAAACAACAAAATCTACAACACAGCATGCAAAAAAAGCAACGACTACATCAAAACAACCAACAACCCAAAAAGCAAGTCAATGCAGTAATAACAACAATCATTCAATGAAATGCGGCAATATGGGCAGATGGTTTGACAGCAAATCGGATGTTAAGGCATATGTTGATTCGATAATGAAATCTTGGGCAGATAAATGGGAAAGCGGAGAAATATCCGATAATGAATATTTTGCCAACTGCCCACAAGGCTATGAATGCTGGAGTTGCGGTTATTGCGGTAAATGGACAGGCAATTTCAAATAACAATATCATAAATTTAACCTGAGAAGATGTAACAATCTTCTCTTTTTTTATGCCTGGAAACAGGCAGAAAGGAAAAGTTATGAAAGATAAATTCAAAAGTTTTGGCAAAAGAATTGTGGCGATCCTTTTGTCGGTATTAACAGTTACAATGATGTTTCCGTTAAGTGCTTTTGCAGCAACGGAAAACCTCGGTGCGGTGTCGGGTATGAAGAAACTTGATGTAAGCGTTTCAAAGCATTATGGACACGAAGTTCATACTACGAAAAAAGGCGGTACAACTTATCCGCTTTTCTGTATTGAATACGGCACAACATCGCCGAGTTCGTCATATCTTAAAGGCAAAAAAGCTATGGCAAGTGACACGGCAATTAAAGCTGCAAAGTGGATATTTGCAGGATATTACCTTGAACACGGCAACTCGATAGATTGGCAGGATATGGCTTACTGTCAGAAAAAAGTGTGGTCTATCTTCGGTTCCGATACAAGCTGGGATTTCAGCGACGGCGGATACAAAGCGTGGTGTGACAAAGCTCAGGACAGAATGGACAACCTAAATAAAAAGCCGTCATTCAATAATACCAATGTCGGAACAATCGTTGCAGGGAACAGCCTTACCGTTACCGATACAAACAAGGTGCTTTCCGATTATCCTGCATTCACGAAAAACGGAAGTGGTTGGAGTATTACCCACAGCAAAAATTCTAACTCATTAACAATTAAGGTTGATAAATCTTGCACTGCGTCAAGCTTTAAACTTGCTAACGGTGAATATTACAAAGACGGTACAGGCGATGACGATGAACTTTTGCTTTACTATCCATATGGAAGTGAAGCATATCAAAAGCTTATCTATTCGGCATATTATGACCCTGTTTCAATGGCTTTTTCGGGTTCGATTACTCCTCTTGGTGATATGAAGCTTGTTAAGACTTCGGAGGACGGCATTGTAGCTGGTATTAACTTTACTGTCACAGGTGCTAAGGGGTTTTCAAAAACTGTCACAACAAATGCAAACGGCGAAATTGATATTTCTGATTTAACTCCCGGAACATATACGATTACGGAAGAAAACATTGACAGATATGTACCTAATCAATCGCAAACTATAACTGTTTCAAGCGGTAAAACATCATCGGTCAGTTTCTATAACATACTCAAAAAGTTCAGAGTAACCGTCACAAAACAAGACTACGAAAAAGGTCATGCACAAGGTGACGCTAAACTCAGTGGTGCTGTTTATGGTTTGTATAAAGGCGATGAACTTGTTGCACAATATACAACCGACAGTAACGGCTCTTTCACTACCGACTATTATGTTTGCGGAAAAGATTGGACGATAAAGGAAATTACTCCGAGTGAGGGATATTTGCTTAACGATACGGTGTATAAGGTAGGTGCAGACCCGAAAGATTATACAGTCGAATACAATAACGCACCCGATATGACTGTTATGGAGCAAGTTATCAAGGGTAAAATCAGCATTATCAAACATACGGATAACGGCGATACCAAAATTGAAACACCCGAAAAAGGTGCGGAGTTCCAAGTCTATCTTAAATCGGCAGGTTCTTTTGTAAATGCCGACAAAGACGAACGAGATACTATTGTTTGTGACGAAGACGGATTTGCAAGTACAAAATTACTTCCGTATGGAGTATATACAGTTCATCAAACCAAAGGCTGGGCAGGACGAGAACTTATCACCGATTTCGATGTCTTCATCAATAAAGACGGCAAGACTTACAAATTCCTTATCAACAACAAGAATTTTGAATCGTATCTAAAGGTAGTTAAGCTTGATAAAGAAACAGGAAAGCAGATAGCTTACGAGGGTGCGGCATTCGAGATTTATGATAGTGATAATCACAGAGTTACAATGCAGTACACCTACCCTCAAGTAACTTCGGTTCATACTTTCTACACCAACAAAGAGGGATATTTAATTACACCCGAAAAACTGCCTTATGGTGATTACACTCTCAAAGAAGTACAAGCACCGTACGGATATGTACTTGATGATACGCCTGTACCGTTCTCTATTACACAGGAAAATTCATCGACCGATACAGGCGTTACCGTAGTAAAGGTTAAGGCACGAGATGTTGCACAAAAAGGTGTAATCAATATCACTAAAACAGGCGAGATTTTTTCGTCTGTTGAAGAAAACAAAGGCGTATACACTCCTAAATACAGCGTAGGCAATCTTAAAGGTGCAGTATTTGAAATTTATGCTGCTGAAGATATTACAACACTTGACGGCACGGTAAGATATGAACAAGGTGCTTTGGTTGATACAGTCACAACCGATGATGACGGTGTGGCTAAATCAAAAGAACTTTATCTTGGTAAATATACAGTTATTGAAAAAACTGCACCAAACGGATATGTTCATAATACCGCAAAGTATGATGCTGAACTCACCTATGCAGGACAGAATGTTTCCGTTACCTCAACCGACCTTTCGGTGTATAACGAAAGACAAAAGGTTTCGGTTTCACTTAAAAAGATTATGGCAAATGATAAGACATTCGGTATCGGCAATAACGGTGAAATCACTTCTGTAAGATTCGGTATTTATGCCGATGAGGACATTAAAGCAAATAACGGCAATGTTATTCCAAAAGACGCTTTAATTACCTTTGCAAATTGTGATAAAAACGGAAGCATTGTCTTTGATTGTGATTTGCCGGTAGGCTTTAAGTGGTACGCAAAAGAAATTGCAACCGATGCGCACTATATATTATCCGATACAAAATATGAGTTTGATACCGAATATCAAGGTCAGGACATAAAGGTTATTGATGTTAAAATCAATAACGATAAAGCTATCGAAAACAATCTCATTTATGGTTCTGTTAAAGGCTTAAAAATTGACAGAGAAACGCAGAAAGTAATCAAGGGAGCAACCTTTGGTTTGTTCAAATCGGACATTACCGAATTCACAGAAAACAACGCAATCTTAACTGCTGTCACCGATGAAAGCGGCGTATTTATTTTCAATAACATTCCTTATGGCGAATACCTTATCAAAGAACTCAAGCCTGCCGACGGCTATCTTGATAGTGAAGATGTATTTACTGTAACAATCAAAGATAACGAGCAAGTGGTTGAACTTACTGCAATCAATGATAAAGTGCCAGAATTAAAAACAACTGCAACCGTCAATGGCAAAAAGGAAGCAATTACAAAAGGCGAAATAACAATAAAAGATACTGTTGAGTACAAGCACTTGGTACCTAATACCGAATATGTTATCAAAGGCACATTGATGGATAAATCCACAGGCAAGCCGTTCAAAGTTAAAGGTAAAGAAATCACTTCAACCGTTAAGTTTGTACCCGATAGGACTGATGGCAAAGTAGAAGTCACCTTTACTTTTGACGGTTCGGCTATTAAAAAGGATACCGAGCTTGTAGTGTTTGAGACATTGTATCGTGACGGGGTTGAATTAACTGCTCACGCTGACATTAACGATGACGGACAGACCGTGACGATTAAAGTCCCTGAACTTGAAAATCCAAAGACAGGAGACGAAAGGAATATCAATAAAATTTTAGGTATTGCCGGTGCTTCACTTGTCGGTATTGCAGGATGTGTATATTTCTTTATCAAGAGAAAGAAAAAGCGAGGTGCAGATAATGAGTGACAGAACTAATGCAGGCTACACCATTATCAATGCTGTAACTGTCGGTAAAGGTGAAATCGTACTCGGTGAAAGGACTACTGCCAATAAAGAAAAGCAATACGTCACTTGGGAATGTAATAACGGCTCATATTATTACGGCCATTATACCGAAAACAAGTTTGATGCGTTAAAAGACTTTGGTCAAAGGGTTGCCGATAAGGCTGAAATGTATCGCTGTTTTGAAAATGAAAGACAACGGCATAACCGAGAACGAGATGAACGATAATAAAAGGAGGTAAAAGCTAATGACAGTCAAAACGATTGTGTCTATTGCACTCGTTGTCTTTATTGTTGCAGGGCTTGTATTTCTTCAAGTCAGAAACAAAAAGAAAAACGATAATTAAACTTATTTGGGCGGTAACTTCGGTTGCCGCCTTTAATAATAAAGGAGGCTAATATGGACAAAGAAAACGAAGTTATTAACGGTTATGAAATTATTGAGTCTATGTATGTAGGTGAAAACGAGGTAATAATCGCAGAAAATCATAATGAAAACGGCGATAAATATCTTTGTGGGTATTACGAAAGCAATGAGCTTTTTGCAAGAATTAACGCTATATGTACATCAAATTCTTATCCCGATATAGTCATTGCTTTTTGCGATAATGTGAAAGAACAGGCAGAAAAAAGAAAAGAACAAATAATTGACGGAATTGGCGTAATCACAAATGATATGTGTGCTGCCATCGATGAAAACGAAAAACTCATCGGTAAAGTTATTGTTCTTAAACCGTCTATCTTAAGGCGAGAATACCGTTATGCCGACAGTCAGCTTTTTTACTGCACCGGAGGTAACGGCGCAATGCCTAATGCAATAGGCACAAAGGTATATGGCTGTTCTCTTTCGACCAGAAAAGAAATGTATGTGCGCCGTTATGACATACTCGGAACGATTGATAAAAACAATTTGCCTGAATGGGCAAAGGTCGGTCTTGCCAATGTTCAACGAAGTGAAAAGGCAAAAGACAGAGGTGAACGCTGATGGATACAGATTTCCAAACAAAAATGAAAGTGCTTTTAAAACTTTTTAAGGCAGGCAAATGCAGTGAGGCAGATATTTTGAATATGAAAACGGAAGAAATGCTCGATTTGCCTAATGTTTCTATTAAAGAAATTAAGGCTATATGTGCAATCAAAGATGCTGTAAAAAAGCACACGCTTTATTCATATCTCGGAGGTAAGCAAGATGAAAGAATTGAGTAAGCCTATACGCTTTATTGATAAGCATTTCAACACTCTTTTCTACATCCCTGATGGCTCTCAAATTGAAGTTGTTGAACCTGACGGAAAGAGTGAAATCCTTGGATGTCAGTACATTGATGAATATCACACTAAAATAGGCAACGAGACTTATCATATTCACGATTTTGCCGAACTTATTGAAAATGGCAATAAAACTGTATCTCCATTAAAAAAACAACTTGAAAGGTGATGACTATGGCTAATACTTTTGAGCACATCAGAAAGTTATACAACAATACCTGTGAAGATATTGTAAGATCACCCACAGTATGGCAGAGTTTTTTAGGCTCTGCCTGCTATAACTTCCGACTGCCGTTTGATGAACAATTGCTTATCTATGCTCAAAGACCTGACGCAAAAGCTGTTCTTAGCTTCAACTCTTGGAATAACCGCTTTAACAGAATGGTAAACAGAGGGGCTAAAGGCATTGCTGTTGTTGATGACAGTACAGACAATCCAAGACTTAAATATTACTTTGATATTAGCGACACATCTGAGCGAGAAAACTCAAAGCCTGTGCCTGTTTGGGAATATCAGGATAGCTTTAAAGATGATGTAATCAAAACATTGCAAAACGCCTACGATATTGCAAGTGATGATATTTACAACGCTGTATGGGAAACATCAAAAGTTCTTGTAGAAGATAATATCAATGACTATAACGCCGATTTGGTAATGTGCAAAAACGATAGTTTCCTTGAAGAATTAAGTGAGGATATGTGTGAGTCTGTCTTGCGTATGGCACTTCAAAACAGCGTTGCATATATGATTATGGCAAGGCTTAATCTTGATGTTGACGGATATTTTGATAATGAGAGTTTCGAGGGTATTATGAGTTTTAATACTCCCTTAACTGTCAGCATTTTGGGTAATGCGACAAGCAGCATTGCAGAAATGGGATTGTCGGAAATATCAAAAACTGTTCTTTCTGTAATTCGCACATTTGATAAAGAACAGAATACGCAATATACTAAAGGCGAAAAAGAAAACGAAAGGAGTGTTACAAATGACAGTAACATATACACAAATGGGCAATTACCAAATACCGAACTTGATGCTTCCGCAGAGAAAAATAGTTCTCAACAGTTATGGCAAGGCACGCAAGAAGTTTCTCAAGGAAATCCATCCAGCAATTTATCGCTATCAACTGACACAGGGCACTCTCAACAGTCACTTGAACGAGATTCAGGAACAGGCACAGAAGATGGAAGAACAAATCATAACTCAGATGACAAAAGCACAGGGAGTGACAGAGAAACTCAAGCAAACGGATACGATGACTTGGGTGGGAATGATGAACAATATCAAGAACTCGGCGAGAAAAACAGTCTTGAACGAACTGATTTACACGATGTAACCGATGAACTGCCGCCGTTTGTTGACGAACAGGCTATCAGGTATATGCTCAGCAATCCCGATGATGATTTGGTACAAAGAAAACCTGCAATCATCAAGGCTTACCAAACTACTAAAAATGATAACGAACTCATAAACTATACTAAAACGCTATATCCAAGACGGTTTGACGAGTACGATAAATTCAATAAACACTTTGGCTTTACATTAGCTGATAACGGACTTCTTATGTATGAGGGTAATTACAAAACCCGAACTAAGGAGTCCGTTTTTTCGTGGGATATTGTTATCAGTATCATTAAAGAACTTATCAATGACGGCAAGTATTTTGATACAGAAAAAGAAGAAAAAACACAGCTTGATTTGTTCAGCTTTTCTTATGATAACGAGCCTGTATATGATGAAGTGCCTCAAACATCACTTTTTACCGATTTTGGCATATCACAACAGATTATTGATGAAGCACTATGCTGTGGCTTTAATGATAAAAACAGCAGAGTACAAATTGCTATGCACTTCAGACGGGACAGAGGTGTTGAGTATAACGCAAGAATGCTTAAATTTCTTTACGGCACTAACGGTGCAGGCTTTGTCTTTAATGGAGAAAAGGTATCCTTTTGGTATGACGAAAACGGTATCAGTATTGCTAAAGGTATATCGGCTAAAACAAGTACGGCAACACATCTCACTTGGGAGCAAGCGGCTGTTCGTATTCGTGAACTTCTTGATGTAGGCAGATATATGCCGCAGTATGAAATTGATACGGTTGATGACTACGAACTGAATAAAGTCGCCGACAGGCTTACAGAATTTATCCGAGATTTGAGTGACGATTATCCTAATAAAGATAATTGTTTGCAATCAATACAAAAAGAAATTGACGGTGTTTTAGTCTATCCCGATATGGTCGAAAAAGTTACCGATATGCTCAAGGGTGACGAAAAGCGTGCTCAAATTTTCAAAGAGTACGGCAAGCTGATGGATGACTACAACGCCGGTATGAAAATCGTTCGCTTTAATTATGCAGCTCAGTATTCTATACCATATATTGCAGAAATTATTGAGGGTATGAAACGAGAACCTATTAGGTTTAAAGCTGAATCGGGTTATCTGCCTGACAGAAAAATGTTCATCTCGCAAGATGAGATAGACAAGATTATCATAAACGGCAAAAACAGCCACGCTTATAGGCTTGAAACCTACACCTATTTTGTTAATCACCCTGATAAAGCAGACAGAATTAAATATGTAGGCAAGGATAATCAAAGTGGATATTTAGGCGGTAATGACAGCGTTAATAAAACAACAAAAGGTATTGAATTCAGCCACGGTTCGGTTATGGAGCCTTATGCAAAAGTTCTTATTAAATGGAGCGATGTTGCAAAAAGAATCGATACTCTTATCAAGCAAAACAAATTTGTAATGCAAGAGGATATTGACGCTATACCCGATATATACAAAAACGAAATAACAAGAGATTTGGAATCGTTCTTTGAAAATTTATCCGAAAATGATGCTAAACCTTATCCGAATGATATTGAGCCATACAAGATTTCAAGAGTTATCAAGGCTAAACTTGACAACCCACAGGCACTTGATGATATTGAAAATATGATGTCAAATGCCTTGGCTCTTATGGATAAAGAGGACAGAATGTATCAGTACCGTAAGCAAATCTATGATGACTTTATCGCTTACAAAAACGGCACATTCAAACTATATGATTATCCCAACCTTGAACCAAAGGTTAATCAACCGAGTAAGTTTACCAAACCGGCAGAAAAAGAAAAGGTTGATGCGGAAATTGAGCCTTTTGTGTCGGAAGTTGATGATGGCTTAGACTTAATCGGTGAAGAAATAGATATTGACGGCAGACACTTTGTTGTTGATTCCGTCAGTAACGGTTATGTATCTATGGCTGACCAAACCTTTGCCAATGGTTCAGGTTTTCCTATCTTTCGCAAAGAAACCGTTGAATTTGTAAGGCAATATTTACCGACAGAAAAAGAACAGATTATTCCCACTCAAAATACAAAACAGCATACTGAACATAGTCAGTGGGATATTCATCCCGAAATTCCTGTTGAGCAAAGGCACGATTTTGATTTTGCGGCACATCCTGTTGAGGTTGTAGGCCAAAAGGAACGCTTTCGCAGAAATATGGAGGCTATCAAGGTTTTAAAAGAATGTAAAGCCGACAACCGTTTTGCAACACCCGATGAACAAATCGTACTTTCAAAATATGTCGGTTGGGGCGGTATTCCCGAAGCGTTTGACGAAAACAATTCGTCTTGGGCAAATGAATACAAGGAACTCGTTGAAGTTTTGTCACCTGATGAGTACACACACGCTCGTGAAAGCACATTGACGGCTTTCTATACTCCTCAAGAAGTAGTTAAGGCTTGTTATGATATTGCCGAAAATCTTGGATTTAAGCAAGGCAATATTCTTGAGCCATCTTGCGGTATCGGTAATTTTATCGGTATGAAACCAAAGAGTATGGCTGACAGTAAGGTTTACGGTATTGAACTTGACTCTGTTTCGGCAGCTATTGCACAACAGCTTTACCAAAATGCAAGCATTGTTAATAACAGATATGAAAAGGTAGACTTACCCGATAACTTCTATGACCTTGTAACTACCAATGTACCTTTTGGAGATTTCAAAGTATCTGACAAAAAATACGATAAGCATAACCCGCTTATTCACGATTACTTCTTTATGAAGTCGCTTGATAAAGTCAGAACAGGCGGCATAATGATACTCATTACCTCCAAAGGTACTATGGATAAAGAAAACAGTAATATCAGAAGATATATTGCTCAAAGAGCAGACCTTCTCGGTGCAATAAGACTTCCTAACGATACTTTTAAGGGCAATGCAGGTACGGAGGTAGTATCGGATATTCTTGTTCTTCAAAAGCGTGACAGAATGCTTGATATTGAGCCTAATTGGGTACGGCTTGATAATACCGAAGACGGTATCAGAATGAACAAATACTTTGTTGATAATCCTGATATGGTGCTCGGTAATATGAAAATGGTTTCAGGTCGTTTCGGCCCTGAATCAACCTGTATTCCATATGAGGATAGAAGTCTTGAAGAACTGCTTGACGTGGCTGTTAAGAATATTCAAGGACAAATTACAGAGGTGCAAATCGGTGATGAATTTGAAGAAGATTTATCTATTCCTGCATTACCTGATGTTCGTAACTTTTCATATACTGTTGTAGACGGAAAGATATACTTTAGAGAAAATTCAAGAATGACGCCTGTTGATGTATCCGCTACTGCCGAGAACAGAATCAAAGGTATGATTTCCATTAGGGACAGTACCCGAAAACTCATTGAACTCCAAACCGATGATTATCCTGAAGAAGACATACTCGCAGAACAGAAAATTCTTAATGAACTGTATGATAAGTTTACGGCAAAGTACGGCTTAATAAACAGCAGAGCAAACAAGTCGGCATTCGGCGAAGACGCTTCGTATCACCTTATCTCTGCTCTTGAAATACTCGGAGAAAACGGCGCTCTTGAACGAAAAGCAGATATGTTCACTAAAAGAACTATTAAACCTCATAAGGAAATCACTTCGGTTGATACATCAAGCGAAGCACTTGCGGTATCAATCGGTGAGAAAGCAAGTGTTGACATTGAATATATGAAATCGCTTACGGGCAAAAGTGAAGATGAAATATATTCAGATTTGCAAGGTGTTATATTTCTCAATCCCATATATTCTCCAAACAGCAACGAGCCTAAATATCTTTCTGCAGATGAATATCTTTCCGGCAATGTACGAGAAAAATTGCGTACTGCAAAAGAAAATGCCGAAATTTATCCTGAACTTTATACTGTTAATGTTAAATATCTTGAAAAGGTACAACCTAAAGATTTAACAGCAAGTGAAATTTCCGTTCGCCTTGGTGCTTCTTGGATACCAAGCGAATATATACAAGAATTTGTGTTTGAATTACTTGAGCCGTCGCAATATACAAGACCTCTTATCAAGGTGCATTATTTTGAATACACAGGTGAATGGAACATAGAGGGTAAAAGTTATGATAAAGGCAATGTTAAAGCGAAAAACACATACGGCTCTGTAAGAGCAAATGCCTATAACATAATTGAAAGCACACTTAATCAAAAAACCGTTAAGGTTTTTGACTATTTTGAAGAAGACGGTAAAAGAAAGGCTGTGCTCAATAAAAAGGAAACTTCTGTTGCACAGGCGAAACAGAAGTTAATTGAACAAGCTTTTGAAGAATGGATATGGAAATCACCCGAACGCAGAGAAAAGCTTTGCAAGATATATAACGAAAGATTTAATTCTATTCGTCCTCGTGAGTATGACGGTTCACATATCAATTTTTACGGTATGAATCCCGAAATCAAATTAAGACCTCATCAAATAAATGCAATAGCACACATAATGTACGGTGGTAATACACTTCTTGCTCATACTGTAGGTGCAGGCAAAACATTTGAAATGGTTGCAGCTGCACAAGAAAGCAAAAGGCTCAGACTTTGTAACAAATCTCTTTTTGTTGTGCCTAATCATTTAACAGAGCAGTGGGCGTCGGAATATCTCCAACTTTATCCGGCGGCTAATATTCTTGTTGCAACAAAGAAAGATTTTGAAACAAAGAACCGTAAAAAGTTTTGCGGCAGAATTGCTACAGGTGATTATGATGCTGTTATCATCGGTCATTCTCAATTTGAAAAAATCCCAATGTCTATTGAAAGACAAAGGGATATTTTACAAAGACAGATAGACGAACTTATTGAAGGTATTGCACAGCTTAAAAGCGAAAACGGCGAACGCTTTTCAATTAAACAGCTTGAAAAATCAAAGAAATCTATTGAAGCAAAGCTGAAAAAACTCAATGACCAAAGCAGAAAAGACGATGTTGTCACCTTTGAAGAATTGGGCGTTGACCGTATATTTATTGATGAAAGCCATTATTACAAAAATTTATATCTTTATACAAAGATGACGAATGTAGGCGGTATAGCACAGACAGAAGCACAAAAATCCTCTGACCTTTTTATGAAAACTCAGTATCTTGATGAAATCACAGGAGGTCGAGGTGTAATTTTTGCAACAGGTACACCTATATCCAATTCTATGGTTGAGTTATATACCATTCAAAGATATTTGCAATATAATACGCTTCGTTCGATGAATTTGCAACATTTTGACAGTTGGGCGTCAACATTCGGTCAAACTGTTACAGCGGTTGAATTAACGCCCGAAGGCACAGGATACAGAGCAAAGACTCGTTTCAGTAAATTCTATAACCTGCCTGAACTAATGTCGATGTTTAAAGAGGTGGCAGATATTCAGACAGCCGATATGCTCAAACTTCCTGTACCTGAAGCAGAATTTCATAATGTATCGGTTAAACCGTCTGAGCATCAAAAGGAAATGATTAAAAGTCTGTCCGAAAGAGCTGACAAAGTCAGAAACGGAGAGGTTGACAGCACTGTTGATAATATGCTTAAAATAACCAATGACGGCAGAAAACTTGCTCTTGACCAACGCTTATTAAATCCAATGCTGCCTGATTTTGAAAACAGCAAGGTAAATGCCTGCGTTGATAATGTATACAACATTTGGAAAGAAAGTACGCCTAACAAATCAGCGCAACTTCTTTTCTGTGATTTATCGACACCCAAAGGCAACAATGAATTTTCTGTTTATACAGACATACGAAACAAGTTGATTGCCAAGGGTATACCCGAAGATGAAATTAAATTTATACACGAGGCAGACACCGAGGTTAAAAAGCAAGAACTTTTCAAAAAAGTACGCAAGGGTGATGTCAGAGTGTTACTTGGTTCAACATCAAAAATGGGTGCAGGTACAAACTGTCAAACAAAACTCATTGCTTTACATGATTTAGATTGTCCGTGGCGCCCAAGCGATTTGGAGCAAAGACTCGGCAGAATTGTCCGTCAAGGTAATGAAAACCGAAAAGTAGAAATTTACCGTTATGTAACAGAGCAAACCTTTGACGCATACCTTTATCAACTTGTTGAAGGTAAACAAAAATTTGCATCGCAAATTATGACGAGCAAATCTCCTGCCCGTTCGGCAGATGATATTGATGAAACCGCTCTTTCTTATGCCGAAATAAAAATGCTTGCAACGGGTAATCCACTAATAAAAGAAAAAATGGACTTGGATTTAAAAGTAAATGAACTTAAAGTTTTAAAGAGTGCTTACCTAAGCCAAAAATTCAATTTGGAAGATGCTATATTAAAGACATATCCTGCACAAATTGCCAAATACAACTCACAAATCATCGGACTTGAAAAAGACATACAAACGGCAAAAGAACACCCAAAGACAGAGACCTTTTGCGGTATGACAGTCTTGGGTGTTCCTTATTTTGAAAAGTCAAAAGCCGGTTTGGCAATCATAAATGCCTGCAAAACAATCAATTCATCGGCAGATACAATTAACCTTGGTGAGTACAGAGGTTTCAAAACCGAAATTTGTTTTGATTCATTTTCAAGAATTTACAGGTTTATTCTTAAAGGCAAAATCAGTCACAGCGTTGATTTAGGTACCGACGCTAACGGCAATATTGTCAGGATTGATAATGCCATTAAGGATATGCCAAGCAGGCTTACAATGTGCAAAACCGAACTTGAAAACACTTTGCTTCAGCTTGAAAATGCAAAGGCAGAGGTAGAAAAACCGTTTGCTTTTGAAAATGAACTCAAACAAAAATCCGCCCGACTTGATGAACTCAATACTCAACTTAATCTTGATGTTAGGGATGAGAAGATTGTTGATGAGGTGCAAAAAAATTTATTTTTTAAAAGTTATTTTGAAGTGGAACGATAAAAACCATTTTGAAATTAAGAATAATATACTAATATATAATAAAAATAATTATTATATTAACAATTGTTCTATTGACATTTGTTATTAATATATATTAAAATATAGGTGAAAGAGATGCTTTTATTTTTTATATTAGTTTTATTACTCTTAATTATTTCAATTAGTATTCTTATAATTACTTTAAGTAAAATTCCCAAGAAAGGAAGGATTACTATGACTGAAGCAATCAAGTATGGTATGACAAATGAATTTGTAAATTCACTTAGAATTTCTTACAAAAAAGATGATGATTTAAAGGAGATAATAGCTAAATTATTAGACAAATTTGGGACACATGATTATCCTATACCAGTAGAAAATATTTTAAGGGCTATGGGTTTTTCAATTTTTGCTTCGAATACACTAGAACCTAATATTTCTGCGTTTATTGCAGTAGATGATAAATTAATCAAGGACTTTAACAATAATAAAATCGTTGTCGCAAATAAAAATGATAGTGTGGAGCATCAGCGTTTTGCTATTGCGCACGAAATTGCACATTGGATTTTTGATTGTAAGGATCAAAACCGATTTTACGACACATATAATACAGATACAGATCATACAAATATTCCAACTGAATATAGGGCAAATAAATTTGCAGCTGAACTAATGATGCCTACTTCTGATTTTATTGATTATATAAACACAATGAAAAAGAACGAGGGTATTTCGAATAATGAAATTATTAATAATACTTCGACGTATTTTGGAGCCCCAAAAACTGCTGTTGCAAGACGACTAAAAGAAACAGGACTTACTGATTTGTTAAAAAAGACAGGATATGAATACGTATTGGATAATTAATAAAATGGGAACTGATGACTCATATAAAAAAATCAATTGCCAAGATGATGAGAAAATCATAACAACAATGTTATCGCGAATTTCATTAAATGAAAAAATTGATGATGATGAGACTTTGGATGATGATGGATATCTTAATAGGGCAAATAAAGATTTTTCAAAATTACTAAATCATTATGTAAAAAAAATTGAATATTCTTTTAATAAAAACAAAGTAAGAAAAGCCGAATATTACGATTTGTTTAAACGAGTTTTTATTACTTCATATGTTATTTTCGTTGTTTCTTTAGCTTTGTGTTTAATATTATATTTGGTTTTTAAAGATGCTGCTTTATTTACACTGTTGATTCCCCCTTCTGTTGAACTTCTGTCAGTAACAATAATAATTCCAAAAATTATTGTACAATATTTGTTTAATACTGATGAAGAAAAAAATTTATCAGAGATAATAAGCAATTTACAAAAGTATTATGCAGATGTACGAAATAATACTCGTAGCAAATCTAAATAACAAATTTTGTCAACTTGTGTATATTAAAAATAACAATTACCATTAAGACACTTGTATTTATTACAGGTGTCTTTTTTGTATTGTGAGGTGGTGAAAATATGATTAAAAAAGAACAACTCGACAATATGCTCTACGAAAAAATGCAGAAAGAGTATGATTTGTTTCTTGAAAAAATTAAATCCGAGCAGTTGGTAAAACCTAATCAAGCTATTGAATCAGCTTATGAAATCGTATATAAGCAAGACATTTTGTATTGCTTTGAAGATGACGATTTGGACTTAAGCTACAAAGAAAAGAAGCACTTGTTGTCAAAGAAAAGACCGCTTGAATTTCTTTATCAAGAGTGGCTTGCAACTGATTGCACTCATATGCAAATGATTCGTGATTGTATTAAGGACAGCACCGGGCACGATTTAGAACTGACTCAAAAGCAAAAACAAAAATACAGAGAGGAGCGATGATCTTGCCGTATTATCCAAAAGAAGTAATTGAAAAAGCAAAGGAAATGGACTTGCTCACATATCTTAAAAACTATGAACCTGATGAGCTTGTTCACTTTTCAGGTGATACCTATTGCACTAAGGAACACGACAGTTTGAAAATATCAAACGGGCTTTGGTGTTGGAATTCAAGAGGCATAGGCGGTAAAAGTGCAGTTAAATATTTGACCGATGTTAAGGGATATTCTTTTATCGACGCAGTCAAAATTATTGTTGAAAAAGAAAAATTACAACCGCCTGTTAAAGCGATTGCACCTAAAAAGAAGCGAGTATATAACCTGAAACTGCCTCCAAAAAGTCCGACAGATGATAAGGTTAAAGAGTACCTGACCGGCAGAGGTATTGACGAAGGTATCATAGATTGTTGCCTTGAGCATAACCTCATATTTGAAAGTTTACCGTATCATAATGCTGTCTTTGTAGGTTTCAATGAACAAAACAAACCCAAGTATGCAGCGTTTCGTGCAACGGAGAACAAAAGAATTATGGGCGAATGTGAGGGAAGCGATAAGTCATATTCCTTTAAATTGACAAATGATAATGCAAATATTCATCTGTTTGAATCTGCAATCGACCTTTTGTCTTATGCCACTCTTGTTAAAATGCACGGTAAAGATTGGCAAAATGTTTCAATGATTTCTATTGCAGGTGTGTATACGCCTAAAGAAAAAATCGAAGAAAGCAAGATACCGAAAGCACTTGTGACATATCTTAAAAGTCATCCGTACATTGAAAAAATATACTTGCATCTTGACTGCGACTATGCCGGAAGATTAGCCACAAAAACATTGAAAATCATTTTACCAACTGAATATCCTAATATTGAAATCGTTGACAACCCTGTTCCGAGAGGAAAAGATGTTAACGATTTTTTGCTTTTAAGTAAAGGTATGAAGCCGGTTGTATCTGAAAGGAAAATAAAAAGTGAGCGAAGAAAACTTGATAAAGGTATTGCTCGTTGAACCGTTTAGCAAACCGAAGATGATTACAATCGAAAACAATTACCAAGCGATTAGTGAAATTATCTGCGGTGATGTAGACGAATATATGCCGTTTGAAGATGATGTCGCCTTGCTTTGTAACACCGACGGTAAAAGACTTTCTCTTTCTGCAAGTCACACCGTAACTGATACTGAAACAGGTAAAACAGAACTCATATACGGCAGTTTTATCCTTGTAGGTGCAAGTGAATTTGATAGCGAATATCATTCGTTAAATGATAATTTGATTGATAAATATATGGATTTATTCAGTGAATGAATCAGCATAATACTATGCTGACTTGTCTTAGCGAGCAGTCCGTTTATACTCCTAATAAGTATAAACAGCTCGTTAGGGGTTGCCCCCCTAATACCCCATAAATACAAACAGAAAGGACAAACATTATGAAAACAATTTTAATATCAACAGTAGCATTTATTATTGGAGGCTTTTCAGGCATTGTTACTATGTGTTTAGTTCAAATCAATCGTGTAAACGGTAATGAAAGATTTGAGGAGGATGACTTTGATGAGGAGAGATATTAAAAAGCAGTTTTGGTTTAATGAGAAAGAAGCCGGTGCACTTGAAGAAAAAGCAAATGCCACCTGCCTTACCGAAGCGGCTTTGGTAAGACTCCTTGTTACAGGATTCATTCCTGTGTCTAAAGACAATGTAAAAATATATAGCCTGACAAAAGAACTGTCGGCAATCGGTAATAATATAAATCAAATTGCAGTTAAGTGTAATTCACTCGGCTTTGCTGAAAAGGAAAGGCTTTTCAAAAAGATTGATGAACTTGACAAACTTCAATTTGAACTCGAAACGGAGTTTCTCTCACCAAAGGTTGATGAAAGATGGCGGTAAGTAAAATATGGGCTGTTAAATCAAGACTTGATAAAGTGCTTGACTATGCCACCAACCCCGATAAAACAGGTTTTACCGAAGATGAATTGAAAGATGTAATTGACTATGCCAAAAACTTTGATAAAACAGACGGCAAAAAATTTGTGACGGGAATTAACTGTAATCCGAGAATAGCATATACACAGTTTCAAAATACAAAAAAGAGATTTAATAAAACTGACGGTATACTTGCTTATCACGGATATATGAGTTATGCAAAAGGTGAAATCACTCCACAAAAAGCACACGATATAGGTGTTGAATATGCAAAGCGTGTTTGGGGAGATAAGTATGAAGTTATTGTCACAACTCACTTAAACACAGACTGCTATCACAATCATTTTGTTGTCAATTCGGTTTCTTTTGTTGACGGCAAAAGATGCAGAGAAAAGACTTGGTTCATTCTTCGTCACGAAATAGATAAGATTTGCAAAGAGCATAACTTGTCTGTTGTTGAAAACGGTATAAGAAATTTAGCACCTCAATACCTTACTGTAAAAGAACAAGCAGGAATGCCGACAAGATATAACCTTGCCAAAAAAGCACTTGATGTTGCAATTGAAAACAGTAAGAGTATAAAAGAACTTGAATACAATCTTAAAAAGCTCGGTTACAGTTGTAGCTTCAATGTAAATCATAAGTATTGGACTGTGACACCGAAAGGATACGACAGACCTATCAGAACATATAGGCTTGGTGAAAAGTATTCAAGGGAAAACATTTTGAATGTCGTTTTGGAAAATAACAGACTTGTAAAATATAAGCCGTTTGTGCAAGGTCAGGCGCAATATAAACTTTCAACGAGAGGTACAAGGCTACGTAAGGTCAAAGGACTTCGTGGCTTGTATTTCTATTACCTATATAAACTCGGTTATCTGCCAAAGAATAAGCCGAGAAACATTTCAAGAGTTCATTATCTTTTAAGAGAAGATTTGATGAAACTTGATAAATTATCAAACGAGGCAAGGCTCCTTGAACAGTATCGGATAAATACTGTCGAGGAGCTTTTCTCATATAAATCGAAAGCCGAAAAGGAAATCGAAATATTAACCGAAAGCAGAAAGCAACTGCGAAATAAATCAAAAAGAAAGAATTGCTCGAATCTGAATGAGGTTAAAGAAGATATATCCGAAATAGGCAAACGATTAAAAGAAATACGCAAGGAAATTTTGCTCATTGACGATATTGCCGAGCGTTCAAATGAAATTGAAGAAAAATTAGAGCAAGCAGAAATTGATGAGCAAAAGAAATTGCAAAAGGAGGAAAAGTATCGTGAATAACTCAGGCGACGCCGCCGAACAAGTTGTAAGACTGTCACTTGAAGGCTTTGAGGTTGTTGCAAAGGTATCGGGAGAAGCTGCAAAGAATATTGCGGTTCTTCTGCTTGCCGCATTAAAGCAGGAACAAAAAGCTAAAGGTAAGGCAAGACTTTCAAACCTTATTAAGTCCGGCAAAGAACTTAAAGTCTTTTCAATTCCTCAAAAGGATTTGAAAAAGTTTACAGAACAGGCAAAGAGATACGGTGTTTTGTATTCTGTTCTTAAAGACAGAAATGCAAAAGGTAAAAATGTCACCGTTGATATTATTGCCCGTGCCGAAGACGCATCCAAAATTGATAGGATTATCGAAAGATTTAAACTCGGTACGGTTGACAAAGGCTCTATCACCAATGAACTTGAAAAGTCCGTCAGCGAAAAGACAAACAAAAGCAACGAAGAAAAAACAAATGGCGACCTTATCCTTGAGCATATTGAGGCAAAGAGTACGGAGGAAACGGATAAAAACCCCTCTTTATCTCGGACGGAAAAAGACAGTCTGTCCGAGAGTTCATCGAAAGCTATCAATGATAAGGACGCTAAAGACAAAAAACAGTCTGTTAAAGAATTGCTTGACGGTTACAAAGATGAGATTAAAGCCGACATAGCAAAAGATATTGCAGACAAATCAAAAACGGTTGCAGATACCGTAGTAAAATCTGCTAAATCAATAAAGGAAAGGTAATTGATATGAGTTACGGTTACAAAAAAGGATATAACCCACAAAAGTATGCCGAAAATCGAAAGGCAGAAAAGGAAAGAACATATCAAATGATTGACGATACGGCAATCGAGGTGTCAAAAAGTCCCGACAAGCTGAAAGAATTTCTTGCAGTTCAGGCAAAGTTTGATATGTATTCGGCGGCAAACACTTTGCTTATCTTTAAGCAAATGCCAAATGCCACACAGCTTAAATCATTTGAAGATTGGAACAAAGACGGCGTCCAAGTCCGCCAAAAGCAAAAGAGTATTGCAATTCTTGAACCTGTTGAATATACAAAGAGCGACGGCACACCGGGTCTTGGCTATAATGTCAAAAGAGTGTTTGACCGTTCGCAAACAAATTCAAAAAGAGAGGCAGTTCAAAAGACCGATGATTTGAAACATACTCTCAAAAACTTTGTAAATGCTTCGCCTGTTGAAATCATTGTAGGCGAAATACCAAATTCAAACCTCGGTGCGTTCTACAACTTTGAAACACAGCAAATTACACTCAATGAAAATCTTACCGATACTAAACAGATTTTTGAGTGCCTTGCTCAAGAGGTTGCATTTGCTCAACTTGCCGACGGTAAGAAATCGTATAGCCGTAGAGACGAAGGCTTTAAGGCAGTTTGTCTTGCATATATGATTTGCACCAAATACGGTGTTGATAAAAATGCTTTCGCTATTGAAAGCCTGCCGGATAATTGGAAAAAGGCGGACGCAAAAGATATTCGCCGTGAACTCTCCTCTGTAAATTCTGCATACAAGGAAATTGTAAGCAGAGTTAATGATGAAATCTATCGCCAAAGGCAGGCAAAGAGCAAGGAAATGGAGCGATAACAAATGAAAGAAGAACGCTACCATTTAGTTCTCGATGATTTTGAACAAGGTGTAGTTATTCGTGCTCTTAATGATTTACGCACAGATTTAATCAGCGATAAAAGAGAAACCGACGCAGTAGATGAAGTGCTGTTAAAGGTTTGCAAAGCACCTACCAAAAAGATAAAGGTGGTAAAGCAAAATGAGGAACGATAACAGAAAAGCAGAAATTATCGCTTTTGCGGTTTTTGTTGCACCGTTGATATATATGGGACTGAAGATTGCACCGTATATGTCAAACGGGTTAATATCAATTCTTAATGGGTTCGGCGAAATATTTGCACAACCGTTTAAGATAACCTTATGTGAGGACAGTTTAAAAGCTGTCCTCATTTTGCTTTTAATCTACGGTATTACTCTGTTGGTGTATTTTTCTTCAAAGAAAAATTACAGGCGTGGCGAAGAACACGGCTCTGCAAAGTGGGGCAAAGCAAAACAGGTTGGTAAAAAGTATATTCAAAAGCCGATAAATCAAAACAAGATATTGACTGATAATGTCGCTATCGGTATGAACTGCAAAAAGCACAGGCGAAATCTTAATACGATAATCTGCGGCGGTGCCGGTGCAGGCAAAACAAGATTTTATGCAAAGCCGAATTTAATGCAGTGCAACACCTCTTTTGTTATTCCCGATCCAAAAGGTGAAATAGTTAAGGCTGACGGCAATCTGCTTGTAAAGAAAGGTTATGATGTCAAGGTTATTGATTTGATTGATATGGAAAAGAGCTATTGCTACAATCCGTTTGTTTATCTTGAAAATGACAATGACATACAAAAGCTTGTAACCAACCTTTTCAAAAGCACAACACCGAAAGGCTCACAGACTAATGACCCGTTTTGGGATACGGCTGCACAAATGCTTTTGCTAGCTTTAATCTTTTATCTTCACTATGAAGCACCCGAAGAAGAACAGAATTTTTCTATGGTAATGTATATGCTTCGTGCAGGTGCTATTGAAGATGACGAGGACGGCCCGTGCCTCACACCACTTGACCGTCTGTTTTACAATCTTGAAACCGAGAAACCCGAACACATAGCAGTTAAGTATTACAAGTCTTATCATTCAGGCTCGTCAAAAACGCTTAAATCAATTCAGATAACCTTGATGTCAAGACTTGAAAAGTTTAATCTTGAAAGCCTTGCAGCTTTAACCAAGACAGATGAACTTGATTTATCAACTATGGGAGAAAAGAAAACAGCCTTGTTTGCCGTTATTCCTGATAACGATACAAGTTTTAATTTTCTTATCTCAATTTTATATACTCAACTGTTTCAACAACTCTTTTATTGTGCTGACAAAAAGCACGGAGGAGCGTTACCGATACCCGTACACTTTCTCATGGATGAATTTGCGAATGTATCATTACCCGATGATTTCGATAAGCTGCTCAGCGTAATGCGTTCAAGAAACATTTTCGTATCCATAATACTTCAAAATCTTTCTCAGCTTAAAGCCTTATTCGAAAAGCAATGGGAAAGTATTGTCGGCAACTGCGACCAATTTCTTTATCTCGGCGGAAATGAGCAGTCAACACACAAATATGTTTCCGAGCAACTCGGCAAGGAAACTATAGACACAAACACATACGCACGAAGTTTTGGCAGAAACGGTAACTATTCTACCAACTATCAAATATCAGGCAGAGAGTTAATGACGCCTGCCGAAGTGCGTATGCTTGATAATCGCTATGCAATTCTCTTTATCCGTGGTGAAAGACCTGTTATCGACCTCAAGTATGATATTCTTAAACATCCGAATTTGAAGTATACAGAAGACGGTGAAGCAAAGCCTTTCATTTACGGTGAAGAAAAATCTTCTATTGCCTCAATCACTTTTACTTTTATCAAGAGTGATAAAAAGCAGGAAAAAGATGATATTGCCGACGATTATGATTTCGATTTAATTACAAAGGAAGAACTTGAACTGATGTTCAATATTTAGGAGGAAAACTTATGCTTAAATTCAAAACAAAAAAGAGTGATGAAGTTAAAACTTCACCACTCACTAAAAAATCAAATGCTGTTGCAAAGGCAACTATGTTTTTTGCAACGCTTATTGCAACAATGTTCTGCTTCGCCGTTACTGCTTTTGCAGACGATGACCCGCTTACGGTTGTAAACAATCTTTCAACCTTTATTTTCGGCCTTATCCGAGCAGTAGGACTTATTATTCTTGCTTGGGGTATTGTTCAGGTAGGCTTATCGTTTCAAACTCACGATCCGTCACAGCGCTCTAACGGATTTCTCACCCTTGCCGGAGGTGTTGTAATCACATTTACAAAAGAAATCCTTAATCTTATTACGGGATAATTTTAAGTGTAACAGGAAATATAAAAAGGTGTGACTTGCTTTCGCAAGTCACACCCACTGTACTATTCTGCGCATATGCGCTGCCGCCTAGCGGCTTACTGTATGAATAGTATAATATATTATATTCCTTTTGTCAATAAATATTTACAAAAATTAATATTTATTTATATATAAAGTTTTCAATTTATTATTAAGTAAATCTAAATCCTCATTTGATAATTTTATTTTGCTTAAACTATCTTTGGCATTTTTAGGATTTAAGAGTCGCATCTTTGAAACCGTTACTATTTGACCAACATCAATTATTGAACCTGATTTCAACTTTTGATGCGATTTTTTAAATGCTTTTAATTCATTTAATTCTCGCTTACTTTTAGAAAGTTTAGATTTAATTAATTCGAATTTTTCTTTAGAATCATTTTCTTCTTGCATAAGTGATTCTATTTCTTTTAAATGAGAATCAAAACTATTTAAAAGTTTATTAAATTTATCATTATGCAGTTCATATAAACCTTTATTCAAAATAAATGTGAATTTACCATTTTTTGATTTTTCTTTTAAAGACATAAGGGGAACAACTGTTATGGTTTCTTGATTTATAGAATTCGAATTATCAATTACAACAGCAAAATGTCTTCCGCCTATTTCACGACCTATCCTGTAGCCAAAATTTATTTGAACAACATCACCACGATTGTATTTGTATTTTGGTTGTTCATATGAATCTTCTTTACGAATATATGATGTGTAGTCTTTAATCCAATATCCAAGTAAAACTGCTCTTTTGGTGTTGGTATTTATTAAATCATGAAGTAATATATTAAGTTGTGATATAGCACTTTCAATATGTTTTATTAATTCGTCATCTTTAAAGTTTTTCATGGGCTTTCTCCTTATAAATATATCATATATTTATTGACGAAAAATGTCAAGATAAGAGTAAAATATTAGTAATTTTAAATAAAAAAGGAGATGAAATTATGTCAGATAACTGGGTAGTACGCAATCTTGAAAACGCTCTTGAGACTTGGAATGATAAGCTGACAGAGATATGGGGATTGCTGACCGATACACCCGAAGAATTCAAAGGCGGTAAAATATGGAATGTCATACTCGATATTAACGGAGCATTGCAGGTAATCGGCACAGCTTTGCTTGTTTTGTTCTTTGTTGTCGGCGTTATGAAAACTTGCGGCTCATTTGCCGAAGTTAAGAAACCCGAACACGCATTAAGACTTTTTATCCGTTTTGCACTTGCAAAAGGTGCAATAACCTACGGACTTGATTTAATGCTTTCTTTGTTCAAAATTGTTCAAGGTACAATCTCAACAATAATGACTTCTGCCGGATTCGGACAAGCAAATGAAACAACCCTGCCGCAAGAAATGATTACGGCTATTGAAAATTGCGATTTCTTTGAAAGCATACCGTTGTGGGCTGTAACACTAATCGGAAGTCTGCTGATAACAGTTTTGTCATTCATTATGATAATGACTGTTTACAGCAGATTTTTTAAGTTGTATATGTATACTGCCATTGCACCGATACCGCTTTCAACATTTGCAGGAGAGCCGTCACAGCATGTTGGCAGGTCATTTATCAAAAGTTATTGTGCAGTATGTTTGGAAGGTGCAATTATTGTTCTTGCCTGCGTCATATTCTCACTCTTTGCAGCATCACCGCCGCAAGTTGATACAACTGCACCTGCGGTAACTATGGTGTGGAAATATGTGGGTGAACTCATATTCAATATGCTTGTGCTTGTAGGTGCAGTTAAAACATCAGATCGTATTGTACGGGAAATGATGGGACTTTAAGGAGGTAAATAATGCAAATACAAATCAATAAAGAGTTTAGAGATTATCGGGAAAAGGTATATTTCGGACTGAGTATGAGACAGTTAATATTTTCATTTCTTGCTGTCGGCGTTGCAATAGTATCATATATATTGCTTAAAGATAAGCTCAGTACCGATACAATATCGTGGCTGTGTATACTGCTTGCCGCACCATTTGCTGCTTTGGGTTTTGTAACATACCACGGTATGACTTTTGAAAAATTTGCTTGGGCGTGGATAAAATCGGAAGTCTTAATTCCCAAAAGACTTGTTTTCAAAGCAGAAAGCAAAACACACATTGAGAATAAAGAAATGATTAAACAAAATAAAAAGGAGGTTTTCAAGAATAATGAAAACTCGCAATAAAATGAAAAAACTTGAACAGGAAAAGTTCGTTGTACCCAAAACCGTTCAAAATGTTATCCCTATTAAAGCCGTCTATAAAGACGGCATTTTTCTTGTCGGTAAAAATATGTATTCCAAAACATTTTTCTTTACCGATGTTAATTACTATATCGCTTGTGAAAACGAAAAGAACGATTTAATGCGTCAGTATTGGGCAGTTATCAATTCTTTCGGAAACGGTGTTACTGTTAAACTCACAATCAATAACCATAGATTTGATAAAGAAGATTTTGAAAAATCAATCCTTATGCCGTATTACTATGATAACCTTGATGTGTATCGTAAGGAATATAACGAAATGCTGCTTAATAAAGCGGCAACATCAGAATGTATTGTTCAGGATAAGTATTTTACCGTTACGGTAAACAAAAAGTGCTATGAAGACGCACGAGCATTTTTTACTCGCATTGAAAAGAATCTGTCAACAAACCTTTTTACACTCGGCAGTAAATGCGAGCCGTTAAACGCAACCGACAGACTTAAGATATTCCATAATTTCTACCGTGCAGGGAGTGAAGAAACTTCAATCTTGATTTTGAACTTTTGCAAAATCAAGGCTGTGATGTGCGTGACTATATTTCTCCCGATTCAATGGACTTCAACAGCGACTATATGATGATTAACGGTCAGTATTGCAGAACTGTTTTTCTTCGCAATTACGGTACATTTGTTGATGATAATATCATAACCGAGCTTACTTCAATAAATAAAAACTTAATGCTTTCTATTGATTTTATCCCTATTCCCGTTGATGAAGCTAACAAGGATGTAGATAACATTTTGCTTGGCGTTCAATCGGATAAGGCAAACTTCAATCGCCGTCAGGCACAAAACCAAAACTACGGTGCTACCAATTATGACCTTGAACAAAGAGAAAAGGAAATACTTGAAATCAGAAACGATATGCGTTACCGTGACCAAAGAATTTATGACACGATAATTTCAATGGTAATAACTGCCGACAGTAAGCAGGAACTTGATAACTTAACCGAAAGCATTTTTGCAAAAGCGTCCGAGAACAGCACGGCACAGTTTGCAACACTTCGTTATCAACAGCTTGACGGACTTAATACTGTTTTACCGTTTGGCGTCAAAAGAATTGAATGTTACCGTACACTTACAACGGAATCACTTGCGTCTTTTATGCCGTTTCACGCTCAGGAGGTCAGTCATCCGGGTGGAGCCTATTACGGTCAAAATGCTATCAGTAACAATATGATATTTGTTAATAGGCATTCGCTTCTTAATGGTAACAGCATTGTGCTTGGTGTACCCGGTGGTGGTAAATCGTTTATGGTTAAAGAAGATATTGTATCAATCTTTCTTTCAAATCCCGATGCCGATATTGTAATTATAGACCCTGAAAGAGAGTACAACGCTCTTGTTAAAGCATTCGGCGGAGAGGTAATCAACATATCTGCAAATTCACCAAACCATATTAACGCTATGGATATGAATGCAAACTATGAAGATGAGGGCAATCCCGTAACTACAAAATCCGAATTTATTATGTCCCTTTGCGAACAGTTACTCGGTACATCTGCCGACGCTAAAGACAAGTCTATCATTGACAGATGCTGCAAGAATGTTTATGACGGATATATCAAAAACAATTACAGCACACAGCAGCCTACTCTTAAAGATTTTAGAGAAGAACTGCTAAAGCAAAAGGAAACCGAGGCACACGATTTGGCACTTGCCATTGAGTTATTTACAGACGGCTCGCTTAACACTTTTGCACAGCCTACCAATGTTGATATTAACAATAGGCTAATATCATATGACATTCTTGAACTCGGTGATTCGCTTCTGCCTGTAGGTATGCTTATCGTACTTGATAATCTTTTAAACAAGATTACTTCAAACAGAGAGAAAAGACGACAAACATATATCTTTATTGATGAGATGTATTTGCTTTTTGCTCATCAATATACGGCAAAATTCCTTTATCGTATTTGGAAACGAGTAAGAAAATACGGAGCGTTTGCGATAGGCATTACACAGAATGTCGGAGATATGCTCGAAAGCAACACGGCAAGAACTATGGTATCAAATTCTGAGTTCGTTATCATGCTCAATCAAAAAGCAAGCGATGTGCTTGAACTTTCAAGGCTTCTTGAAATTACACCTAATCAAACGCAGTATTTTACAAACAAGGATGCAGGTCAAGGTCTTATGAAGATAGGCAGTAACCTTGTGCCGTTTGTAAATAAATTCCCAAAGGATACACAGCTTTACAAGTTGATGACATCAAAACCGGGAGAGGCTATCTAATTATTAAATATAATCATACAGTGCCGCTGACTTAAAGTCGGTGGCATTGTTTTTTAAGGAGTTATACACTATGAAAAAATCTGTTTTTGTTATTTTACTTGTATTCTTCATATCTGCTTTTTCAATCAGTATGTATTTTGTTGTTAAAGAAACTATTGAGGATAAAAAGCAATATGAAGTATTTGAAAATATTGTTTCATCTGTTCAAGTTGAAGATGACAGTTCTGATTATACAGATGAGAAGCTTAAAAGATATATCGAATTGAACACGGAAAATTCCGACTTTGTAGGTTGGATAAAAATTGACGGTACGCACATAAATTATCCTGTTATGAAAAACAGTACGCCTGATTACTATTTGCACCGTAATTTTAATAAGGAGTATTCATATTACGGCACACCGTATTTAAGTGATAAAAGCGATACTATGAAGCCTACCGACAATATAGTTATCTACGGCCACAATATGCGAGATAACACTATGTTCGGTGATTTAAGCAAATACAAATCAAAAGAGTTTTTTGAAAAGCACAGATACATTCACTTTGATACGCTTGTTGATTTAGGAAAGTATGAGATTGTATGTGTATTCAAAACCACACCGAGCAAATTCGATTATCAAAAATATACCGTCTTTGATTCTCTCGATGAATTTAGTTCGTATATATCAAAATGCAAAGAAAGCGAATACTACAACACCGATGTATCTTGCAGTTACGATGATAAGTTAATAACGCTATCCACTTGCGAATACAGTCAAGAAAACGGCAGGCTTGTAGTAGTTGCCAAAAAGGTGAAGTGATATGAGTGAAATTGAAATTAAAAAGGTTGCCGAGAAAGCACTTAAAACTGCCGACGATCTCGGTATAGCGACAGAAAAGGCTAAAGGGATAACTTTAAAAGCGAAAGAAAAGGTATCGGAAAATGTTAGTGATAATTACGAAAGCCCTGTTAATTATGCTGTAAATAAAGTTCAGGATAATGCTAAAAATGTTTTGGAGAACGCAGTTTATCGTTTCAACAAGCAAGGCAAAAAGAGTGTAAACGAAACTGTTAAGAATACAAAAAAGCTCGAACAATCTATTGAAGAAGTTCGAGCAAAAAGAAAGATTAACAAAGATAAAAGCAAGGTAAATAACCCTGATAAATACACACCCAAAGCACAAACCGAAACCGTTAAGACCGATGATATTGTATCTAAAAACACGCCAAAGAATACCCAAAACAAAGTACGTAGTGCAAGCAGTATCAAAACAAAAGAAACCGTATCTGCCGTTAAATCAAACCAACCTATCATAAATGTAAGCAAACAATCTGCGAAAGACACAGCAAAAGCCATTAACAAATCATCTCAAATAGCTAAAGAAACGGCAAAGCAATCTGCCAAAGGTGCAAAGAAAGCTGCAAGAGCAACTAAAAGAGCAATCAAGGCTATGATTGAAAGCACAAAGGCACTTGTTAATGCGATTATTGCGGGCGGTTGGGTATCTGTTGTGGTAATCATTTTAATATGTCTTGTAGCTGCCTTATGTTCGTCATTTTACGGTATATTCTTTTCAAGTGAAACATCGCAAAGTGGTATGAACATAACTTCCGTAATTCAGCAAATCAACAATGAATTTGATGACAAGATTGACGAAATTAAATCATCGGGCAGTTTTGACGGAGTAGAAGTAATCGGCAGTCGCTCTAATTGGAAAGATGTACTATCTATTTATGCAGTTAAAACTACTACCGATGAAAACAATCCTATGGAAATTGCAACAGTTGATGAAAACAAAAAGTCGATTTTATCATCAATCTTTTGGGATATGAACGGCATATCAAAATCTGTTGAAACACGGACAGAAACGATAACGAAAGAATCAACCGACGGGCAGGGGAATACAATCAAAACAACAGAGCAAGTTGAAAAGAAATATCTTGTAATAACCTTATCCGGCAAGACTGCCGACGATATGTCAACCTCTTACTCATTCAATGATATGCAAAAGAAATATTTAGCCGAATTGATGAGTGACAAAAACAACAAGCTTTGGGCATCGCTTATCTACAACATCGGCGGAGTATCGGGTGGTAACGGTATTGACATTAAAGACCTTGATTTCTCAAACGAAACGGTCAATGACACGCAGAAGAAAATAGTTGCAGTAGCCACAAACTCGGTTAAATACGGTATTTCTGCCCGTTCGGGTTACTGTCAGGCTTGGGTTGCAGATGTATACCAGGCTGTTACAGGTTCAAGAGGTTCTGCTCACTGTGCTTTATGTGCGGCAGATATGTGGGCAGTATCAAGCGACTTCTCTCAAATCCCCGTTGGTGCAACCGTGTATGGATATTCAAGCAGTCAATACGGTCATGTCGGTATCTATATTGGCAACGGTATGGTCGCTCATAATATCGGTGAAATAAAAATACAAAGCCTTAAAAGTTGGATTAAAACTTACAAAGGCTTTGCTTGGGGCTGGGAGAATGGAAAGGAGTTAGTGTAAATCACCTTCATTACAAATAGTAACTTCATTTTCATCTATAAGAATAGGTTTCTCATTTTCGATGATTTTATAATCGTCAAATAGTTTGCCGTCTGAAATGTTATTTATATGAAGTTTTGTTTTATATCGCTTGTTATTTATATCTTCATATATAAATAATATTTCTTGATTGTTTTCAAATGAAGGGAGTTCCAAATTTTTGAATTCCCTAAAATTGCTTTTTGTTACGGGTTTGTAGTCTAATTTTATATTGCCGATAGATATAGGAATAAGTACATTATCAGCAAGATTATTTACTTTTATTGAAACGGTCTTTTTATTGCTATTTAACAAATTTGCTTTTGTTGACATTTCAATTAACGGGTAAGGCATATTCGATTTTAAAAGTTCCTCTTGCTTTTCTTTTTTATGTATTCTTTCAAAATAATGAGTAAACAGCAAAGAAATAGAGGTGGGTATGGCAGACAAGATGGATTTTAAAATAGTGATGTAAATATTATTTGTATCTTGTTTATTAAATAATATATTTCCAATGCCTCTTATTATTGAAAATGCTGACAATCCAATAAGAATAACCATCAAAATGCCCGAGAACAAATCATTATTATTTTTATATTCTTTGATAAAAAATTTCAACATATCTTTAATTGTTAAAATTAATAGTATAACAGCTAATCCCATTCCAATAAGACAAAGAATAATTATAAACATACTAGCTGTTTTATGTGATGCTAATTGTGTGTTTAATAATACAAAAGCTGTTACAAAACTTATTATAATCATTAAAACTATTTCTAAATCGTGATTTTTTTTCGGATTTAATTTTTTCTTGTTTTTCATATTCAACCCCTCTTACTTTTTTATTATTAATAGTATTGTTTAGTTTTCAGTGCTTTTATGTTTCTGCTTACATCATTTGTTGGTTCGTTACTTAAAGAAATTAGCATAGTCATCCATTTCATGTACAGAAGTAAAAGGGTGGTTATAATCCCAATGTCTTCCACTGGAATGGATAATGTTATAATAATAAATTCCATTGCTTTCCGAAACCTTAATAAAAACAAATGGCCCGGAATGATAACTATTTGGCATAAATTCATCTCCTCGTATAATAAATTTGTAGTTTTTAGAGTCCCTCATCAAGGACAAATATGCTACACTGTAAATGATGCTGTGGATTGGTTTAAACCTCCTACTGCAAGACGGTTTTAGAAAGGATCCAACCACAGTTTCTTTACAGTATTGTTAATCAGTTAAATACCACTTGATGGTTTATTTAGAACAAGGTTACAAGAGTAAAGAATTTTGTGGATACAGCATTAAAAATAAATCAAAAGAGGTAAAAATGATTATTGTTGAAATTTTCAAATGAAATTATTCAAAGAAGTTTTCTATTATTTCTTGAGACTCACAATATGCTTTATGCAAATCTTTTTCAATTTGTTTTTCCTTCTTTTCATGTGTATATTCACATTCATCAATTGCAAGTTCTAAATGTCGTGTGGCTTTTATGTAGGGCTTTCTAAGCTGAGGAAAATTAAAACCGTTACGTATAGAGTTACTTACTAATGTCAGTATCATAAATATCATTACAATGTTCTGATCAACTTTATTGAATTGCGATAATATAATTGCAATAGCATTGCATAATATAGAAACACACAGCATTACGGAATCCATACCTGCAATAATGCTATACCATTGTCGCAGTGTATGTTCCTTTTCTCGATATATTTGAATTATATTTGGTGCGCTGTTTCCTTTTCTGCTTCTTTTCTGTTTTTTTATTTTGATTAAATATAATGTAGTTGTAGTTACGACTACAATGATTGCAATTATAATGATAAACAAAAACGGTATTGAAATTATATCTTTCATTTTTTTGATTCCTTATTCATTATTTGACGTAATAATATTATCTGTTTATGTAATCATAGCAATCTTCTGATACTTTGGAGTATTTTCCGATTTTTCTTTCGTGATTTTTTAGTATCAATATTCCATAACAGCTTATTTGTGCTATTAAAAACAAAATAAGCGAAAAGTGACAAATGGAGCTAATATAAAAGTTTAAATCATTTATAAAAACTATTACGATTACTACAAGAAAAGGGATAGCTACACTAAATGATATTAGTGTTGTTATAAGAGGAAATGTTCCTTTTGTTCCAGTTATATGTATTTTGCTTAGTTCGCCCTCATAAATTAATGATGAAATATTGTATTTTGTGTATAAATGTCTGTCTATTGCGGAAATATAATCTCTGTATATATTTGCATTAAAAAGAAACGCTGATACTGTCATAGCTAATATTAAAATAATTTCTATAGCTGCAAATCGAATATATGATGCATATTTTGTTGGAACAATTAACTTATAATATGACAATATCATTGAGATAAAACAGGGGATAACAGCGATTATTACTTTGAACATATTTCCATTAAGTTCTTTTATGTTGTCTACGAGTATTTTACGTTGCTCAAGAAGTATTTTGACATTAGTCATGTCAACTTCATAAATTATGTTGAAGTCTTTTGTATTATCAAATTCCATATGTTTATTTCTCCTGTTTTTATTAATATTGATAGTGGAAGATATATCATAGATGATGTAAGTTGTATGACAGTAATGATTATAGAAAAACAGATAAAATTATTAGTTATATGTATTTGAATTGGCTATTTTAAATTAATTATTGTTTTTGCTATACAAGGTAAGGTGTATTAATTTATAATAATTCCTATTCGTTGACCTTTATGCACGAAGGATATATAAACAGTTATTTTCAAATTTATGTTGATACATTGCATATGGATATTCAAAAAGTCAATATGATTATGTTGAATATCTATATTTAAAACGGTAATGTCGTTTATAATTTCGTAGAGTGAAAATACAAAGCCTTGAAAGTTGGATTAAAACTTACAAAGGCTTTGCTTGGGGGTGGAAGAATGGAAACAAATTATAAAAAGAATAACGGAACTTCAAAGATAAGAGTGTATGAGTTATAATGTACCGCTTGTTGCGAATAGGGTAGGCGGAGTGAAAAAATAAAAATAACGAATATAGAAGAAACAAAAGCAAAATAACCAATATCGGCTTTTGTTTCTTTTAATTTACAACACATTTATCTTTGGTATGGTAGATTATATCGTATTTTAAGTCGCAAAAGTCCACAGGAATATCACAGTGAAATTAATATAGTGCAAAAACGAACATATTGATTAACAACCTGAATTAAGGGCTTTCTATCATAGAATATTATTTTTCACTTATATTTAAGACATTATATTTATTAATGATTTATGATGGTTCTATTATAAATACACTTACTGGCTCTTGAAACAACTTGTTATTCATAATATTTCTTTCATATAAATGATATGTTTTTCAAAATAACACTTTTGAAGGCCGTGTTGACAATTCATTCGTGAAATTTTATTTTGTTCTAAACCTCTTTGAATAATTATCTACAATCATACTACCGATTAATTTGTGATTTTTCAAAGATGTAGTAATTGCCATAACATCATTAAATCCAAACTTACCAGTTATGCTTGATGCAAAATTCTTTACTTCGTACTTTAATTTCTCTAGCGATTCCTCATCAATTATTCGTATTCTTTTATCAGGAGCACAATCATGAAAAAAAGCAACTGAATGATGGATCATAATAGGATAGCATTCATTAATACCATGATATTGTGAATATAACCAATTTATAGAACCATTTAGTTGATTACAATCTCTTTTAGGGATAAATTCAGTTGTGGCTTCATTTTTACATTCTATTACCACGAATTGTTGATTGTCTAATTGCCAAAGGTTGTCCGGACCAGAGCCAAATTCTTCTTCAGGTCTAGTAGAATACAGTCCAAGTATTAAACCTAATTCTTTGATTGCTGCTTCAAATTTTTTTGATGATACAGAGCTAAAACATAAGTCTCCTAATACCCCGTCAACCTTTATCAAAAAGCCATTTGGATTAAAATTATTTTCAGCTATATATTCACGTATTGCTTGTCCTTGTTCTGCAATTTTTGCAGCATATTTTTCAGGAACTATACCTTTGATTGGATTAATTAACATTCTATTATAGCCATTAGCTGCAAGTAATGTTTCTTGCGATTCTTCTTGATTAATAAAGTTCTGGAATTCTGCTTTATATTGCAATAACAGACCTTTTAGTTCTTTATTCTCAGCATTATTTATCTCTTGGTCAATAGTATCTATTGCCTTATCATACTGTGATCTTTCGGCTAAATCAAATGCCTTTCTCAAAGCAACTTGGTAATTGTTAAAATTAGGTTTTGAATCATATTCAATTGACGATAATGTTGCTTTGCTTGCAGCAATCCATCCTTCGTTTTTATCTATTGAATAATCGCACAGTGAAAGTATATTAGTGGCGTTAGGAGTATCTATTTGGCTACAAAGTCGCTCTGAAGCTTCTAATTGCTCCTTTGTTGCTTTGCTGAAATAGTTTAATCCATTGTTTGCATAAACTATTTCAGAAATGTCTCTACCCATTAATATTACAGCACATGAATCAGAATTAGATCTAACTCCTCTTCCCATTCCTTGTTCAAGTTTTTGTATTTGCTCACATTTTAACCTCGAACTTTTAGGGTTAGCATTCTTTTCAAATTGATCATATATGTTGTTCATTGGTGGAAGTCCATCAATTACTAATATACTACAAGCTTCATCAGGTAAGTCAACACCATCGTATTTATTTATTAATACCGCTATACCAACATGACCGCTTTTTAATTTTTCAACTCCATCTTTTAAGTTTTCAATAGTTAACTCTAAATTTGAAACATCTGACCAATACTCTGCCCTCTTTCTTGAAGGCACAATAATAACCACATTACAACTATTTGAAAAATTCAATAATTGCTGCTTAATTTCATCGTCTGTAATGTTTCTATTCATAACTTGTGGCATAATTATAAGGCGATCACCTATATCATTAGCCTTGTCCGGAGAAATGATGTTTGGAATATCTTCTGGATAAAGTCCTAATTCAGAAGATAAAACGCTATCATCTGCCAATGTTGCTGTCATAAATATTCTTCTTGTTGCATGTTCAAACGAAGAAATTTTTGAAATCGGAATGCTTTTAATACTAATCTCAATTTTTGCATTTGTTACAATGCAATCACAAAACTGAAAATGCTCTTCTAATAAAGGCAAACGAAACGATAAAGTCTCACCGTCAATAAGATTATCTCTTATTATTTCATAAACTTCATTTTGGTGTTTCTGCCATTCCCAATACGGAACTAGCATAAATAAGTCTCTAGAATCAGTCCTGCATAATTCTGTAAACTTATTTACGCATTGATTCTTCAGTGATTCAGAAAATAATTGTAATATTTTCGAATACATTTCAGTCTCTCTTGGTATTTGCAATGTGTATTGGTCTTTTATTGTAGTTAAGCAAGCATGAGCATCATCAATAATAATACTACCAATTTCAACATTGTTAACTTCTCTCATTCCAAACACAGACTTACCATTAATTAATTTATGAATATTAATTATAAGAATTGATTGTCCCCTAATAAAACTTGAATCATTTTCATCTGTTGAAGTTTTAATTCCCAAAGTCTGAGCTTCCTTGCAAACTTGCTCAACTAAATATGCATCTGGAACAACATAAACGGCAGGACTTACACCTTCATTTAAGCAACTTTTTAAAATGAGCAAACCAACTGTTGTTTTTCCACTTCCGGTATTCATTTTTATGATGTTATTTTTATTGTCTCGACATTCAAACCATTTCTTCCATACATCACTCTGTACATCTCTTGGATATTCATATTTTTTGTCTTTTCCAGGCAAAGCCATAAAAATATCCCTTGGTTCTATGTCATCACTTTTAGTGCTTTTTAGTATTTTTGAAAAATCTATATTCATATGTAAAACCTTTATGATATAGTCGTTTACCATATCATATCCTTTCAATTATTTACTCTAATATTTACGCTTGATTCAATAATGTAAAAATATACCCAAAAAGGAAACATATTGAATGAAGTTATGATATATTTTTATTTTAGAAAATTGTGGCACAATGTATTCAATAATGTGAACCATTAAGAAAATTATATTGCGTTAATAACTTTAAAATGTATTGCTGTGATTTTATGATATTTATAGTTTATAAAACTTTTGTTTTCCAGATTAAGTAAACTGTTTATGACAAAGCAAATGGAAAACTATTGGTATTGATTTCATATTTGGATGTTCCTTTATTTATACAATTTTTTGTATTTATTTCTCCATTGGAGCGATTCTCCTTTCTCTATAATAATTTGTTTTCAATTACAATTTATCAAAAATCAAATATAAATTAAACCGTTTTTGCCTATTCGTAGTCATTTATGGCACATTTGAAATGTTTGAATAGGTATTGGAATGATGAAAAAATGTATAAATAATAACAAGCATTACTTTTGGTAATGCTTGTTATTGCTCTATAAATTTAATTTTGTGTCTGTGTTTATATTTTTTACCATTAATTGTGTTTGTTATTACTGTATAGAACCAAGATTTCTCAGCCCGAAACAGTAATTTTATAAAAAACAAAATGTCGTACTAATAAGATAAATCATTAGTTTTAGAAATTTAACTCTACATCAAAATCATATGCGCTTTCATCATCTATCAATTTGTGCTTTTCTAAAACTTCAATTTTATTATCTTGAAATTTTGTTTCTCTCAACCATTTGATGACTGCCTCATCATCATAAGAAAAACCGACAGTTCTTCCTTGTTTTACTATATAGTGTTGCTTTTTTAACCATCGGTAAAATTGGTTATATAATCCTTTTCTAAGTTCCTTTTCAGTAATATCCGAAGTTTTAATAGTTGTATAAAACATATCGAATGTTAATTTTATTATCATGTTATTATATCCTTCTATCAAGTATAAAATATATGTGAATTATTACTGTGTTTGTAAATATGATAATGCCAATAATAACCTTGTCCTAAATAGCCATGTCTTTCTGGTCCTACAGGTTGTCTATTATTACCCGCAATATATGCAGCGGTTCTTGCATTACTTTTACCTCTTGACATAACATTTAATCCTTTACGAATTCTTGATACGGCTGAATTCCTTGACAATTTATTTCCCAATATTATTACATTGTTAGACTTATAAGCAGCCCAATAATCACATCGTTTATTATTTTTCATGATAGTTTTAACTTTGGCATCTGCAACAGCAATTGAAATTGCCAATGAAATTGCTTTAGATGTTTTCCCAGCCACACGTTTAGCATAAGAATAGGCAGATTCCATACAGCTAACCACCAATGCTTTGATTACAATTGTTTTTAACTTGTATGTTCTACTCAAATCACTTAAATTATTAGCCACAAAAGAATAATCTACATTATTGATTGCTTTTGATAAGGTCCATGTTATTCCGATTACTGCTATTAGTGCAAGCAAAATCATTCCAATACCGATTGAAGTAAGAACTCCTGCAACCATTCCAAAATTATCGCTATTATTTACAGAATTGTTGTTACAATAAGTGAAAAGATTATTACCTACAGATATTTCTTTTGATTTTTGTGGGATGATATATGCATCTGCATTTATAAATCTGCAAATATCAGGGTCATAATAGCGTGATTGGAGGTAGTAATATCCTGTTTCGTTATCAAAATAATAGCCACGATAACGGAGTGGGTTGATATTAGCCAGCTCCTCATCATAAGGCGCATCGACATTAGGAACGTTGGTAGCTGTAATCTTGCCCCAAGCGTCATATTCATATTGAACAATCTCATTGCCCTGCGCATCGGTTATGGATATAACGTCACCCATTTGGTTTGTCAAGTAGAAATACTGAACACCGTTATAGATAAATCCAAGAGGGAAACCATTAGTATCATACTGGAAATACATTGTGTTCGTTCCGTCTGTTTGCGAAAGAATTACACCGTCTTTAGTATTGTAATAAGTTGTTTTGCCGTTTATAATCTTTGATGTTCTGATACCTGTTTCATCATAAGTATAACTGTATTTGTTGTTTCCGTCAACTATACTTTCAAGATTTCTGCCGGTATTCCAAGTGAATTTCTTGTTTCCGTAAGTGAGAACATTTCCGTTTTCGTCATAAGTAAGCGGTGTTCCGTTTACTGCGGTTAGTTCGTCTTTCCAAGAACTGTTAGAATAGCTGAATGTGGTTGTTGTGCCGGATTCTGTTTTGCTTGTTATGTTTCCTCTGATGTCATAAGTATAAGTATCGTCGTTGGCAGAAACAAGCTGACCGTTGGAATCATAAGTGTAATTTGTCGTTTTACCGGCATATGTTGTTGATGTAATTCTGTCCTTACTGTCGTAAGTATTAGTAACCGTAGTATTTTCACCATATGACTTAGTAAGAACATTTCCGTTATCATCATAAAAATATGATGACGACAGGGAAGTGCTGCCATTGTATTTTACAGATGAAGTATTAATCTTTTCAATGTCATCAGTTCCTGTTGTTGTATAAGAATACAAAACAGTGTTTGATGCGTTTGTGTATTCAATGCTCTTGTCTTTGACAACAGATGAATATGAAGTTCCAAAATGGGATTCGGTTACATCGGTTTTGGATTCAATACCGTTCAATTTTACCAAAGGAGATTGCGGCGATCCTTGGACAGATTAATGTTGTGAATTTTAAAGTTGGCATGGATATTTTTACTTTATATCTGGTGAAGTTAAATTATAATAGTTATGACAATTCATAATTATTTGTATTCTGTCTAAAATACAACATTTGTATCGTTTATTATAGAAATGGCTATTGATTATTAAAGTTCGTTTTTATATATAAATCCTATTATTTCTGCGTTCTTAAAATTGCTCTTGTTGAAAACAGAAAAGTCAAAAAATTTTTTATTTCCAAAGTAGTACTTGTGGATATAGTGCTTTTTTTGATTATCAAATTCAAGAATTATTTGATTGGCCTTATTGATGATTTTATAACAATTGTCTTTTTTGAATTTGATAGTATTTTGTTTAGCGTTTGTTAATAGGATAAACTCCGAATCAATTTTATAAGAGATAATGGCATTGCCAAAATATTTCATTAAACATATTCCTATAATTGAGCCTATTAAAAATATAAATCCGACAATAACAGAATCAATTACAGACAGGTGTTTTATTGAATAAATAAAAATCATTCCTGTAAAAGCAATATACGAATATGAAAGAATTTTAAGGCTTTTGAAAAATACTTTAAAAAACATAGATTGTCACCTCTTACAAACTATTATTTTCCCTTTTCGATATACTTGAACATTTCGCTTAATTGCGGGTATATATATATTTATGTAACTGCTTTTTTTCGAGATTTTTATTTTAACCCCTTTTTTGGAATAAGATTTTACTTTTGAACTTATTTTGGAAAATGAAGTAGAATAAATAATTCCTGTATAGCCTCCTCTTACATAAATATATGGAATAGATGCCAAAGAAGCTCCAACACCAAGAGATAAAGTTGTAGAACCAGTTACGGATTTATCATTTATTCCAACATTGAGTCCACCACTTCCGCCTAATTTTATTCCTGAAGAATAAGATACGCCTGCACTAATTCCCCAACCCTTTATAGAAGTTGCACTTGAAGCACGTTGATTATAGGAAACATATCCATATAAACTAGCTGTAACATTTGTTGTAAATGTTACACCAGCACAATATGCAATAACAATATTCCCTTTTCCATCAAAATTTATACTTATGCCACCATAAATTCCCCAAATTGCTGATGCTTCAAATTCTAAACCAACAGATAGTACCCAATGACCGTCAGTATCACTGTAGTAAACAGGATTATTGCAACAGTAGGCATAGATGTTTGCTCCTGATAAAACATCTTTTTGTGATATGATATATTTATATATATCAGCATTAATAAATCTGCAGATTGATGCATCATAATATCTCGACTGCAAGTAGTAGTAGCCTGTTTCGTTATCGTAATAATATCCACGGTAACGAATTGGGTTTTGCTTTGTAATGTCTGTGTCGGCGGTTAAAACTTTACCCCAAGCATCATACTCGTAGTTTGCGACTACTGTACCTGAGGTATCAGTTATGGATATAACATCACCCATTTGGTTTGTGATGTAAAAGTATTGCGTTCCATTTAGCACAATCCCGACAGGAGTATTGTCGTTGTCATACTGAAAATACATTGTATTAGTACCATCTGTCTGTGAAAGAATAACACCATCTCTTGTATTGTAGTATGTAGTTACACCATTAACGGTCTTGCTAAATCACTCACTGCGAAAAGGTACACTGTACCTTTTCTGCCAAATCAAAGATTTGGAGTTTCGTGTCTCTTGTGCTTCGCACAATTCACTCGTTTTCGTCATATATAACAAGTATTATTGCGACTGATTTTCAGTGGCATACCGAGTCAAAACATTCTGAAATTTTATTTAATTGCCAATTAAAATTAATTTTAAATATAAGCAATAAAATAAAATAAAATAAAAAAGCAACAATTAAATTAGTCGGAAAATTTAGCACGGCAATTGAAACAATTGTAACGATTAATAACATCAATACTATTAAAAAATAATGAAAAGAATTATAGTGAACATTTATTACAGTATTATCTTTCTCATCTTTTTTAATTGTGATTTTGGGATTAAAAAAATTTAAAGTAATATCACTATAGTATACATTGATTTCAGCATCATTTAATTGCCCGTAAAACTTTTCACTCGGAGATAAAAAATAGCCAAATACGATATTTTTTACTTTTGTATTGTTGTAGACATAGTCATACACGGCTTTACCGTTAAAAAAGAGTGATTTCTTATACATTTGTTTCACCTTTTAATATACGATTTTATTTTGAATCGTTTCGAGTTGCTCTTTGATATTAATGATTTAATAAATCCCTGCGTAGTCTTGCATTTTATTTTGATCAATTTACTATGTGTTGACACAGAAATAGAAGCAATGGAAATAGGACCGGAAACAGAAACCCCTGCTCCTTTAATTCTGCCACGAACTCCATTTGCTTGCATCATCACATCAACAAATAATACAGATGTTGTGGCTAATTTATCTTTATAAAAACGATCCACATTGTTATATTGAGGATAAAAGCCCCCGCATATACCCGCTGACAAATTGATACCAATGCATTTATAGCTAAATGAAAGAATTATAGCAAAAGTATTACCATCAAAAAAAATACCTGCCATTCCATTTATCCCCCAACCTGCAATCAAATTAAGAGATATTCCAATATATCCAACCCAATATCCGGTTTCGTCTATAAAATTAATTGGATTATTATTACAATAAGAAAACAAATTTACTCCGCAGTATATCCCCACCGTAGCTTTAGCTACATCATAAATATCAGAATTTATGAATCTGCAAATGTCAGGGTCATAATAGCGTGACTGGAGATAATAGTAGCCTGTTTCAGAATCGAGATAATAACCACGATAGCGAATAGGGTTTAAATCCGCTAATTTAGTAACGCTGTCATCATTTTGCATCGGAAATGCAACAATGCACTTACCCCAAGGGTCATATTCATATTGGACAAGTTCTGTATCATTAGTATCGGTTATTGATACAACGTCACCCATTTGGTTTGTCAAATACAAATATTGAGTGCCGTTCCAAACAAAGCCGAGCGGTGTGCCATTACTGTCATACTGAAAATAAAGAGTATCCGTTCCGTCAGTTTGAGAAAGAATTACTCCATCCTTAGTATTATAGTAAGTTGTTTTACCGTTTACGGTCTTACTCGTTCTTATGCCATTTTCATCATAAGTATAACTATATTCATTGTCACCGTCGGTTATACTTTCAAGATTACGACCTGTATTCCAAGTGAATGACTTATCACCGTAGGTGAGCACGTTACCGTTTTCATCATAAGTAAGCTGAGAGCCGTTTACTGCGGTCAATTCGTCTTTCCACTCATCATTGGAATATGAGAATGTTTTTGAAGTTAATACAGTTTTATTATCAAGATTGTCAAGCGTATGATTTTTGTCATTATACTTATATTTGTCAACCTTTAAAATATTGCCTCTGCTGTCATAAGTTAATGTTGACGTGGAATTGTCTACGTGATTATCAGCATAAATCAGTTGACCGTTTTTGTCATATTTATAATAGTCATCACAACTACCGTTATATCCTGTTGCGGTAATTCTGTTTTGGCTGTCATATTCATTATTAACATAGAGAAAACAAATAGAATTTCCGTTTAATTCTTTTTCAACAGCGTTTCCGTCATTGTCATAAGTATACTTTGATTCAACCGCTGTTGTGCCATTGAACTTAACAGAATCTGAAACGGTCTGCGATTTATCATTAGACTTTGCAGAATAAGTGAGAGAATTATCGCCGTATTGATACGATATTGAATCATTCTTAGTTGTATAAGAATAAGTATAGCCAAAATGGGATTCGGTTACATCGGTTTTGGATTCAATACCGTTTTCCTCATTGGCTTCCGTTTTCGATTCTGTGTATGACTGAACAAGGGTATCGTCAGAAAGCCTATAAACCTCAACGCTGTTATTTTCACCATATACATATTTTAACCCCGTATCAGAATTAATTTTCTGTGTGAGTTCATTATTGGTATTATACGAATAAGTTACATAAGGTGATGTATCATCATTGTGGTACTGTCTTGCAAGATTACCGTTATCGTCGTATTCATAACGGACAGTATCGCCGTTTGCATAGCTTTCCGATAATAGTTTATTCTCATCGTTATAAGAATATGAAACCTTGGTTTTGCCCGATACCTTAACGCTTTCAAGCTCGCCGTGAGGAATGTAGTTGAACTCATAAATGTCAAACTTTTCCTG
>CAMCHQ010000017.1 GCA_945874765.1 uncultured Clostridia bacterium
CAAAGACAAGCACAGTAGCTGCAACTTGTACCGAAAAGGGTTATGATGTTTATACATGTTCCCGTTGCCATACGACAGAGCATAGAAACGAGACAGCAATCAACCCTAACAATCATAACTTTACTAAGACAAAGACAGTAGCTCCGACTTGTAAAGATAAGGGTTACGACCTTTATACCTGCACTCGTTGTAATGCAACAGAGCATAGAAACGAAACTGCGGTAAATCCTAATAACCACAATTTTGTTAAGACAAGCACGGTTGCACCAACCTGCACAGATAAGGGTTATGATATCTACACTTGCTCACTTTGCGGCAAGACAGAACACAGAAATGAAGTTCCGGCTATCGCAGGCAACCATTCATATCAGTTTACAAAGACTGTTGTCCCAACTTGTACCGAAGAGGGTTATGACCTTTATACCTGTTCAAAGTGCGGTGCAACGGAAAAGAGAAATGTAAAGCCTGTTGACCCTAATAATCATAATTATACCTCATCAGTTGTTGCACCTACTTGCACCGAACAGGGTTATACAACTTATGTTTGCTCAAGATGTAATGACACTTATGTAGGCAATTACACTGCGGCTCTCGGTCACAGCTACAGCGCAAATATTATTCCTGCCACAACAACTGCGCAGGGCTACACTGTATATACCTGTACCCGTTGCGGTGCTAATTATGTAAGCGATTACACACCTGTTTTACAGCCGACACTTACACCTGACGAAAGCAAAATTTCAAAAGATTACGGTGTTGACGCTAAAACAGCACAGGATATCAACTATATTCTTATTATAAACAATGTTTCTAAAGATACCGCTTCTTTGACCGAAAGCAGAATGACAGCTAACCCACCTAAGGGTGACGGCGATTATAAAGGCTCATCATTCGGTCTTTTGAGAGCACAAACCACTAAGCTTACAAAGAACAGCGTTACCGTTAAGTGGAACAAGGTTAAGAATGCAGACGGCTATATTGTTTACGGCGCTAAGTGCGGTGCTAAGAACAAATATAAAGTTCTTAAAGTAGTTTCAGGTAAGACTACATCTTATACACATAAGAAACTTAAGAAGGGCACATATTATAAATATAATGTTGTTGCTTTCAAATATGTAAACGGCGTTAAGGTTACAATTGCCGCTTCTAAGAAGGTTCACGCAACCACACAGGGCGGTAAGTACGGAGTAGCAAAATCTGTTAAGCTTAATAAGTCTAAGGCTACTATCAAGAAGGGTAAGACCTTTAAGATTAAGGCTTCCGAAGTTAAAAAGGATAAGACTATCAGAAAGCACAGAGGCATTTGCTATGAATCTTCCAATACTCAAATTGCTACAGTAGATTCTAAGGGCAAGATTAAGGCTAAGAAGAAAGGTAAATGTACTGTCTACGTTTACGCACAAAACGGCGTTTATAAGACTGTAAAGGTAACAGTTAAATAAAAATCAATAGTTTTTTCAGGGGCAATCTTTGTGGGTTGCCTCTGTTTTTTTATTTCACGATAAAATAAATATATCCGCCGTAAATTAAGAGGAGAAGTATTCCTTGCCATCTTTGAAATTTTTGCGTTATTATTGTCGGCAAAACTGCTATGCAAATAACAATCAGGCACATTATCATATCGAAACTTACGCTTGAAGCACTGACGGCAAGTTCACCCGTACCGCTTACTATTGAGATTAATGAGCAAAGCGGCAAAATTAATGTTAAATCAATAATGTTTGCGCCGAGAATGTTGCCTGCCGACAGTGTTCCCGATTTCTTTTTCAGTGCCGTAAGCGCTGTAACAAGTTCGGGCAGGGAAGTGCCTATCGCAACGGCGATTACGCTTATCACCCTTTGAGATACGTTTAAACTTATTGCGATTTGCGTGCCCTGAAAAACAAGAAGTCTTGCGCCTATAACTATTCCTGCCGCACCGAATATAAACGAAAAAGTGCAAATGATTTTTTCTTTTGCCGAAAATGTTTCGCTTTCGTTGTCGTTTTTTGCCTCTTTTTTTATACTTTTTATGTTTTCAAAAATAAATACTGCAAATACTGATATTAAAAGCGTAACACCCAGCGCCGAAAGAAGATAATATTCTCCGCTTTCACCTTTGAAACTTAATACTTGCTTTTTTGTGACAATACAGCCTGTTATTAAAAATATAACCGCTAAAATCATCGATATCCCTTTAAAAGATATGTCACGTCTTTTGATTTCAAACGGCATAAACGTTATGAAAAGTCCGAGTATCAGCGCCGTGTTCGCCGTGACTGAACCTATTGCATTGCCTACCGCCATATCCACATTTTGACTTAGCGTTGCCTGAACGCTTACTATTATTTCAGGCAGGGTAGTTGCAATTGAAACAATTGTTGCACCTATTATAAAATTCGGAATTTTCAGCATTTTTGCCGCCTTGGTTGCGCTGTCAACAAAAATGTCTCCGCCTTTGATTATCAAAATAAGCCCTATAATAAAAAATATATATGTAAAAATATCAGCCATATCCATCCGCCTTAAAATTTTGTTGTGTTAAATGCTTATATATGTTATAATATTTAAGTTAATTAATATATGAGGTGACGTTATGTCTAAAAATAAAAAATTTTCCCCTTTAATATTTATTCCTATTGCCGTGGCGGTATGCGTGTTGATTGTTCTTGCTGTCAGCGGTCATTTAACTAAAACCGAAGATGAAAAAAAGCCGACAGCCGAAACTTCAATTTCTGTTGTAAATGAAGATACAACCGAGCCTACAAGCGCAAATACGGACGGCAAGGTTACTCTTTGTGCAGTCGGTGATAATCTTATTCATAATACTTTGATTGACGCAGGTAAGCAGGAGGACGGAAGTTACGATTATACTTGCCTTTATAAAAATATTGCTCCCGTTATCCAAAAGTATGACGTGTCTGTAATTGACCAGGAAACTGTTTTGGGCGGTTCTGATTTTGAATATACGGGATATCCTGTTTTCAACTCTCCTCAGGAGGTCGGCGACGCCGCAATCAAAGCAGGTTTCGATATCTTTAACTGCGCAAATAACCATATTATGGATAAAGGCTCGCAGGGCGTTATGAATGAAATCGAGTATTTCAAAAAGCAAAAGGATATCGTTTATCTCGGTATTAACGAGGACGAAAAAAGCTATAACACTATTAAATATTACGTTAAAAACAATATCACTTTCGCACTTCTCAATTACACCTACGGCACTAACGGTATCGATTTGCCGAGCGATAAACCGTGGCTTGTTAATTTGATGAATAAGGACAAGGTTACAAAGGATATTAAAGAAGCAAGGGCAAATGCCGACGTCGTAATCGTGTTCCCGCATTGGGGTACTGAAAACAGCTTTGGTATTTCCGATTATCAAAAAGAATATACCGACCTTTTCAGTTCTCTCGGTGTTGACCTTGTTATCGGCTGTCACCCTCACGTTATTGAGCCTGTTAAAGAGATTACTAACGATAAGGGTCACAAAATGCTTGTTTATTACTCACTCGGCAATTTCATTTCCCACCAGATTGAACTTGACCAGCTTTGCGGCGGTATTGCAAGCGTTGATATTGAAAAGAAAAACGGTGAAATTACTATTGAAGGTAAATTTATCCCTATTGTAACTCACTATAACAGAACGGACAGCGGCAAATTTACTTTTGACGTTTATAAGCTTGCCGCTTATACCGATGACCTTGCCGCATCTCATTCGCAAAAGGGCGGTACACCGGAGTATTATAATAAGCTTGTTAAAAAAGTTATTGATGAAAAGTATCTTGACTTATCAAAATAATCCTTTTCTTGTCATTTTGTATAAAAACTTTTAACGTGAATAACAGTTCACGCAGTAAATTGACAAAAATGCATAAAAACGTTGACAAATTAAATACTGCTGACTATAATGAAAGTGTAGTAAGAACAAAGGCGTTCCGAGTGAATTCGGAGCGCCTATTTTTTTGCTTTAGTTTATTAAAAAAAATCTCAAGAGAGGAGTATTTACTATGAGTAAGTACACAAAGGAAGAAATCCTTAAAAGCGCACAGGAAAACGGCGTAGAGTTTATCAGACTTCAGTTTACAGACGTTTTCGGTATTATGAAAAACGTTGCTATCACAAGCTCTCAGCTTGAAAAAGCACTTGATAATGAGTGTATGTTCGACGGCTCGTCAATCGACGGTTTCGTAAGAATTAATGAAAGTGATATGTATCTTCATCCTGATTATGATACATGGACAATTTTCCCATGGAGAAAGCACCAGAATGCTCAGACAGCCCGTCTTATCTGCTCTGTTTATTGCGCAGATAATAAGACACCGTTCCTCGGCGACCCGAGAAACGTTCTTCAAAAGGTTATGGATGAGGCAGCTGAAATGGGCTACAGCTTTAACGTAGGTCCTGAATGTGAATTCTTCCTCTTCAAGCTTGATGAGGACGGCAATCCTACCACAACAACAGGTGATGAGGGCGGTTACTTCGACCTTAACCCTATCGATCACGGTGAAAACTGCCGTCGTGATATCTGCCTTGCTCTTGAGGAAATGGGATATACAATTGAAGCATCTCACCACGAGGTTGCACAGGGACAGCACGAAATCGACTTCAAATTTGACGAGGTTATGACAACTGCCGACCGTGTAATGACATTTAAGCACGTTGTTAAGACTTATGCTACAAAGCACGGTCTCCACGCAACATTTATGCCAAAGCCGATTTACGGTATCAACGGTTCAGGTATGCATACAAATATGTCACTTATGACTAAAGACGCTGATGGTAATACAGTTAATGCTTTCTATGACCCTGAAAGTGAAGACGGTCTCAGCGATGTTGCTCATTACTTTATCGGCGGACTTCTTAAGCACGTTAAGGGTATTGCCGCTTATTCAAACCCAACAGTAAACTCATATAAGAGACTTGTACCGGGTTATGAAGCTCCTACTTATATCGTTTGGTCGGCATCTAACCGTTCTTGCCTTGTTCGTATTCCTGCAGCAAGAGGAATGGGTACTCGTGTTGAACTTCGTTGTCCTGACCCAACCTGCAACCCTTATCTTGAAATGGCACTTTGCCTTGCAGCAGGTCTTGACGGTATTAAGAATAAAATCACTCCTGCTCCGGCAGTTGATTATAATGTATTTGACCTTTCAAATGAAGAACTTGAAGCAAGAGGTATTGATTGTCTTCCTGGTTCACTTGAAGAGGCTGTAAAGGCTTCCGAGGCTGACCCGTTTGTTAAGGAAACAGTAGGCGATCACGTATTCAACGCTTATACAGAAGGTAAGAAAGCTGAATGGGACGAATACAGAACTAAGGTTTCTCAGTGGGAAATCGACAGATATATGGTAAACTATTAATAGGTAATAACCAATAAGTAATAGTTAATAGGTAATTTTAATTGCCCTCTCTTATGGCATTTATGCCGTTTAGCCAAGCCGATATTGTTTCGGTGTCGGTTTGGCTTATATTTTTTCAGCACAATGGGGTGCGACAATGCAAATGCGTTGCCGCATCTCTTTTTTTATTTCTTTTTATCATTACAAACTATAAATTTGAGGAGGAAGAATAAATGAACATAACATCTATTCTTGAAAAAGTCGACAGCGAAATGTTCGGCATCTGGTTTTTAATCGGTGCGGCTCTCGTTTTCTTTATGCAATGCGGTTTTGCTATGGTTGAAACGGGATTTACACGTGCCAAAAACGCCGGCAATATTATAATGAAAAATCTTATGGATTTTTGTATCGGTACGCCGATGTTTATTTTGCTCGGTTTCGGTCTTATGATGGGTGAAGAGGTCTTAGGCGGTTTTTGCGGTATGCCGACTTTGGGCGTTTTCACAAATTATCAAAACTTCGACTGGTCAAACTTCGTGTTTAACCTTGTTTTCTGCGCTACTGCGGCAACTATAGTTTCAGGCTCAATGGCAGAACGTACTAAGTTTTCAAGCTATTGTATTTATTCGGCAGTAATTTCCGCTGTCGTTTATCCTATCGAGGCAGGCTGGATTTGGAATTCAAACGGCTGGCTTGCAAATCTCGGCTTCCACGATTTCGCAGGCTCGTGTGCTATTCATATGGTAGGCGGTATCACTGCATTTATCGGTGCAATTATGGTCGGTCCACGTATCGGCAAATATGTTGAGGATAAAAAAACAGGCAAAAAGGTAGCTAAAGCTATCCCGGGTCACTCTCTTACTCTCGGCGCACTCGGCGTATTTATTCTTTGGTTCGGTTGGTACGGCTTCAACGGTGCAGCCGCAAAAAGCAGCGGTCAGCTTGCTTCTATCTTTGTAACAACAACATGTGCACCTGCCATTGCAACTTGTGTAACTATGATATTTACTTGGATAAAGAACGGTAAGCCCGATGTTTCAATGTCGCTTAATGCCTCACTTGCAGGTCTTGTAGCCGTAACTGCCGGATGTGATGTTGTTGATGCTCTCGGCTCTTGCATTATCGGTGCAGTTGCAGGTATTCTTGTAGTAGTTGCTGTTGAATTTATCGATATTAAACTTAAAGTCGACGACCCTGTAGGCGCTGTTGCGGTTCACTGCGTAAACGGTATGTGGGGCACAATCGCAGTCGGTCTTTTTGCAACAACTTCCGTACCCGGCAACGATTCTTTCAAAGGTCTTTTCTACGGCGGCGGTTTCTCACTCCTCGGCAAACAACTTTTAGGTCTTGTATGCGTTGCCGCTTGGACAATTGTAACAATGACAATCGTATTCTTTATTATTAAGAAAACAAACGGACTTCGTGTATCTGAAGAAGAGGAAATCAAAGGTCTTGACGCTACAGAACATAATCTCCCTTCGGCTTATGCTGACTTTATGCCTGCAATGGCTTTTGCAACCTCTTCTTCGATTATTGCTTCCGCTCCTAAGCCAAGCGCTCCGGCAGCTCCTCTTGCTCCGGTTGAAAAGGCAGTTGAAGTTGAAACATATACCACTAAAAAATCACCTGCACTTTCAAAAGTAGTTATGATATTTAATCCTGCCAAATTCGAGGAAATCAAAGCGGCTATGAATTCAATCGGTATTACCGGTATGACCGTAACTAATGTTATGGGCTGCGGAACTCAAAAGGGACATATCAGAAAATACCGTGGTATTGAAATCGAGGAAATGAACCTTAACCCTAAGATGAAACTTGAAATGGTTGTTTCGGCAGTTCCTGTTGAAAAGGTTGTTGAAACGGCAAGGGACGTCCTTTATACAGGTAATATCGGCGACGGCAAAATCTTCATTTATGATGTTGAGGACGCTGTCAAGGTTCGTACAGGCGAGCGTGGATATGACGCTTTGCAGGGTGAGGACGATGTTTAATATTTAATTTGACCTCTGACAATTTTTTGTATTTGTTATTTTCTACCTAAGGAGGCAGGGCTGTATATTATTTACAGTCCTGCTTTCCTTTTGCATTGCATAAATATAATACGGTATTCATATGAATACGCATAACTATACAATGATGTTAATAAATACTGTGAAATTATACATAAAATGAGCAAAAAATCGCTTTAATTTTGTAATTTGTATAATTGACTACAGTACATTATTTATTGTAAAATTAATCTATCGGTGATATTTAATGAACATATTGTTCATAAATTTTATATTGTATTATCTATTTAACTTAAGGAGAGGATATTATGTTGAAAGAGGGAGAAATCAGGATTCCGTCAGGCTGTGCCATTGCCGCTATTATTGACAGAAAAGGCAATCGTATTAACGGCTCGGAAATCATTAAATCTATCGCTCTTATGCATGACAGGTCCAACGGTCTCGGCGGCGGCTTTGCGGCTTACGGCATTTATCCCGAGCACAAGGACGAATATGCAATTCACGTTTTCTATGATTCAAACGACGCAAGAAAGCAGTGTGAGGATTTTCTTTTCAGACATTTTAATATAGACGTTGCGGAGAGAATACCTACCCGTCAGGTTGAAAGCATTGAAAAAGGACCTGATATTTGGAGATATTTCGGTAAGGCTAACCGTGTTCGTATGAAAGACGCACGTCTTGATGAGCTTGAATATGTTGCTCAGTGCGTAACTAAAGTCAATAACGCTATTGACGGCGCATATATCTTTTCAAGCGGTAAAAATATGGGCTGTTTTAAAGCAGTCGGATATCCTGAGGACGTCGGCGAATTTTATATGCTTGACCAATATGAGGCGTATATTTGGACGGCACACGGCAGATTTCCTACCAACACACCGGGCTGGTGGGGCGGTGCTCACCCGTTCAATATTCTTGACTGGTCAATCGTTCATAACGGAGAAATTTCTTCATATGACACTAACCGCAGATATATCGAGCAGTTTGGATATATTTGTACTATGCAGACGGATACAGAAGTTATTACTTATCTTTTTGACCACCTTTTGCGCCACCATAATCTTCCTATCGAGGTTGCCGCAGATGTTCTTACCGCACCTGAATGGGAAGAGATAGACAAAATGGACGATGAGAGAAGAGAGTATTTTACAAATCTTCGTTCTATTTATAACAGCGCTCTTGTAAACGGTCCGTTTTCCGTTATTCTCGGCTCTAATAAAGGGCTTCTTGCTATTAACGACAGACTTAAACTTCGTTCGCTTACTGCCGCAACTAAGGGCAATAGGGCGTATTTTGCTTCCGAGGAATCGGCTATCAGAATTATTTGCCCCGACCCTGAAAAAGTATGGTCTGTTTCAGGTGCCGAACCTGTATTTATTCCGCTTGAAATTGATGAGGAGGTTGAGGACTGATGATAAATTATATTCCACGCAGATTTACCGTTATTCGTGATAAAGAACTTTGCATTAACTGTGGCTGTTGCGTTCGTCAGTGCTCAAACGAATGTCACTTTTTCGACGAGGACGGCAAGACCGTATTGGTTAATTCAAAAAATTGCGTTGCCTGCCACAGATGTGTTGACCTTTGCCCGACAGGTGCGCTTCGTATAGAAAAATATGTTTGCGACTACCGTGATAATGCAAACTGGACGCCTACCTATCAGCAGGAAATTTGCCGTCAGGCAGATACAGGTTCTGTTCTTCTTTCCGCAATGGGCAATCCGAAGCCTTATCCTATTTATTGGGATAAAATTTTACTTAACGCTTCTCAGGTAACTAACCCGTCAATTGACCCGCTTCGTGAACCTATGGAAATTCGTACCATTTTAGGCCGCAAGCCCGATAAATTGGAGGTTGAAAGAAAAGGTAAGTCAATTACCAAAATGCCTCCTCAGGTTATGCTTGAAACACCTATTATGTTCTCGGCAATGAGCTTCGGTTCTATTTCCCTTAATGCTCAAAAGTCACTTGCAATGGCTGCCGTTGAACTCGGTACACTCTTTAATACAGGTGAAGGCGGACTTCATCCCGATTTGCGTTCGTTCGGCGATTATGCAGTTGTTCAGGTCGCTTCGGGACGTTTCGGTGTTCATAAAGATTATCTTAATAATTCTAAATTTATTGAAATTAAAATCGGTCAGGGTGCAAAACCGGGTATCGGCGGTCACCTTCCGGGTGAAAAGGTTAATGTTGAAGTATCAAACGCACGTATGATTCCTGAGGGTTCGGACGCTATTTCTCCTGCTCCTCACCACGATATTTATTCTATCGAGGACTTGCGTCAGCTTATATGGTCGCTTAAGCAGGCTACTCATAATAAAAAGCCCGTTTCGGTTAAAATTGCCGCTGTTCATAACGTTGCCGCTATCGCTTCCGGTGTTGCAAGAGCAGGCGCAGATATCGTTGTAATCGACGGTTTCAGAGGCGGTACGGGTGCCGCACCTACAAGAATAAGAGATAACGTAGGTATTCCTATTGAACTTGCACTTGCCGCAGCCGACCAAAGACTTCGTGATGAGGGTATTCGTTCAACCGTATCTCTTGTTGCCGCAGGTTCTTTCCGCTGTTCGTCGGATATTGTTAAGGCTATTGCTCTCGGTGCGGACGCTTGTTATGTTGCTTCCGCTCCCCTTATCGCAATGGGCTGCCATATGTGCCAAACATGTAATACGGGTAAGTGTAATTGGGGTATTGCTACTCAGCGCCCCGACCTTACACGTCGCCTTAATCCTGAAATCGCACACAAACGAGTAATCAATTTAATAAACGCTTGGAATCACGAAATTAAAGAAATTATGGGCGGTATGGGTATCAACTCTATCGACTCTCTTCGTGGTAACAGACTTATGCTTCGTGGTATCGGTTTAAGCGATAAAGAACTTGAAATACTCGGCATTAAACACGCAGGCGAATAAGGAGGGCACAGATATGAAAAAAGTATTCGCAAGAGAAGAGCTTTGTATAAACTGCCGTCTTTGCGAGGTTTATTGCAAAACCGCTCATTCAAAATCCAAAGACGTAGTTAAAGCGTATAAATCGGAAAAGCCCGAGCCTGTAAGCAGAATATCTGTTTTCGGCGATAAGGTCGCTTCCGTTGCAGTCAATTGCCGCCATTGTGATGACCCTGCCTGCGTTAAGGCTTGTATCACAGGTGCAATGACTAAGGATAAAAAAACAGGTATTGTATCTGTTAATGAGGATAAATGTATAGGCTGTATGACTTGCCTTGCAGTATGTCCTATCGGTTGTATCAAGCAGGGTAATATCGCATATAAGTGTGACCTTTGTCAGGGTGAAGAACCGGCTTGTGTTAAAAATTGCCCTAATAATGCTTTGCTCTGGCTTGAGGTAGGAGGTGCTAAATAATGAATTATGTTATTGTAGGCGCTTGTGCCGCAGGTCTTGCCGCTGCCGAAGCTATAAGAAAAGCCGACGCTAAGGGCAATATCACAATGTTTACCGAGGAAGCGTATTTTCCTTATTCCCGTCCGTCTATCAGCTATTTTCTTAAAGGTAAGGTTAAGGAAAGCAATATGGCTCTTCGTAAGCCGTCATTTTATAAGACAAATAATATCAATGTTGTTACCAATGCTAAAGTAACCGCAATTGACAGAAAAAATAAAACGGTTAAGGTCGGCAGAAAATCGTATCCTTATGATAAACTTTGCCTTGCAACCGGTTCAAAGCCGTTTGTACCTCCTATGGAAAACGTTGAGGGTAAGGATAACGCCGTAACTTTTCTTGATTTGGCGTCTGCCAAGGAACTCAAAAGCCTTGCAAATGAAAATACAAAAGCTGTTGTAATCGGCGCAGGTCTTATCGGTATGAAAGCCGCTGAGGGACTTGTTAAAATTTGCAAAAGCGTAGAAGTTGTCGAACTTGCACCGAGAGTTTTACCGTCAATTCTTGATAAAACCTCTGCCCGTCAGGTAAAAAAGCATTTGGAAAATAACGGCATTAAATTTCATCTTGAAAATACCGTTGTTAAGGCTCAGTCAAAGGGTAAGCATATCACAGGTGTAACTCTTAAAGACGGCAAAACTTTGAAGTGCGATTTGCTCGTTCTTGCAGTAGGTGTAAGACCGCAAACAGACCTTGCCGAAAGTGCGGGACTTGAAGTAAACAGGGGTATTATTACCGATATTCACACTATGCAGACAAGCGATAGGGATATCTATGCGGCAGGCGACTGTACCGTATCTGTCGATATGCTCGACGGCTCTAAGAAAATTATTGCTCTTTGGCCAAACGCTGTGCAGCAGGGCAGGGTTGCTGGCTGTCAAATGGCAAGTGAAAGCGAAATTGTAGACGGTACTTATTCTGTTAATGCTATCGACTTTTTCGGCTTGCGTATTTGCACTTGCGGTCTTATTAATGCTCAGGGTGAACAGTATTTTGATAAAATCAAATCCGACGGCGATGTATATAAAAGACTTGTGTTTGAGGGCAACAAACTTGTAGGCTTTGTTCTTATCAATTCAAGCGAAAACGCAGGTATTTATACAAATCTTATTTCAAACAAAGTTGACCTTTCCTCTTTGGAGGGGGATATTATGGATACTCCGTCCATATTCTTGTTTGATAAAGATACAAGAATTAAAAAGCTGAGAGGGGGCATTTTATTATGATTATCGAAGCAGGACTTACCCGATACGAAACAGTAAACAGTGAAATCGAAAAGCAGCTTGAAAAGCAAAATAAGGTTACTGTTAAAGATGTCAACGGTCAGCGCTATATCGGCTGTGCTCTTGATGAGGGTAAAACCGTTGAAGTTTACGGCACTCCCGGTAATGATATGGCTTGCTATTTAAACGGCGGCAGGGTAGTCGTTTTCGGCAATTGTCAGGACGCTGTCGGCAACACGATGGGCGGCGGTGAAATTGTTGTTCACGGTCACTCGGGTGACGCTTTGGGCTATGGTATGCGTGACGGTCAAATTTATATTCGTGATAATGTCGCTTGCCGTGGCGGTATTCATATGAAAGAATTTAGGCAGATGCGTCCCGTTCTCGTTATCGGCAAAAATGCAGGCTCATTCCTCGGCGAATATATGGCAGGGGGCACAATCGTTCTTTTGGGACTTGGTATGAAAAGGGGAGAAAAGCTTTTCGGCACTCATTGCGCTTCCGGTATGCACGGCGGTAAAATCTTTGTCCGTGGCACATTCCCTAAGGAGAATATTTCCCAAAACATTAAAGTTCAGTCGCTTGACGATAACGATAAAAAAGAACTTGACGAATATATTAAAAAGTATTGTAAGTATTTTGATGCGGATTATAAGGAGATTATGTCAAAACCGTTTAAAAAACTTGTTCCGGCTACTTCACGTCCGTATGCAAATCTCTACACACCTAATTAATTATGAAAAGTCACGCCTTTTGACGTGACTTTTTTATTTATATTATTGCAAGTAGTTTTTTATTGTGATATAATACGCAAAACAGATAAAAATTTTATACTTTTGGGAGTAGGGTTAATGTTTAACAGTCTTCACGAGGAATGCGGTGTATTCGGCATTTTTGAAAACAAAACAACTTATGTGGCTCATTCGGCTTATCTTGCACTTTATGCACTTCAGCACAGAGGTCAGGAAAGCTGCGGTATTGCTGTCAATGATGACGGTGTATTCAGGCATCACAGAGGTGACGGTCTTGTTCCCGACGTGTTCACAAGCGAAAAACTTGATGCACTCGGAACAGGCAATATGGCTATCGGTCACGTAAGATATTCAACTACAGGCGGCAAGAATGTCAATAATATTCAGCCTCTTGTTATCCGTCATATTAAAGGTAATCTTGCAGTTGCACATAACGGTAATCTTGTTAATGCACCTGATTTGAGAAAAACTTTTGAGCTTAAAGGCGGTATTTTCCACGGCACATCGGATACAGAGTCTATCGCTTATTCTATCGTTTCTGCCCGTCTTACAAGCAAGAGCACCGAAGAGGCTATTGAAAAGGTAATGCCTACTCTTAAAGGCGCTTATTCTTGTGTTGTTATGACCGCTACAAAGCTTATTGCATTTCGTGACCCTAACGGTTTTCGTCCTCTTTGCCTCGGTAAGACTGAGGGAGGCGCTTGGATTGTTTCATCGGAAAGCTGTGCGCTTGATACATTGGGCGCCGAGTTTGTCCGTGATATCAGACCGGGTGAGATTGTTGTAATCAGTACCGACGGCGTTAAGTCTATTGATACCCATTGCACCCAAAAAGGTCATATTTGCGTATTTGAATATATTTATTTCGCACGTCCCGATTCTGTTATTGAAGGTTCGTCAGTTCAGCACGCAAGAATGAGAGCAGGTGAGTTCCTTGCCAAGGAACACCCAGTTGATGCGGATATCGTTATCGGTGTTCCGGATTCAGGTCTTGACGCTGCTTTGGGATATGCAAATGCAAGCGGTATCCCTTACGGTATCGGATTTATTAAAAACAGATATATCGGCAGAAGCTTTATTCAGCCTACTCAGGGTCAGCGCCGTGACGCAGTAAGAATTAAGCTTAATGTTGTTAAGGAAAATATCAAGGGCAAGCGAGTTATTATGATTGATGACTCAATTGTTCGTGGCACAACGTGTGCAAGAATTGTCGGCCTTTTGCGTGAGGCAGGCGCTAAAGAGGTACATATGAGAATATCGTCGCCTCCGTTTAAATATCCTTGCTTCTTCGGTACAGACGTTGACAGTCAGGAAAATCTTATTGCCTGCAAGTTTGACACTGTTGAGGAAATCGCTAAGGAAATCGGCGTTGATTCTTTGGGTTATCTTTCCGTTGAGGCTACACATAAACTTGCGGAAAATACGGACTTCGATTATTGCGACGGCTGCTTTACCGGCAAATATCCTATTGAAGTTCCTAAGGAACAGCCAAAGGATAAATTTGAAGAAAAGCTGAATAAATTTTCAGCATATTATCAGGTTCTTGACTAATCTTAGAGAGGTTAATTATGAGTGACAGTGTAAATAAAATTCTGTCAAAGCTTGTAACGTCTATTGAAGGTGTCAAAGACGAGAGGGAAATGCTGCTGAGACTTGTTATAGGCTTGGCAGTATTTTTGTTACTTGCTGTGTTCAGAAAGCAAATTTCAAAAGCTGTGGTTTGGCTTTGCACAAAAACTTTGGCGAGAAAAAGTGAGCTTGCGCAAAGGGCACTTATTGACGCTCTTTCAACTCCGCTTTCATTCTTTATTTTAGTGTTCGGCATTTATATCGGTACGGAAATTATCGCTCCGAGCGGCGAAATCCGTAACCCTGTTTTGCTTATCTTTAAACTTGGAATTATCTTTTCAATCGCTTGGTTTTTGATTAATTTTATTAACAGCGATTTTTCATTTGTTTTAAAAGATGACGATTCCAAAACAAAAAAGACGGCAGTTAATTTTATTTCAAATTTAATTAAGATTTTTGTTATCATTGTTTCGGCACTTCTTATGCTTGAGCAGTTCGGTATCAGCGCAACAAGAGTGTTTGCCGCTTTGGGTATCGGCGGTGTTGCCGTGGCATTTGCCTGTAAAGACGCAGTCGAAAATTTACTTTCGGGCTTTATTATCATTTATGACAAACCGTTTGAAGTTGACGATTTTATCAAGATTGATAACGAAGTGGGTCAGGTTGAGGAAATTAAAATCCGCACCACAAGGCTTAGAATGACGGACGGCAGTCAAAAGATTTATCCCAATACCACCGTTGCAAACAGCGCAATTATTAACCTTTCACGTATGTCGCACCGCCTTGTAAACGAAACTTTGGGTATTGAATATAAACACACGGCAAAGGAAATTAACTCTTTTTGCGATAAAATAAGAGAACTTATCAATTCTTATGAAGCGGTTGATAAATCGGATATCCGTGTTAATTTCACCGATTATTCCGATTCCGCCCTTAATATAGAAGTGTTCTTTTATGCCGATATTTCATCACTTACGGAATTTCTTGCTTTTAAAACAAAATTTAATTGCGATGTTAAATCTCTTGCGGAAAGTATGAATATCGATTTTGCATTCGTTTCCCGCTCACTTTATTTTGCAAATGAGCTTGAAATTAAAAATAATATAAAATAAACATTGATTTTTTTGCTTTGATAAGTTATAATATCAAAGCATTAAATATGCAGATGTGTCCGAGCTGGCCGAAGGAGCACGATTGGAAATCGTGTAAGTCTTTAACGAGGCTTCTGGGGTTCGAATCCCCACATCTGCGCCAAAAATAAAAAGCCGCTTTTGCGGCTTTTTATTTTTGCTGTAAAGAACGGGATTCGAACAGGGCAATCCGAAGGATAGAAACAGTCCGGCGGACTGTTTTGGTGCCCGCGGGCGTGCCGAAGAAAGCTTTAGCTTTCGATGGGCGAATCCCCACATCTGCGCCAAAAAAGCCTTGAAATCCTTTTATTTAAGGGGTTTCAAGGCTTCTTCTATATTTTGCTGTGAAATTAATACGCATTAGATATTGTGAATTATACCGACAAAAAGTTGCAAAATATGGCATAATTTTGCAATAAAGTGTGATACTTTTATTTTGCGAGATATTCGTTGAGCTTACGTCTTTAACGCTTATGTCAGCTACAAGGGCGCAGATAATTTTAACTCTCTTGTTGACGCTTATATCGATACATATACTAAGGCTGAGGGGTCAAAGACAAGAGCCGAGGCGATTGACGAGCTTACCAACGACGCTGTATCGGGTCTCTTTTCTACGGATGAGGGCGTTGAGCAGTTTGCGAAGTGGCTTAGTGACAACAAAACCGAGGCTGAAAAGAAAAACATTATTGAAACAATCGCAGATTTTCTTAAGTCTGTTATTGAAAAAATTAAAAGTGTGATTGCTACTTCTAATTTGCAGACGGCTGCAAGGAACGCTATGGAAATGGAGCAAAAGCGAGCCGACCATATCCGCAAGCAGTTTCTCAATATGCTTGATAATGCAAGCAATAATCTTTATAACGGTACCGAGGTTGAGGAAAACACTAAAAATTCTGTAACTCTCGGTAAATTTGCTGATGTTGATATTAATTCTAACGAGAAATTAGAAAAATTCGGTATATCAAATACAGCGAGAATGCTTGGCGACTATGTTTATATTCAAAAGAAAGTTTTAACAGCACTTAATAATGAAAACTTTTTTAATCAAAACAATAAAAATATTGTAGTAAATGCTGATACGGATATTGTAGTTTCGATAACTAAAGACGGAATTAGAGAAACATTATCGACAGAAAAACGATATGCCAAATTACCACGCAAGATAAAAACTGCAAAAATAGCCGTTATTGATAATTTACCGGATATGATTAGATATGCAGAGGTGGTTAATGAAAATGAAAAAAACTACCACTCAAAAGAGGGTAGTCAATTTTTAGTGCTTAGTCATCCTGCAATAGTTGACGGTGAAAATTATAATGTTGAAATAAAAATAAAGAAAACTCCTTTTAAAAATAAGTTTTATATCCATAATATGAATTTGCAAAATAAAAACGAGACAGTCGCATTGAACACAAAGGATAAAATATCCAGAGGTTATAACAACAACGAACTGTCTCGCACAGATAATATAGCAAATAATGCTTCAAATGTCAATAAAAAATCGGCAGCGATTATAGAACACTGCCGACATAAAAGGTCGACCGGGAGTTCTAAATCCCCGAAGGTTTCGACGCCTTCTACCGACCATAAAATATTTATAGCAAAAAAAATAACTTATGTCAATAAAAAGATACATTGCCGTTCAAGACTGAGCCTCGCCTAAAGGTTTGCTCAGCGACAATGTATCTTTCTTAGTATTATAATATATATTTACAAAAAATCAATTGTATATTTGATAATTACAGACTATAATTTTTAATAGTTATTAATTTTACCCGAAAGGTATTAAATGATATGAACATTTTACATAATTTAAAATCCGCAATGGTTGAATATTATCAGGGAGATGCGAAGAGGATTCAGCATTTTATAAAAGTACATTCTTTTGCAAAGCATATTGCCGAGGGTGAAAATGTTGACTCTCATACGCTTTTTATAATCGAAGCTTCTGCGCTTACTCACGATATAGGTATCAAAATTTCCGAGGAAAAGTACGGCGATTCGAGCGGTAAGCACCAAGAACTTGAAGGGGAGAAAGAGGCTGAAAAATTGCTTTCGTCTCTCGGCTTTGAAAATGACGATATAAAACGTATTTCCTACCTTGTTTCACATCATCATACTTATGAAAATATTGACGGTATTGATTTGCAAATTCTTATCGAAGCTGATTTTCTCGTGAATTTATATGAGGATAACTCGTCATTGTCGGCAATTAATACAGCATATCGCAAGATTTTTAAAACAAATTCGGGCAAATATTTGTGCAAAGTAATGTATAATTTGTGATTTTGAAAAAAGTTCTTGCTTTTTTGATAATCGTTTGATATAATTAAGTCATCGATTTAGCGTGGCAAAGCGCTAATGTGAAAAATCGTGAAAGTAGGAATTAAAGATGAAGAAATTTTTATCAGTAGTTTTGGCGCTTGCTATGATTGCTTGCGTAGTTGCAGGATTTGCAGGTTGCTCAAAATCAGGAAAAGACGACACCCAGGCTTCGTCAACAAGCCAGCAGGACACAACAGCTAAGACAGTTGCAGACCTTGATAAGGTTAAAGACGCTAATAAGATTGTTGTCGGCATTACGGATTATGAGCCTATCGACTATAAGGTTAAGGGCAGTAACGAGTGGATTGGTTTCGATGCAGACCTTGTAAGAGCTGTTGCGGATAAGATGGGCATTAACGTTGAATTTGTTGTTATCAATTGGGACAATAAATTTATTGAGCTTAATTCAGGAACAATCGACTGTATTTGGAACGGTATGACTGTTTCCGATTCGGTTAAGACAAACTGCGATATTTCAGACGCTTATGCAGGTAACAGCCAGGTTGTTGTTATGAAGAAAGACGCTCTTTCAAAGTATAAGGACAAGGATGCAATCAAGGCTGCCGATTTGACAATTGCCGTTGAAAAAGGTTCGGCAGGTGAAACAGAAGCAAAGAAACTTTCAAATAACGTTGTTTCTCTTTCGGCTCAGTCAGACGCACTTAAAGAAGTTAAGTCAGGTACTGCGGATGCTTGTATCATCGACTCGACAATGGCTAACTCAATGACCAAAGAGGGTACAGACTTTGCAAACCTCGGTTATTCAATTTCTCTTACAACAGAGGAATATGCTGCCGGCTTCAGAAAAGGTTCTGACCTTACTCCTGAGGTGAACAGAATCCTCGGCGAACTTAAAAAGGACGGCACAATGGATAAGCTTTCTGAAAAGTACGGCGTAAACCTTGTTAAATAAGAAACTTATATTTTAAACATTATAATATTTATCAGGCAGAGAGCATTTCGGTGTTCTCTGCCTAATTTGCTGAATAGACAGCTTGTTTTTTTAATGATTTTTGGAGGAAATATGTATGGATACATCGTTTTGGGCGATAACGCTTGAGCTTTTAAAGGGATTTTGGATAAACTTTAAGCTTTTCGGTATCACTCTTCTTTGCGCTTTGCCTTTGGGGCTTATTTTAAGCTTTGGCTCTATGTCTAAGTTTAAGCCTCTTAAATATCTTGTTAAATTTATTGTTTGGATTATTCGTGGTACACCGCTTATGCTTCAAATTATTGTCGTTTTCTACGGACCGGGGCTTCTTTTCGGAATGCAGGTCGGAAACGATTACCGCTTTAAAGCCGCATTAATCGCATTTATTATCAACTACTCTTGCTATTTTTCGGAAATTTACCGTGGCGGTATCGAAAGCATACCGAAGGGACAGCAGGAGGCGGGTCTTGTACTCGGTATGACCAAGTCGCAGATTTTCTTTAAGGTTACGCTCTTGCAGGTAGTTAAAAATATTGTTCCGCCGATGAGTAATGAAATTATCACTCTTGTTAAGGATACATCTCTTGCAAGAACTATTGCTATTATTGAGGTTATTCGTGTCGGTGAGGATTATATCACAGGCGCAGGTCTCTTCTGGCCACTGTTCTATACAGGCGCATTTTATCTTGTATTCTGCGGAATTCTTACTCTTCTTTTCGGTCAAATCGAAAAGAAACTCAGCTATTTTAATTCTTAAGGAGGTTAGGCTTTATGGCATTTTTGGAAGTAGATAATATCAAAAAAAGTTTCGGCAAAAACGAAATATTAAAGGGCATAAGCTTTGACCTTCAAAAAGGTGAGGTGCTCTCGATTATCGGCTCGTCGGGTTCGGGTAAAACAACTCTTCTTCGCTGTATAAACTTTCTTGAATTTGCCGAAGAGGGTACAATTACCGTAAACGGCGAAACTATTTATGACGGCGCTGTCGACAAAAAAATCAAGGAAAAGGATTTAAGAAAAAAAAGACTTCACTTCGGTCTTGTTTTTCAGGATTTTAACCTTTTTCCGCAATATGACGTTCTTCAAAATCTTACTCTTGCACCGTCTTTGCTTAAAATGGGAACTAAAGAGGAACTTGAATCTCAGGCAAGAGAAATTATCAAAAAAGTGGGACTTGAGGACAGAATTAATCATTATCCCTGTCAGCTTTCTGGCGGTCAAAAGCAACGTGTCGCAATTGCAAGGGCACTTATGCTCAATCCCGATATTCTTTGTTTTGACGAACCCACCTCTGCGCTTGACCCTGAACTTACGGGCGAGGTACTTAAAGTTATTAAAAGTCTTAAAACAGGCAACAGCACTATGATTGTTGTTACTCACGAAATGGATTTTGCAAAGAATGTTTCAGATAAAGTTATATTTATGGCAGACGGCGTTATTGAAGAATACGGCGAGCCTAAAGAACTTTTTGAAAACCCTAAAAGCGATAAACTTAAAGCATTTTTGAATAATGCACTTGATGTATGAATGTTACAAAATTAATACAAAAATATGCAAATTTATGTTAAATGTTGACGAATGATTATATTTATGTTTTAATATAAATATGTTTTACTAAGCGTAATTAAAACATACACAGGAGGTATAAGGATGGATTTAAAAAACATTATTGACAAAAAGGGCGAGTATGCCGATTATATGCTCGACGAAATTACCCATATTTGTAAAGATATGGATAAGCGTGACCCCGGCTCACCGGGCGAAAAGCAGGCTTGCGAGTATATGGCTGAAGTGCTTAAAAAGGACTGCGGATGTGAAAGAGTGGACGTTGAAAGTTTTAAGGAAAATCCCGGCTCATTCTTCGGCTGGATTTATTTCACAATCACATTTGTTTTAGCCGCAATCGTTCTTTTCTTCTTCTGCCCGATTGTTTCGGCAGTGCTTATCGTATTGGGTCTTACAATTGTTTTGCTTGAGTTTGGTTTTTATAAAAAATGCGTTGACAGATTTTTCCCTGAAAAAACAGGTCATAACGTAACCGCTGTCAAGAAATGTTCAGGCGAAGTTAAACGCCGTATTTTCTTCAACGGCCACCCTGACGCTGCTTGGGAATGGCCTGTAAACTACGCTTTGGGCGGCGTCGGTTTTGAGGGTCACGCTGTTATTTGCGGTATCGGCGCAGTTTATTATCTTGTTATTTCTATTATTTCAACTGTTAAATACGGCGCATTCGGTATGATTAGCCACGACGCAACACTTTTTAAAATGGCTCTTTGGGGTCTTATCTTTGTTCCTTTCCTTATCGGTCTTTATTGGATGTGGAATGAAAAGAGAATTGTTGACGGCGCTAACGATAACCTTTCAGGCTGTTATATGGGTATCGCTGTTCTTAAGGCTCTCCACGACCAAGGTATCACTCTTGAAAATACAGAGGTCGGCGTTATCCTTTCGGGCAGTGAGGAAGCAGGTCTCAGAGGTTCTAAGGCTTGGTGCGAGGCTCATAAGGGCGAGTTTGACGATGTTCCTACAATCATTCTTTCTTATGATACAATCCACGACCCTAAATATCTTATGACTAACTATCGTGACCTTAACGGTACTGTTAAGGTTGATAAGGCGGTTTCCGATTTGTTTATGGAATCTGCCGCTGACCTTAATATTCCTTGTAAAAAGGGTTGGGTTCCGCCTCTCGGCGGTGCTACGGACTCTGCCGCTTTTGCTCAGGCAGGCTTCCGTGCAACAGGTGTAACAGGTCTTAACCATAAGCTTGAGGATTATTATCATACAAGACGTGATACTTATGATAATATGAACCTTCAAGGTCTTGCAGATTGCTTTGCAATCAGCGTTAAGGCTCTTGAAAAATTCGATAACGGCAAGGAAGTTTAATACTTACTTAATATGCAAAAAGGGATACCGATAATTGTTATCGGTATCCCTTTTCTTTAGCTCTGTTTAATTAAACACTAAAATTATTCCTATCATCAAAGAGGCTTGTGCTGTTGCGTTTGTTATCTGTTCAATCCAATTTGATTTTGCCTTAGAGCCGTCAAGTTTGAATGCAAATACGCTCATTAATACCATACCTAAAATTGTTATTATGAAAAATAATAAACACGGCATTTTTAATGCATTTCCCCAAAAGAAAGAAAAATCAACTGCCTTTCTTCCCAAAACGGCACCGATTATCATAAGTAAAAATCCTATCGGCATTACCACTCTCATTTGCCGATTTAAAATCGCTATATCCTTTTTTGAAGCGGCTATTATTATTTTCCATATTACCTTTAATAACCCTGCCAGCGTGCACATTGCCGCACCTAAAATGAAAACGGTATTTTTAAAATTAATCGCTGTTATTATCATTGACACACTGAAAAATATAACGGGTAATGCGTCAAATAATGCTAAGCCGAGTGAGAAGTTTTCGTATTTTTTCTTGCTCATTTATCCCACCAACCATTTGTATTTTTCAACACTGTAAAGCGGAACGAGCGGCAAGAGGATAGGTGTCTTTTTCACATATTTTTGATATTCGGGGTCATTTCCGTAATTCTTGTTTTGCCTGATTTCAAGCCTTCTTGCACCGCCGAACATAATGTAAACAATGCAAATCCAGCCTGCAATTGCGCATATCCATTCAAGTGCGTTTTTGTAAGCCGTAATTCCGGAAATGAATACGCCCGTCCAAGTGAATACCTCGCCTAAGTAATTTGGGCATCTTACGATTTTAAATAGTCCAACGTCGCAAAAACGCTTTGGGTTTTTCTTTTTAAAGCTGTTTTTGGTAAGGTCAGCCGCACTTTCAAGTATAATACCCAAAATCATAATTATCATACCTGCGATTGCACAGCCGTTGTCCTTTTTACCGCCGTTTAGCCTGAAAAATATCGGGCTTGCCTCAAGCACATATAAAAGCGCACACGAAAGCCATACGCAAAGTTTAGGGAAAAGCTTCATATTTGAGCCGTCTTTGATATCGTTTTTCATAGTTCTTTGGTACGAGGCACTTTTCTTTTCTCTTATAAGCAAATATCCGCCGAGCCTGCAACCGTAAATTATAAGCATTACAGCCATTATTGCCGTAACGGGCGTAAGATTTTTTGCAAACATAATGAGAAGTGCAACGCCTATTCCCGCTATTGAAAAGCCGTATCCGAGCGATATAAACCAAACGAATTTCTTGAACCCTATTGAACTGATTAATACCGCAACCAAAAATAATATAAGAAATTTCATATTTTTCCTCTCTTCCTAAATGTATATTATATCACTTATTAAAAAATAATCAACGCCGGTCTAAAAACGAAAATCATAAATTATTCCAAAGTAAGTTTTACCATTAAAGCGGCGATACCGGGTGAATGTTGTGGTCGTCATATGGACTGAAATGCGAAAGTTTGGTATCGTAAAGCACCGTGCCACGTCCTATACAGTAGTTTCCGTATCTGTCTTTCAAAGCGTCGACGGCGGCGTCGATTTTTTCGAGTTTTTCTCTTTTTTCAACCGATTTTGAAAAATCAAATTGTGAACAGCAATCGAAATCAAAATCCGTAACGCTTAAACCTAAACTTCTTATAGGCATTTTCCAATCGTAATTTATAACGAAAAGAGTCATTGCGTTTTTTATCAGTTCACCGCTTACATTCGTTGCGCTTTCCAATTTGCATTGCCTTACAAAACTTCCGAGTTCCTTGTTTCTGACATAGATTGAAAGGGTAGTTGCTTTTAATCCGAGATTTCTCATTCGCCTTGCAACACTTTCCGCTAAAACCGTAAAAATTATTTTTACGTCATTGTTGTTTACCAAATCTCTCGTTGTTGTTGTGGCGTTTCCTATGCTTTTTATGTCACGTTCAATATCCTTGTGCCTGACCGGCGTTTTGTCCTCTCCCCGTGCATACCGTCTCGGTAATGTTCCGTTTTTGCCGAGTATGTTTTTTATAAATTTCTCATCACTTTTTGCAAGGTCGCCTATTGTATATATTCCGTAATTATTAAGCTTTCTTGTTGTTGCCGGACCTACCATAATCATATCACTGCATTTGAGCGGCCAAACGATTTTTTGATAGTTCTTTTTTGTTATAACCGTCATTGCATTGGGCTTTCTGTAGTCCGAACCGAGCTTTGCAAATACTTTGTTGAAACTTACTCCCACACTTACTGTAATTCCGACTTCTTTTCTCACTCTCTCTTTTATTTCAAAGCCGATTTCTCTGCCGTTTTTAAACCAATCGCCGGTTACGTCAATCCAGCTTTCGTCAAGACCGAACGGTTCTATCAAATCGGTGTAGTCCTCTAAAATTTTTCTTACCTTTTTTGAAAATTCAATGTAAACGGGGAAGTTGGGCGGGACAATTATTAAATCCCTGCACTTTTGCTTTGCTTTCCATAACGGTTCACCCACAACAAGACCGTACTTTGACGCAATCTCGTTTTTAGTCAGTATAATTCCGTGCCTGCTCTCCTCACTTCCGCCTACGGCAACAGGTTTTCCTTTTAATTCGGGATGCAAAAAACATTCCACACTTGCATAAAATTTGTTGCAATCTATATGAAGTATTTGTCTTTCCATAATACGCTTGTCCTTAATGCTGAAAATTATAGAACACTTGTTCTAACAGAATATATAATAAAACAAACGTTCGATAATGTCAAGAACACTTTTTCCAAAGTCCGTATTTTATCCCTTGACGTAAATTGATTATTAAGTTATACTTTTTATTGTTGTAGGTAATAAATTTTTAAGGTGAAAATATGATTTATGATATCGCAGGTCTCAGGGTAGAAATTAAAAACGAAAAGGGCAGAACAAAAAAGCAGGCTGTTCCTTATCTTGCAGAAAATCAAGACGAAAATAATATCGATATAACTATTAATGTTGATGATGAGCGTGTGCAAAATATGATGCAGGCGCACCCGGAACTTGTTCAGGACGATTGGGAATATATGCTCACCGGCTCCGATTTTTATACCGAACTTATTAAGTATGACGGCTTTTTGCTCCACTCATCGTGTATAGTTGTTGATGATGTGGCTTATGCCTTTTCTGCCGACAGCGGTACGGGTAAATCGACCCATACAGAGCTTTGGCTTAAACATTTCGGCGACAGGGCATATATGCTCAATGACGATAAACCGGCTATCAGGCTGATTGACGGTGTTGTTTATGCGTGCGGAACTCCTTGGAGCGGTAAATATGACTATTCAACCCCTAAAGTGGTTAAACTTGCCGGAATTTGCTTTCTTCAAAGAAGCGAGGATAATTGGATTAAAAAGGCTGAAACAGGTAAGGCTGTATTTAATATTTTTTCTCAAACCGTTCACCAGCTCGATAAGGTGAATATGGAAAAACTTTTCGACGTGCTTGAACAGATTTTTGCAAATGTACCTATTTATGACCTCGGCTGCAATATCTCCGACGAAGCTGTATTGACTTCATATAACGCAATGAAGCCTACAGACTGTCGATAAAGCGGCTAAACCGCGCCGAATAAAATTAAATAAACATATTGTCTCCCTTGTGTAAAGGGAGATGGGTGCAACTTGTTGCACTCAGAGAAATTGGAACAACGGCAAGGACATTAAGTCCTTGCCGTTGTTGGCGCTTTTCGTCTTTTGCTCAGGGGAGTGAATTGTGCGAAGCACAAGAGACACGTGGCTCCAAATTCACTTGTGAATTTGGGAGAAACAGTACAGTGTACTGTTTCGTAGCAAGTGGAATAAAACAGCACCCGTTCGCAAAATACGAAATTTATCTCACTTTCTCGAAGTATGCTTATGTACTGAAACTATATATAAAAAGAAAAGAAGTGAAAGCATAAAAGTTTCCACTTCTTTTTCTATATAAAAATCCACCCAGCCGCCGCCTGCTGAGAATAACCTGCTCTCTTAGCAGGTGGGTTTTGCTCTTATCACTTTGTGCTACCAACGTCCTTATAAATAAGGGAGGTCTGCATTCCCGTTTCAAAGAAGTCAAATCCCTAAAAAAACGTGTTCGGGTTACTAAAGCTGACGGTTGTCGAGAAGGGCAGATTCTATAAGCTATTATTACTGCTCAGGCTCAAAATATTCTACGTCAAATTTTTCCTCAATCTTTTGCATAAGAATGTCGGAAATTTGCTCGTATTCCATTTCGTCCTCAATTTCAACGAGATATTCGTCGCCGTTATCGTCAGTTTCAACTTTAAGGGTGATTACCTCGTAGTCGCCGTCAACAATATCTTCGTCTGTTTCATTATATTTAGTAATGGCAACGTAAACATCGTTGTCGGTTTCATATCTTTCCAAAAGTTCAAAAAGAAGCTCGTTGCCGTCATCATCTGTTACGCTGATAATGTCAGGCTCATAATATTCTTCGTTTTCAGCCATAAATTAACCTCCTAAATCAATTTACCTGTAATATTATATATACTTTTCCCCGTTTAGTCAATAGAATTGATGAATATTTAACAATTGTTTAATATTGCTAAAAAAATATAAAAAAATTCAAAAAAACTATTGACAATTCACAATTGCGGTGCTATTATGTAGATGAACAAAGGAGATAGATACAAAGGCTTGAGAGTGAAAGGACTTGAGGTAAGGAAAAGCCAAAAATCTCTATCGCTTAACTTGTTTAGAATACGAAAGGAGGCTTGTCCGATGGATTTAGAACCAGGTCAGACAAGCACCCGAGAAGTAACCCAATAAAATAACGGAAACTAATGTATCGGCAGAAGCAAAACGGAATTGCTTACGGGTACAAACTTTATGAAGGATTATTAAAATAGTTATTCGGCAGAATTGGTAAATTACTATCGGGTGCGAAAAACTTAATAGTAAAGGTATATATTGATTATCCTGCCGGTAATCTGTAGCGAAAGCTACAATATAAAATAATTTAAAGAGGTACAGTCCAATGGGTTAGTAAGTTAATCTAAATGCTAAAAGTTAATATTAGTATTTTAGAATAGGTCATTAAATATACGAGGTATAGACCGATGTACTAATCAATTATAAGATTTAAAATTCAATAATAAATAACTTCAAGGCGCTCAACCGTTAGGTTGGGCGCCTTATGTTTTGCCGGTCTGTTGAATTTAAAGATTTTGCTTTTTGGGGACCCCGAATAATAGATATGTAATTACGTAGGGCAAGGGCTTGCTCTTGCCGAAATAAAATCAAAAATTGCATTTATAAAAAAGTGGCTTGAACGTAGTGTTCAAGCCACTTTTGCTTCTTTTCGTCTTTCACTCATCTAAAAACGCAACTTTTTCTGCGTCGCTTTCGCCGTAAATCTTTATGCCGTGTTCATAAAGCATTTGCGCCGCTATGCCATTTCCGTATGTAAGTTTTCCCGAAAATGTTCCGTCATATATCCTACCGAATCCGCAAGACGGGCTTCTTTCTTTCAATATTGCCACCTGACATCCGCTTTCCTGCGCAATGTAAAGCGCTTTTTCCGCTCCGTCAAAGAACGCTTCGGTTAAATCTTTTCCGTCTTTTGAATACACTTTGCCGTCTCTGATTTCACTCGGCACTCTCGGAGTAGGCAGGCACGCAAATGTTTCCGGACAAATCGGAATTAACGTGTGCTTTTCACCGAGTTTTATAACTTTTTCATTTTTATTGTTGCCGCCGTTGTATTTGCAGTTTTCGCCAAGCAGGCAGGCACTTACAAGTATTTTCATTTTCTTCTCCTTTTACTTATAATTATAAAAAATCCTAAAACAAACAATACTAATATTACGGCGAATATCAACATAAGCGGTTTTGAAATAATCGGAATTTTACCGGCTATTGAGATGAACAGCGCCAAAAGCATAAATATTACAATAAATATGACCGTAATTATTGCGGCTTTTTTGTTTTTCATAGTATCACCAAAGCTATATTATCATATATTTTTCGATTAGTCTACACCTAAGTGTAAAGCATTTTACTTTACATATATGCAATATATACAAATATCATACCCAATCTATACCTTGTTTTTAATATAAACTAAGAAAATATTAAAATTTGGTGTCAAATTAAAAAGAATAGTTGCAAAATTTGTAATTTAGTAATAATATATACACACATTATTATTAATCATTATTTTCGGTGGTACAAAATATGGATTCATTAAAACAGAAGATATTAAACGAAGGCGAGGTTTACGAGGGTAATATCCTTAAAGTAGACGGCTTTTTAAATCATAGGATTGATATTCCGTTTATGAGGGAGATTGCTAAGGAATTTCATCGCTTGTTTAAAGATGACGGCGTTAATAAAATCCTTACTATCGAAGCGTCGGGCATAGCTATCGGTGCGCTTGTTGCCGAGGAGTTCGGTTGTCCGCTTGTTTTCGCAAAGAAAACAAAAACAAAAAATATTGCCGGTGATGTTTATACCTCTAAGGTTGAAAGCTTCACTCACGGTACTACATATGATATTATTGTGTCAAAACGATTTCTCGATGAAAACGATAAAGTGCTCATTGTTGATGATTTTCTTGCAATCGGCAATGCACTCAACGGTCTTATTGCTCTTGTTAAAGACAGCGGCGCTTCTCTTGCGGGCTGCGGCGTTGTAATTGAAAAGGGCTTCCAGCACGGCGGCGATAAGCTCAGAAGTGAGGGAATTAAGGTTGAATCTCTTGCTATAGTGGAAAGTATGGACCACGAAACGGGCAAGGTTTATTTCAGAGATTAATCGTTTTTATTTTTTATTAATAGGTTATTCGGTGTTTTCACCTTATAATAAAATAAATTATTTGTACGGAGGTAAGACAAATGAAACTCACAAAGAAAATTCTTGCAGTTGTTCTTTCAGTTCTCTTTGTTGTAGGCGTATTTGCTGGTTGTTCTTCAAATAGCGCTAAGGACAAGGACACAACAACTAAGGCATCTGCATCATCAGACGTTAAGGTAGGATTTATTTTCCTTCACGACGAGAACTCAACTTACGATAAGAACTTCATCACAGCTGCTGACGAAGCTTGTAAGACTCTCGGTATTTCTGATGAAAACAAGATTTACAAGACAAATATTCCTGAAGGTCAGGAATGTACTGAAGCTGCTGAGGACCTTGTTGATAAGGGCTGCAACATCATTTTCGCTGATAGCTTCGGTCATGAACCTTATCTTATTGAGGTTGCTGAGAAACATCCTGAAGTTCAGTTCTGCCACTCAACAGGTACAAGAGCTCATACAGAAGGTCTTGACAACTATCACAACGCATTCGCTTCAATCTACGAAGGCAGATATCTTGCAGGTATCGCTGCAGGTATGAAACTTAATCAGATGATTAAGGACGGCGAATTTAAGGCTAAAGACGCTAAAATCGGTTATGTAGGTGCTTATACTTACGCTGAGGTTATTTCAGGTTATACTTCATTCTTCCTCGGTGCTCGTTCGGTTTGCCCGACAGCTACTATGGAAGTTCAGTTCACAGGTTCATGGTATGATGAAGCTGCTGAGAAGGAAGCTGCTAATACTCTTATCGCTAACGGTTGTAAGCTTATCAGCCAGCACGCTGACTCAATGGGTGCTCCTACAGCTTGCGAAACAGCAGGTGTACCTGACGTTTCTTACAACGGCTCAACAGTAAGCGCTTGCCCTAACACATTCATCGTTTCTTCAAGAATTAACTGGGCTCCTTACTATGAGTATGCAATCAAGGCTGTTATGAACGGCGAGAAGATTGACACTGACTGGATAGGTGACCTTGCTACTAACTCTGTTCTTCTTACAGATGTAAACGAGAAGGCTGCTGCTCCTGGTACTCAGAAGGCTATCGACGAAGCTAAGGCTAAGCTTGAAGACGGTTCTCTTCAGGTATTCGATACTTCAACATTCACTGTTGACGGCAAGAAGCTTGATTCTTACAAGGCTGACGTTGACACAGATGATAAGTACACACCTGATACAGAAGTAATTGAAAACGGTGCATTCCAGGAATCAAAGTTCCGTTCAGCTCCATACTTTGACGTTAAGATTGACGGTATTAAGCTTCTTAACGAAAAAATGTAATTAAATAATTCTTAGTTATATTTTATAATTAAACCCGTGGCCGTACCCTCAAAAGTACGGTCACGGTAGTATTGTTTTAAGTGATATTAAATTTTTGCGGAGGAAAATATGAGTGATACTTTTGCAATTGAATTAAAAGGCGTCACCAAAGTTTTCGGGCAGATTGTTGCAAATAAGGACGTTAATCTGCAGGTTAAAAAAGGTGAAATCTTAGCCATTTTGGGCGAAAACGGCAGTGGTAAAACCACTCTTATGAATATGCTTTCGGGCATTTATTTCCCTGATGAGGGTCAAATTTTTGTAAACGGTGAGGAAGTTGTTATCAAATCACCGAGAGATGCGTTTAAATACGGCATCGGTATGGTACATCAGCATTTTAAACTTGTTGATGTTTTTACGGCTACCGAGAATATCGTTCTCGGAATTAAAGATATAGAAAAATTCAGCTTGAAGAAAGCCGAGCAAAAGGTAAAGGAAATTACCGATAAATACGGCTTTGATATCAACCTTGAAAGCAAGGTTTATGAAATGTCTGTTTCGGAAAAGCAGACTGTTGAAATTGTTAAGGTGCTTTACAGAGGTGCGCAAACTCTCATTCTCGATGAGCCTACCGCTGTACTTACACCGCAGGAAACTGAAAAATTATTTGATGTTTTGCGTCGTATGAAAAAAGACGGAAAGTCAATTATCATAATTACACATAAGCTCCACGAGGTTATGTCACTTACCGACAGAGTTGCGGTTTTGCGTAAGGGCGAATATATCGGAACTGTAGATACAAAATCTGCTACCGAGCAGTCGCTTACCGAAATGATGGTCGGTAAAAAGGTATCACTTAATATTGAAAGAACAGCTCCTGTTAATCCGCAAAACAGGATTGAGCTTAAAAATGTTACTACTCTTAATGCCGAGGGTGTTAAAGCGGTTGATGATATTTCATTCAATATCAGAAGCGGTGAGATTCTCGGTATCGCCGGTATTGCCGGAAGCGGTCAAAGAGAACTTCTTGAAACTATTGCAGGACTTCAAAGACCTGAAAGCGGTGAGATTATTTATCATTCGCCTGAGGGTGAAACGGTTGACCTTAAAGCTAAAACTCCTACTCAGATTAAGGAACTCGGCGTAAGGCTTTCGTTCGTTCCGGAGGACAGACTCGGTATGGGTCTTGTCGGCAATATGGATATTATCGATAATATGATGCTTCGTTCATATAAAAAGGGTAATACGGCATTCCTTGACCGTAAAAATCCTAAGAAACTTGCCGAAAAGATTATTGAAAGTCTTGAAGTTGTTACTCCCGGCGCTACCACTCCAGTAAGACGTCTTTCGGGCGGTAACGTTCAAAAGGTACTTGTAGGCCGTGAAATTGCTGCTAATCCTAAAGTTCTTATGGCTGCTTATCCTGTAAGAGGTCTTGATATCAACTCTTCTTACACGATTTATAATCTTCTTACAAAGCAAAAGGAAAACGGCGTTGCTGTTGTATTTGTCGGTGAGGACCTTGACGTTCTTGTTGAACTTTGCGACAGAATTATGGTTATCAATTCAGGTAAAATTACCGGTATGCTCGACGGCAGAACCGCTACCAAAGAGGAAATCGGTTTGTTAATGACTAAGACAGAAAGGGAGGATGCATAATATGAGCAATAAGCAAAAGGTTCACGAGCCTCTCTTTCATATCAGCAAGAGAGCGTCTATGCCTTGGTATTTTTCTTGGCTTATTCGCCTCGGCTCAATTCTTGCCGCACTTATTGTCAGCGGCGTTGTAACAATGCTTTTAACCCATCAAAATCCTATCAGCGTTTATGCCACTATGGTTGACGGTGCTTTCGGTACTTCAAGACGTGTTTGGAATCTTCTCCAAAGCCTTGCAATTCTTCTTTGTATCGCACTTGCACTTACTCCGGCATTTAAAATGCGATTTTGGAATATCGGCGGTGAGGGACAGGTGCTTGTCGGCGGTCTTGCAACTGCTGCTTGTATGATTTGCCTCGGCGGTAAAATCCCTAACGCACTTCTTATTATCGTAATGATTATATCAAGTATGCTTGCAGGTGCAATTTGGGCAGTTATTCCGGCTATTTTTAAGGCACAGTTCAATACTAACGAAACACTCTTTACTCTTATGATGAACTATGTAGGTATTCAGCTTGTATCATATTTCGTTATGGTATGGGAAGTTCCTAAGGGCTCGGGTAAGATTGGTATTATTAACCAAATGAGCCACGCAGGCTGGTTGCCTCAAATCGGCGATTACGAATATTTACTTAATATTCTTGTCGTTCTCGCACTTACAATCTTTATGTATGTTTATCTTAAATACAGCAAGCACGGTTATGAACTTTCCGTTGTAGGTGAAAGTGAAAATACCGCTAAATATATCGGCATTAACGTTAAGAAGGTAATTATCAGAACTATGCTCCTTTCAGGCGCAATGTGCGGTATCGCAGGTCTTCTTCTGGTAGGCGGTACAGACCATACTATCACCACAACCACGGCGGATAACAGAGGCTTTACCGCTATTATGGTATCTTGGCTTGCTAAATTTAACCCTATCTATATGGTGCTCACTTCTCTCTTGCTTGTATTCTTCGATAAGGGTGCAACAGAAATCGCAACCGTATATAGACTTAACGAATCATTCAGCGAAATCATTACAGGTATAATCCTTTTCTTTATTATCGGTAGTGAATTCTTTATCAACTATAAGATTAATTTCCGCAAGGCGCATAAGGAGGGTGAATAATATGACTACATTAATTACTTTTATCCAACGTGCGATTATGCAGGGTATTCCGCTTCTTTACGGCTCAACAGGTGAAATTCTTACAGAAAAATCGGGTAACCTTAACCTCGGTATTCCCGGTATTATGTATGTCGGCGGTATCAGCGGCGTTATCGGTGCTTTCCTTTATGAGGAGTCAATGGGCGCTAATGACCTGAACCCTTTGCTTGCAGTTTTAATTCCGCTTCTTTGCACTATTGTAGGCTCTCTTTTAACAGGCCTTATTTACTGCTTCTTGACAGTAACTCTTCGTGCAAATCAAAATGTAACAGGTCTTGCAATTACAACTTTCGGCGTCGGCTTCGGTAACTTCTTCGGCTCTTCGCTTGTTAAAATTACGGGCAGTGATATTCCGTCGGTTGCTCTTACAAGAACAAGTGCGTTTTTCACCAAAAAAATGCCTATCGCTTCAACTACAGGCTGGTTTGGTAAAATATTCCTTGATTACGGCTTCTTAACTTATGCGGCTATCGTTATTGCTCTTTTGGTTGCTTACTTCCTTAAGAAAACACGTGGCGGTCTCCATCTTCGTGCAGTAGGTGAGAACCCTGCAACAGCCGACGCAGCAGGTATTGACGTTTCAAGGTCAAAGTATCTTGCTACTTCAATCGGCAGCGTTATCGCAGGTCTCGGCGGTCTTTTCTATGTAATGGACTATGCTAACGGCGTTTGGTCAAACGAGGGCTTCGGCGATAGAGGCTGGCTTGCAATTGCACTCGTTATCTTCGCAATTTGGAAGCCTGATTTCGGTATCTTAGGCTCAATTCTCTTCGGTGGACTTTATATTGTTTACCTCTTCATTCCGGGACTTAAAATGAGTACTCAGGAACTTTTCAAAATGCTTCCTTATATCGTAACAATTATTGTTCTTATAATCGTAAGCGTAAGAAAGAAGAGAGAGGATCAGCCACCGGCATCGCTCGGTCTTTCATACTTCCGTGAGGATAGATAATATTTTATTTGATAGAATAGAACGGATAGGGATTTTCCTTATCCGTTTTTTCTATGCACGGCTTGACATTTAATGCTTTTTTTGCTAATATAAGTGCATATTGTAACGGCTGTGAAAAAGAGGAGTAGCTTATTTATTCTTTCAGAGAGTGCTCGTTTGGTGGAAGAGTGCAGAGGCGGTAAGCGAAGGTAGCTTTTGAGCCGGCAAGGTGAAATTAAGTAGCTTTGTCCGTATATCTGCGTTAAGGATTTGAGTGGCATTATTTTTTAATGCAATTTGAGTGGTACCACGGAATTTTTCGCTTTCGTCTCAACTTGAGGCGGAAGCGTTTTTGTTTTTATAAAGCAAAATATACTCTATATTATAAAGGAGAACATTATGGCAAAGGAACTTGCAAAGCAGTACGATCCAAGCGAAGTTGAGGACCGTACCTATAAGTTTTGGTGTGATAAAAAGTATTTTCACGCTAAAAGAGAAAAAGGCAAAAAAACTTATACAATAGTTATTCCGCCTCCGAATATTACCGGTCAGCTTCATATGGGTCACGCACTTGATAATACGCTTCAGGATATTCTTGTCCGCTATCACAGAATGGCGGGATACGATACCTTGTGGCTTCCTGGCACAGACCACGCTTCTATCGCAACAGAGGCTAAGATTGTTGAGGCTATGCGCAAAGAGGGTCTTACAAAAGATGACCTCGGACGTGAAAAATTCCTTGAACGTGCTTGGGATTGGAAAAAGCAATACGGCGGCAGAATTATTGAACAACTTAAGAAAATGGGCTCTTCCTGCGATTGGGACAGAGAACGTTTCACTCTTGACGAGGGCTGCAGTAAGGCGGTAAGAGAAGTATTTGTAGGACTTTATGAAAAGGACCTTATTTATCGTGGTAACCGTATGGTAAACTGGTGCCCTCATTGTAATACTTCCATTTCTGATGCCGAGGTTGAATATGAGGAAAAAGACTCTAATTTCTGGCATCTTCTTTATGAGGTTAAGGAAACAGGCGAAAAGCTTGAACTTGCAACTACCCGTCCCGAAACTATGCTCGGCGATACTGCGGTTGCAATTAACGGCGACGACCCGAGATATAAGCATCTCCACGGCTGTCACGTTATTCTTCCTCTTCTTAATAAGGAAATTCCTATCGTTTGCGACGAACATGCCGATATGACTAAGGGTACAGGTGTTGTTAAAATCACCCCTGCTCACGACCCTAATGACTTTGAGGTCGGACTTCGTCATAATCTTCCTATTATCCGTACATTCACTTATGACGGTCATATGACAGGTAAGGCTGATAAAGAGGCTGCCGACGAAATTATCAGAAGCGGCAAGGCTACACAAAACGAGCCTGAAGTTCTCGATTGCGGTAAATATGCCGGTATGACTACTCTTGAAGCAAGAAAAGCTATTCTTGCAGACCTTGAAGCCGGCGGATATATCAAGGAAATTGAACCTCTTAAACACGATGTTGGCACTTGCTACAGATGTCACACTAATATCGAGCCTATGGTTTCAAAGCAATGGTTTGTTAAAATGGACCCTCTTGCAGGTCCTGCAATTGACGCTGTTGAAAACGGCGACATTAAATTTGTACCCGAACGTTTCAAGAAAAATTATATGAGCTGGATGCGTGGCTCACGTGATTGGTGTATTTCACGTCAGCTTTGGTGGGGACACAGAATCCCTGCTTGGTATTGTGATGATTGCGGCGCTACAACAGTTTCTAAAGAGGACCCTTGCAAGTGTGCTCATTGCGGCAGTGAAAATATCCATCAGGACCCCGATACTTTGGACACTTGGTTCTCATCTGCTCTTTGGCCGTTCTCAACTCTCGGCTGGCCCGATAAGACTGAGGATTTGGAACATTACTATCCTACCAATACTCTTGTAACAGGCTACGATATTATCGGATTCTGGGTTTCACGTATGATTTTCTCGGGTCTTGCTTATACGGGCAAAGCACCTTTTGATACCGTTCTTATTCACGGTCTTGTTCGTGACGCACAGGGCAGAAAGATGTCTAAATCTCTCGGCAACGGCATTGACCCTCTCGAGGTTATTGATGAATACGGTGCAGACGCATTGAGATTTACTCTTGCAACAGGTAATTCACCCGGTAACGATATGCGTTTTTCAGATGAAAAGGTTAAGGCTTCACGTAACTTTGCTAATAAACTTTGGAACGCTGCCCGTTTTGTTTTGATGTATCTTACAGACGATTTCAAATATAACGGACTTCCGAGTGACCTTGCAGTTGAGGACGAATGGATTGTATCTAAGGTTAATACTCTTGCAAAAGACGTTACAGATAACCTTGAAAAATATGAGCTTGGTATCGCTATTCAAAAACTCTATGATTTCATTTGGGACGTTTTCTGCGATTGGTATATTGAAATTGCAAAAATCAGACTTCAGGGCGACGACGAAAAGGCAAAGGATACCGCTAAGAGCGTTCTTGTTTATGTTCTTACCGATATTTTAAAACTTCTTCACCCGTTTATGCCGTTTATTACCGAAGAAATCTATCAGGCTATTCCTCACGACTGCGAATCTATTATGATTTCAAAGTGGGTAGAATATGACGAAAACCTTTGCTTTGCCGAAAACGAAGCTAAGATGGAAATTCTTATGAGCGCTATCCGTGCTATCCGTAACCGCAGAGCAGAGATGAATATTCCGCCAAGCAAAAAGGCTAAGGTTTATGTTGAAACCGAGGAAACAGAGCTTTTCTGCGCCGGTGTTGACTTTATCAAGCGCCTTGCTTCGGCAAATGACGTTGAGGTTAAATCAAGCTTTGATAATCTCGGCAATACCGTAACAATTGTTACCGATAATGCTAAGATTTATATTCCTATGGGCGACCTTGTCGACTTTGAGGCTGAACGTAAGCGTCTTGAAAAAGAACTTGCTCAGGCACAGGATAAACTCGACTTTATCAATAAAAAGCTTTCTAATCCCGGATTTGTAAATAAAGCTCCTGAAAAGGTAGTTAATCAAAACAAAGAGGACGCCGCAAAGCTTGAAGACAAGATTGCAAATATTAAAAATTCTATTGATTCTTTGGGTAAATAAATGAATTACGATAATGCTTTGAATTTAATACTTCAAAAGCAAAGCCTCGGTATTAAACCGGGGCTTACTCGTATTTATGAGCTTTTGAATAAAATGGATAATCCGCAAAATAAACTTAATATTATTCATATAGCAGGCACTAACGGTAAAGGCACCACCGCCGCCGCACTTTCAAACGCATTAATAAAATCAGGCAGGAAAGTCGGTCTTTTTACTTCCCCTTGGATCGAGGATTACCGTGAGCAAATTAAAATTAACGGCAAAATGATTTCTAAGGAAAAGTTTTCTTCCTATGTTGAAAAATATATAGATTGTGACGCTACCGAATTTGAACTTGTTACTGCAATAATGTATAAGTATTTTTCAGATGAAAAGGTGGATTTTGCCGTTGTTGAATGCGGAATGGGTGGCAAGGGCGACGCTACAAACGTTGAAAAAAAGAATATTTCGATTATAACCTCCGTCGCAATTGACCATACAGCGTTTCTCGGCAATACTCTTGAAGAAATCGCAGCCGAAAAATCGGGAATTATTAAACCTGATTCAACCTGTATTCTTTATCCTAATCCAAAATGTGAGAGCGTTTTTGAAAAAGTGTGCAATGATAATAATGCCAAACTTGTTAAAATCAATGATTTCAAAAACGTTTTGAAAAATGATATCGCTTGTTCACAGGCGGCTTTGGATGAACTCGGTATAGATGCCAAGGCTGAAAATCCTAATCTTCCCGCAAGGCAGAGTAAAGTCGGCAATATCCTTGTTGACGGCGGTCATAATGTGGATGCGGCTTGTGCCCTTGCACCTAAAATCTATAATGAAGTTGCCGTTATTGCAATGATGAAGGATAAAAATGTTGACGCTTATTTGTCTTTAATTGCGCCTAAGTGTAAAACGATTTATGCAACGCAGGTTGATAACAACCGTTCTATGAGCGCAAATGAACTTGCCGATATTGCAAAAAAATATTGCGATAATGTTTTTTCCATTGATAAAGCGGAAAAAGCAATTGCACTTGCAAAGCAAAATAACCTCTCACTTGTCTGCGGTTCGTTTTATCTTTATCGCCAAATAAGAAAAGAATTAAATTAAATACAAATTTTGATAAATTATTCAATACCAATCTGTTAGTATTATCGCAGATTGGTATTTTTTTATTGGAGTGACAAAATATGAACGTTACGATTGAAAGCAGCGGGTGCGTTGTTATTGCTTATCTTATCGGCGAAATAGACCATCACACAGCCGGCGACGTCAGGGAAAAAATAGATAATACCCTTATGTTCAAAAAGCCGAATACTTTAATTCTTGATTTTAAAAATGTCAGCTTTATGGATTCGTCGGGAATAGGTCTTGTTATGGGCAGATACAGATTGCTTCAAAGCATTAATCCCGCTTGCCAAATCGAAATTAAAAACGTAACCCTGCAAACTAAAAAAATTATGGAGCTTGCAGGTCTTTCGTCAATTGCAAATATTAAGGAGAATGACAATGAATACAAAAAAGCTAATTAATGAATTTAAACTCACAATCGACAGTAAAAGCGTAAACGAATCTTTTGCACGTGTTGCCGTTTCAGCTTTTGTAACACCTCTTGACCCAACACTTGAGGAAATCGCAGATTTAAAAACGGCTGTAAGCGAAGCGGTGACCAATTGCATAGTTCACGCTTATAAAGATACATACGGCAAAATATTTATATCGGGCAAACTTTTTGACGATAATACAGTCAAAATTGTTATTAGGGACAAGGGTTGCGGAATTGTAGACGTCTCTCAGGCAATGACGCCTCTTTTCACTACCGGTGAGGGTGATAGGGCAGGTCTCGGTTTTACCGTTATGGAAAGTTTTTGCGATAAAATAAACGTTAAATCAAAATTGACTTTCGGTACAACCGTAACCCTTACCAAAAAAATCGAGGGCAAATCAAAATGGTAACAGACCGTGATAAGATGATTGAGGATAATATCGGCTTGGTTCATTCTATCGCCAATCGTTTTAAGGGCAGAGGCGTGGACTATGACGATTTATTTCAAAGCGGTTGCGTGGGCTTGATTAAGGCAGTCGATAATTTTGACGAAAGCCGTGGCTTTGCCTTTTCAACTTATGCCGTTCCCGTAATAATGGGCGAAATCAAACGTATTTTTCGTGACGGCGGCGCAGTAAAGGTAAGCCGCAGTTTAAAGGAAAAAGCTATTAAGGCTCAGTCTCTTCGTGAAAAATTTATTAATGATAAAATGCGAGAACCGACCGTGTCCGAGCTGTCTGCTCTTCTCGATTGTCCGCCCGAGGAAATACCCGAAATTTTAGGCGTTATCGCTCCTATGATATCTTTAAGCACTTCAAGCGACGACGGCGAATACACTATTGACGTTCCTGTTGACGAAAGCGAAGAACTTTTCAATCGCTTAACCGTTCACCGCCTTTTTAAATTTCTTGACGATACGGAAAAGGCAATAGTAGATATGCGCTATTATAAGGGCTTCACTCAGGCAAAAACAGCCGCAAAACTCGGTATTTCTCAGGTGCAGGTTTCCCGCAAGGAAAAATCCCTCCTCCAAAAGCTTCGCAAATATGTTGAATAAAATAAAACACTATGCTTTTTTCAAACATAGTGCCTTATTTTTTGTATATTAAAATGTCCTCAACCCTGCAATCAAGTATTTCGCACAGGTCGTTGATAGTCAGCGTACTTATTCCTTGATTTTTCCTAAGCCTGTTTATCGTTGAACTGCTTATTCCGTGCTTTTGTATCAACGTGTATGTGCTTATGTTTTTCTTTTTCAGCGTTTCCCAAAACGGTTCATACGTTATCATTTATATCACCACTTAAATATTACGGTGTAGTCACACTCTTGACAATAGTCGAGATTAAGACTATAATTACAGTATAGTCAAAATAATGACTACAATATAATAAAGAGTAAAAGGAGATTTTTATGAAAAAAATAATAAGCTTACTTGTATCCTTTACAATGCTTCTGAGTATTGTATCGGTAGTCGATTTTTCAGCATTTGCGGATACTTTGACAACAGGCAAATGCGGCGAAAATGTAACTTACTCATTCGATGAAAGTACAGGAGTTTTAACTATTTCCGGTACAGGCGATATGAGTCAATGGCCGGAAGATGACTCACCTTGGTATGGTAATACTCATATTAAAACTCTTATCATTGACGAAGGCGTTACAAGTATAGGCGCAAGAGCGTTTCTAAGCTGCTCTAATTTATCAAATGTTCAACTTCCAAACAGTTTAATCAGTATCAATAGTGATGCATTTTCTGATTGTACAAGTTTAACAAGTATAACAATTCCGGACAATGTAATATTCATTGATGATTATGCATTTGAAAGTTGTACAAACTTAACAAGTTTTAATGTAAATGCGGGCAATTCTAATTATTCATCTCAAGACGGCGTATTGTTTAATAAAGATAAAACAGAACTTATTCAATATCCTGTCGGAAACGAAAGAACAACATATGATATACCAAACAGTGTAAGAAGTATCGGCGATTACGCTTTTTCAAAATGCGCAAATTTATCAAATGTAACAATACCAAGCAGTGTAACAAGTATCGGTAATGACGCATTTTCAGAATGCATGAATTTATCAAATGTAACAATACCAAACAGCGTAACGAGTATCGGTTGGTACGCATTTTACGGTTGCAAAAGATTAACAAGCGTAACGATTGGTAATGGTGTAACAAGTATTGAAGATTCTACATTTTCAGAATGCACAAGTTTAACAAGTGTAACAATACCTGACAGCGTAACAAATATTGGCAATTTTGCATTTCAAGATTGCACAAGTTTAACAAGTGTAAACATACCCAATAGTGTAAAAACAATTGGCGGCGATACATTTTCCGGTTGCACAAATTTAACAAGTGTAACAATTGGCAATGGTGTAACAAGTATTGGCTTTACTCCATTTTTTGATTGCTCAAATTTAAATGAAATTATTTACAACGGAACTACATCTCAGTGGACGTCGATTCAAGGCTATATTAACGTATCCATACCGGTAAAATGTACTGATGGTGTTTTCAAAAACGTTGTTACGATTGATTCTTTGAAATATGAATTTAGCGATAACACAGCTTCGATAACCGGATATACAGGTACAATAAAAGATTTAGCAATTCCGGAAAGTATTTATTACGAAGACCGAACCTTTGAAGTTACGAAAATTGGTGATTCTGCATTTGAAGGCTGCACAAGTTTGACAAATGTAACGATACCTGATAGCATAACAAGTATCGGCGCTTCTGCATTTGAGGGTTGCACAAGCTTGATAAATGTAACGATACCTGATAGCGTAACAAGCATTGGTGTAGGTGCATTTGAAGACTGCACAAGTTTGACAAATGTAACAATACCTGACAGCGTAACAAGCATCGGCGCTT
>CAMCHQ010000018.1 GCA_945874765.1 uncultured Clostridia bacterium
GTAAGCCTTCCCCCCTCGGGGGAAGGTGGCGACAAAGTCGACGGATGAGGGGACTATTCCTATCAGCCTCTTATTTTTTTGTAATTTCTTGTGATATTTTGTAAAAAAATATTAAAATTTTGTAAACTATTTTTGTTTAAAATCGATGCAATTCTATTGACAGGGCGGTTTTTAAATGTTATAATGAAGCCAAATAATTAGGTTAATAGGGTAACTATACCCTGTTGCCGATCGCAAGGGCAATTTTGCTTGCATTATCGTGCGTTTTAGGTCAGGTAAACAGCGATATATCGGCAAGTAAAGGAGTACCTGCAATTTTAAGGAGGAAAAGAAAATGAAAAAAAAGCTTCCCAAAAAGATTTTGGCTGCTTTTCTCGCTGTAATGATGGTTGCAACGTCTATTCCGTTTTCTGCTATAACCGCTTTTGCGGCTACGGGTTATGTTGACGCTGCTACTGATGAAAAAGTCATTGCAGTCGAAAACGCAATGGATGCATTTAAGTCAAAGCTTTCTGAAGAAGGCAAATCTTATTCTAATGTATCTCCGGCATATGCGGCTTATGTAAACTGTCAGCAAGGTCTTGACGCTTATATTTACGGCGGCGAGGATAATGCACTTGACGGTTTAGCTGACGCACTTAACACTGCTGTTAATAATATGCAGGAGTTCAACGGTATTGAGGCTAACACTGACAGATATCGTACAGTTCAGATTTATTCAGCCGATTCAACAGGATACAGCGCTGAGGAATATGCTCAGACATATGCAAACCTTCTTTGGTCTGAAACCGGTGTTAATACCGATAATAACGACGGTAAGCAGGCTTCATCAGACGGTTATGCAGCTGTTACACTTTACTATCCGGAAGTAACTCTTATGTATGACGGTAAGACAGACCCTGTAACTTCAATGATGGCTGTTGCTTCAGGTGAAGGTGACTGGGCTTGGGGCGGTAACGCAACAAGCAGATACATTTCCGCTCTTACCATGGAAAACACATCTGATACAGGTTTTGTTTTCAATCAGAATTGGCACGGTACCTCGGGTAATAACCTTGACTTTAACTGGGCTTGGATTACTAACGGTAAGGATAATAATGACCAGTATAACCTTTCTTATAATCAGACTGACGCCGGTTCTGTTTATCAAATTCGTAAAGGCGGAACTGTAGCTGTTTATAAGAAATATACAAAATTCTTTGCTAACAGAGTTGTATTTACAGACGGCGCTACAAAGTTCGGCGATAACAGATGGAAGATTGATGTTCAGCCACAGGTTAAAGGTCATATCGGTTCAAGCACCGACTTTATTCAGAATATTAATAACGGCGCAAGCGTTACAGTTGATGGTTCAACATATATCCACATTGTAAACTACAAGCAGGTTATTGATAATGTTAAATCTGCAGGCGCTAAGATGAAGAATACCGACCTTGCAAATTATACACAGGGTGGTCTTACATCTTACTTCACAGCTATGGATGCCGCTACTTCATTTGACCCTAACAACTACTTCAAGGATTCTAATGATGTTGACGGTTACTGCTCAGCAGCTTCTAACGTAGTTAAGAATGTTAAGCAGGCAAAAACAACTGATACTAATGAAACAGTTGCTTCAGGCTTCCAGGCTATCCGTGATGCTATGGGCTCTCAGCTTAGACAGACATATGCAAACGGCGGCGATAAGTACACTGCTGATTCATGGCAGAACTTTGTAACTGCTTATGAGGCTGCTCGTGACGAAATGGCAGCTGCAAATGATACAAAGCTTAGCAATGATTTATCTAATGTACAGAATATTTATTACTATGATTCACAGGCTAAGGATTATACAACTACAGTAGCTAATGCTCTTTTGGAAGCATATAACGCTCTTAAGACAAATGTTGCTAAAGTTGATACTACAGAGCTTGTAGCTTATATCAATAAGTTCCAGTCATATCAGCCTGACTTCTTCACAGAAGAGACTTACAATGAAGTTTCAAAGGCAGTTAAGGAAATCAAGGTTGACGTTTGGGGTTCAGAAGAAATGTGGGGTGTACCTGCAAGCGCTCCTGATGATGACGCCGAGGGCGTAGGCAAGGCTAAGGTAGCCGCTGCTATTGAAAAGTATAAGGCTGCTTTTGCCGCTCTTCGTATCAGCTCAGCAGGTGTAGTTCTTACAACTCAGGGCAGATATTCACTTGATGAAGCTATTGCTCTTGAATCAAAGATTGCAGACCCTACCGATTACAGTAACTATGCTGATTTCGCATCACTTCTTGCTGATGCCAAAGCTTATAAAGCTAAGCTTGCTTCAACAGAGATGACAGATTATGATGCTCAGTATGAAGAGTATACTAATACTGTTGACGCTCTTGTAAAGGCTTATAACGGTCTTCTTTATTCATTCACTAAGATTCCTGACGGTACCGTTTACGGTAATACAGAATCAGACAATATCCAGAGAATTACAATTAAGGACCAGGGTAGTACATTCATTGAAGGATCTTATACAAACCAAGGTATTGTATTCAGAACAGACCATACTGCTAAGCAGGTTAAGTTCGGTGATTTCAACGTAACATATGGTACTACAACAAATTCTTACAAGGATAACGCACTTGACTCTATCTCAATCAATGCAACCGCACCTAAACTTGGCGATAACAACTCAAAAGCTCATATCACAAACAACGGCGGTGGTGTCGGTACTGTTAAGCCTAAGGGACTTAGCGACGAGCAGAGAGCAACATATGCAGGTTGCCTCAGCTACAGCAACAAGAATGATGAAGATATGCCATTTACCTTCTCAGTTTCTAACCTTAGATATACAGGACGTAACGGTTCAAACGTTTGTGACGTTATTATCACAAAGAATGACGGCACACAGGTTAAAGACCACGCAACCGCTACACAGACTCCGCTTGATGAAATTTTAGGCACAACAAACGGTCAAGAAGTTACACCTATGGTCGGCGGTGTATTTGCACAGTCAGACGGTAATGATGATGAAGCTTATTCATACATCAAGGGCGATTTCAATATTGATATCCCTGCAACTGAAAAGCAAACTCTTACAAGGGATACAGTTCCTACCTTGTCAACATTTGAAATGCAGACAAGATTCGGTGCTGTCGGTTCTTACAAGTGTCAGAACTTCAACATTTGGGCAGGTTATAACTGGTTTACATCTGAAATGACAGATACTTACCTTACTCCTGCAGTTAAGGTAGTTGATATTTCTTCACTTGTTGAGCTTGTTGCAGAATGTAATGCTCTTACAAAGGATTCACAAAAGTACACTGATGAATCTTGGGCTAAGTTTGCAGCTGCTCTTAAGAATGCACAAAACAACATTAACTATACTAATATGACAAGCAGTGACTCTGTAAGAACTCTTGTAAACACAATTCTTAAGACAAGATATCAGACACTTTGGGATGCAAGAGCAAACCTTGTTGTTAAAACTCTTACCGTTAATGTTAAGTACGGCAAGGACCTTACTTCATTAGACCCTGCTATTAAAGTAACATACGGCGAAAAGATTTCTGCAGCAGATATCGCAAGAATCAACGCTGTTTTGAAGGAAACATATGAAGCAGACGGCTACACATGGATTCCTAACGGCTTCACAACAACATTTGACCCTGAAGCTGTTGTAACAGAGGATATTGATCTTACTGTTAATTATGAAAAGGGCGATGCTCTTCCGGCATCATGGGATGCTTATAATTCTGCTAAAGCTGCACTTATTGCAAAGCTTGAAGGCACAGATAAGTTCGCATATGATGCACTTACAAATGTAAAGAATGAGCTTGCTAAGCTTACATTCTTCACACTTGCTGATAATGAAAAGTCAGCTTACACATCTGAAAGCCAGTCAGCAATTGACGCTGAGACTGCAACAATCACTTCACTTACAAATAACTTAACAGCTATTTCATTAACAAGTGATGTTCTTCAGGTTGCTGCCGCTGCTCAGGCTGCACAGGGCAAAGATGATACAGATATGTATGATAACGTAGCTTCAAAGATTGACTATAAGGGCGACGTAACATTTGATATGATTACTAAGGACGCTTCAAGCTCAGCTCTTACAGTTACAGGCTACAAGTATTCAACAGATTCAGCTCTTGAAGCTGCAATCAAGGCTGCTCTTAACGGTCTTGAATTAAAGACTTATGATATCTATGTAAACGATACAAAGATCGGTAAAGTTGCTTACGGCACACCGGTTTCTGTAACTCCTACAAAGATTATTTCAACAACCGATACTACAGTTAAGGGTGACGGCGCTAACTACAGCTGGACTTACAGCTACACCGCTCCGTCAAGAGATCCTAACTTCGGTACTACTTCACAGGATAACAGCACATATCTTTCAGCTAAGAAGTTTATGCTTACTGCTCCTTCATTAGGCTTCATTGTTAAGGGTGAAACTCATCTTACAGCTACTCAGGTTAGCACAGGTAAGACAGGATACACCGTAACATTTAAGTCAAGTGTAAACGGTAAGGTTATTAACGTAATCAATACAGATGCAAACGGTAACTTCAAAATGCCGGCTGCTCCAAGTGTTCCTTATTACACATTTGATTCTTATTCAAACGGTGTTGCTGCTAACGCAGACGCAAATGTTTCTCAGGATACAGTAATCACAGTAAACTACACAGCTGATGAAGAAAATCTTTATACATTCTATGTATATAACACAGCTGAAAACTTCGGTAACCAGGTTGCCGCAGAAGCTTGGGATAGTGACGAAAGTGGAGGCGCTGAAACTTATCATAATCCTGTTGCATATAACGAACTTGTAACAGTTTCAATTCCTGATGCATATGCAATTGCAAAGGGTGTATATGATGAATATTCAGGTGAAAACTGGTATTACATCTTAGCTTACGGTGACACGTACAGCTTCTATGCTCACGAGTCAATCGGTGACAGCAATCTTAATTCAGGTATTGTTGGTCTTACCGAGGAAGAATATAAAAACTTCCAGGTACCGGAAAATGAAAAGAATATGTATGTTTACGGTACAGACGGTCAACGTATTGTTGCCGAGCAGAATACACTTACCGGCGAATATGAGACTAAGGACCTTGAATTTGAAGTTTACAACCGTGAAACACCTGTATTCGCAGCTGATAACTCTAAGTTCTCACTTATCGGTACATTCATCTGCCCGACAGGCTATCAAATGGTTGAAACAGGCTTCTTAATGACTAAGGGCGATTCAAGCTTAACAGTTGAAAATGCTGCTGACAAGTCAAAGGGCGTTTCAAGATTTAAGGCTTCTAAGTACACAGTTGGTAACCAGTTCGTAATCAACATTAAAACTCCTTCAACTGAGCAGAGCTTCAAGTATGTTGCTTATGCAAAGTATAAGGATAAGAGTGGTAATATCGTAACTAAGTACGGTAAAGTTATTTCAGCAACAACAGCAAATTCATAAGAAGGGAGTTAAATAGTTATGAAAAAGTTATATGAAGAACCAGAGATTCAAATTCGTAATTATGCTCTCCCCGCAAGAGATGTAGTTATGACATCTGACCCTAACGTTGATACAGGTACTAAGGGACCTGACCTCACCGACGGCGATGATTATGATTTCTTTAAATAATCAATAACTGATCTTGGACCGTGACGGCAACGTCACGGTCCTTTTTTATTGCTGAATTTTTACTATCCTGTTTTATTTTGTCTGAGGGTAACTTACTTTCGCTTTGTTTTTAACTAACAAAATATTACAAATTTATAAAATCTAAAAAAATACCCAATTCCTATTTGACATATTATAAGTTATATATTATTATTAAAGTAATTAACTATGTCTGGAAGTGGGCTTATGAATATTCTCGTTTGCGGCCTCGGCCTTATCGGTGCAAGCCTTGCAAAAACTTTAAAGAAAAATACAAAACATCATATTATGGGTTGGAACAGAACAGATTCTGTTGCTAAACGTGCGCTGAGTGACGGCGTTATAGATGAGACAGGTGAGCTTGAGGAATTAATGCCGAAAGCCGATGTTACGATTGTAAATTTTTATCCGGAAGCAATTGTGCCTTTTATAAAGGAACATAAAGATTTATTTAAGAAAAACAGTATCGTTACCGATTCTTGCGGTATTAAAACTAAAATTTGCCGTGCACTTGAGAAAGAAGATTTTGATTTCTATTTTGTAGGCGCTCATCCGATGGCAGGACGTGAAGTCAGCGGTTATGATAATTCACTTGACACTCTTTTTGATAATGCTTCGTTTATCTGCACCCCAACCGATAATATCCCACGATATATATCCGATGCACTTGTGGGTCTTGCGCAGGAAATGGGCTTTGCACGTACGGTTGTTACCACTCCGGAACACCACGATGAAATGATTGCCTTTACTTCCCAGATTGCACACGTACTTGCTTGCTCATATGTTCTTTCTCCTCTTGCCCCTTACCACGCAGGTTATTCGGCAGGCAGCTATAGAGATGTCAGCCGTGTTGCACGTATTAATGCGGATATGTGGACGGAACTTTTTATTGATAATAAAGAACCGCTTGTTCGTGAAATCGACGACCTTGTATCTAATCTTATGAAGTTTAAATATTGCATAGTCAATGAAGATGAAAATCAACTTCGTGATTTGATGAAGAAAGGTAATAAGATTAAAGAGGAAATCGGCTGATGAAACAATTAAGCGTAAATGTATCTGATAAAAGTACAAGTAATATATACATAGAAAACGGACTTCTTGCTAAGGCAGGAAAAATTATAGGCGAAAAATTTAATTCAAAAAAAGTCGCGCTTGTGAGCGATACAAATGTCTACCCTTTGTACGGTGACAAAATCAAAGCTCAGCTTGAAAATGAAGGCTATGAGGTTTATACATATGTTTATCCTGCAGGTGAAGCTTCAAAAAATACAACCGAGCTTGTAAAAATTGTTGAATTTATGGCTCAAAGCGGACTTACAAGAGAGGATATAGCTGTTGCTCTGGGCGGCGGAGTATGCGGCGATATGGTCGGATTTGCCGCTTCCGTATTTTTAAGAGGAATTGAATTTGTCCAAATTCCGACCTCACTTTTGGCTCAGGTTGACTCTTCTGTCGGCGGAAAAACAGCTGTTGATTTGCCGCAGGGAAAAAATCTTTGCGGTGCATTTCATCAGCCGTCAATAGTAATTATTGACCCCGAGGTGCTTTCGACTTTAAGCGAGCATTTCTTCAGCGACGGAATGGGTGAGGTTATAAAATACGGCTGTATTAAATCTGCTTCACTTTTTGAACTTCTTGAAAACGGTGATGCTAAAGAAAATCTTACAGATATAATTACCGAATGTGTAAGCATTAAAAGGCAGGTAGTTGAAAATGACGAGAAAGAGCACGGGGAAAGAGCGCTTCTTAACTTCGGTCACACCTGCGGCCATGCGATTGAAAAGCTTTATAATTTTGAAACTGTCAGTCACGGCGAGGCTGTCGGAATCGGTATGGTTATGATTACACGTGCAAGCGAAAGGCTCGGCATTACCGAAAAAGGTACGACAAACAGAATTATTAAAGTTCTTGAAAAAAATAATTTGAAAACTTATGACACACATTCCGATAAAGAAATCATTTCTGCTATGAGCGGTGACAAAAAGCGCACGGGAACAGGCATTAAATTTGTTATGATTGATAAAATCGGTTCAAGCTTTATAAATCCTATTAGGTATGAGGATATTAATAAAACATTTGGCATAGACTGACGGAGAAAATATGAGTATAGCAAAAATTCAAAAGTCAATATTTAACGGCGAGGTAACTGTTCCCGCTTCAAAATCTGTTGCTCACAGGGCACTTATTTGCTCATATCTTGCAGGCGGCGGAAGCGTAGAGCCGATTATTTCGTCAAAGGATATGGCGGCAACTGTCGGTATTATAAATTCTCTCAAAAAAGGTGAGAATACGCTTAACTCAATTGAAAGCGGTTCAACGTTGAGATTTATGATTCCTGTTGCGGCGGCGCTTGGAAAAGAAGTTACTTTTGTCGGTCAGGGCAGTCTTTTAACTCGTCCGATTGGTGAATATTTAGAGCTTTTACCGCTTCACGGTACACAGATTAAATCTAACGGCTATCTTCCGGCTTCTATTTCAGGTAAACTTAGAAACGGCAGTTTTGAGGTAAACGGTAACGTTTCAAGCCAATATATAACCGGGCTTCTTTTGGCTCTTGCGGCATTAGATGGCGACAGCGCAATCATTCTTAAAACCGAACTTCAGTCAAAGCCTTATGTTGATATGACAATTAAGGTAATGAAAGATTACGGCGTAAATATACGTGAGACGGATTTCGGCTATCTTATTAAAGGCGGTCAAAAATTCAAGGTTCAGGATTATGTTGTTGAGGGCGACTGGTCGCAGGCAGCATTTTTCCTTGTTGGCGGTGCTGTCAACGGCGAGGTTACCGTTAAAGGTCTTGATATGAATTCAACTCAGGGCGATAAAGCAGTTATTGACGTAATTAAGCGCTTCGGTGCAGATGTAAATATTGACGATAACGGTATAACGGTTAAGAAAAGCGAGCTTCACGGTATAGAATTTGACGCAACCGATATTCCCGATATGGTGCCTGCTATTGCGGTACTTGCTGCATATGCATCGGGCAAAACCGTTATTAAGGGTGCCGAAAGATTAAGATATAAAGAGTCGGACAGAATCGAGAGCGTTATATATAATTTGAAAGCCCTCGGTGCAGACGTCGAGGAAACAAAAGACGGAATGATAATTAACGGCGGTAAAGCGCTTCATTCGGCTAAACTTAAAGGATATAACGACCATAGAATAGTTATGGCTTTTTCTGTTGCGGCAATGAATATAGGCGACTGTGAAATTGATGACGCACAGAGTATAAATAAATCTTATCCGTCATTTTTTGACGATTTTAATAATCTTGGAGGTAAAGCTGATGTCCTCTGAATTCGGCAATAAAATTAAATTATCCATATTCGGCGAAAGCCACGGCGAGGCAATCGGTTGTGTTATCGATTCGCTTCCTGCCGGTGTAAAACTTGATATGGATAAAATATATTTTGATATGGCAAGACGTGCTCCGGGTAAGGATAAAACGGCTACTCCAAGGCTTGAAAAGGATATTCCGCATATTCTCTCGGGTGTGCTTGACGGTGTTACAACAGGTGCGCCGCTTGCTATGATTATTGAAAATACAAATACCAAAAGCGGGGACTATTCAAATCTTTTGAGCGTTCCTCGTCCGTCACACAGCGATTATCCCGCTTATGTAAAATATCAGGGCAATAACGATATAAGAGGCGGCGGTCACTTTAGCGGCAGACTTACTGCTCCGCTTGTTTTTGCAGGTGCGCTTGCTAAGCAGATTTTGGCACAAAAGGGGATTACCGTCGGCGCTCATATTTTGAATATTAACGGCGTTTTTGACGATAGTTTCGATAAGGCTGACGTGAGTGCCGAAGAACTTTCAAAAGTTTCTTCAAAGGCGTTCGGAGTTATTAATGATGAGGCTGAGGAAAAAATGAGAGCGGCTGTTGAAAAGGCAAGGCTTGACGGTGACAGCGTCGGCGGTGTAATCGAATGTGCCGTTGTCGGTGTTCCTGTCGGTATAGGCGCAAATATCTTTTCAACAGTTGAGGGGCATATTTCGTCTGCACTTTTCGGTGTTCCTGCCGTAAAAGGCGTGGAGTTCGGCGCAGGCTTTGATTTTGCGAATATGACGGGATATGAGGCAAATGATACATATTCTGTCTTAAACGGCAAAATAAAGATTGATAAAAATAATAACGGCGGTGTTCTCGGCGGAATGACTACCGGTGCACCGATAATAGTCAGAGCGGTGATTAAACCTACTCCGTCAATTTCAAAAGCACAAAAAAGTGTTAATTTACAAAATATGACCGAGGAGGAACTTGTTATTCACGGTAGGCATGACCCTTGCATTGTTCCGAGGGCAGTACCGGTTATTGAAAGCGCTGTTGCTTTTGCTCTTCTTGACCTTATGGCATAATATGATGAAAAAGGATATATAAATGGATTTATTAGGACTTAGAAAACAAATTGATGAAATAGATAACGAGCTTATTCCGCTTTTGCTCAAAAGAATGAGCGTATCCGAGCAGGTGGCAAAGTATAAAGCCGAGCGTGGTATGCCTGTTTTAAACAGTGAACGTGAACAGCAAATTCTTGACGATGTAGCAAGCAAGTGCGGTAAGCACGGCGATACGATTAAAACTGTTTTTGCCGCAACTATGGACGCTTCAAGAGCACTTCAGCATAAAATTATCGGCGGCGGTAAAGAGCTTAGGGCAGAAATAGAAAAAGGAATAAAGATTGATAAACTTGACACTTGTTCAAAACCTATTGCGTGTCAGGGCGTCGAGGGTGCATACAGCGGCGTTACCTCTAAAAAGATATTCCCCGATACACCCATACACTTTCATAAGAGATTTGAGGACGTCTTTGAAGCGGTAAATCGAGGAGATTCAAAGTTCGGCATTATCCCCGTTGAAAACTCGACAGCAGGCTCTGTCCACGAATCGTATGACCTCATTATGAAATACAGATTTTATGTTGTAGGCGCATACGATTTGAAAATCGAGCATTGCCTTTGCGCAAAAAGCGATACAAAATATGAGGATATAACAGATGTTTACAGTCATCCTCAGGCACTTTCTCAATGTAATAATTTTCTCAGAAATTTTGACTTTACAGGTATTAACTATTCAAACACCGCAGCTGCGGCAAAGTTTGTAAGCGAAAGCGATAAAAACAATATAGCCGTTATTTGCAGTGAGCTTGCGGCTAAAAAGTACGGTCTTAAAATTCTTAAGCGTGATATTCAAAACAACGATAAAAACACAACAAGATTTATCGTTATTTCAAAAGAACTTGCTATTGTGAGCGACGCACAAAAGATTTCTCTTATCTTTTCTCTTCCTCATAAAACAGGTTCGCTTTACAGAGTTTTGGGACGTTTTTCAATGGCAGGTCTTAATCTTACAAAGATTGAATCAAGACCTATCGAAAACAGCGATTTCAGCTACTATTTTTATGTTGACGTTTTGGGCAATGTTAAAGATGAAGCAACGCTTGACCTTATTTGTGCACTTTCCGATGAATTGCCTGAATTTGAATTTTTAGGCAATTTCCACGAGGGAAAATAATAAGTATTAGTGAAAGAATTTTTACGGAGATGAATTTGTGAAACAGCAAAAAAGGCATCAAACAAATTTAATATCCGCAATAACGCTGATAATTACAGGCGCTCTTCTCGTCTTTCTCGGCATTGCGCTTTATAACCACGCAAGGCTTGAGGTAAGATTTGATACGCTTATTAATTATCTTAAGCAGATTGACGATTCCGTTGCAAAGCTTGACAGCGATGTGGAAATAATTATATGTATTTTTGCGCTTTATATTGCAAAATGTCAGCTTCCGATACCTATGGGATTTTTATGCGTTATATCCGGTATGGTTTTCCCATTGGGTGAGGCAATAGCGATAAATATTATTTTTACGGAGTTTTTCTTCATAGTAAAATATGTTGAGGGCAAGTGCATAGGCGGCGGATGGACAGGAATGATACTCGGTATTAAAAAGCTGAAATTCATAAAGGAATGGATACAGTTTAAGGGTAACGGTAATCCGTATGTTCTGTTTTTTTCAAGGCTTTTTCCGGTTATTCCGCTTGGAATGGTATCAAGGTATTACGGCTCAATGAGATATGATTTCGTGTATTATTCGCTTTTGAGCCTTTTGGGATTTATGCCGAGACTTTATATTTATACGAAAATCGGTTCTGCGATTTACAATCCGTTTTCGGTGCAGTTCCTTGTACTTTTGATAATTATTGTGGCATTCACAGGACTGTCAATCATATTGTTTAATATTTTTTACGGTATTAAATCTAAGCAAATGAATCAAACATTGCTTATTTATTCCGAAAAAGAGAAATATAAAATTGTTTTATAAGGGAGAATATAAATGAAACCGAATGAATTAATTAATAAAATTGAAAGCGGCGAGCTTGATGAAAACTTAAAAAAGATTTATGTAAGCGACAGCGCCGTTGAGGCTCAAAAGCCACGTTATATAAGGACAATTAATGAATTTATTAAACTTTTCGGCGATGATAGGGATGTGTTTGTATTAAGTGCTCCCGGCAGAACAGAAGTTTGCGGAAACCATACCGACCATAATAACGGCAAGGTGCTTGCGGCTTCAATCAATCTTGACGCTATTGCAATTGCGGCTAAAAGAGATGATATGAAAATCAACGAAAAAAGTGAGGGTCACGGTCTTAATGAGGTTGATATTTCTGCTCTCTCACCTAATGAGGCTGAATTCGGCAGGTCATCATCTATGATTAAAGGTGTTGCGGCAGGTCTAAAGGAATACGGCTACAATATCGGCGGTTTTGACGCTTGCACAACAAGTGACGTTATGGGCGGTTCCGGTCTTTCAAGTTCTGCGGCATTTGAGGTGCTTATTGCAACTGTTATAAATCATCTTTATAATGACGGCAAAATTGACGCCGTAACTATTGCAAAGGCTGCTCAGTTCAGTGAAAATGTATATTTCGGCAAGCCGTCGGGACTTCTTGACCAAATGGCTTCGTCAGTCGGAACATTTGTTACTATTGATTTTAAGGACACCGCCAATCCTGTAATTAAAAAGGTTAATTTTGATTTCGCAAAAAGCGGCTATTCACTTTGCATTGTCGATACTCACGGCAACCACAGTGACCTTACAGACGATTATGCGGCAGTAAGAGGGGAAATGGAAGCTGTTGCAAAGGCTATGGGCAAAAACGTGCTCAGAGAGGTTGAGTACGACGATTTCTTTGCAAGTCTTGACACACTTAAAGATAAAGTAAACGACCGTGCACTTCTTCGTGCATTCCATTTCTTCGGTGAAAACGAGAGAGTGGACAAGGCTGTTTCAAGTCTTGAAAATAACGATTTTGACTCATTTAAAGAGGCTATTACCGAATCGGGTTATTCTTCATTCCTTTATAATCAAAATGTTTATTCACCTAAAAATCCGACCGAGCAAAAACTTTCTCTTGCTCTTTGCATAAGCGAAAAACTTCTTAAAGGCAAGGGCGCTTGGAGAGTTCACGGCGGCGGATTTGCAGGTACTATTCAGGCTTTCGTTCCAAACGATATGCTTGATACATATAAAGATACTATTAATCGTGTGTTTGGTGAGGGCTCTTGCCACGTGCTCATTATCAGACCGGTAGGCGGCGCAAAAGTAATCGACTAATTTAAAGTGATTTTGAGAGGATAAAAAAATGAAATATGTATTTATTATTAATCCTATAGCAGGAAATGATGATAAGGCAAAGATTTTTTCAAGAATTAAATCAACATTTCGTCTTATTAATGACGAGATGATTGTTGAGCCTACTCACGCTCAGGGGGACGCAAAGCTTATTGCAAAAAAGTATGCCGATGAATACGGCAGTGACTGCGTTATTGTTTCCTGCGGCGGCGACGGCACGGTGCACGAAATTGCAAACGGTCTTGCAGGCACAGATACTCCTATGCTTCTCCTACCTCTCGGCACAGGCAATGACTTTGCAAAAAAGGTTTACGGCACTAAAAAGATTAATGTTGAAAATGTAATTAAGGCTTTCGGTTTTTATAACGGCAAAATCAAATATGACGTTAAGCCTATCGACCTTATTGATTATAACGGCGAAAAGTGCATTAACGTTATGAGTTACGGTCTTGATACTAAGGTTGAAACAATAGGCAGGCAGATTGCAGGTAAAATTCCGGCTCTCGGACATCAGGCTTATAATATCGCCGTTGTGCCTGTTTTATGCCAATCAATGACTTATCATATCAATATCGACCTTGACTGTATTGACGAAGACGGCAAGCCGTATAAATACATAATTGCACCTTGCGATTACACTCTTTTTGCAATTTGTAACGCAAGTTACTACGGCGGCGGCTTCTGCCCTGCTCCAAATTCGGTTCTTGATGACGGACTTCTTGATTTTGCGCTTTGTCACCCTGTTAATGCATTGCAGGCACTTCCGATGATTCCAAAATACAGCAACGGCGAAGTGGATAAACTTCAAAATTATTTCACTTTCGGCAAAGTTGTAGGCGGCAGAATTTGGTCGACTGACGGCAATGCGCTTTTGGGTAATTGCGACGGCGAAAACTTTGATTACAGCGAGGTTAATTTTAAGGTTTTACCAAAATCGTTAAAACTTTGCTTTATAAAGGATTAATTTTAAATCGGCAAAATAGGGAAAAGGTGTAGGAAGTTGAAAAAAATTATATCATTATTATTGGCTTTGGCTGTTATGCTTTCGTTTTCTTTAACGGGTACGGCGGCTTTTGCAAGTGAAATTAAATATAGTGATATTGTAATCGATGCTGATAAATTATCATCGGATTCTCCGAGTGATAATGCAAAGATTTTTCAGGCGGCTTTTGACGAGGCTAAAAATAAAGCGAGTGATGAAAACAGATACCGTATTTATCTTCCGAAAGGTGAATATCATATCAATACAACTCTTAATATTTTCAGCAATACAGAGCTTTATCTTGATGAGGATACAACCCTTGTTCAAGACGCACCTAAAGGTCAAAATATAGTCAAAGCAGGCGATTTCAGCCAAAAGCATATTCTGTATAACGGCTTTAGAAATATCAAAATCGACGGCGGTAAGTGGAATATGCAGTTCAACGGCTCTTGCGCTATGCGTTTCGGTCACTGCACAAATTTGAGTATTAGTAATGTGCATATTGTAAATGTAAAAGACGCTCACCATATCGAGGCGGCGGCAGTTGATACATTGAGTATTACAGACAGTACATTTACATCTTCTTCGAGGACAGGCTCAAATTCCTGCGAGGCCATTCAGCTTGATATTTTGCACGATTCAAAGCATTTTCCGGGATTTGAGGAATTTGACGATACTCCTAATAAAAATGTTACGATAAGCGGCTGTACGTTTTCAAATCTCTATTCGGGAATAGGTACCCGTTCAGCTGTTGTTTCTAAATATTTTGACAATGTTGTTATAGAAAATAACAAATTTGAGAATATCCAGGAAAAAGCTATAAGTTGTTTTAACTATAAAAACAGTAAAATTATCAATAATACATTTACAAATGTTAATTCGGGTATTTGCTTTGAATATTTGCCTAACAATTTTTTTGGCAATTATTCGCAAAGAATGTATATTGCAAATGATAAAAATGTCGGCAAAATAAACTCAAAATCGTCTACAGTTATAAGTAATAATACTATTCAACTGAAAGAAAATTCCGACGCTTCAAGCTATGGAATTTATGCATACGGAGGTAAAGTTGACGCTGCAACAGCCAAGGCTAAGGGCATTGTGGCAGGAGATTATACCATAAGTGATTTATCAATCAGCAATAATACAATTACTGTTGATAAAGACTCATCTCAGTCAAGAGGAATATTTGTAACAGGTGTTAATAAAAGTGAAATTTCTTCCAATGATTTAACAAATTTTGCTTCGGCAGGCGACGGAATTAACGGCATTAATATTTGTGCAAGCCAAAAAAATGTTATTAAAAATAATAATATTTCAGGTACTTTCAATAACGGAATTTCGCTTTATGACAGCAATTTTGCAAGCAGTAAAAATACGCTTATTACATCTAATTCGATTTCGGGTGTAAAAACTTACGGTATAAGAGTAGCAGAATCCTCATATGCCACGATAAAAAGCGATAATAATATTTCGGCAGGGAGGAGTCCGCTTTGTCTTTATTCGCAAGATAAAAGCCAAAATGTTCCCATTCCAAGTGTTAAATCAAAGGGTTATTCGTTAAGAAATAAGCCTCTTATTCGTTTCAGCTCATTAAACGGCAGTGCGGGATATAAAGTTTCACGCTGTGCTTATAACGGTACGTTTAAAGATATTGCGACTTCTTACGGTGAAAATCTTAATTTTGAGGATAAATCGTCAGCCGCTTTTTCAAAAAATTATTATAGAATCACACCGATTTATAACGTAGGCGGTACAATAGTCATAGGCAAAAATTATATCGACGTAGCGTTTTAAAAGTTCACAAAAAATCAACTCCTTCATAGAATATTACTGAAGTTTACTTCAATATTTTATAAAGGAGTTTTTTTATGCCTGATAATCTCAACTTAGACACAGGTGAAAGACGCATAAATGAGGCTGTTTGCATTGACACAAAGCGCATTTTTGACAGTTGTGTGAGCAAGGATTGCCTTGAAGATTTAAGAGTTACATTTTTTTCAAAAAGTCAAAGGCTGATTGATGAGGCTGTGACGGTGAAAACAAGAGATTGCTGTATTGAAGAGGTAAGCATTGACGTTGAGGAAGTTCCTTTCAACAGAGGCTTTTACAGCGTCGATATCACGTTTTATTTCAAGCTTTGCTTTGATACCTATGCAGCACCGTGCACCACTCCTCAGGTGGCTGTAGGCTTTGCGAGATTTAATAAAAAATGTATTCTTTTCGGCTCTAACGGCGATGTAAAGGTATTCGTTTCAAATCCTGTCAGCGAAACAACCGATTGCCCCGTTGCACCGCAATATACGAACCCTGTTGCAAAAGTGCAGGCGGTTGATCCTGTTGTGCTTTCAACCGATATTTGCGACAGCTGTGACTGCAATATAAGCGTTTGTTCGTCATTCCCGCAATCAATTCTTAATTCTGTTGAGGATACTATGCCGTCGTGCGGTGCTTCAAAAGCAATTCTCGTCACTCTCGGTCTTTTCTCGATAGTTCAAATGGAACGTGACGCACAAATTCTCATTCCGGCTTATGACTATTGTATTCCTGACAGAGAATGTAATTGCAATACTTCTAATCCTTGTGAAACTTTCCAAGGCATTGATTTCCCGGTTGAACAGTTCTTCCCAAATGAAAAGGAAAATTGTTCTCCTTGCTGTGCAAAACCCGATTGCGACAACGATAATAACAGCTAAAATAAAAGCTAAAAAAGCGTGCAAACCCTCGGGCTTGCACGCAATTTTTGTTTGTTTACTTTCTGTTTATTCATCGTCAAATGCCGGATACATTCTTCTGAAAAGGGAATTTATATGCTTGAAATATGACGAATCGATACTGTCAATTGTATCTCTCGTGGTTCTGAATCTCCAATTTTTCTCGGGAACACCCGGAATATTCATTCTTGCGTCGGAGCCGAAGCCGCACATATCCTGAAGCGCAATGATTGCAACGTTTGACGAGCTTTTCCAAACCGTCTCGATAATTTTTCTGCAAGACGGACTGTAATAACCGCCTTCACCCCAGTTGTCACCGGAAAAACCGCAATATTCAAGGGCAAATTTTCTCTCCTGCTCGCTTGCTTCCCAAAGCCAACCCAAAATCGTGTTGTTATCATGAGTGCCGACGTAATTGACGCTGTTTTGAACGGCATTGTGCGGCATATGGGAAGAGTCGGAATTAGGGTCAAATCCGAATTGAACAACTTTCATTCCCGGAAAGCCCGTATCCTCTAAAAGTTTGACTACGTCCTCGCCGAAAACGCCCAAATCTTCCGCTATAATCGGTGCATTCGGATATGCTTCAAACACCTTGTCAAAAAGCTTCATTTTAGGACCGTCGAGCCACTTACCGACCTTTGCCGTTTTTGAATCTGCCGGCACTGCCCAGTATGACGCAAACGCTCTGAAATGGTCGATTCTTACAGTGTCGTAGAGCTTTAACGAGTGACCTATTCTTGATATCCACCACGAAAAATTATCCTTTTCCATAGCGTTCCAATCGTAAATCGGATTGCCCCAAAGCTGACCGTCCTCGCTGAAATAATCGGGCGGTACACCTGCCACTTTTTCGACTTTCAACGTCTTTTCGTCTATTAAAAACATAGGCAAATTTGACCAAACGTCAACGCTGTCCATTGCAACGTATATCGGCATATCGCCTATAACCGCAATGCCTTTTTTGTTTGCATAAGCCTTGATTTCGTTCCATTGTTTATAAAAAATAAATTGAACAAATTTCCAAAAAGCCGCCGAGTTTTCATAGGAATAAATGTTTTTTATACATTCAAAATAGTGGGCGTGCTCATCGCTCCATTCCCACCACGGCTTCATATTTTCCTCTTCCTTAACAGCCATAAATACGCTGTAATCGGTAAGCCACGGATTGCTTATTTCAAATTCTTTAATCTGCCTTGCAAGTTCGTCGTCTATGTTTAAAAAAGCTTTTTTCAAAAGTTCAAGCCTTTTTTTGCCTGCGTATTCGTAATCGGCAGTGTACGGTGTGCCGTCATAAAGGTTTGATTTGTAATCCTCTTCGCTGACAAGTCCCATATCGTAAAGCCCTTTAGGATTTATGAAAAGATAATTTCCCGCAAAGGCAGAGGGTGAGCAATAAGGTGAATTCGCCCCGTCTAAAGGATTAAACGGCAAAACCTGCCAATATGTAAAGCCCATATCCGCTATTTTATCGATAAAATGAATAACGTTTTCATCAAAAACACCGACGCCGTAGTCACTCGGCATTGAGCTGATGTGAAGCAATACGCCTGCGCCTCGTTTTTTTAGCATAATCACTTCTCTTCTTTCTTTAAATGATTGTAACAAATGCTATTTTATCATTAATATAAACAAAAATCAATTATTTAAAATTATTATTTTATTAATAATTATATATTGATTAAAGTATATATATTTGATATAATATTTTCCGTATAATGCGAGGGTGTATGCACACATATTCAAGGTGCTCTCCCAACGGTGAATTTTTTTGAATGCGAGGGCAGAATAATTGAGCGAGAATAATAAAAAAACACATACTGTTTCAAAGGAAGAACTTGACAGGCAGAAGCAGTTTACGCAAAAGGTAAGCTCTGTTATTTCGGCTTCGTATGATGAAAAACCAAAGGCTTGCGTTATTACCTACGGCTGTCAGCAAAATGTGGCGGACAGTGAAAGAATTAAGGGTATGCTTGAGCTTATGGGTTATGATTTTACCGATAACAGGCTTGAAGCTAAATTGATTATCTTTAATACCTGTGCCGTAAGAGAGCACGCAGAGGACAGAGTGTTCGGTAATGTCGGAGCACTTAAAAGTTATAAGCGTGAAAATCACGATGTCGTAATTGCTCTTTGCGGCTGTATGATGCAGCAACAGCATATTGCGGATAAGATTAAAAAATCATTTCCGTTTGTTGACCTTGTTTTCGGCACTCACGTTGTTCATAAACTTCCCGAGCTTCTTTACAGAGCGTTGACGGGCAAGAAGAGAGTTTTTGATATAACCGATACTGACGGTATCATTGCCGAGGGTATTCCCGTAAGACGTGACAATGACGCTAAGGCTTGGCTTCCGATTATGTACGGCTGTAATAATTTCTGCTCTTACTGCATTGTGCCTTACGTAAGAGGTAGGGAGAGAAGCAGGCAGGTTGAGGATATCGTAGCGGAGTTTAAATGTCTTGTTGAGCAGGGATATAAGGAAATTACTCTTTTAGGTCAAAATGTTAATTCATTCGGTAAGGATTTGGAGCCGAGAGTTACTTTTTCAGAACTTTTAAGAATGCTCAACGATATTGACGGCGATTTCAGAATCAGGTTTATGACAAGTCATCCTAAGGACTGCACAAAAGAACTTATCGAAACTATGGCACAGTGCGATAAAGTGGCTGAGCATTTGCACCTTCCTTTCCAAAGTGGAAGCAACAGAGTGCTCAAAGCTATGAATAGGCATTATACGAGAGAACAGTATCTTGAACTTATCAAATATGCGAGAGAACTTATGGGTGATGAGCTTTCAATCACAAGTGATATTATCGTAGGCTTCCCGGGTGAAACTTATGAGGAATTTAAGGAAACGCTTTCACTTGTTAAGGAGATTAACGCAACCCAGCTTTTCACGTTTATTTATTCAAAGCGAGAGGGCACTCCAGCCGCAAAGATGGACGACCCCGTACCGCCTGAAGAAAAGTCAAGATGGTTTAAAGAACTTACCGATTTGCAGGAAACTATAAGCGCAAGCCAAATGAAACTTCATCAGGGCAAGACTTATAAGTGTTATGTTTACGGTAAGGGCAAATTGGGAGATAATTATATTGCCGCAAGAAATGACGGTAATTTGATTATAGAATTTGAGGGTGACGAAAGCCTTATCGGCACCTTCCAAAACATTAAAGTAATCGAACCGCTTACGTTTGTTATGAGGGGCGAATTAGTAAAGGAGAAACAATTATGAGTATTGAATCAGCACTCAGAGAATTAGGCAAAGAAATTCAGAAGGACGAGCGTTTTATCGCTCTTCAGGCTGCTGCAAAGGCAAATGATGCAGATGAGTCACTTCAGCAGCAAATGCAGGAGATGCAGCTTATCTCTCTTAAATATCAGCAGGAAGCTGAAAAGGGTGAGGAAGCATCACAGGACAGAATTAAGGAACTTCAGGACGATTATCAGAAGCTTTATACAGAGATTATGGCAGGCGAGAATATGCAAAACTATTCTGCCGCAGCATCTGAAATGGAAAAGATGGCTCAGTATATCAGCGGTATGATAGGTCTTTTCTTCGACGGTCAGGACGCAGAGACATGCGAGCTTCCACCTCAGGACGCTTGCACTCACGATTGCTCAACCTGCGGCGGCTGCCACTAATTAAAAATTCTCGGTGTGCTCTTTAGTGTACCGAGTAAAAATCACTTGAAAAAAGGAGGAACAAAAATGGCTAAGAAGGACAGTAAGCTGTCACCTATGATGGCACAATATTTTGAGGTGAAAAGTAAATATCCCGATACGATTTTGTTCTTCCGTGTCGGTGATTTTTATGAGATGTTTTTTGACGACGCCAAACTCGCTTCGGCGGAACTTGATTTGGTGCTTACGGGTAAGGATTGCGGTCAGGAGGAGCGTGCCCCGATGTGCGGCGTACCTTTCCACAGCGCAGATAACTATATTGCAAAACTTGTAAGCCACGGTCATAAGGTTGCCATTTGCGAGCAGACGGAGGACCCGAGCAAAGCGACCGGTCTTGTTAAAAGAGATGTCATAAGAGTCATGACCCCCGGTACGGTAATTGAGAGTAATATGCTCGATGACGGCGCTAACAATTACCTTTGTGCCATTTATAAAAATGCCGATAAAACAAAAGCGGGCTTGTGCTTTGCCGATGTTTCTACAGGTGAGTTTCATATCACTTCGCTAAATACACCGCCTATTCAAAGGCAGATTTTAAACGAACTTTATACATACACCCCACGTGAGATTATAGTTAATAACGACGGCTTTGATATGTCGCTTCTTGACAGTTATACTAAGAGGGTTGACGCTCATCTTGAGGTTGTAAGCGCAGATAAGTTTGATTATGAAACGGCATTGAAACTTATTAATGAGAATTTAAGCCCTGCCGAGATTGAAGAACTTAATGTAAGCGAAAACGAAATTGCCGTTTGTGCTCTCGGTGCGGTTATTCTTTATCTTAAAGATACGCAGAGAAAAGACGAGATTGAGGCGCCGAGTGAGCTTGAAATGTACGACGCTGAAAAGTATATGAAGCTTGATATGTCGGCAAGGCGTAATCTTGAACTTACAAAATCAATGATGACGGGTGATAAAAGACATTCGCTTTTGTGGGTAATTGATAAGACTAAAACGGCAGCAGGTAAAAGAATGATTCGTTCTTGGCTTGAAAGACCGCTTATGTCTATTGCGAAAATTACCAAACGTCAAAATGCTGTAGGTGAACTTTGCGACAATCCTATTCTTCGTGACGAAATCAGGCAGGCGCTTACGGGTATCAGCGATATTGAGAGACTTCTTACAAGGATTGTTTATTCAACGGCTAATGCAAAGGAACTTAAATCGCTTCAATCAACGCTTGAAAAACTTCCGTCAATCAAGGCGCAGCTTGCAAATTCCTCGTCTTATCTTTTAAAAGCTGTTTATAACGATATCGACTTGCTTGAAGATGTAAGAAGCCTTATCGACAGTGCAATTGTTGACGAGCCGCCGTTCACCGTTCGTGAGGGTGGAATGATTAAAGAGGGCTTTGATAAGGACATTGACGAGCTTAAATCGATTATGAATGACGGCGCAGGTATAATCGCTTCAATTGAAAACGAACAAAGGGAACTTACCGGCATACCTAAGCTTAAAGTCGGATATAACAAAGTTTTCGGCTACTATATCGAGGTTACAAATTCGTATAAGGACTTGGTACCCGAAACTTACATAAGAAAGCAAACGCTTACAAATTGCGAAAGATATATTACTCAGGAACTTAAAGACTTGGAGGGTAAGATTATCGGCGCAAAGGAAAGATGTATTGCGCTTGAATATCAAATGCTTTGCAAAATAAGAGAAAGCATTTCAAACGAGGTTAAAAGGCTTCAAAAAACGGCACGTGCGCTTGCAACGCTTGACGTTTTGGCTTCTCTTGCAGAAGTTGCGGTTAATAATAACTACGTTTGCCCTCAGATTACAAATGACGGCACAATAAATATCAAGGACGGCAGGCACCCTGTTGTTGAAGCGCTTTTGGAGGACGCACCGTTTGTTCCGAATGACGCTAAGCTTGACCTTGATGAAAACAGATGTGAAATAATTACCGGTCCGAATATGGCAGGTAAATCAACATATATGAGGCAGATTGCACTTATAACTCTTTTGGCGCAGATAGGCTCGTTCGTTCCGGCGAAGAGTGCGCAAATCGGAATTGTTGACGCAATTTATACAAGAGTAGGTGCAAGCGATGACCTTGCAACAGGACAGTCAACCTTTATGGTTGAAATGAATGAGGTTGCCGAGATACTTAAAAATGCAACAAGCCGTTCGCTTATAATTCTTGACGAAATCGGACGTGGTACTTCCACATTTGACGGAATGAGTATAGCAAGGGCGGTGCTTGAATTTGTTTGCAAGAAAAAAACGCTCGGTGCAAAATCACTTTTCGCAACTCATTATCATGAGCTTACTGTTATGGAGGGACTTCTTGACGGAGTTAAGAATTATTCTATAGCGGTTAAGAAACGTGGCGACGATATAACGTTTTTGAGAAAAATTGTTAAAGGCGGAGCGGACCAAAGTTTCGGTATCGAGGTTGCAAAGCTTGCAGGTGTTCCCGAAAGCGTTGTCAAGCGTGCAAAGGTTATCCTTAAAGAACTTGAAGCAAATTCAACTCCTATTGAGTTTGCGGCAGAAAATGAAGCCGATGATGACGAGCAGGGTGACATTCAATATAATTTCACCGCACAAGGCACCGATGAAATACTTGAAATACTTAAAGCAACAGATATAAATTCAATCACTCCTATGGAAGCGCTTCAAACATTGTTTGACTTGAAGCAAAAAGCTCAGGAGCTTGAATAAATTTTAGAAAAAGGAGGGCGCTTTAATGGCAAAAATTAATGTTTTACCGAAAGAAATATATCAGCTTATAGCAGCAGGCGAAGTCGTTGAACGTCCTTCGAGCGTTGTTAAAGAAATGATTGAAAATTCGCTTGACGCAGGGGCGAAAAATATTACTCTTGAAATTAAAAACGGCGGTTCAACGTATATCAGAATTACGGATGACGGCTGCGGAATTGAAAGAGATGATGTTAGAAAAGTATTTATTTCCCACGCTACAAGCAAGATTTCAAAAAAAGACGATTTAAATTCAATCGGTACTCTCGGTTTCAGGGGCGAGGCTATGGCTTCTATTTCAGCAGTAGCCAAGGTTGAATTGTTGACTAAAGCCGAGAATGAAGAAATCGGCACAAGATATGAAATTGCAGGCGGTGAGGAGCTTGAGTTTGACGACGCAGGTTGCCCTAACGGAACTACGATTGTGGTGCGTGATATTTTCTTCAATACCCCTGCAAGAATGAAATTTTTGAAAAAAGACGTTACAGAGGGCAATCAGGTGGCGGGCATTGTTGATAGAATGGCAATATCCCACCCTGAAATATCATTTAGATTTATTCGTGACGGCAAGCAAATGCTTATCACTTCGGGTAACGGCGACTTGAAATCAACTATTTATTCGGTTTTGGGCAAGGAAATGAGCGACAGCTTGATGAGTGTTGATTATTCTTATGAAAATATGAGACTTACGGGTTTCGTTTCAAAGCCGACTGCTTCAAGAAAGAGCAGGGCAGGTCAGTTTTTCTATATCAACAACCGTATCGTTAAGTCGAAAACGGCTATGGCTGCTTTGGAGCAGGCTTATAAAAACACAATTATGGTAGGTCGCTTTCCCGCTTGCGTGCTTAATATCGAACTTGACCCGTCGCAGGTTGACGTAAACGTTCACCCGGCTAAAACAGAGGTTAGATTTGCTAATGAAAAGCCTATATTTAATCTTGTTTATTACGGTGTTAAAACGGCAATAGAAAACGACAGAACTGTCAAAGAGGTTGAATTTAAAGAAAAACCTATTTATCAGAAATCAAACGTTTATCAAAATGATGACAATAAATCATTTCAGGCAAAATTCGATTTCTTTAAAAAGAAAGACGAGCCGCCTTCCCAGCAGGTTATTAAGACTAAGCCGAGAGAAGACTTTTGGAGAGTTGAAGCGCCGAAGCCGGAATATAAAATCACAAGAGATGATAAGCCTAAGGCTGATATAAATATCGAATATAAAGAGCCGGAGAACTTTGCTCCTGCTCAAAAAGAGGAAATACCAAAGGCGCAGGCAGATGAAAAGGTGGTAATCACCGATGAAAAGGATAATGAAAACGTTATTCCTGATTTCAAGCTTATCGGCGAGGCTTTTAAAACATATTTGATTGTTGAAATAGAAAATGAGCTTTATTTTATCGACAAGCACGCCGCTCACGAAAGAATGAATTTTGAACGTTTTAAATCGCAGGCAACGGTTGAAACTCAAATGCTTTTAGCGCCCGTTGTCGTTAATCTTACCAAAGATGAATTTATTGCAATAAGCGAAAATATCGACCTTATTAAACAGTGCGGTTTTGAACTTGAAGAATTCGGCGAAAGTCAAATTATCGTTCGTGCGATACCGAGCCTTGTTGACGGTGACAGCGTTAAGGATTTAATGCTTGAAATTGCGCAAAAACTTCTTGAACATAAAACCGATATTTTACCTGATAAAATTGATTGGATATATCATTCGGCTTCTTGCCGAGGTGCCGTTAAAGCAGGCGATTATACTTCAAGGCAAGAGCAGGAAATGTTTGTTAAAAAACTTCTTGCAATGCCGAATATTCGCTTTTGTCCGCACGGCAGACCCGTGTTTATAAAAATGAGCAAATACGATATTGAAAAGCAGTTTGGCAGAGTGACTTGATTATGAATAAAGTTATTGTAATTGCAGGCCCTACCGCTTCGGGCAAAACAGGGTTGGGAATTGAGGTTGCCAAAGCAATCGGAGGCGAAATAATTTCAGCCGATTCAATGCAGGTTTATAAAAATATGCCTATAGCAACCGCCGCACCGACAGATGAGGAAAAATCGCAGGCGATACACCACCTTGTTGAATTTCTTGATAATGACGAAAAATTCAGCGTTGCCGAATGGTGCACTCTTGCAAAGGAAAAAATTAACGATATTCTTTCAAGAGGAAAAGTTCCTGTAATAGTAGGCGGAACGGGGCTTTTTATTGATAGCCTTGTTGATAATATCAGCTTTGAGGATATTGAGGTTGATGAAGATTTAAGGCAAAAACTTATGAGCCGTGATATTGACAGTCTTTATGACGAACTTTTAAAAGTTGATAAAAAAGCGGCTGAAAATATACATAAGAATAACAAAAAGCGAGTTGTTCGTGCGCTGGAGCTTCATTATTTGGGAAGTTCGAAAACAGAGCAAAACGAAAATTCACGAAAAGAGAAAAGTCCTTATGATTTTCTTTATTTCGTGCTTCAGTATGAAAACAGGCAAACGCTTTATGACAGAATCAATTTGAGAGTTGACAGAATGCTTGAAAGCGGTCTTTTGGATGAGGCTTCTGCAATGCAGGGGAAATATCAAAAAACTTCGGCTCAGGCAATAGGTCATAAGGAGCTTGCAAGATATTTAAACGGTGAGGCTTCTCTTGAAGAATGTATCCAAAAGCTTAAGCAGGAGAGCCGCCGATATGCAAAAAGGCAGATTACTTGGTTTAAAAGAAGGAATGACGCTGTTTTTATTCCTGTGGATAAACTTAAAGACAGCGCCGCAAAAACAGTTATAGATAAATGCGAGGACTTTTTAAATGGCTGACGAAAAGGCAAAAAAAGTGAATAAGGCTTCTAAGTATGTATCTAAGGACGTTATCGTTATTGCCGTTGTTCTTATTGCAATTGCCGTTTATATTATTGCCGAGTGCTACAGCGCAACCCACGTTGATATTAAAACGGTTACGGCGGTTAAATCGACGGTTTATCAAACGCTTGACAAACAGGCTTTGGTAATTCGTGACGAGCATACGGTTGAGGGCAGTTCAAGCGGTGTTACCTTTGCGTGCGTCGATGACGGCGAAAAGGTAAAGGTCGGCGGTAATATTGCCATGGTATTTGCAAACAGTGAGAATGCAAAAAGCTATTCAAGTGCTCTTGATTTACAAAGTCAGTTGGATTATTATATAAATTTGGAGAGCAAGTCGGCAGGTACGGCGACGGATGTTGAACAGATAGACAGCGACGTTATTAACGACGTCAATGAGTATATCCGTTCTTCGTCAAATTATAATTCTTCGTCCGTTCAGTCTGCGGCGCTCGACCTTAACGATAAGCTGACAAGGCGTCAGATGATAATCGGTGAGGATATTGATTTCAGCACGGTTAAGCAAGGGCTTGAAAAAAAGCTTAATGCAATTAATCTTGATGCGTGCAAGCCGACAGGATATGTCAGCACTAAAGAGTCGGGCATTTTCTCGTCTTACAGTGACGGGTGCGAAACGGCTTTTGATTATAAAAATATAGACAAGCTTGATGTAAATACGCTTGATAAATATGTTTCGCAGGCTAAGAAAGCGAAAAAGACAAACAGTCTCGGTAAGCTTATTACCGATTATGAATGGTATTTTGCCTGCAAGGTATCTGCCGATGAGGTTAAAGGTATCGAAAACGGCGATATATTAAATGTTGCGCTTAAAGACAGCGATAAAATAATCGAATGTGAGGTTGTAAGCGGTGCAACGCTTGACCTTGGGGTTAAGGAGGCTGTTCTTATTCTTCGTGCGAATGAAATGGACAGCGAAATTGCATCGATGCGACTTGAAGATATAGAAATCAGATTTAACGAATACACCGGATTTAAGGTGCCTTCTTCAGCGATACATATTAATGACAAGGGTGAAAAAACGGTCTATGCTCTTGTTGCAAATCAGGTTGAAAGCAGAACGGGCAACGTTATTTATTCAACCAAGGATTATGTAGTGTTTGAATACACACCTGAGGATGAAAATTCAATTCGTTTATATGACCAAATAATTACGCAGGGAAAGGATTTACACGATGGAAAAGTTTATACCTGATGAGGCAAAAATTCAGTCAGTACAGGACAATTACAAAAAGGTTTTATCTAATGTTAAAGAAACTGCAATCAAAGCCGGCAGAAATCCTGAAGATGTAAGACTTATGGCTGTCACCAAAACAGTTGAAAGCGTTTATATTAATAAGGTTCTCGACTTAGGCGCAGACCTTATAGGTGAAAACAGAGTTCAGGAATTTTTAGGCAAAAAGGACGAGCTTCATTTAAACGGAGTTGAAAAGCACCTTATCGGTCATTTGCAGACAAACAAGGTTAAGCAAATTGTCGGTGAGGTTGATATGATTGAATCTGTTGACAGTGTTCACCTTGCAAAAGAGATTAGCAAAATTTCCGCTAAAAAGGGAATTACGACGAATGTTTTGCTTGAAGTAAACGTCGGCAAAGAAGAGTCGAAAAGCGGTATTTTCATTGAGGGACTTAACGATTTAATCGCTGAAATTTCCGAAATGGAAAACATTAAGATTAAAGGTCTTATGACTATTCCGCCGATATGCGACAGTGAGGCAGAGGTTTCAAAGTATTTTGAGTCAATGTATCAAACTTTCATTGACATTAAGAATAAAAAGATTGATAATGTAGATATGGACATTTTATCAATGGGTATGAGCCACGATTATGAAGCCGCTGTTAAAAACGGCTCTAATATTGTAAGAGTCGGCTCTGCCATTTTCGGCGCAAGAAAATATTTTTAAAAGGAGAGGGAGAGTATGAGCTTTTTTGATAAGATTAAAGAAATCGTCACCGAGAGTGACGATGACGAATATGATGATTTTTATGAGGACGATAAAAAAGATAAATCAGTAGGAATTGCTCCTCCTGCAAGGGACAGATTTTCAAGACGTGATACTTCCGAGAGAGAGGAACGTTTTACAGAGCGCCCACGAATTAAAAGGCACGACAGCGACAAGGTTGTCAATATTCATACAACCACTCAGCTTCAGGTTGTTCTAGTTAAGCCTGAAAGATTTGAGGAGGCAGCAACAATTGCCGATAATCTCAGCGAGAAAAGAACTATTGTTTTAAATCTTGAAAGCACAAACCGTGACGTTGCTCGCAGGCTTCTCGACTTTTTAAGCGGTGCGGCTTATGCAAGCGACGGTCAAATCAAGCGTGTTGCAAACAGCACATATATTATTACACCTTATAATGTTGACGTTATGGGCGATTTGATAGACGAGCTTGAAAATAACGGTATGTTTATGTAAGCGATGAAATTAAATTATATATGTATATAATTATGGAGGAAGAATATAATGATTACACCAAGTCAGATTCGTCAAAAGAAGATTTCTACCGTTGAAGGCGGTGGATATGACAGAAGCGAGGTTAATGAGCTTTTGCTTGAAATTATAGAGTCTTATGAGGCTGTATATGCAGAGAATAAAGAGCTTTACCGTAAAATGGAAATCCTTGCCAACCGAATAGAAGAGTACAGGGCAGACGAGGATACAATTAAAAATGCACTTATTGCCGCTCAAAAGACTGCCGACAAGCTTATGAACGATACTAAGCAAAAGGCTGCTCAGTCACTTGAAGAAAGCGCAAAGACAGCTCAAAAGACTGTTGTTGACGCTAAGGAAAAGGCAGATAAGATTATTTCAAGTGCAAGAGATTATGTTGCTAATCTTACAAATGAAAAGGAAAAGGCAGCAGGCGAGATTGTAGACGAGGCAGAAAAGAAAGCAAGTGACGCTGTTGCAGGCGCAAAGGTTGTTGCTCAGGACGTTCTTGAAAAGGCTAAGTCATTGTCGCAGGACCTTATCGGCAAGGCTAAGGCTGAAAAGGAAAATCAAAAGGAACTTGTTGAAAAGCTTAATGCTCAGTCAAAGTCATTTAAGGAAAGCCTCATTTCTCTTTATGAAAAGCAACTTGAAGCTGTTAAGAATATGACTGAAAATGCCGATGTTTCTCAGATTAAGGCTGATGAGGACAATATCGAAAAAGAATTAAACGATATTTATTCTTCAATTGACGAGCTTACAAAATCTGACGATGTTGACAAGGTGATTGACAAGGCAAAGACCGTTGAGATTGAGGAGGAAAAGGCAGTAGATGAAGAAATCAAACAAGAAGCAGACGAAAATACAGAAGTTGATGAAGTTATTGCTGAGGATGCTCAAGAACCAACTCAAGACGACGATAAAAATGAAACTGAAGCCGTAGAAGCAGAAAGTGCACAAGGCGACAGCAAAGACAGTGAGGACGATGCTGTTGATGAAATAATTGAGGAAATTGAAAGCGGAGACAAAAAGTCAATCGGCACTCTTGATGAGGTTGACGATACACCAAAACAGGAAAAAGAAGAACCGGTAAGCGAGGAAGAAACAAAGGCTGCGGTTGACGCTTTTTCAAGTGATGAGATTACTCCGATTGAGGATACAGGCGCAATCCCTGAAATTAATGACGAGCCGGAGCTTGAAGAAAAGCCACAGCCGTTTGAAAATTATTTCCACGTAAACCGTGAGGACCCTCACAATACCGATGAAACAATTTCTCTTATTCCTGAGGACGATGATGAGGACGAGGACGAAGAGGACAATAAAAAATTCAAAGGATTTTTTAAAAAGAAAAAATAAACCTATCAAGGAGTTAAAATAATGGATTATAATCAAACATTGAATTTACCGAAAACCGATTTCCCTATGCGTGCAGGCTTACCTAAAAGAGAGCCGGAATTCTTAGCACGTTGGGAAGCAAACGACCAATATAAAAAGCTTATGGAGCATAATGACGGCAAGCCACTTTTCGTTTTGCACGACGGCCCTCCTTATGCTAACGGCGATATCCATATCGGTCACGCTCTTAACAAAACTCTTAAAGACTTTATCGTAAGATATAAGAATATGACAGGCTTCAAGTCACCTTATGTTCCGGGCTGGGATACTCACGGTCTTCCTACCGAACTTGCAGCAAGAAAAAAGGCAGGTATCAGTGCGGAATCTAACATTTCGGACCTTGAACTTCGTAAGATTTGCCGTGATACCGCACTTGGCTTTGTTGATATTCAAAGAGAGTCGTTTAAGCGTCTCGGCGTTATCGGCGAATGGGATAACCCATATATCACTCTTCAAAAGGAATTTGAGGAAGAACAAATTAAGGTATTCGCAACAATGGCAAATAAGGGCTATATCTATAAGGGATTAAAGCCTGTTTATTGGTGCCCTGACTGTAATACCGCTCTTGCCGAAGCTGAAATCGAATATGCAGAGGACCCTTGCCATTCAATCTATGTTAAGTTTAATGTAACAGACGACCTTGGTAAACTTACCGCTATGGGCGCTGATTTGAGCAAAACATATTTTGTAATTTGGACAACAACTACTTGGACTCTTCCAGCTAACGTTGCTATTTGCGTAGGCCCTGACTTTGAATATTCACTTATCAAATCAGGTGACGAGTATTACGTAATGGCTACAGACCTTGCCGCATCTGCTATGGAGGCAAAGGGTGTAACAGATTACGAAACTATCGGTGTAATCAAAGGCTCCGAGCTTGAATATATGAAAACTCAGCATCCGTTTATCGACCGTACATCTCTTGTTATTGTCGGTGACCACGTTACTCTTGAAAGCGGTACAGGCTGTGTTCATACAGCACCGGGTCACGGTATTGAGGACTTCGTTGTATGTAAGAATTATCCTGAAATTCCTATTATTGTTCCTGTTGACGCTAAGGGCAGACTTACAGAGGAAGCAGGTATGTTTGCAGGCTTGACTACAGAAGAGGCCAACAAACCTATTGCTCTTTATCTTGATAAAATCGGCGCTCTTTTTGCACTTAAAAAGATTGAACACCAATATCCGCACTGCTGGAGATGTCATAAGCCTGTTATCTTCAGAGCAACAAGCCAGTGGTTCTGCTCTGTTGATGATTTCAAGGATGAGGCTATTAAGGCCGCCGAGGATGTTAAGTGGTTCCCTGAATGGGGTAAGGACCGTTTGCAGTCAATGGTTAGGGAACGTGCAGACTGGTGTATTTCACGTCAGAGAAAATGGGGTGTTCCAATCCCTGTTGTATATTGTCAGGATTGTGGCAAGGAAATCATTGATAACGACATTATGATGAAAGTATCAAAGATTTTCGGCGAAGAGGGCAGTGACGCTTGGTTTGCACACGATGCCGAATACTTCCTTCCTGAAGGCTTCAAATGTCCTCATTGCGGCAGTGATAAGGGCTTTGATAAGGAAAAGGATATTATGGATGTTTGGTTCGATTCAGGTTCTTCTCACGCTGCTGTTTGCAGAAAGAGAGGATATCTTAAAGTTCCTGCTGATGTATATCTTGAAGGTGCAGACCAATACAGAGGTTGGTTCCAATCTTCACTTCTTACTTCTGTTGCAGGCGGTAACGGTGCTCCTTATAAGCAAATCATCACTCACGGCTGGACTGTTGACGGCGAGGGCAAGAAAATGTCTAAGTCTCTCGGTAACGGTATTGACCCGCAGGAAATCATCGGCAAGTACGGTGCTGATATTCTTCGTCTTTGGGTTGCAAGTGCCGATTATCACGCAGATATCCGTATCAGCCCTGAGATTTTGAAGCAAATTTCAGATAACTATCGTAAGCTTCGTAATACGGCAAGATATTGCCTTTCAAACCTTTATGATTTTGACCCTGATAAGGATATGGTTTCAAATGACGAGCTTGAAGAACTTGACAAGTACGCTCTTATGAAACTTGACGAGGTTCTTGAAATCGCAAGAGGCGCATTTGAGGTTTACGATTATCATACAGCCGCTCATTCACTCCATAATTTCTGCGTAGTTGAAATGAGTAACTTCTACTTTGACGTTCTTAAAGACAGACTTTATACTTCTGCTCCGGAGAGCAAGACAAGACGTGCCGCTCAAACAGTTCTTTATAAAGTTCTTGACGCACTCACTCTTATTCTTACTCCTATTCTTGCATTTACCGCTGATGAAATTTGGCAGTCAATGCCTCACGATAAGAGCAGAAACGGCGAGTCACCGCTCTTTAATGAAATTCCACAGCCTGACTTTATTGAGGCAGACAACGATTTCATCGCTAAGTGGGACAGAATTCACGCAGTAAGATTTGACGTTCAAAAGGCTCTCGAGCTTGCAAGAAATGAAAAGATTATCGGTAAACCTCTTGAGGCTAAGGTTTCTCTTTATGCAGACGGCGAGCTTTACGATTTCTTGAAGAGCGTTGAAGCTCAGCTTCCTGAAATCTTTATCACTTCAGGCGTAAGTGTTGAAAAAGGTGAGGGTGAAGTTAAAGGCGACGTTGAGGGCTTAAGCGTAACGGTTTCTAAGGCTGACGGCGAAAAGTGCGAACGTTGCTGGAAGTTCTCTGATACAGTAGGTCAGGATTCTGAACATCCGACCCTTTGTGCTCATTGTGCGGCAGTAATGAAAGAACTTTCATTATAATTAAGTTAAACAGGCACACACCTGAAAATTGATGTGTGCCTGATTTACTATAAAACGGAGAGGTTTTGTGAAGTTAAAAAATAAAAAAATATGGTGCACGGTTATGATTGTAATAATCGTCGCTATTGACCAAATAACTAAATATTTTGCAAAAGCCTATCTTTACGGCAAAGGCGCAAAACCGTTTATCAAAGGTGTAGTTGAGTTTGTTTATGCAGAGAATACAGGCGTTGCCTTTTCTATGTTTGACGGCGGACGTTGGTTTTTTGTGGCGCTTACTTTCGTTGTCCTGATTTTTTGTATTATATATATGTATAAAGGAAAAGGGCAAAACAACCTTTGGCTTTTTTGGTCGCTCGGAGTTATAGTGTCGGGTGCAATAGGCAATTTGATTGACAGGATTTATCTTGGATATGTTATTGATTTTATTAATCCGACCTTTGTTAATTTCGCAGTGTTCAATATAGCGGATTGCGCTGTAACCTTGGGAACAATAAGTCTTATGGCTTACCTTGTTTTCGATATATTTAAAAAGGAGAACAAGGATGAGCCAAAAAATTGATTTATCTGTTTCAAATGAATTTGCAGGCATCAGGATAGATAAGTTTTTGGCTGAAAATATCGACTCTTTAACAAGAAGTATGATATCAAAGCTTATTGAAAACGGCAATGTTTTCGTGTTTGATAAAGTCGCTCAAAAAAGTTATAAATGCAAAGAGGGCGACGAAATCAGCGTGAATGTGCCAAAGCCTCGTGTGCTTGAAACTAAGGCTGAAAATATACCGCTTGATATAGTGTATGAGGACAGCGACCTTTTGGTTGTCAATAAGCCAAAGGGTATGGTGGTTCATCCTGCCCCGGGTAATTATGAGGGCACGCTTGTCAATGCACTTTTGTATCATTGCGGTGACAGCTTAAGCGGTATTAACGGTGTAATACGTCCCGGTATAGTTCATAGAATCGATAAGGACACGTCGGGACTTTTAATAGTAGCAAAAAATGATTTTTCCCATTTACATCTTGCCAGCCAGATTAAGGAACATTCCTTTTACCGTGCATATCAGGCAGTTGTTTACGGAAATATTAAAGAGGATAAGGGAACGGTAAACGAGCCTATAGGCAGAAATCCTAAGGATAGAAAGCGTATGGCTGTAGTTTACAAAAATTCGAGAAATGCAATAACTCATTATGAGGTTTTAAAGCGTTTTGGGAATTTTACACATATAAAGTGCATACTTGAAACGGGCAGAACTCATCAAATCAGAGTTCATATGGCTTATATCGGTCATCCGCTTGCAGGTGACGGGGTGTACGGACCTAAGAAGGTTATTACAAAACTTTCAGGTCAGTGCCTTCACGCAGGCGAGATTGGTTTTGTTCATCCGAGAACGAACGAGTATTTGCACTTTACTTCACCTTTGCCTAATTATTTTACCGATTTTTTGGCAGAGCTTGAAAGAAAACAATAACACCGTTAAATGAGGATTTAGGATGGAAAAAACTTTTGAAAATTGGCTTGTAGTATCGGATATTGACGGTACACTTAATAATAAAATCCGCAAGCTGCCAAAAAGAAATTATGACGCAATTAAAAAATTTACGGACTTAGGCGGAAATTTTACTCTCGCTTCAGGCAGGCTTCAATCAAGCCTTGAAAGAAATTATAACAGAGTTACGCCTAATCAGCCGGCAATTGTTTTAAACGGTGCCGGTCTTTATGATTATAAAGAAAAAAAGATGCTTTGGCGCAGTACAATCGGCGAAAAAGGGCAAAACTTTGTCAGACGTGTTGCAAAGGAATATAATAAACTTTTCAAAAGCGTTGATATCGGCGTTTATTTTGATGATTATGTTTATATTGTTAAAAGCGGACTTTTCGCAAGGGCAACAATGTATTTTGACAAGGCTCATTTTGAAATAGTTAAATCTATTGACGATGTGCCTTCTGAAGGCTGGATGAAGGTTATTTTTTGGTCTAATCCGTTTACAATTAATTCGCTTAAAAAATTCATAAAAAATAATGAAAACCCCGACGCTAACTTTATGTCATCATCTGTCTGCTCGCTTGAAATGCTTCAAAAGGGCACTCATAAGGGTGTTGGTATTATGAAACTTGCAGATATGCTCGGTATTGAAAAAAGTCACGTTGCGGCAATCGGGGATTATTATAACGATTGGGATATGCTCAAAACAGTCGGGCTTCCTGCCTGTGCCGGTCAAGCCCCTGCTCCTATACATAGTATTTGCAAGTTTGAGGCTTGCCATTGCAATAAAGGCTGTGTTGCCGATTTGCTTGAATATATTATGTCAGGCAAGGCTGATGAGGATATCGAAAAAGAAAATAATAAAAAGTAGGTAATCTTATGTTGACTATCGGTGCACATTTGAGTGCTTCTAAAGGATATACGGCAATGCTTAAGCAGGCTGTGGAAATCGGGGCTAATACATTTCAGTTTTTTACCCGTAACCCACGTGGCGGCAGTGCAAAGGCTATTGATGAAAATGACGTTAATGAGTTTTTGAAACTTATGGCGGAAAACAATTTCCCCGTAATTTTGGCTCACGCACCTTATACGCTTAATCTTTGCTCGGCTAAGCCTGAAACGAGGGAGTTTGCAACCAATACCTTTTTGGACGATTTGAAAAGAATGGAATATACTCCCAACCAGCTTTATAATTTCCACCCGGGTTCTCATACGGGGCAGGGAGCAGAGGTCGGAATTGACCTTATTGCAAAGGCGCTTAATAAAGTGCTTTTCCCTGAAATGACAACAACCGTTTTGCTTGAAACTATGGCAGGCAAGGGTACGGAAATCGGCAGGAGTTTTGAGGAACTTCGTGCTATTATCGATAAAGTTGAACTTAATGATAAAATAGGCGTTTGCCTTGATACGTGCCACGTTAATGACGCAGGATATGACATTGTTAATAATCTTGACGGTGTTTTGGAGGAGTTCGATAATGTAATCGGTCTTGACAGGCTCAAGGCTGTTCACCTTAACGATTCCAAAAATCCACTCGGCGCACATAAGGACAGGCACGAGAAGATAGGCGAGGGATATATCGGCAAAGACGCTATGGAGAGAATTATTAATCATCCTCTTCTCAGAAATCTTCCGTTTTATCTTGAAACGCCGAACGATATTGACGGTTACGCAAAGGAAATTTCACTTTTAAGGTCTTTATATAAAGATTAAGGGAAAATTAAAAGAGGTAAAAATTATGAGTATTGAAAAAAGATTTTTCGGCAAAATCGACGGTAAGGGCGATGTCGATATTTATAAGATTACTAATAAAAACGGCGCTTTTGTTGAACTTATGACCCTTGGTGCAGGTATTCATTCTATCAATGTGCCTGACAGAAACGGCAAGCTCGGCGACGTTGTTTTGGGCTTTGACGACGTTAATAATTACGTTGACCCTGACCTTGGATATCAAGGCCTTGTAGTCGGCAGATACGCTAACAGAATACGTGACGCAAAGTTCTCTATAGACGGCGTAGAATATAACACCCCTAAAAATCAGGGCACGTGGACTCTTCACGGCGGCGGTCGCTTCAGCTTTAATATTTGGGACGTTAAAGAAACAGGTGATGATTTTGTTACATTTTCTTTCTTCTCACCCGATATGCAGGACGGCTTCCCGGGCAATTTCACAATGACTGTTAAATATACATTTGATGACAGCAATACTCTTAAAATCGAATATACTGTTTTATCCGATAAAAAGACGGTTGCAAATCCTACCAACCATTCATATTTCAACCTTTCTGCCGACAGCTCAAAGACTGTTGAGGACGAGTATCTGCAAGTTAATGCGGATAAGTTTACCGAAACAGACGATACTCAACTTCCGACAGGTGAATTCGGTTTGGTTGAGGGCACTATGATGGACTTTAGGACTATGCATAAAATCGGCGATAAGATTGACGAGCCGTTTAGGGCAATT
>CAMCHQ010000019.1 GCA_945874765.1 uncultured Clostridia bacterium
TAGGCGGCCCTTATAGGGCCTGTGCAAACCACCAGTTCAACTGGTGGTTATGATTTGACCTTGCCCACTTTGAGCGTACCGCTTTTTTCTTCGGCAAGCTCATGCAGTATAGGAGAGAGCATTTTGCAAGGTCCGCACCAGTCGGCGTAGAAGTTCGGCAGGACGGGTTTGTCGGAACGCAGCACCTCATTTTCAAAATTCGCAGCAGTAATTTTCAGTTCAGCCATGAGAATGACTCCTTTCTGTTATCCTTAATTATTCTTTGTTTTTCAGCTTGCAAATCCCCTGCGTCATGGTTCCCATCGGGCAAAACGCACACCATGTGCGGGGCTTGTAGAACACCATAACGATCATGCCCAGCCACTCGAACAGGATATTGAAAAAGCCCAGTGCAAAATAGATGATTGCATATACCCACAGGTAATCGTACTAATGCTTTGCTTTAATGCGTCAGCTCTCACTTTCACCTCAATGCAACCGACGGGACAGAGCTTTGCGCACTTGCCACAGCCTACGCAGCGTTCCTCCCTTAATCCTGCAAGGATTTGTAATAGAGCATAAAGTGGCAGAATCCCTCGAAGCCGGGATCTGCAATTTGATCCTTAAACTCCTGGCACATACATTTGGTCGCCTCTGTGCGCTCCCTGCGGCAGGGACAGTATCCTCCGGTGCGCTTGAGTTCTTCTCTGATAGTATTGACAATCTCCTGATCGGGGATGAGCTTGATTTTCATGTTCGCCACCTCTTTCTTGATTGTGGCTTTATCATACCGCAGGACATAGCATTTTTCTGTGACGAGGTCATGTTACGGCAAATTTTTATATAAGCGAGAAAGAGCCGTGAAGTGGTATCTTACATACTGCTTCACGGCTCTTTGTTTATAGGTTTTGTTGTACTTCCTTACTCAACTACAGAAAACTGGTCTTTGCCAACTGAACATAAGGGGCATTCAAAATCATCCGGAATATCTTCCCATTTTGTACCCGGTGCAATGCCGCCTTCCGGATAGCCCTTTTCTTCGTCGTATTCCCAACCACACACATCGCATACATATTTCATAATGAAATTCTCCTTTCTTTTTTTGTATCATGATATGTCTATTTTAATAATATTCGGTTAACTTGTCGCTTTTTTACCAGAAACGATCACGCTTTCCACAGACTGTGGAGGTTGCAATAGGCGTAGACCGCTTCGACCTCATCGCCCTCGCATAGAGCGAAGCAGACCTCCGGTTTTTCGCCGGGATGCAGTTCCTTACGCTGATTGCCCTGCTTGGTCTGGAGAGATACCCATTCGATGTAGTGCTCCGGCAGCATGGGATGCTCCACAGAGCCAACCTTGACATGAACGATGCCGTTTTCCACCGTCCAGACAGGGACGTGCTTTTCCACGGCGGCATCGGTGGTGCCGGGAACGATCTCGCTCATCGGCTCGCCGCAGCAGACGACAGGGACGCCTGCGTCCTTAACTTTGGCAATGATGTTACCGCAATGCTTGCAAATGTAAAACTTCTGCTCCATGATAATTCTTCTTTTCTTTCTTTAATAGTTTTCTGCGTGAATTTCAAAATAGCTCTGGGGGTGGTTGCAGGTAGGGCAAACCTCCGGGGCCTTCTCGCCAATCACGATATGCCCGCAGTTGCGGCACTCCCACACCTTGACCTCGCTCTTGGCAAAGACCTCCGCCATCTCCACATTGTGCAGCAGGGCACGGTAGCGCTCCTCGTGGTGCTTTTCAATGGCGGCAACCAGGCGGAAACGCTGGGCCAGCTCATGGAAACCTTCCTCATCGGCTGTTTTGGCAAAGCCATCGTACATATCCGTCCACTCGTAGTTCTCGCCCTCAGCGGCGGAGAGAAGGTTTTCGGCGGTGTCACTAATGCCATTCAGCTCTTTGAACCACAGCTTGGCGTGTTCCTTCTCATTATCAGCGGTTTTGAGGAACAGCGCCGCGATCTGCTCGTAGCCTTCCTTCTTGGCCTTGGATGCAAAATAGGTGTACTTGTTGCGCGCCTCGGACTCACCGGCAAAGGCAGCCATCAGGTTTTTTTCGGTTTGAGTCCCTGCGTATTTCGTTTCTTTCATGGTAGATACTCCTTTCTGTTTTTTTGCTTTTATTGTAGCAAATCTATGATTTTCTTCTGTGACGAAGTCACATTCTTTTTTATTTTAGACGATTTAGTCTGTTCTTATCCCGCAGCGTGATTGCATCACGCTTCAGCTCCACCGGTCCGTCCTCCGAGAAGCTTTTGAGCATCCGTGCCACTGCCTCCCGTGCCAAGCTGATGTGCTGGGCGATCTGCTCATGGGTCTGCTGCTCCAAGTCAACCAGCCGAATGACCTCGTACTCGTCCAGTGTCAGCAGGATTGGCTCGGTATTCTCGCCCCCCCGTTGGAGCAAAATGTCTCGACTTGTGTTGCGCCACAAATCCGACGGCACCGTGGCGGTCTTGGCATGGACGCTTTTCTCCTTCTGTTTTCAGTATATACCAAATTATAGCACTTTATACAGGAAAAAGCAATATTCTTTTCAAAAGCTGCTACAATTTCTGTCCTCATATAGATGCTGGCTGATATTCGGAGTCAAAAGCTACATATAAGCCATAATCGTATTATCAGATTATCTACATTTGACAGAACTTCGCAGGGCATGATGAATTTGCTTCCACTCATCGAAAGAACGATGAAAAATGCAAATCCCACTACATCCGTGCAGTCGTTTTGGAGGATATGGTGTGGATGCACATGGAAACTGTCATCAGCTATATTCTCCACTATGAAGATCACTTCCGTGCAGTTGTGCAGAACAGCTAAAAATAGAAAGTGATGAAAAGATACAGGCACGGAGAAAGCAGCTGACACAGGCTGAAAAACGTATTGCTGAGTTGGACAGACTGTTTGTGAAGATTTATGAGGACAATGCCAAAGAAAAATTGTCTGACGAGCGTTTTTCTATGATGAGTGGAAACTATGTAGGTGCGCCGGACAAGTCTTCCGGCAAATGTCAGCAGAAAATCGGAATTGCTACGATGGTACAGGATTTATTCCGCTAAACTTATTGATGCAAAGAGAAAAGGCGTGACCGAAGTCACGCTGTACTCTCCCTTGAAAATCGGGATTTTTAATTTTTTCCTGTTTTATGGGCACCGCCCGAATTGTCGGGCTTTTCTCTTGGATAAAACAAGGTACAAGCCACCGGGAATTATTCTTTTGCTATAATTGCAACATATTTTGCAACATGAGTGATGATAAAGAGAATAAGACAAAGAAAAACAACGCTAAAACAGCACTAAAATGGCTTGAAATAGAGATAAAATAGTACAAATTATAATCTCGAAAAAGAGTGGGAGTGAGAAATCAACAAGGTTGATTTCGAGACCGTTGCTCCAAATCTATGATTTGGGAGAAACAGTCCGGTGGACTGTTTCGTAGCAACTTGATAATAAATTTCAACGCCATATTTATAAGGGTTTTGAGGGTTTTGCAACAAAAATGGCAACACTTTTTTTCAAAAACGTGTTTTCGGGCAGATGAAATAGTCCCCCTTGGCTTGCAACTAAACCTAAAAATCGCATAAATTTTAAGGCTTTTATCCTTTTTGGATGGAAGCCTTTTTGCATATTTAGAATATTATAAAAGTAAAGAATTAAATCGCTTTTTTAAAGAGTTAAATGACAAGAAAAGATATAAATTTCGTTCAATAGGGTTCAAAAAATTGAAAAAAACAGTAATTCTATATTAGAAGAATTATTAAAATCTATTAACATTGCTTCAATAGAAAATGAATTGGAAATTTTGCAAAAGTTAAGGAACAGTGAAACGCATTTTTATATTTCTTCCGACTATTTATCAGAAGATAATTTTGTTAAATTGCATAATATGATGATTGTTATATATAAGGCACTTCATTATTACAAGTTGTTACCTTATTGGGGTAGAGTGTCAAATTCTAGCGAGTATTACCATCTTAGTTTTAACGAAAAAGAGATTACTACATATTCTTATAAAACAGCTGTAACTAACTCATCAATTGCAAAAAGTCTAAAAAAGTCTTTTCAGTAAAATTATATGATTTTAGCTGTAATTCATTTTATATAACAGAACAGTATTTTAATGAAATAAAAAACAATTGCCCATTTTGGTTTCTGAATTCCTTGATTTTCATATTTTCCTCCTTGTTTCTTGCCGAATAATATGATACAATTTGTATCATATAGAATATAGCATCTTGCAATATTGAGGTCAATATTTCAATCTGCAACAAAAGAAGGAATTTTGTGTCATGAAGAAATATCTCCAAAAAACAGACAAACGAAAAATTGCAAATGAACAGGTAAAAGCAAAAATACGATTAACATTGCTTGAATTATTAAAAGAGAAAAATGCCCTGGATATCTCTGTCTCCGAACTGACACAAAGAGCCGGCGTATCCCGTTCCTCTTTTTATAGAAATTACAGTTCTTTTGAGGGAATCATACAGGAGATCATTGACGGAATGGCAACATTTTGGCAACAATATAATATTCACATAAAACTAAGAGCTATCTGACACTAAGTCCGATAGCTCTTTACTTTTATGATTCTTCTATATCTTTGATTGTTTTATGTTGTTCATTTTTCCACTCTGTTCGCCCATTCGCATTTCTACCCATTACTATTGTTGCCGCAAGGGAAGGGCTTGTAAATATATAATCTTGTGTGAACTTAAAATTTTTATCTATTATGCCTTTTTCGATTAGAGAATTGCGCAATTTCACAATATTGTCCGACATGCTTGGTACGGTAGAAGATGCAATAACTGAACCTTTCATCACAGCAAAGCCATCTGATACTATCAAACCTTTTGCATCAGCCCCTCTGGCGGCTTTTATGAAAAAGTATGACTGCATGTCATTATGCCTTACAATGACGTCTTCAACTGTATCAAAAACTTTATATCCAAGTGTATTTACAAGCAATTTGGTATTGCTAATAAATTCCTGTAGCATTGCTTCATCATATTCGGATATGGAAGAACAGGTTGGAACTGTTTTATTTATGACAATAGATCTACCTGCGCTTTTTGCTAACAAATAGAACTTGTTTTCAAGATATTTGGCATGTGCTTTGTTAAGTAAATTATCTTTGCTGACAACAGCGATGCAATCATTCCAATATTTTGAGTCCTTTAAATGCTGTTGAAGTCTTGAAAACATCCTTTCGGCTTCACCAATGTAAACAGTATCATTATTATCATCACTTTTCCCAAAGAGAAAGTATACTCCTGTATTATCCGAATCATCTCTTTGCGAAAATTCAGATAACTCACTTCTTGAAATCTTATATACACGACCGTTCCAGTTTGAAAGTTCACACATAATACGTCCGTTTGGATTTCCGTCAAATATGAACATTTGAATTGTTTTACTAAATGACATATATTATCACCTATCTGTTAGCTTGTCTTTGTAAGTTATCATCTGCTGATATAATCACAAATATTATAACCGAAAATAAAAGGTTTTGCAACTGACAAACTCTAAGGTTATATTTGCAGTCGCAGACTGTAGCGAGCATAGGCAATGTATTGCCGGAAGATAAGGGAGTACCCTTTAACCCCTAAGAAAGGAGAACAAATGAGAGAAAGAAATTTATCAATAAACATCAGAGTAACCGAAAATGAAAAATCAAATATTTGCAGAAAGGCAAAGCGTTCAGGTTTATCGTTATCCGAGTATATTCGTAAGTGTGCGTTAGGTCAAAGCGTAAGGTCAGCACCCAATAAATATTTGAAACAGGCTTATCAATCAATTTGTCAAATGAATGACAGTAGGCTTGATAAAATAAAAGAACTTCTGCTCAAAGCGTGTTACGGTGGTGACGGATAATGGCTGTAACAAAAATTTGGGCAATCAAAGACAGTCTGTCTCGTGTTGTTGATTATGCCGCCAATCCCGACAAAACAATTTACTCCGATTTGAAAAATGCAATTCATTATGCCGAGAACGGAGAAAAAACAATCAGTGAAGAAGCGTGCTTTGTCACAGGTATAAATTGCAATACCGATACAGCCTATGAAGAAATGAAAAATGTTCAAGTTCATTTTGGTAAAACATCCGGCAATGTTCCCTACCACGCATATCAAAGTTTTAAGACAGGCGAAGTGACACCCGAACAATGCCATAGGCTTGGTGTTGAACTTGCAAAGCAAATGTGGAACACAGATTATCAAGTGCTTGTAGCAACGCATTTTAATACAGGCACTTATCACAATCATTTTGTAATCAACTCTGTAAATATGTGGAACGGTAAAAAATTAAATTGCAACAAGAAAGCGTATTACAAGTTCAGAGATTTATCCGATTCACTTTGTGAGCGTGAGCATTTAACTGTAATTGCAAATCCGCAAAACAAAATTTCAAGAACTTTGTATTATGCAGAGAAAAACGGTGAACCTACAAAATACAATTTAATGCGAGAGGCAATAGATAAGGCATTAAGTATCAGTTGTTCACCAAAAGAATTTACCTATGTTCTCAAAAAAACAAGGCTATATTGTTAATCTCAATCCTGATTTGAAATATGCAACAATTCGTTTTGTTAATGATACTCGAAATACACGACTTTATCGGTTGGGCGAGAAGTATGATAAAGAGCATATTTTTCAAAGACTGAAAGAAAATGACTTTTGGAAAACTGCTCCCGAATTTAACACATTCCAAAAATCAATAAAACCGAAATATATTGTTTCAAAGAAAGTTAGGTTCAACGGTTGCTTGCGGTGCATGAATAAACAGCTGCTGAAGTTATTTATAACAGAGTCGATAACGAAAAACCTTTTGTCGGTATGACTAATTTTAAGGGTAATTATGTAACTTGTGATGATGTTAAAATTGCAAAAAATTATTTATCTGAAATCGAATTTCAAAGGCTCAATTTGCTTGTGTCACAATTCTTGGATTATGCTGAATTTCAGGCATTAGAGCAAAGAAGTATGACTATGCAGGATTGGTCAAATGAATTGGATAATCAAATCATTGCTAATCATCGAAGATTGCTTGAAGGCAAAGGCACGGTGTCGCATAAACAAGCTATTGAAAAAGCAGAAAAAGAATTTGAAGTTTATCGTGAAAGAGAAATGAAAACACTTGAAGCCTTATTTAATAGTTGAAAGATTAAATACAAGATATACTTTTGAGGTCGGAGAAAGTGCCGGCGGCAATGCAATAAGACTCAGCCATTTCTTTTTGAAATTTGATAAGCAAATTAAAAAAGATGAAGAAGTTTTACAAAAAATGATAGCTAGAAAAGAGGATATAGAAAATCATAAAACCAAACCGGAATATGCGCAGAAAATTCAAACTTTAAAAAATGAATTGGCAGAAATTGAAAGCAAATTGAATTTATACAGTGCATAAAAGAGCAAAAGGAGTGAACCGAATTGATTCACTCCTTTTTGTTAAACGCTTTTTTGTTAAATTGCAGCAAAGCATATATGATTTGAATTTGTGAAAATGTGTGGTGTTTTGATTGTGACAATTTTGCGAAAAATATCAAAAATCGGTGAAAAATTGCAGAAAATCGGTTAAAAAATTGAAAATTGAGGGAAATTGTTGGCAAAAACGTGAAAAAAATTCACAAAAATAGGACAAAAACTATTGAAATTCACTTACTTTTGTGATAAAATGTGGAAGAAATAACAAAAAGGAGTTTTTAATTATGGAAAAGAAATTAAAAGTGCTCATTGCGGATAATTCAAACCATTTTGCCACAGAGTGTCAAAAAGAATTGGAAACGCAGGGCTATGAGGTTTCGGTGACGGATAATGACGGTGCTAAGGTGCTCGATGCTGTTAAAAAGCAGAAATTTGACGTTGTTTTGATGGACGTTTTTATGGTAAATCAAGACGCTGCGGATGTGCTTGAATATTACCAAACTCATTGTGTTGAGAAGCCGATAATTGCTGTTTTGTCATCAATAGGCAGTGAAGAGCTTGAAAAGCAAATAATGTCTGCGGGCGCTGATTATTTCTTTATTAAGCCGATTTCGTCTAACCAAATTGCCAAAAGGATAACACGTCTTACAGCTTGGAGAAATGAGCATAAGTCGGAAAATCTAAACGGGAAGAGAATGTTTGATATGGATATGGACGTTGTGATTTCTGATATTATGAGGCAAATCGGTGTGCCTGCGCATATCAAGGGCTATCATTATTTAAGAACTGCTATCAGATATTGCCTTGACGACAGTGAAATGCTCTCGTCTGTCACAAAAATTCTTTATCCGAGCGTTGCGAAAAAATACAAAACAACCGCTTCAAGAGTTGAAAGAGCAATTCGTCACGCAATAGAGGTTGCGTGGGATAGGGGAGATGTTGACGTTTTGTCCTCATATTTCGGCTATACAATTCAGTCCGAGAGAGGCAAGCCGACTAATTCCGAATTTATAGCAATGATTACAGATAAAATCAACCTTTCAATGAGAAATTCAATGTGAAATTGTGTGAAAAATTAATGAGCGCCATAATTAAATCGCTTGTTTAATAGACGGACGTACATAATTTGTTTATTACTCGTTTATAAAATGTTCAAAAATATACAAATCATTACTTTTAGTAAAGTCGCTATTTGTTCAAGTTTACAAAATTAACGCAAAGTATTTGACAAATGAGAATTTTAGTATTACCATTAAGACATAAATTAAACAGTCAAATGCGATGAACAGGAAATGACTTTGCGTACACCGTTTACAGAAAGCTGTCGGTTGTGCAAGACAGCAGCAAGGAACGTTTTGCCCTCACCTGCAAGCAGTTTCAGTGAAAGAAAACGAGTAATTGAAATCGGTTCTCACCGTTATATGAGTCGCTGTTAGTATCAATTGATATTTGACGGTGGTTGAGCGGTCGGCTTTTTGTCGGCAAGCAAAGTGGTAACACGAAAGCAAAAGAAAAAATTAGAGTTTATGCCTTCGCCTTTGCGGAAAATCGGAAACGGTTTTCGCTTGGCGGAGGTTTATTTTTTGCTCATAGTTTTGACTGCAAATTATAATTTAGAAAGAAGAGGTATTTATGAACACGCTTGTAATTGTTTTAATTGCTGTTGTTGTTCTCGGTTTAGGCTATGTCCTGTACGGCAGACATATTGCTAAAAAATGGGGTATTGACCCTAAAGCCGAAACTCCTGCCGTAAAGTACAATGACGGAAAAGACTATGTTCCGACTAACGGCTGGACGGTATTTTCTCATCAGTTTTCATCTATCGCCGGTGCCGGCCCTGTAACAGGTGCTATTCAGGCTGCTGTATTCGGTTGGCTCCCTGTTTTGCTTTGGATACTTATCGGCGGCGTATTCTTCGGTGCCGTTACAGACTTCGGTGCTCTTTACGCTTCGGTTAAAAATCAAGGTAAATCAATGGGTATGCTTATTGAAAAGTATATCGGTAAACTCGGCAGAAAGCTTTTCCTTATTTTCTGCTGGTTATTCTCACTTTTGATTATCGCAGTTTTTGCCGATATGGTTTCAGGAACATTTACCGCATTTGACGCAACTTCAGGTGCAAAACTTCCTGCCGCCGCAACAAACGGTTCTGCCGGTATGGTATCAATTATGTTTATGCTTTTTGCAGTTGTTTTCGGTCTTATCCAAAAGAAGTTTAACTTCTCAGGCTGGAAAGAATTTGTATTGGGCGTTGTATTTATCGTCATTTCGTTTGCAATAGGTATGAAAGTACCTATCATTCTCGGTAAAGACGGTTGGAGCTATATCGTATTTGCATATATCTTTGTTGCCGCTATTTTGCCTATTTGGCTTATGAAACAGCCTCGTGACTATATGACAACTATTATGTTTGCTTGTATGATTGCAGGTGCAGCTTTAGGTCTTATCATCGGTCATCCGACAATGAATTTACCTGTATATACAGGCTTTAAGAATGAACAGCTCGGCACAATGTTCCCGATTTTGTTCGTAACAGTTGCCTGCGGTGCTGTATCAGGATTCCATTCACTTGTATCTTCCGGTACATCATCTAAAACAATCACCAACGAAAAGGATATGCTTAAAGTCGGTTACGGCGCAATGATTCTTGAAAGTGTTCTTGCTGTTCTTGCTCTTTGCGTTGCAGGCGCTGCCGCTAAAAACGGTGTTCCGGCCGAAGGTACTCCTTTCCAAATCTTCTCAAGAGGTGTTGCAGGCTTCTTCGAAAAGATGGGACTTTCAGTTCATTTCTCAACCGTATTTATGACAATGTGCGTTTCTGCTCTTGCTCTTACAACTCTTGACGCAGTTGCACGTATCGGCAGAATGAGCTTCCAGGAATTGTTCAGCGTTGACGATATGGAACACGCAAGTCCTTTGAGAAAACTCTTGTGCAATACATATTTCTCAACAATCGTTACTCTTGCCTGCGGTTTCGTTCTTACCAAGATCGGTTATCAGACAATTTGGCCTCTCTTCGGTTCGGCAAACCAACTTTTAAGCGCACTTGTTCTTATCACACTTTGCGTATTCCTTAAAGTAACAGGCAGAAGCAACAAGATGCTTTTCCCACCTATGATTATTATGCTTTGCGTAACATTTACAGCTCTTATCCAGCGTGTAATAGGTCTTGTTAAATCACTTGCAGCAGGACAGGAAATTTTCGCAAGCGTAATTCAGCTTGTAGTTGCAGTTTTGCTTATTGTTCTTGCTCTTATCATTGTTGTTAATTCATTCAAGAGCTATGTCAGAAGCAAAAAGGGCAGTGAGGTTGAAGAAACCGAACAAGCTACTGTAAAGGAATAAATTTAATATCAATAAAATAGTGAAAGCAGGACGGATTTCCGCCCTGCTTTTTTATGTTATTTGCGCTACAAAATTTTATAGATATAAAAAATGAACACTGTAGGGGCGAACATTGTTCGCCCAATTTTAATGTTAAATTGCTTTGCAGTTTTAATTAAATTTCATACCACTTGATTTCGTTCGATTCAAGATGTAAATCAAATGACGAACCGTCGCCGATATAAACTGTTGTATCCTGCGGCTCGTAGGTGTTGTTTACTACGCAATATTTGCCGTTTTTAACATAAGCGTGAACCTCAACATTGTAGTTTGTTGAATACCACTTGTGAAGCTCGCTTTCGGAATTTGAACTCCAAAGAACCGCTCTGTAAAGTACACGGCTGTTTTCAAAACTGTAAGGGAGACCGCTGATATAAACGCCTCTGCCCTTGCCGAATTCCTTAACTGCCATTTGCACCTCTTCTGCGTGACGAACTGCAAAAGGAAGCGGTGTGGCATTTTGAACAAGAACGGTTGTGCCGTCAAGCGCAACAATGTTTTTCTTGCCCTCGCCGAAGTCAACGTTGCCGCCGTTTGTATCTTCAAGAATAAAGTGGTCACGGTGTTCCTCTGTATTGTAGCGACGGGTGTTTAAAGTAAGTCCGTTTTCTCTTTCAACACCTAAAATATCGTCAAGCTGGAAGAACTTGCCCTGCCATTGATGAGCAGCAGGTTCACCGACACCGATAAAGCCGCCGCCGTTATAAACAAATTTTTTAATCGCTGTGATGATTTCCTCGTCAATCCAATATTCACCGCCGCTTTGCGCTGTGTCTGCGTCGCCGACATTGATGATAACGTCGAAATTATCAAGGAAATTTTTGTCGTTTTTGATATCGTCAAAGCTGATGAATGAAACGTCAAACGGAGCACCGCTTAAAGCTTCGATAACGCCGAAATATGAGTAGTTTTGCCTGTAGTAAAGACCGTGGTGCACCATATGGTTAGACCAGGAACGCATTTTGCCCCAGCAGTTGAGAACGGCAACTTTCTTTACGCAATACGGTGTGACGCCCTGAATGTTGTCATAAAGAGTTCTGAACTCGTCACAAACAGACTTGATATATTCAACAAAATCCGGGAATTTAAGAGCAAGTTTAAGATATCCGCCGTAGCCGATACGCTGAATAGGACTTCTTAAAATAGCACGTCTTGCAGTTACCCAGTTGACCTTTGCCTCTTTGATAGGGTCGCCGCCTTCGCAGAAAACGTCAGGGAAGAAGTAAGGTAAAAATCTGCCCTCTGTGTACTTAACGTTTTTAATATCGCTGAAAAGACGGAGTGTTGCGCCGTTGCCTACACTGCCTACAACAGCGTCAAGACCGATTGAGGCAAACTCGTCCATAAACGGCTCCATTCCAATCCAATGGTCGCCCATAAACATCATAGCTTCCTTGCCGTATTCGTGAACAATGTCAACCATTTCCTTGGCAAGTGCGGCAACTTCTCTTCTTTGGAAAGCCTGAAAATCCTTAAATTCTTTTGACGGAATCCTGTAGGTGTTGTTCATATATCCCTGGTCAATGATGAATTCGGGACGGAATTTGTAGCCGACTTCTTTTTCAAACTGCTCAAGAATATACGGGCTGACGGATGCGCTGTAGCCAAACCAATCAACAAATTTTTCCCTTGCAAGCTCGTCGAAAATCAATGTAAACTGATGGAAAAATGTTGTAAATCTTACAACGTCAACGTAATCGTGAGTGTCAAGGAATTTGCGAAGTCTTTCAAGTGAATGTGCTCTTGTTTTCGGCTGACGAACGTCAAATGTAATCTGCGGTTCAACATCCCAATTGTTTACTACTGCGTTATACATATGTACCGGGTCCCACATAATGTAAGCTAAGAAGCTGACTGTGTATTCGTGGAAAGGAGTGCAGTTTTTAATTGTTACATTTCCGCTTTCTTCGTCATAATCCCAAGAAGCAACGTCTACAATCTCGCCTGTGGTTCTGTCAATAACTTCCCACCATCTTGTGATGTCGTCACGGTTGTTTACCTTTAACATATCGGGATAAAGATTATCCATAAGATGAATTGAAAGGGTGTCGCCTGTAGCGGTGTGAAATTTAGTCATAATATACATTTGCTGAATTTCATCGGGATTAGCCTTTGCCCAAGCGTTGTCCTTTCTTGTTGTGTAATATGTTGCGTAAACTTTAGCGCCCGTGTCACGAAGCTCCTGCGGAAATTCGGTTCCGTCACAGTCACGTATTGCGTCTGCGCCCCATTCGTCCATAATTTCAAGGGTTTCTTTAACAACGTCCGTATCTGTAGGAATTGTTACTCTGCCTTTGCTTTTTGCCATATTTTACCTCCGAATTTATTTTTCGATTTTGATTATTTTGTTATCCTTGAGCGTCATTTTGCCGTGCATTCTCTTTCTTACAAAAGGAACACCGTCTCTGACATAAAACGTATTGTTTTTAACTAAAGCGTCGGGATTGCTCGCCGGCGTCATTGTTCCGCTTAAATCATCGAAGCTTAGATTGTTTTCAAACGTGTTGTGCACCGCTTCCTGCAAGCAAAACATCATACAGCCGCCCTCGTTAAGACGTGAGTAGTTATATTCGTATTTTGTGCCGTCGCCCGAGTCTGCGTCATAAGCCATACCGTCTTGATTAAGTTTTGTATCAACAACGTCATTGTATCTTAAAAGCGCATTTTTGCACTTCCACGGCCAAATCGCAGCGGCAACCTTGCCGGCACGTTTTTGTGGATATTTATAATATCTGTCATTCATCTCCGTAGCGCACGAATCGGCAACATTATGCTCAACCAAAGGCTCTAACGCATACATAGGAGTTATAGCGTCACCACCGGCAAATTTAACATAATTGTTTTTAAGCGTAATGTTTTCATTGCCGTATTTTTTGAATGTTTCCTCATTCAGCTCTTTAGTCGCAAAATCCTTGTGGCGATATGAATAACCGACTGCAATTCCCCAACGGCTGACATTTTTAACAAAGCAGTTTTCAACCGTTACGCCGTCATATCTTGCAACGCCTGTTTTTCCCTCGTCGTCGGGCTTGAAGCAGGTCATATAAATACCGCCGTTGTTCATATGCTTGTTGTAAACATTGCCGTTTACATCGTGAATAAAGAGGTTATCAAATGTAATTGAATGAAGCGTACCTCTGTTTTTCGCAACTGCGGCAACACCTGTTCTGTCCGTTTTATCGGCGGCACAGTAACTTTCCATATCTTTAAATTCTTCTTTGTTTGTTATCTCAATGTTTTTAATAAGAATATTCTCAACGTCATAAAGAAGAATTGATGACGAAACGTTGCCTTTATAAACGTGACCGCTGTAGTCAAGTTCGTTGCCGTAGTCCTGATACCATATACCTTTGCCGTTTGTGTTGATTTTTGGTAAATCGCCGTCATCACCGTAGGCTGAAATTTCAATTTTGTCACCGTTTATGTCACCGCAATTTTTCAAATGTAAAAATTCGTTTTCAAAAACAGAACCGTTTAAAAGAAATACCTTATCGCCGGGCATAAGTTCAAGCTCATTGATTTTATTAAGGCTTTTGAACGCAGTGTTTTCGCTTAAACCGTCGTTATCGTCATTGCCGTTAATCGAACTTACGAAGTATATTGTTGATTTCTTCATCGTACTGCGCCTCCCTTATCTTTTTATAAATAACCGTTTTAACCTCAAAAAAGAAAAAGCGGTCGTTGTTGTACCTTGTAAAAAGGTCCTTGTTTTCCTTATAGTAAGCTTTCATCTGCTTTCTTGTAATTTCAGTGAAATTATATGCCTTTTTAATCTTTTCGCTTTCGCCTGCAAAGTCGAGTTTTAATCTTGTAAGCTCGAAATTGAGATATGCGGGATATGAAAAATGAGTAAGACCGTACACGGTTTCACCCTTTTCAAGCTGTGCTTTTCTCTTTTCGTTTTCTTTGTCGCATCTCTTTTTTACACCGTCAAGGCTGTCATCATCAATAAGCCCGAGTGTTTTTGAAAATGCAAGGCAGGCAAGAGCATACTTTTTTTCTTCTTCGTTTTCAAAAAGAAATGTATTCATAGCCGTTCTCCTTTTGATTTAAAAAGTAAATTTTGTATCATTTGTTATATAATACTTATTTTTAGATATTATTGCAAGCGTATTTGAATTTTTGATTATTTTGTACTATAAAAAGTGAATATTGTAGTCTTGAAAAATGTATTCGACTTTTATATCGATTTGCTATATAATGGAATTATCAAAATTAATGGGGTAATGATATGAAATTTATTCATCTTTCCGATTTGCATATAGGCAAGCGTGTAAACGAGTTTTCAATGCTTGAAGAACAACGTTATATTTTGCTTAAAATTCTTGAAATAATAGAAGAAGAAAAGCCCGACGCAGTGCTTATTGCAGGTGACGTTTACGATAAATCTCAGCCGTCGGGTGAAGCGGTTAAACTGCTTGACGAGTTTATTTTCAGGCTCTCAAATATGCCTCTTTCCGCTTTTATTATCAGCGGTAATCACGACAGCGCCGAGCGCCTTGCATTTGGGTCGAGAATTATGGAAAAGGCCAATATTTTTATATCTCCCGTCTATGACGGAAATGTTCAAAAGCATACACTTGATGACGAGTGGGGAGAGGTGAATATATTTATGCTCCCGTTTATTAAACCCGTTAATGTAAGGCAGGCTTTTCCCGAAGAGGAAATAAATTCTTATACGGATGCAATAACAACGGCAATTTCAAAAATGGACGTTGACGAAAGCAAGAGAAATATTATTTTATCCCACCAATTCGTTACCGGTGCAATTAAGTGCGACAGCGAGGAAATCAGTCTCGGCGGTACGGATAATGTGGATGTAAGCGCTTATGATAAGTTTGATTATGTCGCTTTGGGTCATATTCATTCTCCGCAAAAACTTATACGGGATACTGTCAGGTATTCGGGCACTCCGCTTAAATATTCTTTTTCCGAATGCAGGCATAAAAAGAGTGTTACCGTTGTTGAAATGGGTGAAAAAGGCGACGTTCAAATCAGGCTTATTCCGCTTGTTCCAAGGCGTGATTTGGTTGAAATTGAGGGCAAATACGATGAACTTATGAGTAAAGATTTTTATGATAAACTAAATCATAAAGAGGACTACTATCATATCACCCTGACTGATGAAAACGACGTTGTCGACGCTCTTTCAAAACTGAGATGCGTTTATACAAATATTATGAAACTCGACTATAACAACACCCGAACGAGAAATGCGCTTACTGTCGAAAAGGCAGAAAATGTTAAGGATAAATCCCCGTTAGAAATTTTTGAGGAACTTTACTGTAAGCAAAACGGCAGTGAAATGGGCGAAGAACAGACACGGTATATGCAAAACGTTATTGAAAATATTTGGGAGGGTGAGCAATGAGACCTTTAAAAATCACAATGTCGGCATTCGGCCCGTATGCTAAAGAAGTCACTCTTGATATGCAAAAACTCGGCAAAAGCGGAATATATCTTATCACGGGTGATACCGGCGCAGGCAAGACTACGATTTTTGACGCAATTTCCTATGCTCTTTACGGTGAAGCCAGCGGAAATTACAGGGAAAATACAACTCTTCGTTCAAAATATGCAAGTGCAGACACACCCACTTTTGTAGAACTTGAATTTGAATATAATAACGAGATTTATAAAATTAACCGCAACCCCGAATATTTAAGACCGACTAAAAGGGGTGAGGGATTTACCAAGCAGGGTGCAAATGCCGAACTTATTATGCCCGACGGTACGGTTATAACCAAAATCAAAGAGGTAACGGCAAAGGTTGAGGAGATAATCGGCGTTGATAAAAACCAATTTTCTCAAATTGCAATGATTGCGCAGGGGGATTTCAGGAAACTTCTCAACTGCGAAACAAGCGAACGTGGCAAAATATTCAGAAAGATTTTCAAAACTGAGCCTTATCATAATATTGAGCTTAAACTTTCAAGCCTTTTTAATGAGTTGAGGCGAAACCGTGATGAGGAAAAGAGGGGGATTGAGCAGTATATCGATCAGCTTACGTGCTCAAAAAACGATACGCTTTCTCTTGAACTTGAAAAGGCGAAAAAAGGCGAGATGCTTTGCGATGACGTTATAAAACTTGCAAATGACATTATCGATAAGGATAAGTCTGAATATGACAAGGTTCAATCAAGTCTTGGAGATTTAAACGAAGAAATCAAGAAAATAAATTCAAGTATTGACCTTTATGAAAATCAAGAGCAAACGAAGAAAAAATACGCCGAAGCCTGTGCAAATTTTGAAAAGCTGAAAGCAAAGCGTGACGAGTGTGAAAAAGCGTACGCTTCAGCCGAGGCGCAAAGGGGAAAACTTGACGGATTAACAAATAAAATCAATCTGATAAATTCAAAAATGCCAAAGTTTGACGAACTTAAAAATCTTGAAAAAGATATTAAAGAAAAGACGTTAAGCGTAGAAAAATGCAGTAAATCACTTGAATATCTGACGCAGGAAAAAGAAAGACTTGAAAAGGAAATTGATGAAAAATCAAAGACTTTTGAAAAGGTAAAGGGTGCAGACGTACTTGTTCAAAAACTGTCAACTCAAAAGGTTGAATTAAATGATAAATCGCAGTCACTTAAAGAACTTAAAGCCGAGATTGACAGGTGCATAGATGAAAAAAACAAGCTGAAAAAGGCGCAGGATTTTGCAAAGTCTGCTTTGGATGAATATAACGCTTTTGAAAATGAATATAACAAAAAATATACAGCATTTTTCAACGAGCAGGCAGGAATAATCGCAGATGAATTAAAAGACGGCGAGCCTTGTCCTGTTTGCGGTTCTACCTCTCATCCCGCTTTGGCGAAAAAAAGCGAAAATGCACCTAGTCAGGCGGACGTCGATAATGCGCAGAAAATTGCTAAAAAAGCGCAGGATAAAGCAAACGAGGCAAGGGATAATGCGTCGGCGCTCAATTCAAAAGTCGCTGAAATTGCCGCTAATGTTAAGCTGAAAGCAAAAAAGCTTTTCGGCACCGACGCAGATATTCGTGAAAATTACAACAGCCATATTAATGCTTTGAAAAAGGAGTATCAAGATACTGTATCTTCGCTTGAAAAAGCAAACGAAAATCTTGCCGTTTATCAAAAATTAGATGAGGAAATTCCGAAACTTAGGGAAAAGCAGAAATCTCTTTCAGATGAAATATCAACGCTCAACACCCAAAAAGCGAGTGACAAATCGGCTTTGAAAGAAAATACAAAACGCTTAACCTCTCTTAAAAGTGAGCTTGATTTTGAAAATCGTGACCTTGCAATTGATAAGATAAAAGAATATACAGCTCTTTCAAATGATATCAAAGATACCATTGATAAAAGCAAAAAGGCTTTTGATGATATTAAATCAAGATTCGATACATTAAACGGCACAAAATCAAGCCTTGAAAATGCGCTTAAAGAGTTTAAGGAAATAGATATTGCCATTCTTAAAGAAAAATCTAAAAAGTTTGATGAGGATAAAACAGAACTGGACGAAAAGGCAAAAGTTCTTTATTCCCGCATTGATAACAATAAGTTGCTTTACGATAATATTTGTGAAAAAAGCGATACTTTAAACGAATACGATAAGAAATTTGTTTGGCTTAAATCACTCAGCGAAACGGCGAACGGCGATATATCCGGCAAGGAAAAAATCACGCTTGAAACTTTCGTTCAAATGACTTATTTTGATTCCATTATAAGAAAAGCCAATATCAGACTTTTGACTATGAGTGACGGTCAATATGAGCTGGTGCGCAGAAGTGACGCCGAAACGCTGAAGAAAAACGAGGGCTTGGCTCTTGATGTTATCGACCATTTCAATGCCTCTTCAAGAAGCGTCAGCACGCTCTCGGGCGGTGAATCGTTTATGGCTTCTCTCTGCCTTGCACTCGGTCTTTCGGATGAAATTCAGTCCTCAAACGGCGGAATTAAACTTGATACAATGTTTGTTGACGAGGGCTTCGGCTCTCTTGACGGTGAGGCGCTTGACCGTGCCCTTTCCGCTTTAACTTCTCTTTCTCAGGGCAACCGCCTTGTGGGTATAATTTCTCACGTTGACGCATTGAGCGACAGGATAGACAATAAAATCGTTATCACTAAGGACAGAATAAGCGGCAGTCACGCACAAATTGTTTGCGAATAATTTTAACGCAGTTTGCAACTACTGCGATTTTGCTTTACTTTATTTTCCCAAAGTGCTAATATATCCCTTATGAAACAGGTAGATTTAACAACAGGAAAAATTAAAAATAAACTTTGGGCTTTTGCGCTTCCTTTAATGTTTTCAAATCTTTTGCAGCAGCTTTATAACCTTGTCGATACGTGGGTAGTGGGACGTTTCGTAGGCTCAAATGCTCTTGCGGCGGTCGGTTCGGCTTATACGCTTATGACCTTTTTGACGTCGATTATTATAGGCCTTTGCCTCGGTGCAAGCGCTTTTTTCTCAATGGCTTACGGTCAAAAGGATATTGAAAAATTAAAAAATGCGAAATTTTTGTCCGTGTCGCTTATAGCTTTTGTGAGTGTGATTATTTTCGCCGTTGTCTTTTGGCAGTGTGATAATATCATTTCTCTTTTGCAGGTGCCAAAGGAAATAGCAGGGGATGAACGTGTATATTTGATGTGCGTTTTCTTCGGCATTTTTGCAACGTTTATATATAATTACTATTCAAATTTTCTTCGTGCAATAGGCAACAGCAGTGCGGGTCTTGTCTTTTTGGCGGTCAGCGTGGTGTTGAATGTTGTGCTTGATTTGTATTTTGTCGCATTTCTTAAATTGGGAATTAAGGGGGCGGCGCAGGCAACCGTTATTTCTCAATATGTGTCGGCTTTTTGCATAGCGCTTTATTCGTATTTAAAATATCCTTTATTGCGAATTAAAAGAAATAATATTAAATTTGATAAGCCTGTTTTGAAAAATATTTTGTCGCTTTCCGTTTTCACTTGCTTGCAGCAATCCGTTATGAATTTGGGCATTTTGGCAGTGTCGGGTATCGTCAACAGTTTCGGTGCAAGCGTTATGTCCGCCTTTGCCGTTGCGGTTAAAATCGATACACTCGCATATATGCCCGTGCAGGATTTCGGAAATGCTTTTTCCACCTTCGTTGCGCAAAATTACGGCGCCGGTAAAAGGGAAAGAATTAAAGACGGAATAAAGGTATCTTTATTAAACGTTGCAATTTTCTGCGTCGCAATAAGTGTGATTGTGTGTGCGCTTGCACCCGAGTTTATGAAGATATTTATTAATTCAAATGAACTCGAAATTATAAATATCGGCACTCGGTATTTGAGAATTGAGGGCGCTTTTTATATCGGTATCGGCATTTTGTTTATGCTTTACGGATACTTTCGTGCAGTCAATAAACCGCTTATGTCCGTTTGGCTTACGGTCATTTCTTTGGGACTTAGGGTTTTGCTCTCCGCTTTTCTTTCAAAGATTGCTTCAATAGGCGTTTTGGGCATTTGGATAAGTATTCCTATAGGCTGGTTCGTTGCCGATTTTGTCGGAATAATATATTATCTTTTAAGCGAAAAAAGACGAGTTGAGTAGCCTCAACCCGTCTTTCTTTATGCGTTTGTTTCGATATTTCTAAGCGTTGTGTGCGTGGTATAAATTCCGTTTTCACCGCTTGCGTTGTAGTCACCGCCGTGCTTTTGGGCAATTTCTTTAATTATTTTTGTGCCGTTGCCGTGACCTTTTCTTATTTCCTTTTTCTTGTTTAAAAACGGATTTTTCGTATCAATTCTGATTTGCTTGTCGCTTACGGTTATCGAAAAATCAATTTCTTTTTCATCACATTCCTTTGTTGCGTTGATTGCATTGTCGCAAAGGTTTAAAAGTATTCTTGCAAGGTCGATATCTTGAATTTTAACGTCATTTTGAATATCGATATCAATGTTAAAGCTAATTTTTTCCGCCTTTGCTTCTTTTGATTTTATGTAAAATACGGTGTTTATAATGTCGTTGTTGCAAAGCCTTAAACCGTCAATGTTTGCAAGCTCGTTGTTTGACTGGTTTAAAATCTCAAGCGCCTGTTCGGTTTTGCCCGATAAAATAAGCTCTTTAGCCGTCAGGTGAATATTTTTGATGTCGTGCTTTACGTGCCTTAAACTTTCTCTTTCGGCTTTGATTAATTCAATGTTTTGATATTCAATCTCGTTTTTAGTCGATAATACCAAAAGTTCGTCATTTTTTTCATCTGTTTTCCTGATTGCGTCAACAATGAATATGCTTGCAAAATCGATTATCGCAACTACTGCAAACGTAATGCAAATCAAAATGTTTTGATAAAGCAAATTTGTACTGCTTTTCTCCCAAAATGCTTTTTGCGTTGCGCTGATAATGATTGGCAAAATATTTGTGATAGGGAATATGTAAAAATAAAGATATTTTGCTTTGAAATCTTTTGCCTTTATTTTGAAAAGCCTTAGGAAAAACGATACCGTATATCCTCCGACAAGATATGTCAATGCATTTGAAAGGGTAAGTGCTATTGTCGATTTGTATATCGGTAAATTGTCAATTAAATTTTGATATCCCAATTTGCTCCAAATAAAGCTTAAAAATGCGCTTGTGCCAATCCAAATAAGAATATAAATTACGAATATTAAAAGCGAACCGGTAATTTTGTTTTTCGTTTTCGTATCAATGCTTATTGCAAAAATAACAAATATAAATAAAATCAACAGCGCATAGCTTAATAATGTGAAAATTCCGTTTTGCTCAGCCAATATTTTGACATATTGATTGATTATGTTCCAAGCCGATACGGATATAAGCGTTGTGATAAGCGTTATAAATGAATTGAATTTGTCTTTATAAAGCGTGTGAATAATTGTAAAAAGTGCAAAGCCCTTGCAAGTTGAAAGAATTAAAATCCAGATTGAAAAATGGCTTAAATCTATTATTTGTCCCATTTTATTACCGTTGCCTTTCAAACGAAATGTTTTTTATATTTCTAAATAGTTTTTGTATTTATCGGTGAGAGATTTGTAATTACTTCTTGAAATTGTAATCTGCTCACCGCTTGATAATATGTATTTGTGCCATTTAAAGCCTAATACATAATCAAAATTCACCGCAAAACTTCGACTGCATTGCTGAAAATTAATACCGCATTTTGAAATTAAATCGGAAAATTTCATTGCCGCTTCAATGCTTTTGCCGTCTTTGAAATATAAAACACTTGATTTATTTTGCGCCTCAATATGTGTCACGTCGCTTAAATCGATTGTTTCGTTTATTTTGTTGTGCTCAATTATGATTTTCCTCTTTCGCCGTATTCCGAGATTTTGAATACACTTTTTAAGCGCTTTTGAAAGTGCTTCTGCGTCCGACCTCGTTTTGTCAAGATAATAAGTCGGTGAGATTTTTGAAATATTGTAAATTTCACCGGGATACGAAGTGAGTATAACAAGTTCAAACGTAATCGCTATGTCCTTTTCGGCAAATTCGTTTATAGTGTTGATGTCGCCGAGTAAAACGTCAAGAAATAATATGTCTATCTTTTTCGAATTTTTCTTGATTTCGTCAATCGTGCTTGTAAGAGTAATTGTGTAATCAACCCCGAATTCTTCGCATTTTTCCTTTAAATCATTATTTAATTTTTGCCTGAATATATTGTCATCATCACATATGAAAATATTAATCATATATCTTTCTCCTCAAAATATATAAAAAATACAAAGGTGATTATATCATAAATACGGTAATATGTCATCAAATTTCTGCATTTCACACCGAAAAACAGTCATTTCACACCAAAACTATTTACTTTTTTTCGAAATAATGATAATTTAAAGTAGCATTATAAATAAAAAGAATTGAATGAAGGAAATTCTGGCAAAGAAAAAGAACAGTGAGAATAAAATCTCGCTGTTCTTTTTTGTGCTGCGGTTTTTAAGATTTATTTCAAATTCGTCTTTCGTTTTACTTATTATCTATATTATTCCGCCGTTTACGCCGAGAATTTGAGCGGTGATATATTTGTTTTGCGTAAGATAATAAATCGCTTCGGCAACCTCTTCGCTTGTTCCGAGCCTGCCCAAAGGTACTTCCTCTTCAAGCTCTTTTTTGTCAAACATACCGTTCATTCTCGTGTCGATTATTCCGGGGCATACGCAGTTTACCGTTATTTTGCTCGGTGCAAGTTCTTCTGCAAGCGAACGTGTCAAGCCGATAACTGCCGCCTTGCTCATTGAATATGCAATCTCGCACGAAGCACCCGTCTGCCCCCACATTGACGATACGTTGACTATTGCGCCCTCGTGCTTTTTGAGCATAAGCTTAACCGCTTCTCTCGAACAAAGAAAATACGACCTTGCGTTGACGCTCATTATTTTGTCATATTCCTTTGCCGTTGTATCGTTAATCTGCTTGATAAGGCTTATACCGGCATTGTTTACAAGAATGTCGATATTTTTCACCTTTTCAAAAAGATTTAATATGTCTTCCTCGTTTTCCAAGTTGCATTTTATTTTTGTGACATTGTCAAAATCAGGCTCGGTTTGGTTATATGTTACAAAAACATCATATCCTTTTTGTGCAAAAAGCATAGCCGTTGCCTTTCCTATACCTGTTGCACCGCCTGTTATTAAAACCTTTTTCACGCTGACACTCCTAAGTTTTTTCTTTGATTATATCATTATAAACCCTCTTTTTCAAATAAAGTTGTAATTTTACTTAAATTATTGTATAATATCTTCACTAATTTTTACAGAGGTATAAATATGAGCGAGACAAAAAGAGATTTTTCTACAATCAGCATATATATTGACGATGACGAAAATATGATAGGTATTCCCTGCGGTGAAAGCGATAAGTACGGAATTGCCGATATTGATAAGGTTGTTCTTCTTAAAGCGCCTTATTCGGATAATCAGATTGAAAACTTTGTTGAAGAGGTTATTTCATATTGCTACACAAAAAAGCATAATGACGCCTCTCCGCTTTCGACTATTGAAAAGTACACTAAAAAAACAGGCTTTGTAAACGCAACCGCCGACTATACTCTTATTTCGATTGTCAAAACCAATGATACATATTCTCTTATGCCTACTTTTAACGATTTTGAAAGAGGTCCGCTTGTTATTGATGATGACGAGAGAATACTTCTTGCAAATTACCAAAAGGGCGAACTTGCCGAGGTTATGAAAGATTTTATCCAAATTTACGTTAAGGCAAATATCTTTTATAAGGAAAAGCAGGAACTTGAAGAGGAAAAGAAAAACAGAAAGAAAAACTGATTATTAATGAAAAGCTTTGTTATATCCAAGCGTGATTCAGGTGTGAGAGTTGACAGATTTATTGAAAAAACTTTTGACTCTCTTCCGAAATCGCTTATGTATAAGGAAATAAGAAAAAAGAATATTAAGGTTAATAAAAAGCGCTGTACCAATGACCAACGGCTCAACGAGGGCGATTTGCTCGAACTTTATCTTAAAGACGACGTGCTCAAATTAAAGGTCAGGCACCTTGATTTTATGAAAGCGTCGGATGAAATCGATATTGTTTATGAGGATGAAAATATTATCATAATCAATAAAAAAGTCGGCATTTTGTGCCACCCCGACGGTAAAGATTATATCGATAACCTTGTTGCAAGGCTTAAAAAATATCTTTATAAAAAAGGGGAATGGTCACCCGATACGTCAAGTTTTACTCCGTCGCTTGCAAACAGGATTGACAGGAATACGGGCGGTCTTGTAATCGGAGCTAAAAATCTTGAAGCACTTAAAATTCTCAATGCAAAGATTAAATCGAGAGAAATCGAAAAATATTACCTTACCGTGGTTTACGGGAAAATGCCTAAAAGCGAAGAAACGTTGACTGCTTTTCTCACAAAAGACGAGAGGCAAAATCTTGTTAAGGTTACAGATAATCAGGTTGAGGGGTCTAAAAAGATTATCACTAAATATAAAGTGCTTGATTACTACGATAACGCCTCTTTGCTTGAAATTGAACTTTTGACAGGCAGAACCCATCAAATAAGAGCGCACCTTGCACATATCGGTCACCCTCTTTACGGCGACGGCAAGTACGGCAGGGAAGAGGGAAGATACCGTCAGGCGCTTTACAGTTATAAACTTAAATTTGCGTTTGACGATGATAATATGCTGTCTTATTTGAGCGGCAGGGTCTTTCAGGCAAAGGATATCAAACTTCTTGATGATTATAAGGAGAGAAAATTCAAATGAAAAATAAATTCTATCGTATAATTTCACCTGTTACGCTTCTTGTGGTTATTGCTCTTGATGCGGCTGTTGCGGCTTACGCTGTTTTCGCAGTTAAAAAACTCATTCAAAATGTGAGCGTTTATTCAGTCCTTTTTGCGATTATCGACCTTTTTGCAATAGTCGTTGCCGTGTTTGTGAGCAAATATGTTGTAAGTCAGGGTATTGTTTTCGGTGATAATTCATTTGAATTTACCGCTCTTGATGAAAATAATGTTTTTAATTATGACGATGTCGAAAATATTAAAATCAATAAGGATACAAAGGCAAGCCTTAAAAAGAATTTTAATGACAGGCAGTCGCAGGTAATAATCACGCTTAAAGACGGCACTGTTGTTACAGTCGATATCGGGCTTACTTCAATGAAAAAGCTTAAAAAAATCGAAAATGAAATAAATTCTCATTTGAATTAAAAATTGATAAAAAATTATATGGCAACAGAAACTTGTATAGTATTAATAATATTTTTCAAGTTTTCTGTTGCTTTTTTGTTTATAAATTGTTATTATATATACATTCAATTAAAAACGATTTGTTTCGTTTAGCAAGGGAGAGAAATTTATGGGCGAAAAACGCACCTATACGGGTAAAGAACTCGGCGGATATCTTGTGGGTATGTTCGGTCAGAACTTGATTTACAATATCGTTGCCACAGGTCTTTACTTCTACTTTCAAAACGTAATCTGCCTGCCTGCTATGGCACTCGGCTGGATTATGACAATCGCAAGAATCTGGGACGCTGTCAATGATCCTATGATGGGTACAATCGTTGATAAGACTAAGACTAAATGGGGTAAGTGCAGACCTTATCTTATTATTTTTCCGGGTATTATCGGCGTAGTAACAATTTTAACATTCATTAACGGCAACTATGCAGCAGCAAGTTCAACTGCTCAAAAGGTACTTATTGTAGCTTGGGCAGGTATTTCGTATATTGCTTGGGGTATGTGCTTCACTGTTTGCGATATTCCTCTTTGGGGTATCACCTCTCTTATGACAGAGGATGAAAACGACAGAGGTAAAATCCTCGGTCTTGCACGTATGGTAGCAGGTGTCGGCGGTATCAGCGTTCTCGTTGTTCAAATTGCGCAGGCTCTCGGCTCTGCTTTTGTTAATAAGATTGATAAAAATGCTGCCGATTATGACACACTCGTTCAAAAGGCAAACCAAAAAGGCTTTATCGTAACAGTTATTATTATGACTGTTATTGCATCAGTTCTTTTTGAATTTGCAGGTCTCTTCACAAGAGAAAGAGTTGAAAAGAGTGAGAAGAGCTATACATTTAAGGAAAACTTCCAGATTATGTTCAGAAATAAGCCTTTCAGACAGATTCTTATTTCAGGCATTTTGAGAAGCCCTATTCAGCTTCTTATGATTGTTGCAATGACACTCGTTACATACTATTATGCTAACGGTAATATTATGAATATCCTTAAAACAGACGCTTCGGGTAAGATTACAGGTATCGATTTCCAAATTCTTATCGGTCTCGGCTGTGTTGCAGTAGGTCTTTTTGTCGGCCAGTTCGTTGCAATGGGCGTTACTCCTCTTATTATTAAGAAGGTTGAAAAGAAAAAGCTTTATAACATTTATTCAATCGCAGGTGCCGTTCCTTTCGCACTTATCTTTGTATTCTTCAAAGTATCGGGCGGCGACTTGACTTCTACTTTATGGTCAATCGTTATCGGTGTATGTATGCTCGTTGCAAGTGCTTCATTCGGCGGTATCAACGTACTTCAGTCAGTAATGATTGCCGACTGCGTAGACTATGAGGAATATCATAACGGCGTTCGTACAGACGGTGTATTCTTCTCGGGTCAGAGCTTTATCACTAAGCTTGCAGCAGGTATTTCAACTATCATCTCATCAGCAGTTTATGCCGCAGTAGGCTATAGCGGTGCTAATGTCGATAAACTTAACCGTGCTATTGAAAAAGGCGCAAGCTTCATTACATATGACGGCGGCACCGGTGCAGGTAAATATGCAGAGGCTATGTTCTTCCTCATTTCTATTCCGCCTGCAATCGGTATGCTCCTTTCGGCTATCCCTACTCTTAAATATGCAATGACAGATAAGGAACACGATGAAATCCTTAAGTCACTTGTTGATAAGAGAAATGCACAAACAAAGTAAATACATTGCTTTTATAAGGTGTACCCTCGCTTGAGAGTGCACCTTTTGTTTTGAATATGAATTTATACCCGTGACAAAATGTCATAAGTGGTGACAAAATGTCATAGGGGTAGTGACAAAATGTCATAGGGGTACTGACAAAATGTCATAGGGGGTACTGACAAAATGTCATAGGGGGTACTGACAAAATGTCACCCAATAATAAAGATAATAATAAATATATATTAAATAATATAATAAAGGGGACTAACCCTTATTATTCATTGATTAATAAATTTATATGATGTATAATAAAATCAACGTACTTAATTTTTAAGGGGAAAATTATGATTAAAACATTAAACGGAGATTGGCTTTTTAAGTCAACTGACCAAAACGAATGGAAAAAGGCGACTGTTCCCGGCTGCAATTTTCTTGATTTAATGAGAAACGGCGATATACCCGACCCTTTCATTTCTACATATGAAAAAGATGTGCGTTTTGTAGGGGAAAAGGATTGGGAATATAAAAGGTGTTTTGAAATTGATGAGAGTGAACTTGAATGTGACGATATTCTTTTAAATTGCAAAATGCTTGATACAATTTGCGAGGTGTATATTAATTCACGTCTTTTATTTGTGGGGGATAACTGCTTTGTCGGCTATTCAAAAAGTGTAAAATCGCTTTTAAAAGAGGGTGAAAATGAAATCAGAATTGTTTTTAAATCACCTGTAAATTATGTGTCGGATAAGTATAAAAAATGCCTTACTCCGATGAATTCAAACGGTCAAAACGGTATTGTCCATATCCGCAAGCCTCAATCGCATTTCGGATGGGACTGGGGCCCCGTATTGCCGTCTTCGGGTATTACCAAGGATATTGAGCTTCAATTCGTAAATGCCGTTAAAATCGACTGCTTCACGGTTACGCAGAGACTTGAAAACGGTAAGGCTTATGTGAATGTTAAGGCTGATTTAAGCGAATACGGAGATTATAAATATAAGTGCGAACTCAGTATTACCTCACCGAACGGAGATACTTTGATTTCAAATGAGAAAAGTGCCGAATTTGTTATCGATAATCCCGAACTTTGGTGGACATATGAACTTTCAGGCAAGAAAAAGCAACCGCTTTATACAGTATCTGTTTTTCTTCAGTATAAGGGCAAAATAGTTGACGTTAAAAGTAAGAAAATCGGATTGAGAACGGTTGAACTTAACAGGCAGCGTGATAAATACGGCAGGAATTTCCAATTTGTTTTAAACGGTGTTCCTCTCTTTATCAAAGGCTCTAACTATATTCCGCCCGACAGTTTTATTACCCGATTTGATAAGAAAAAACTTGATTATATGCTCGACGCCGTTCAGTTTTCCAATATGAATATGATTAGAGTGTGGGGCGGCGGATATTATGAAAGCGACGAATTTTATAATGCGTGTGACGAACGTGGTATTCTCGTTTGGCAGGATTTTCAATTTGCCTGTCAGGCATATCCGTTTTTTGACGATGAATTTCTTGAAAATGTAAAAAGGGAAGTTGCGTATAACGTCAAAAGACTTTGTCATCACCCGTCTCTTGCCGTTTGGAACGGTAATAATGAGATTGAGGATATGCACGCCGCTTGGGCTTATATGACTAAGTATGTCGACTGGACCGAAAAGTTTTTCTATCATATTCTTGAGGACGAAATCAGGAAATATGATAAATCGACGCCTTATACACCTACTTCTCCCGTAGGCGAAAAGCATAACTACGGTGTAGGAAGCGATAATGTAGGCGATACTCACTTGTGGGCTGTTTGGCACGGTCTTAAACCTATGAATTATTACCGCAAGCGCCTTACACGTTTTTGCAGTGAATTCGGTTTTGAAAGTCTGCCCGATATGAAAACTATTGACATTTTTGCCGAGCATAAGGGTAATTATTCGCTTGACGATAAAGTGTTTAATGCTCATCAAAAGTGTGAAAACGGTAACGATAAAATGGTCTATTACGTTGCCTCTCGCTTTAATTTGCCTAAGAAATTTAAAAATATGGTTTATCTTTCTCAAGTTACGCAAAACGAGTGTATTGCCGACGCTACGGAGCACTGGAGAAGAAATAAGGGCAGATGTAACGGCTCAATGTATTGGCAGTTAAACGATTGCTGGGGCGTTTGCTCTTGGTCGAGTATCGACTATTACGGTAATTACAAGGCGCTTCAATACGGCGCAAGGCATTTTAACGCACCTTTGAGTGTTTCGGTTGAGGACACAAAAGACTATGTCAAAATTTATGTGCTTAACGATTTGAATACTTCGCAGGATATAGCCGTATCTTATGAAATTTTTGATTTTTTGAGCGGTACAAAAGAAGCCGACGAAAAGCATATTACAATTGACGGGATTAAAAACGAATGTGTTTTTGACCTTGATGTAAACGAGCTTTCAAAAGTCTATGATTTAAAGCGTACCGGCATTGCGGTAAGACTTATCCAAAACGGCGAAGTTTTACAGCAAAAGACAGTCCTTTTTGATAAGGAAAAAAATCTTTCGCTTCCTAAAGCAAGCCTTAAAACGAGGATTGAGATAGGGGAAAGCGAACTTAAAATCACAGTCAAAAGCGACGCATTTGCCCGCCTTGTCAGGCTTGAAAGCAATAAATCCGTTTTGCCTTTCAGTGATAATTTCTTCGACCTTTTGCCAAACGAGAGCAGGAGTGTGACAATGCAAAAGGATGAAAATATGACCTTGCGTGAGCTTGCAGAGAGTATATCAGTTTACAGTCTTTCCGATGTAAGATTTAATAATGATAAAATTTATACCCTTTTAAAGCAGGCAAAGGTTTTTCTTTCTCCCGTCAATATTTCAAATGCGATTTATCACGGCAAACTTGCAAAAGATGTCGAATTAAGTGACAAATAGAAATACAAAATCCGCTAATCGTTATGATTAGCGGATTTGTTTTTAATCAGTCTTTATGTGAATAATTGTATAATTCCTGAATGTCGGGTGGCAGCTTGTCGGGGAGCATTGCGTGAATGCCGTTTTCGTTTCCGTCTTTTATAGCCGTGTCATACTACCAGCATTTGAAGTTGAGCATTGCAAGCGTTTTGTTAAGCTTTTCAATTTCCGCTTCCACCTGCGCTTTTTGCTTTTCTAACATTTCCTTTCTTTGCGGATATGTTTTGCTTCCCTCCTGACACCAAGCCATATACTGCTTAATGTCCTTGATTTCAAGCCCTGATTTTTTAAGACATTCAATCATTCTGAGTGATTCGAGTGCCTTGTCGCTGAATTTTCTTATTCCCGATTCTCTTTGAACATCGTTGAATAAACCCTCTTTATCGTAATATCTCAATGTTGAAACGGGCAAATCAAACATTTGCGAAACCTGTCCTATTGAATACATAATGATCTCCTTCTTATTTGCCGATGCTGTATTTTTTATACCTCTCTACCGTTTGAATCTATTTCGTCGTCGCTGTTTACTTCTCTTGCGTCGGCGTCAACAATCGGCGGCTCAATATTCTTAAATTCCTCTTTGATTTCTTTGGCTGCTTTTTTAACCTGAATGAACGTTACCAAATCAACAACCGCATAAACAAGAAGTCCTGCGCCTGCAAGCCTTACAAGTGCCTGACTTGTGTGAAGAGGATTTACCATAATAACAACGCCCAAAACGAGAACGGCGATTGATAGAATTGTCGAAACTCCCCAAGTGCCGAGACCGCTTGCTTTTGAATAAAACGAAGTAATTAAGTCAACTGCACCGCTTATCGTGATGAATACGCCGAATAAAAACAGTAAAATTGCAATAATGCTTTGATATTTAATGCAGATAATTAAGCCGACGATAATGCAAACCGTTCCTCCGGTTGCAAGTACAACGCTTTTTTCTTTTGCGAAATACGATATCCAAGCACTTACACCGAGCAAAATTGTTGTAACGCCCGTTAAAATGCTTACCGCAGTTATCGACTCGTCGGGCCAAATAAGAAGCACCAAGCCGATTACAAATGACGCAATGATTGTAATTATTGAAAAGTTTTTAATTTTAATTAATAAATCTTTCATAATGACACCCTCTTATTTTTTTATGTATCTTATGTCGTTTCCCGTAAGCATAAGGGTTGAATAGCCGCCGATAATTCTCGACGTCGTTCTTTGGTCGTAAATTTTCTCGATTTCGTCAATGCCGTAGTTCGTTGAAATGATAGTAGGCAATTTTGCCGAAAGTCGGGTGTTTATAATGTTATATAAGCACGAAACGGTGTATGCGCTTTTAAACTCCGTTCCCAAATCGTCAAGAATAAGCAAATCAACGTCTAAAATCTCGTTTTCCCTGTATCTTAAATTGTCAAGTCTGCCAAAATTCTCGTTTTGCAAATCGCCTAAAATATTCTGCGCCGTGCCGTAAATAACACTGTAACCCTTGTTGATTACAACGTTTGCGATTGCAAGGGATAAATGAGTTTTGCCAAGCCCCGTGCCTCCCATAAAGAATAAATTTTTTGCTTCTTTATTGAAATTAGTCGCATATCTGATACAGCTTTCTTTAATTCTCTCGGCTCTTTGTCTCGGCGATATCTCACCGTTTTTTGCAATTTCAGGATAGTAGTCTGTATTAAACGTTTCAAATGTGCACTCTTTAAGCGGTGCGATTTTTTCAATCTTTTCACGCTCGATATCCTTTAAAAGATTAATGAAACATTTGCACCTTCTGCCGTTGATAAATCCCGTGTCCTCGCACGCAGGGCAGGTGTATTTTGTCGCAAGTGCATTTTCGTCATATCCGTTTTTCTTTAAAAGATTTTTCTTTTCTTCCTGAAGTGCAAGACTTTCCACTCTCAGCTTGTCGATATCCTCTTTCGGATTTTTACTCGTAAAAAAGGTTTTTGAAATGTTAAGCCCGATTTGCGCAAGCTTTCTGTTAATCGTGTTAAGCTCCGGTATTTTTGCACAAAGCTCGTCCACTCTGTCCTGCGCTTCAAGCGTTGCTCTTTCTCTTCTCCTGTCGAGTATCGACTGCGCCTTGTCATAACTTTCTATTGAATAAGACATTTTTGCACCTCCTTAAATTTCCGTATTGTTCAAAGCGTCACGCTTAAACTGCTCTAAATCATATGTAGGCTTGCCTGAAAGTCTGTCGCCGTTTTTGCCTCGGCTTTCCTTTTCGGCTTTTGCCTTTTCAAATTCCGCCTGCTCTTTTTCAACGTCGGCAGGTGTTTTGATATTTGACTTTTTCCATTTTTTGAGAATTGAATTTATATAGCTGAGCTTCGGCTCTGGTATGTTTTCTTTCATAATATCTGCGGCAATGGTTATCATAGTTATGTCAAAATCGTTGAACCAACCAAGCACCATTTCCCTCTGCTTAACAGTCGGTTTTCTGTGCCTTATACCCGTGATAGCGACAATCTCGTTCCAAATTCTGTTGCCACGTTCAATCTCCTGAAGCTTTTCTTCCGCCTCGCCGATACTGCTTATCCCCTCATCGCTCCAGTTTTTAGCCATAGCGTTGATGTATGCAAAACTTATCGACATACCTTTTTGCTTCTCGTTTCTGTAATATTCAAGTATCATCAAAACAACTTCGGGTTTTAAGCCGTAGTAGTTGACCATATTGATTATTATTGCCTGCTCCGCCGTGCTTATTGTCCTGCCGAGCACTTTTTGCGCCTCGTTTACAAGCGATTGAAGCTCACGGCTTTCACGCAAAACGGTAACTATATCCTTTGGCGACAGGGTAGGGGCTGAAATTGCCTCTTTAACCACAACGACATTTTTCTCTTTCGGCTCATTGCTTTTAGGCAGATTCTCTTGTGTCACAACGTTTCCGTTTGCTGAAAGTATGCCCTCTTCAACCCAAAATTCAAGCAAATTGTCGGTATCGCTTACTGTTTGACCGAGCGCCTTTGCAACAGCGTTTGTGTCTGCCTGTCCGTTATTTCTGAAAATGTATAAAAGCGCTTTTAGCTGATATTCACTTGCAAGTTTTAAATATTCGTCTACGAGTTTGGTAGGTAAATTGAAAATTCCGTTTTCCCAAACAGATGAAAACGGCAATGCTTTATATTCCATATATTTGTCCTCTTTCTTATATTATATGATATCAAAAAATAATGATATTGTAAACAGATAAATAGTTACAATTTTTTCAAAAAAAGTCTTGACAAAGCCACACACTTTGTGTATAATTTGACTTGCACTTGCGGATGTAGCTCACCCGGTAGAGCGCAACCTTGCCAAGGTTGAGGTAGCGAGTTCGAGCCTCGTCATCCGCTCCATAGAAAAAGACACCATTTTTAATGGTGTCTTTTTTTATCGTTGTATATTGCAAGGCTCGAACAAGGCAATTTGCGAAGCAAATAGAAACAATCCGGTGGATTGTTTCGGTGCCTGCGTGCGTGCCGGCGAAAGCTTTAGCTTTTGACGGGCGAGCCTCGTCATCCGCTCCATAGAAAAAGACACCATTTTTAATGGTGTCTTTTT
>CAMCHQ010000020.1 GCA_945874765.1 uncultured Clostridia bacterium
TCGCTTTTTCTATATCTTTTTCTTTTTTGGTGTCACATCTATTGTAACGCTACATTGCGTGTGGTCTAAAAAGTAAAAAATCTATTGACTTAATGATTAAAACAAGATATTATTATATTTAATATATTTTAGGAGATGGTTTTGTGGATCCGCTACCTCGAAGTAGCTTTTTTACAGTATTTTCTTTACCTTTGAAGAATTATAATGTAAAGCTTTCTAAAAGGCTGTGCGTATTTAGCTATATTATCAATTAGTTGTTTTTATTAATACGCTTTTACATTATTATTTTGGAGGTTAAATTACTTAAATGATTATACAGATTATTTTACAAATTATACTTATTGCTCTTAACGCCTTTTTTGCGGCTACTGAAATAGCTGTAATTTCTCTTAATGAAAAAAAGGTAAGAGCGCTTGCAGAGGACGGCAATAAAAAAGCTGTCAAGATGCTTAAAATTATCGAAGAGCCGACTAAATTTCTTTCAACAATTCAAATCGGAATTACTCTTGCAGGCTTTCTCGGTTCTGCTTTTGCGGCTGATAACTTTGCTGAAATTTTATCAAATGCAATTGCCAAAGCTTTCAAACTGTCGCCTGACAGCACAAAAATCGTAAATACCGTTGCGGTTGTTCTTGTAACGCTTATTTTGTCTTATTTTACGCTTATTTTCGGTGAACTTGTTCCGAAGCGTATCGCTATGAAGCATAAGGAAAAACTTGCAAATTCCGTTTGCGGTATAATCTCTTTCCTGACTTCTGTTTTAAAACCGATTATTTGGTTTTTAACCGTTTCGACTAATGCGGTTTTAAGGCTTGTCGGTATTGACCCTCACGAAAAGGAAGAGCCGGTATCGGAAGAAGATATTGTTCTTATGCTTGACGCCGGTGCGGATGAAGGTTCGCTTGACCACGATGATATCGAATATATCAAAAACGTGTTTAAACTTGATAAAATGACAGCTGAGGACGTTATGACGCCGAGAAAATCGGTTATCAGTATTTCCTCGGACGCAAGCGATTGCGAAATACTTAAAATTATCGAGGACGAAAGCTATTCACGTATACCTGTTTACGAAGATAATCCGGATAAAATTATAGGCATTCTTCATACTTGCGATTATTTATTAAAACGTGACGAAAAAGGTTTCAATATTAAATCGATTCTTCACGCTCCTGTTTTTATTCCCGAAACAGTCAGCCTTGATGTTCTTTTTAAAGATATGCAAACCGACCATAATCATTTGGCAGTAGTTGTAAACGAATACGGTGAAACTTCGGGTATTGTTACAATGGAAGATATACTTGAAGAGATTGTCGGTGAGATTTGGGACGAGAGAGACGAGGAAATTGACGAATTTAAGAAAATAGGGGATAATACATACAGAGTTCTTTGTACGGCTTCGCTTGAAGATTTCAGAGAGTTTTTCGATTTGGAAGACGAAGAGGACCTTGATGTTACGACTGTAAACGGTTGGATAACCGAAATTACAGGTATTATTCCCGAGGTTAATTATTCATTTGACTATAAAAATCTTACCGTCACCATAACAAAAGCCGACCAATTTATGACACATGAAGTTAAGGTTGTGGTTCACCCGGCAGACAATTACGAAAAAGAAGAATAAGTTTTAAAATACACTCTCATGCAGAGTGTATTTTTTTATCTTTTTTGGGAAACAAATTTATATTATCTCTTGAAAATTTTACCCCAACTTACTATAATAAATTTTAGTTTAATGAAAAGAGGCAGAAAAATGGTAGCTAAAATTTTTGCCATAGTAATATTTGTTCTTATGTTTGCTCTTATTATTATGGATAAAATTCCACGCCATTGGGTTACTCTCGGTTGCGGTCTTGCCACAATTATTGTTGTTTTCGCAATTTGTATGAAAAGCCCAAGTGCGATAATGGAAACACTTAACGTAAAAAGTATTTTTACCGCTGAGTTTTGGCACACGTCCGGGCAGGGAAGTGAAAGCTCAAGCGGTATAAATTGGGCAACTATTATATTTATTGCGGGTATGATGGTTATGGTAGAGGGTATGGCTAAAGCAGGTTTCTTCCGCTGGCTTTGCCTTACAATCGCTAAAGCTGTAAAATATAAGGTTATGCCGATACTTGTAACCTTTATGATTATGAGTGCCGTTCTTTCAATGTTTATTGACAGTATTACGGTTATTCTTTTCCTTGCGGCAGTAACTGTTGAGCTTTCTCAGCTTTTAAAATTCAGCCCCGTACCGATGGTTTTGGCAGAAATCTTTTGTGCTAACCTCGGCGGATCGGCAACAATGTGCGGTGACCCGCCAAATATCATTATCGGTACTGCACTCGGTTACAGTTTTGCAGATTTCCTTACAAATACAGGTCTTATTGCAGGTCTTGCTCTTATTGCGGTAATTATATTCTTTTTCTTTGCGTTTAAGAAAGAACTTTCCGCTAATAAGGATGAAAAAATCGACCCGTCAACATTTCCTAATCCGAGTGACGCTATCGAAAATAAAAAAGACTTTATTATAAGTACAATTATTTTCATTATTGCTATTGTCCTTCTTGTAACTCATGCGCAGACAGGATTAACCGTTGCATTTATCGGTGTTACAATAGCTCTTATCACACTTATTACTTCATTTAAACATATTGGCACTATCCTTAAAAAAGTTGACTATAAAACACTTTTGTTCTTTATCGGCTTATTCGTCGTAGTCGGCGGTTTGGAACAGACTGGTGTTCTTGAAATGATTGCTTCATTTATTGAAAAAGTATGCGGCGGCAACGTATTTGCAATGGTACTTATCATTATGTGGATTTCTGCAATTGCAAGCGCATTTGTTGATAATATTCCGTTTGCGGCTACTATGGTTCCTGTTATTAAGAGCCTTGCGGCAACTACTGTCGGAGCCGAGCTTCCTGTTTTGGCTTATGCACTTTCAATCGGTACGGATATCGGCGGCAGTGCAACACCAATCGGCGCTTCCGCAAATGTAGTCGGTACTTCCGTCATTTCAAAAGCCGGTCATCCTGTAGGCTGGGGCAAATATTGTAAAACCGCTATCCCTGCTACAGCTATAGTTCTTATTATCGCTATGGTTGTAATTAAATTAAGATATTTCTAAGAGGTGAAAATTATGGCTAAACAATTTATCATTTCTATCGGCAGAGAATACGGCTCAGGCGGTCGTGTTATTGCCGAGCATCTTGCAAAAAAGCTCAATGTTAAATTCTATGACAGAAATATTATTGAGCAAATAGCTAAAGAAAAAAATCTTAATCTTGATCAGCTCAAAAAATATGACGAAAAGGCACGAAATGTTTGGCTTTCAAGGTCAGTTGACGGTCTCAGCAATTCTCCCGAGGATACTATTGCACAAATGCAGTTTGATTTCCTTAAAGAAAGAGCGCAGGCAGGGGAGTCATTTGTTGTTTTGGGCAGATGCGCAAGCTATGTTTTAAGGGATTTCGATTGCTTAATTAAAATTTTTGTAACCTCTGATATGCATCATAAAATGGAACGTATCGCTTCCATTGAACACCTTGACCCGGTAAAAGTTGAAGATATGATTATCAAGAATAATAAAAAGAGGAAAACATATCATAACTATTATTCTAAAGAAAAATGGGGCGACTCACGTTATTACGATTTAATTATAAGCACTTCTAAAATCGGAATTGACGGAGCTTGCGACGTTGTTCTTGATTATATCAATAAAACAATTGAAGATTAAGAAATTAACGGTTGCCTATTAATTCGGCAACCGTTTTTTATATAAGTATATAGATAAAAGAAATGTTATAAAACAGCTTATCGGCATTGCAAACCAAATACAGTTTGACTTTAGAATAAACAAAAATGCTGAAATTGTTATTAATAAAAAAGTTGTAATTAAAAATGCGTATTTCTTGTTTTTTATCGCTTGAAAATATGTAGATATGATTAGTACTGCCGGTACAAATAAGAGCGATATAAGAAGAATATTAATGATATCGTTACACTGATTTATGATTGTTTGATTTGATGTGAATATCATAGCCAGTTTCTTTGAAAAAATAAAGAGAACTGTCATCTCAATTACTGAACATATATAAGAATATATCAGCGAATAGAGAACACTTATTTTTACTCTTTTATACTTACTTGATGAATAGTTGAAACTTATTATCGGAGACAATGCCGTTGTTACAGCGTTCAGCGGCACAATTGCTATCTGAGCCATTTTGCTTACATATGAAAATGAGGTTATATATGTGTAGTCATATTCACTTGCTAAAATTTTATTAATAATAAAAATGATAATTGACAAGCCCGCAGACTGTAAAAGCGCATTAACACCTAATGTTAATATATCCTTTATTTCATTTAATTTGATATTTTTAAACTCAAATTTCTGACTGCTGAATTTTACAAAAAATAATATGCTCATAAGAAAGCTTGTCATTTGACACATTAATGTTGCAAGTGCAACACCTGCAACCCCAAGTTTGATTACAAAAATAAATATATAGTCGAAAACAATATTTACGCCTGTCGGTATCAACCAAATTAACAGTGAATATTTCATTCTTCCCTCAGCTCGTATTATCGACGAAAATCCGGTTGAAAAAATATTTCCCAAAACAATAATTGTAAAATATTCTTTAGCATATTCTCTTATGTCGTTTGTTGCCCCAAAAAGCGTAATAAGTCGATTTAAAAAAATTAAGCAAATAACACTGATTACCGCTGTTGTTGAATAAAAAATAACCATAGCATTAAGTGTAACATTTCCTGCTTTTTTATACTCTTTCTTGCCCAAATAACTTGAAATTAAAGTTCCGGCACCTAAACCAATCATTTGAGCAAATGCGCCTTGAAGCATCATAAACGGGCTGATAATTGAGACCCCCGCCATTGCTTTGTCACCTATACCTCTGCTTACAAATAAGACGTCTATGGTATTATATAGTGCCGAGAATAAAAGTGCACAAAATGTTGTTATACTGTATTCAAACAGGAGTTTACTTATTGGTTTTGTTCCCATTTCTTGTGCTTTATTATTCATTTTCAAGTACCTTGAATGCAGACTTGTATAATAAGTCAGAACAAAATTTGTCAAAAATCCATCCTTCACTCAAACGTGTAAATCTGTAATATCTTTCAACCTCTTGTATAAGCGCCATATAACCTTGGGCAAATGCATATCTTATTTCGCTTTCTCGATTAATTTCTATTTTAATATCGCTTATTGAGTTATGAATATCTATTGTTTGCGTTTTTGTACTTAACGGCTTTGTGAAGCCTTCAGCGCAAATAAAATCGAAAACAGGGTCTCCCCAAAATGTTCTTTCAGGGTCTATAACCGTAACTTTATTATCGCTGCAAATCATATTAGCGTCCCATAAATCATAATTTACCATTGTGCATTCACTTTTTTTCAATATGTTTTTATATTTATTGGCATATTTAAGCAATTTTTCGCCTTTTTCAGTGAATTTGCCGACTTCTTTAGCGTCATTGATAATATTTATAATCATATTACTTAGAGCATCATACCAATTGTCATAAAGCTCATTTTGAATATATCCGTATTTATCATTTTTTACATTATGAAATTCTGCGATAATTTTCGCTGTCATTTCAAGCTTTTTCTTTGTTGAAAGCTTTGCCTTGTTTCTTTGTAAACCGTTGATTTTTTCCATAACAAAATAATCGGACTCTATATATTGTTATTTTTTTGCGATGAAAAATATATTTTCGGTGTATATATATTTGTATTTTTGTTAATAACGTCATACCAAAAGAGCTCAGATTGAAGCATATTTTTCTCGTAAGTCATTACTTTTTGGCTTTTCTTTGGTGCAATCTTTAATACATATTCTTTATTTTCTGTTCTGATATTATAGACTGAATTAAACATACCTTCATTGAGAGGTTTAATTTCAATAATATTTTCTATATTATTTTCTTTGAAAATTCGTATCATTTGATTATCTGATAAATTGTATTTTGTTTTACTTTTCATTTTGTGTGCCTCCTTATTACGGTAATGTTAACATAACTTTTAAATTTGGTATATCAAAAATCATATTTAATTTTAGAAAACCGTTATTGATTTACTGCTTTTCTTGACTTTAATTTCATTATTTTGTATGCTTAATCTTGAGGTGATAATATGAATTATGATGAACTTATGAGTATAAAGGTTATTCCAAAGGATATTGCAAAATCGCAATCAAAATCACTTGAAAATAATTTGTATCACACACCGTATAAAGATGAAATTCGTCTTTTTTCCTGTATCAAGCAGGGCAATCTCAAGAAACTTATATTTGAAATGACTCAGCTCGGTATTCAAAACATAACAGTCGGTCAAATGTCAGAGGATGAGCTAAAACAGCAAAAGTATATGGCGGTCAGCTTCATTACTCTTGCAACGAGATATGCCATTCAAGGAGGAATGAGTGAAAATAATGCGTATTCATTTTCCGATGATTTCATTTTAAAAGTCGATAAAGCAAAGAATAAAGCTGCTGTCAATTCTTTAATAGTCGACGCCGCAATTGAACTGACAAATAAAGTAAGTCTTTGTCAAAAAAATCTTAATTATTCACCGCATATTAGAAAATGTGTAGCATATATAAATAAAAATTTAAGCGAAAAGCTGACTGTAAACAGTGTCGCAAAACACTGCAATCTGTCAAGCGATTATCTTTCACATCTGTTTAAAGAGGAAATGGGTGTAAATTTAAGCGCATATATAACACATCAAAAGTTAGAGCTTTCGCAAACACTTCTTTTTGAGGGATACGACCGTGATAAAATTTGCTATATGCTCGGCTTTTCAAGTCAATCTCATTTCATTTCACTTTTCAAAAAAGAATACGGAATTACTCCGGGAGAATTTGTTGCGCTTACAAAGTAAAAAACGACTGCTTAAACTAAATGTTTGAGCAGTCGTTTTGCTTATTTAACCTTTACGCTTTTAGTGCTTGAATATGATGAATAATACTTTTTGCCGTTAATCGTTTTATAACTTCTGAGTTTAACATAATATTTCTTACCGGACTTTAATTTTTTAACAGTAGCACTTGTTGAATTTTTACCGGCTTTAACTGTTTTAGTGGTTTTCTTCGTAAATTTTGAAGAAGTTGAATACTTAATTTCATAACCGCTTACATTTTTATCTTTTTTCCAAGAAATATTAAGTTGCTTTTTTGATTTTGATTTAAGTTTGTTTTGCGTAGGTTTTTGAGGTACTATTATAAAACTTGCTGTTTTAGTGCCAAAGAATATACCGTTAAAATTAATTGTAACGCTTGCTTTTCCGGGCTTTGTGTTGTTTGAATACTTAACAGAATAGTAACTTGACGGAATTTTTTGTCCGCTTTGATTATATACCGTTACGCACGGTTTTTGTCCTTTCCCGTTATATGAAACACTCGTTTTTGATAACTTAACTTTGAGATTCTGAGCGTCGGTCATTAAAATTACATTTTGGTCAATTTGGCTGTCGCTGTATTGCCACATATAAGCAAAAGAATTTGTATTTCCGATTGAAGTGTTTCCTTTACTCATAGGGGATGTAGTGTAATCCGCACACCAAAGTTTGATATTGTTTTGTGAAAGCAAATCCGTATTGATAAATGTATTAAACCAATATGTATTTGAATAAACCATCGTATCATATCCGCTTTGAGATAACAAAGACGTAAATAAAAGTGCATTATTTGTAATTGCATTTTTATCAAGTTTTGAGGAAATTGAACTGTCCTCAATATCATATGCAACCGGGTAAGTCATCAATGCTCTTGCTTCATTTGAAAGACCTGACAAAGTACTTATTGCAAACTGTGCTTCTATTTGAGCCTCATTTGAATTAAACGCATATGAATAAAGATAGACGCCGAAATTCATTCCGGCATTAACTGCTTTTTGAACGTTTTCATAAAACTTATTGTCAAGATGATTGAAATAGCCGAGCCTAATCATAACAAAGCTGTAGCCTTGTGCCTTTAATGATGACAAATCAACATTTTCATTATGTTCCGAAATATCAACACCCGAAATACAGTAGTTATCGGCATACGCACTGACAGGAATCATTACAGAACAAATTATCATGGCAAGTGACAAAATTATCGATATACTTTTCTTTTTCATTTTATTATCCTTTCTTAAAACCACTTAGGCTTTTTGTTCATTTTACAGCCTCGATAAGCAATTCCCGGTGCAAGCTTGTCACCGTTTCTGCAAAGAAGTTCATCAACTCTGACAAATGAATATCCTTGCGCCTCAAGTGTGTCAATCGCTCTAAGCGCCGCTTTAACAGTTGTTTCTTTTGTATCGTGTAAAAGAAGTATTTCACCGTCGTGCGCTTTGTTGATTATGTAATTATAAACGTAGTTTTCGTCTTGGTGCTTCCAGTCAATTGAATCATTTGACCATTTAACGGCTATCATATCGTCAATTGCATTTAATGTATCACCGAAATAGTGACCGTGCGGAGGACGATAAAATTTAACGTCAATTCCCGTTATGTCCTTAATTACTTTGTTTGTAGAATAAATTTGCTCTTTGATAACATTTTTTGAAGTTTTCATCATATCAATATGCGTATATGTATGATTTCCGAGCAAATGGCCGTCGGCTACAATATTTTTTAAAGTGTCGGCGTTTTTCATAGCTTTTTTACCGAGAACAAAAAATGTTGCTTTCGCACCTTTTTGTTTAAGTCCGTCTAAAAGCGTTTGCGTGTAATCACTCGGGCCGTCATCAAACGTGAGAGCTATCATCTTTCTGTTAGGATTTGCCACGTCAACACCGTAACTTTTAGGAAAAGGTGTGTAAATATAGCTTGCAATAAAAAACGCTATTACCGTAATAATTACAAGTATGTTAATTCGCTTTGTATTTTCTTTTGAATTTGTCATTATATTCCCTCTATTCAAGTATAAGATATCATATTTTTTCAATTTATACAACGATTTTTTAATATCTTAGAATTTTCTTAATAATCTGTTGACAAAATATCCTTTCTTGCAATATTATTAAAATTGAGGGATGCTTATGAATAATTTTGAATGTGAACAGTTTTTGGAATTAACGCTTTCACTCGGAAGACAGTATGTCGAAACAGGTGCAGAGATTAAGAGGGTAGAGGACTCACTTTACAGAATCTACAAGGCATACGAATTTGAAAATATAGAAATATATGCAATTACAAGCCTTATTGTAGCAACAATCAAAGCGCCTGACGGAACACATTATACTCAAAGCGTTCGTGTAAATTCGGGCGGTTCTACAGACCTTGGCAGGCTTGAAGATATCAATGCGCTTATCAGATATATATGCACAAATACTCCCGATATCGATAAGCTTAGTGATATAATCAATAACCCAAAGAAAACTAAGCCAAAAAAGCTTCTTAAATGTATCGGTTATATGCTTGCGGCAGGAGGTTTTGCCGTATTTTTCGGCGGAGATATGCTCGACGGCGCTGCCGCCGCAGTTATCGCAATTGCAGTCTATTTTATGGATTATCATTTCAAGCTTCGTAATATCAATAATGTTATTTATACTTTTATAGCAAGCCTTGTTTCGGGAATAATTGCTTTATTATTTACTCATTTTGGCTTCGGGCATAATGTCGATAAAGTAATGATAGGCGTAATTATGCTGCTTATTCCGGGGCTTTTGCTTGTAAATTCGATTAAGGAAATGTTTAACCGTGATGTTGTAACAGGGCTTTATCGCTTTGTAGAGGCGGTTTTTGTAGCAGTGGCAATTGCAGGCGGCTTTGCTGTTTCTGTATTGCTTTTAGGAGGTGTTCTTAAATGAAAAGAGAAATACTCCAAATTATAATGGCAGGCATAGGTACTCTCGGCTTCTCGATTTATTTTAGGGTAAGTGAAAAGAACGTAGCCGCTTCCACAATCGGCGGTGTTGTCGGTTTTGCGTTTTATCTTTTAGTTTACAAATTGACCGACAGTCTCTTCTTCGCTAATTTCGCCGCCGCATTTTTGATATATCTTTACAGCGAGCTTTGCGCAAGAATTTTAAAAGCACCGTCAAATGTATTTTTAGTTCCGGGAATTATACCGCTATTGCCGGGAGGTGCGCTTTATTATACAATGTACGGTATTGTCAGTTCCGACAGTAAAATGCTTTACAGAAACGGTATTGACACAGTAATTATGACAGTCGGAATTGCAACGGGAATAGTTGTCGGAACGGTAATTATTAACTATTTAATAAGGATTAATAAAAAGAAAACAGCGAAAAAAGAGAACGACTGAAAAGCCGTTCTCTTTTAAATTAAAAATCGTTGAATTTCACCATTTCATCAAGGTCAATATGCTTGAAATGAAGCGGATTAATTTGTGCGTCATCAGCCGGATATCCTGTCGGCATAAATGAAATTACATCAAGATTTTCAGGGATTTTTAATACTTTCTTTGCTATATCGGGATTTAAAGCCATTACCCAAGTTGTGCCGAGACCCAACTCCTGTGCCTGAAGCATCATTTGTGTCATTGCAATACTGCTGTCGATTTCAGCCGAAGAAATTTTGTCGTATTTTCTTATCCAAGCTTTTGATCTGTCAACGCACATTACAAAAAGAAGCGGAGCGTCAAATGTATATCGTGTGCATTTTTCTTCATCAAGAGCCTTGATTTTTTCTTTATCCGTCAATACCAAAATCCTTTGCGGCTGAAGATTGCAAGCCGTAGGGGCTACAAGCGCAGCTTCGAGAATTTTGTCGATTTTTTCTTTTTCAACAGGAGTATCCTTGAATTTTCTGCAAGAATATCTCTCTTTTATAAGTTCGTCAAATTTCATATAATTATCTCCTTTGCGGTTTTATCTTAACAAAATATTTTTCATTAATCAATAATATTTAACAAATTTTTCTTTAATTTTTTACGCTAATCTGTTAAAATACCATTATCACCTTGAAAGGATATATTATGGACATTTTACAAAAACTTACGCAGGAATTTTCACTCAAACCATGGCAGGTTGAAAATACCGTCAAACTTATTGATGACGGCAATACAATTCCTTTTATTGCAAGATACAGAAAAGAAGCTACCGGTTCTCTTGATGACCAGCTTTTGAGAAATTTATCCGATAGACTTACTTATCTTCGTAATATGGATGAGCAAAAAGAAAAGATTATTTCATCTATTGAAGAGCAGGAGCTTATGACAGACGAAATAAGAAAATCCATTGAAAATGCGACAACAATAACAGAACTTGAAGATATTTACAGACCTTTCAGACCGAAGAGAAAAACAAGAGCGTCCGTCGCAAAAGCCAAAGGACTTCAAGGGCTTGCCGACTTTCTCTATGCTCAAAACAGAAATTCAGTATCACCGCTTGAAGAAGCCGAAAAATATCTCAATGACGAGGTTGAAAGTGTTGAAGACGCTTTAAACGGAGCAAAAGACATTATTGCGGAATTTGTTTCTGATGACCCGTCAGGAAGAAAAATGCTGAGATATTCTATAAAAAATCACGGCAACATTGTTGTGACCGGAGCTAAAGATGACCTTGGTGTATATGAAATGTATAAAGATTATACGGAACCTGTTTCAAGCGTTGCATCTCACCGTGTATTAGCATTTAACAGAGGCGAAAAAGAAGGGTATTTGAAGGTAAGTATTGATTATGACAAAATTACCGCTTTGACAATTTTATACAATCTTCATATTAAGGAAAGTTCTCCGACTGAAGAAATTGTAAAAGAAGCTATTGAAGATTCGTATTCAAGACTTATTTTTCCTTCAATCGAACGTGAACTTCGTAATTCACTGACAGAAATCGCTGATGAAAAAGCTATCGGCGTTTTTGCCGAAAATACACGTCATTTGCTTATGCAGCCGCCTGTTAAGGGCAAGGTAACTTTAGGTCTTGACCCCGGTTACAGAACAGGCTGTAAAGTTGCTGTTGTTGACGAAACAGGCAAGGTGCTTGACACAAGTGTGATTTATGCCGTTCCTCCTCATAATAAAGTTGAACAGGCTAAGAAAATAATTAAAGACCTCGTTAAAAAGCATAATGTTCAAATGTTTGCTATCGGTAACGGTACTGCTTCACACGAAACGGAGGTTTTTGCCGCCGAAGTTATCAAAGAACTTAATTGCGGCATAACATATATGGTTGTAAGTGAAGCAGGTGCTTCGGTTTATTCGGCTTCAAAACTTGCCGCTGAGGAATTTCCCGAATATGACGTATCGCTTAGAAGTGCGGTTTCAATTGCAAGGCGCTTGCAGGACCCGCTTGCAGAACTTGTTAAAATTGACCCTAAAGCAATCGGTGTAGGTCAGTATCAGCACGATATGCCGCAAAATCAGCTTTCAAGCGCACTTGACGGAGTAGTTGAGGATTGTGTAAACTCAGTCGGTGTTGACCTTAATACCGCTTCCGCTCAACTTCTCAATCGAGTTGCAGGTGTGTCAAGCAAAATCGCAAATAATATTGTAAGTTACAGGCAGGAACACGGCGCTTTTAAATCACGTGACGAAATAAAGAAGGTTTCAATGCTCGGTCCTAAAGCTTTTGAGCAATGTGCAGGCTTTTTGAGAGTGGCAGAAAGCAAAAATGTTCTTGATAATACAGCAGTTCACCCCGAAAGCTACGAAGCCGCACGCAAACTTTTAAAAATCTGCTGCGTTTCAGATGATGACGTAAGAAAAGGCAATGTATCGGCTGTAGGTGAATATGTGGAAAGCGTAGGCACTTGTGCTCTTGCAAAACAGCTTGATATCGGCGAGCCGACACTTATTGATATTACCAAGGAAATCGCCAAGCCGGGCAGAGACCCACGTGACGAACTTCCGGCACCAATGCTTCGCACAGATGTTATGGGAATTGAAGATTTAAAGGTAGGAATGGAACTTAAAGGTACTGTTAGAAATGTTATTGATTTCGGTGCTTTTGTTGATATCGGAGTTCATCAAGACGGCCTTGTCCATATTTCTCAAATTACCAATAAGTATATCAAACATCCGAGCGACGTTTTAAAAGTAGGGGATATAGTTACTGTTTGGGTAATATCCCTTGATATTGATAAAAAACGTATAGGACTTACAATGAAAAAGCCTAAAGAATAATGGATATTAAGATTATTAAAAGCAATAGAAAAACACTTTCACTTTGCGTCGATGATGAATTGTGTGCAGTTGTTAAAGCACCTTATTTTGTTTCTGATAAAGAAATAAATGCTTTTGTTTCAAAAAATGAGGCTTGGCTTAATAATGCAGTCAAACGCAAGAAAAAACAGCTTAATAAATACGATATAAGCGAAGATAAGAAGAACGAACTTATAAAACTTGCGAAAGAATATTTGCCGAAAAGAGTAGAATATTTCTCAAAAATTATGAATGTTAAGCCTACGGGTGTTAAAATAACTTCCGCTAAAAAACGTTTCGGCTCTTGCAGCGGTAAAAATTCAATTTGCTTTTCTTATTATTTAATGCTTTACCCAAAAGAGGCTGTTGATTACGTTGTAGTTCACGAGCTTGCACACATTAAGCATCATAATCACAGTAAAGAGTTTTATAACTTTGTAAGTGAATTTATGCCTGATTTTAAGCAACGTGAAAGACTTTTGAAAAGCAACTGAATTATTTGAATTTTTGATAAAATAAGTGTTGACAAACGTATATCGTTCTGCTATAATGTCAACTGTTGAGCGAGAGTGGCGGAATCGGCAGACGCGCACGTTTGAGGGGCGTGTGGGGCGACTCGTACGGGTTCAAGTCCCGTCTCTCGCACCAAAATAAGCAGTAACCATTTGGTTACTGCTTATTTTTTGTGCGAAATATGGGTGTTCTTGTATTCATCTATTCGTGATGATATAAAATAAAAAGACCATCTAAATAATAGATGGTCTTTGGTGCTGGTGACCGGACTTGAACCGGTACGGTATTGCTACCGAGGGATTTTAAGTCCCTTGCGTCTGCCGATTTCGCCACACCAGCGTGCAAACAATATAATAATAGATTTCATCTATAAAGTCAAGTATTATTTTGAAATAAACAAAACTTTTATTTTATAAATATATAATATTATACTTGAAAATATTATACTTGAAAGTTTTAAATAAATATTGTAATATTATGTTGAATTAATATCCATATTTTTCTTGGAGGTCTTTTATGAATAATTATAAACTCAGCGGTAATGAGTGCCTTGGTATCGAATTTGGCTCAACAAGAATTAAAGCGATATTAATTGACGAAAATTTCAACGTTTTGGCAACGGGCAGTCACGATTGGGAAAATAAACTTATTGACGGATACTGGACTTACGGTATTGATGATATTTGGTCGGGACTGCAAGACGCATATAAATGCCTTAATGACGAATGTATTAAAAAGTTTTCTTCAAAAATCACATCTCTTGCGTCAATCGGATTTTCAGCTATGATGCACGGATATTTACCGTTTGACAAAGACGATAATTTACTTACGCCTTTCAGGACTTGGAGAAATACAACAACATCGCAGGCAGCACAAATATTAACAGATTTATTTAATTTCAATATTCCTCAGCGCTGGAGTATCGCTCATTTGTATCAAGCGATTTTGAATAATGAGCAGCACGTTAAAAATATTTCATACATAACAACACTTGCGGGATATGTTCACTATAAGCTATCGGGTAAAAAAGTAGTAGGCATCGGCGAAGCGTCGGGTATGTTTCCTATTGACAGTAATTCAAATGACTATAACGGCAAAATGCTTGATAAATTTTCAAATCTTGAAAATGTTAAGGAGTTTGATTGGAATATAAGAGATATTTTACCTAAGGTTCTTTTGGCAGGCGATAACGGCGGAGTGTTGAGTGAAAACGGAGCTAAGCTTTTAGACCCAAGCGGTGTGCTTAAAGCAGGCGCATTAATGTGTCCGCCCGAAGGTGATGCAGGAACAGGAATGGTTGCAACTAACAGCATTGCTCAAAAAAGCGGTAATATTTCCGCAGGTACTTCTATATTTTCTATGATTGTTCTTGAAAAGCAACTTTCAAAGGTATATGAAGAAATTGATATGGTAACAACGCCTACAGGCAAACCTGTTGCAATGGTTCATTGTAACAATTGCTGTACCGACCTTGACTATTGGGTTAAACTTTTTATTGAGTTTTCCACGATTTCAGGCAGTAAGTTGACTAAGGGACAAATATACGATTTGCTTTATAATGAAGCATTAAAGGGCGACTTTGATTGCGGCGGTATTGTTTCAAGTAACTATTTTTCAGGTGAACCCGTAACAAAATTTTCTCAAGGCAGACCAATGCTTTTAAGAAGCGAAAACTCCCGTTTCAATCTTGCTAATTTTATGAGAAATCATATTTATTCCGCCATTGCGACGCTTAAAATCGGCTTGGAAATTCTTGAAAACGAAAATGTAAAAATTGATAAACTTATGGGGCACGGCGGTTTGTTTAAAACGAAATACGTCGGTCAAAAACTTATGGCAGGCGCTATGAAAACTCCGGTATCAGTATTATCCACTGCCGGTGAAGGCGGTGCTTGGGGAATTGCGGTTCTTGCAAGTTTTGCTAAAAATAGCTATGGTTTGTCACTTGAAAGTTTCTTAGATGAAAAAGTGTTTTCAAAATTTGAAATTTCAACCGTTGAGCCTGATATTAATGATGTAAAGGGCTTTGAAAAATATATGACACTTTATAAAAAATCGTTGGCTGTTGAAAAAGCGGCTGTTGAGAATATATAAGGAGAGTAATTATGGCAATAAAAGATTATGAATTTTGGTTTATTGTAGGCACTCAACATTTATACGGTGAAGAAATATTTGCAGATATTAATTCACACGCTCAGGATATGTGCGATGAATGGAGCAAAAAACTTCCTTGTAAAGTTGTTGCCAAACCTTGCGTTAAAACTTCAAGTGAAATTCTGAATGTTATCGAACAGGCAAATAATACGCCTGATTGTGCAGGTATTATTACTTGGATGCATACGTTTTCTCCTTCTAAAATGTGGATTGCAGGTCTCAATGCTCTTAATAAGCCTTATCTTCACGTTAATACACAATATAACCGTGATATTCCTTGGGACTCAATCGATATGGACTTTATGAATCTTAATCAGTCTGCTCACGGCGACAGGGAACACGGATATATCCACGCAAGAATGAGAAAAAAAGTAAAAGTTATTGCGGGTTATTGGAAAGATGAAGAGTTTCAAAAGAAAATGGAAATTTGGATGAGAGCCGCAGTAGGCGCAAGCGAGTCAAGAAAACTTCGTGTTCTTCGTATTTCCGATAATATGAGAAATGTTGCCGTAACAGACGGCGATAAAATAGAAGCACAAATTAAACTCGGCTGGCAGGTTGACCATTACGGCGTAGGTGATATAATTAAGTATGTAAATGCCGTAACTAAAGAAGAAATCGATGCTCAAATGAATGAGTATAAAAAGAACTATGATTTTGATACCGAAAATATCGAGGCTGTTCGCTATCAGGCAAGGGAAGAAGTCGGAATTAAAAAGTTTCTTGATGAAAACGGCTTCGGCGCTTTCCACACCAACTTTGAGGACTTGCAGGAACTTCGTCAGCTTCCGGGACTTGCCGCTCAGGATTTAATGCGTCAGGGCTACGGTTTCGGCGCAGAGGGCGACTGGAAAGTTGCCGCAATGACAAGAGTTATGAAGCTGATGTCAGAGGGAATGAACGGCGGCACGGCATTTATGGAAGATTATACTTATCATTTTGAACCGGGTAACGAAATGCTTTTAGGTTCACATATGCTTGAAGTTTGCCCGAGCGTTGCCACAGATAAGCCGAAAATTCAGGTCCATCCGCTTAGTATAGGAGACAGGGAAGACCCGGCACGTCTTGTATTTAAAGCTCAAACAGGTAATGCGATTGTAGTTACTCTTGTCGATATGGGCGACAGGTTTAGAATGATTGTTAATGATGTTGAATGCAAAGAACAGGTAAACGATATGCCGAAACTTCCGGTCGCAGGAGTTCTTTGGAAACCGCTTCCTTGCCTTCAAACGTCTGCCGAGGCTTGGATTTATGCAGGCGGTGCGCACCATTCGGTTCTTTCATACTCGCTTACGGCTGACCATATGAGAGATTTTGCCGAAATTATGGGTATTGAATTTATCCATATTAACAAAGATACTGAAATTAATTCATTCAAAAAAGAGCTTTTCTACAACGATGTTGCATATAAGCTTGGTATGTAAGGAGATGTCAGGAAATGTTAGAAGAGCTGAAAGAAGAAGTTTTCAAAGCTAATCTTCAACTTGTAAAGTATGGGCTTGTTGTTCTTACTTGGGGCAACGTATCGGGTATTGACCGTGAAAAAGGATTATTTGTAATAAAACCGTCCGGTGTGCCATATGATGAAATGAAAGCATCGGATATGGTTGTTATGGATTTAAACGGCAATAAGGTTGAAGGTGACTTAAACCCGTCATCCGATACGCCCACACATCTTGAACTTTACAGGAATTTTAAAGATATAGGCGGTATAGTTCACACTCATTCGCCTTGGGCTTGCTCATGGGCACAAGCGGGAAGAGACATTAACGTTTACGGTACAACGCATGCAGACTTTGCCGATTGTTCAATTCCTTGCGCACGTGCATTAAGCGAAGAAGAAGTTAAAGACGATTACGAGCTTAATACAGGCAAAGTTATAGTTGAGGAGTTTAAGAATAGGGGAATAACACCCGAGGAATGTCCGGCTGTATTAATACACAGACACGGTCCGTTTACTTGGGGTAAAAATCCGTTTAAAGCTGTTGAAAATGCTTTAATTCTTGAAGAAGTTTCAAAAATGGCTTATCAAGCAGAGCAGATTGCCGCACTTGATAATGAATCAAATATCGGTATTGAACAGTATTTGCTTGATAAGCACTATCAAAGAAAGCACGGAAAAAATGCTTATTACGGACAAAATAAATAGGAGAATCATTATGAAAAAAAGTTTAAGTTTAATTGTATCTGTTTTATTTGCGGTTTTGTGCCTCGGTTTTTCATTTTCAGCATATGCCGATGATGCAAAAGTTTTAACAGATGCCAATGTAAGTCTTTCACATCAAAGCTACATTTATGACGGTACTGCAAAAAAGCCTAACGTTACCGTTACTTACGACAATACAACTCTTGTAGCTAATACAGACTACACGGTTGAATACAGCAATAACGTCGCTGTAGGTACTGCAAAAGCTACCGTAAAAGGTATTAATAATTATTCGGGTACAGTAGTTAAAGAATATAAAATCAACGCTATTAAACTCGAAGATAAAAAAACTACCGTAGCATTTGACAGAGCATCACTTGTTTACGGCGGTCATGCCGTTACACCTGTAGTTTATGTTTCTTTCAATAATCAAAATTTAATTCAAAATATTGATTTTACGGCAACATTTTCAAATAATAATGCACCGGGAAGAGCAACCGTTAAAATTACAGGTATCGGCAATTACTCAGGCAGTGTTTCAAAAACATTCATTATTTCACCTGAAAAAATCGGCTCTGTTTCAATCAAAAAAGACAGTACCACTTCCGCTACAATCAGTTGGAGTGCCGCCGCTAAAGTTTCGGGTTATGAGATTTTAAAATTTGACAGTAGTAAAAACGCTTATGTTCATTTGGATTTTGTTTCAAGTGATAAGACCTCATATAAAGTAAGCTCACTTAAAAATTCAAGCGCTTATTATTATCAGGTAAGAGCATATAAAACTATTGACAATAACAAATATTACGGCGAAATAGGTAATACGGTATTTACATTTATCAAGCCTTCAACTGTCAAACTTACTTCTGTAACACTTAATAAAACAACACTCAATGTTGAGTGGAAAAAAGTAAACTGCTCAGGTTATGAACTTACTTACACAACAGACAGTAAGTTCAAAAAAGGTTTAAAAACCGTAAAAGTAACAAATCCAAACACAACAAAGAAAGCAATAAAGAAGCTAAAAAAAGGTAAAAAGTATTACGTTAAGGTCAGAGCATATTCTAATTATAACGGCGTCAAATATTACGGCGACAGAAGCACAATGCTTTGCTCATACTACTCAAACGTTTACGCAACTTATTATTCATATTATGTAAATAATAAGGACAGGACAACAAATCTTAAAATCGCTTCAAAGAAAATTAACGGAACTATCATTCAACCGGGCGAAACATTTGATTTCAATAAAGTTGTAGGTTCAAGAACAGCCGCCAAAGGTTACAAAAAAGCTCACGTATTTACAGGCGGAAACTCAATGACAATGGGTCTTGCAGGCGGTATTTGCCAAGTTGCTTCAACAATGTTTAATACAGCACTCATTGCAAATGTACCGATTGTTGAACGTCATCAGCACAGCCAGAGAGTATCTTATGTTCCTCTCGGCAGAGATGCAGCTATTTCCGGTAATGTTCAAAACTTCAAATGGAAAAACAATACAAAGTATGCTATCAGAGTTCAGATGACTGTTAAAAACGGTAAAATTACCTGCACATTCCTCACTTGTCAAAAAGCAAAGCCTAAGAAAGTAAGTCTTAAGGTAACGCAAAAGGGCAAGAACTTTACATTAAAGAGAAAGGTCAACGGTAAGACAAATTACAGTTGCAAATCAAATTATTAATTTTCAGAACCACCTTTTGGTGGTTCTTTTTATGTAAATAAATTATTAATATTGTAAATATATTGTTAACAAACTCTTGACGTAAGAATTTTACGTATCTATAATATATTAAAATATAAATATATTATTCGAGGTAACTGAAATGGTTAAGTCTATGACAGGCTTTGGCAGAGCCTGCAAGGAAATCGACGGATATATGATTACTGTTGAGCTCAAATCAGTAAATCACAGATATTTTGAATTTTCTTGCCGTTGTCCGAGGCAGTATGGTTTTATTGACGATAAAATTAAATCTTTTATAAATTCAAAGGTTGCAAGAGGTAAAATTGAGTGTTTTGTCGGTATAGAAGCGCTTAATACCGAAAGTGCCGACGTAGTTGTAAATAATACGCTTGCAAGCGCATATGTCAAAGCGCTCAAAGAATTAAGCGATAATTACGGTCTTAAAGAGGATTTCGGCGCTTGTGCAATTGCACGTTTTCCCGATGTATTGGTAGTAAGGAAGTCGGAAGAGGACGAGGAAAAAATTTGGCAGCTTGTTAAAAGCGTTGCCGAGGAAGCTGTCGATAAATTTATTAAAATGCGAGAAGTCGAAGGTAAGAAAATGTATGACGATGTGTATTCTCGCAGTCAATTTATTCTTGATACAGTATCTTTTATCGAAGAACGTTCACCTCAAACCGTCAAGGAATATAACGACAAGCTGGTAGAACGGGTACACGAGCTTTTGGGTGATGTTTCTCTTGACGAGGGCAGAATATTGCAGGAAGTTGCAATATATGCCGACAAAGTTGCTGTAGCAGAAGAAACAGTCAGACTTCGCAGTCATATTTCTCAGCTTCGTGATTTTATTTCAAGTGACGAAGCAGTCGGAAGAAAGCTTGATTTCTTAGTTCAGGAAATCAACAGGGAAACGAATACAATCGGCTCTAAATGCAATGATGTGGAAATTGCGAGAAAGGTTGTTGACGTCAAAGCCGAAATTGAGAAAATAAGAGAGCAAATTCAGAATATTGAGTGATTATTATGAAATTAGTTAATATCGGTTTTGGTAATTTATTAAATGCAAACAGAGTGATATCCATTCTTTCACCCGAGTCTGCGCCTGTTAAAAAAATTATCAAGGAAAGTAAGGCTAATTCAACGCTGATTGATGCAACACACGGCAGAAAAACTATGAGTGTTATTATCACGGACAGCGAAAATGTCATTCTTTCCTATCTTGATTTAAAGCAAATTGCTGCTAAATTTGATGTGGAGGTTGATGATGAAGAATAACGGTATGCTTGTTGTCGTTTCTGCTCCGAGCGGCTGCGGAAAAGACACTGTATTTAAAGAAATTCGTAAAAAAAGGGACGATATAGTTGAATCCGTTTCGGCTACTACAAGAAAGCCGAGAGACGGGGAAATCGACGGAGTTAATTATTTTTTCTTGAGCGAGGACGAATTTAAAAAACTCATTGACAATGACGGGCTTCTTGAATATGCCGTTTATAACAATTGCTATTACGGTACTCCTGTAAAAGGTGTAAACGAGGCAATAAAGAACGGTAAAATATGCGTTTTGATTATTGACGTTCAAGGCGCTGAAAATGTCAAAAAACTTTACCCCGACAGCGTATCGATTTTCCTTGTTCCGCCAAGTTGGGAAACTCTTGAGCAAAGGCTTCGTGCAAGAAATTCAGAGGCTGAGGAAATGATACAAAAAAGGCTGAAGATTGCTAAAAGCGAGCTTTTATGCCAAGATAAATATGATTATAAAGTAGTTAATGACAATCTTGACGATTGTGTTAATGATATAGAAAAAATACTCTGCGACGAATTAAAAAAGCGCAACGATACTAAATAAACTTAAAGGAGATTATATTATGTTTAACCCTGATTTAAAGAAATTATTAAAAGGCTGCAACAGCAGATACAGCCTTGTTGTAGGTACTGCTAAGAGAGCAAGAGAAATTCGTGAAGAAGCAATTGAGCGTGAAGAGCCGATTGATGTTAAGACCGTTTCACTTGCTATTGATGAAATTCTTGAAGGCAAATATGTTATCGAAGAGCCTGATGAGCTTAAATCACACACTAAATAATGAATAAATCAATTGCTACTGTTGCTGTTGAAAAAACCTTTTTCAGTATAGAATCCGATTTTGACTACATTATTCCCGATGATTTAATCAAAGAGGTAAAAATCGGAAGTATGGTTAAGGTTCCTTTCGGCAACGCTAATAAGCTTAGAAGCGGAATTGTAGTAAATATTTATTCTGCAATTAATTGTGCTTTAAAAGAAATTGCCGGTGTTGTAGGCGATAAGCCTGTTGTAAGTGATGAATTCGTATCGCTTTCTTTATGGCTTAAGGAACGTTGCTTTTGCACTACTTATGAATGTTTAAGGTTGACGCTTCCGAAAGGCATGGGGAAAATCGGCGACGCATCTACTAAATATGCAGCGCTTTTAATCGAAAACGAGAACGCTTTGCCTAAATTAACGCCAAAGCAAAGATCTGTTGTTGATTTGCTTTTTGACGTAAATACTGCGTCCGTTTCTGAAATATGTGAGCTTTGCGGCGTTGGCACTTCCGTTTTAAAAAATCTTGAAAAATACGGTGTTATTTCGATTTATGACAAGGAAGTATATCGTAATCCGTATAAAAATGTTGAAGCTACAGAAGTTAAAAATATAGAACTTTCTCCACAGCAGTCTAAAGCGTATGATACATACAGCAATATGCTTTTAAACGGCGGAGGAAGCGGTCTTTTATACGGCGTTACAGGCAGCGGCAAAACACAGGTTTATTTAAAGCTTATTGATAAAGCACTTGAAATTAATAAAGACGTAATCGTTCTTGTCCCCGAAATCAGCCTGACACCTCAGGCGCTTTCTATATTTCACAGCCGATACGGTAATAAAGTTGCCGTTTTTCACAGTGGTTTATCACTCGGTGAAAGAAATGATGAATATAAGAGAGCGGACAGGGGAGAAGCAAAAATTGTTATCGGTACAAGAAGTGCCGTTTTTGCTCCTTTGCATAATCTCGGCTTGATTATCATGGACGAAGAGCAGGAAAATACGTATAAAAGTGAACGTACGCCAAAGTATAATACTAAAGATGTTGCTCATTTCAGATGCAAATATAATAAAGCTTTATTTTTAATGACATCTGCCACTCCGTCTCTCGAAGTATATTCAAATGCACTTGCAGGCAAATATGTACTTTGCGAACTTAATGAACGCTTTGGAGACGCAAAACTTCCGCAGGTTATCACCGTTGATATGAAGCAGGAAATGAAAAACGGTAATAAATCGCCGATTTCCTCTAAACTTAAAGAATTAATCAGTGAAACAATTGACAACGGTAAACAGGCTATTTTACTTATTAACCGAAGAGGATATAACACATTTATTGCCTGTAATGATTGCGGTCACGTTATCACTTGCCCGAATTGCTCAATATCGCTGACATATCACAGTACTAACAACCGTTTAACCTGTCATTATTGCGGTTATTCAAAGGTGCTTGATAACGTTTGCCCAGAATGCCACAGTGAAAACATCAGATACAGCGGATTTGGTACGCAAAAAATCGAGGACGAGCTTTCATTCCTTTTTCCAAATGCAAGAATACTGAGAATGGACGCCGATACCACATCAACCAAATTCAGCCACGAGAGACTTTTCAATGCTTTTGCAAATCACGAGTATGATATTATGATTGGTACCCAAATGGTTGCAAAAGGACTTGATTTTGACGACGTAACGCTTGTTGGTGTTGTTAATGCGGATAATTCGCTTTACGATGAAAGCTACAACAGTGCCGAACGTTGTTTTGACTTAATTACACAGGTTGTCGGCAGAAGCGGCAGACGTGACGGTGACGGTAAGGCGGTTATTCAAACGATTAACCCTTATAACCAAACGCTTGAATATGCGGCTGACCAAGATTATAAAAGTTTTTATAAAAATGAAATTGAACTTAGAAAGCTTTTGACCTATCCGCCTTATTGCGATATTATTTCCGCTTCATTTATTGGCGAAAATGAAAATAAGGTTGCAATGTGTGCAAAAAAGTTTTTTGAGATATTAATAGAGGAAAATAAGAATTATAAGCAAAAAATAATTGTGCTCGGTCCGAGTGCGGCGAAAATAGCAAAGCTTAATAATTGTTACAGATACAGATTATCAGTTAAATGTAAAAATTCAAAAAATATTCGCAATATGTTTAACGTTATTCTAAAGAATATTAGTAAAATCAAGGAATATAAGGATGTTTCGGTTTCTTTGGACCTTAATCCTTATGATTTGAATTAGGAGAATAAATATGGCTTTAAGAAATATTGTAAAGTTTGGTGACCCAATACTTAATAAAACAAGCCGCAAAGTTGAAAAATTTGACGATAGGCTTGCACTTCTCATTGACGATATGCTTGAAACAATGTATCACGCAAACGGCGTCGGTCTTGCCGCTGTTCAGGTGGGAATGTTAAAAAGAGTAGTCGTTATCGATATCGGCGAAGGACCTATAGAGCTTGTAAACCCTGAAATCACTATGAAAGAAGGGGAGCAAAGAGAGTCTGAAGGCTGCCTTTCTTTACCGGGAAAGTACGGCGTAACGGTTCGTCCTATGAAAGTTCAGGTTAAGGCTCAGGACAGAAACGGAAAATGGCAGGTATTTACCGGCGAAGGTTTAAAGGCACGTGCTTTTTGCCACGAAATTGACCACCTTGACGGAATTTTATTTACTTCTCACGTAGTCAGAGAGCTTGAAACACAGTAACGGAGTTAAATATGAATGTAATTTTTATGGGTACGCCTGATTTTGCCGTACCTTGTTTAGAAAAATTAATTGAATATCATAACGTAACAGCGGTTTTTTCACAGCCTGACAAACCGGTCGGAAGAAAACAGATTTTAACACCGCCACCGGTTAAGCAGTGCGCAAATGAACATAATATCGCCGTTTTTCAGCCGAAATCGCTTAAAGATGATGAAATTGCTAAACAAATTGAGGATATGAAAGCCGATATTATTGTTGTTGTGGCTTACGGTAAGATTTTGCCTAAACGTATACTTGACGCCGCTAAATACGGTTGCATAAACGTTCACGCTTCTCTTTTACCTAAATATCGTGGTGCGGCGCCTATCCAGTGGGCTGTTATAAACGGCGATAAAGAAACAGGTGTTACTGTAATGCAGATGGACGAAGGGCTTGACACAGGAGATATGCTTCTTGTTAAGAAAACCGATATCGGCATCAACGAAACAAGTGAAGAACTTTTTGAAAGATTGTCGATTATCGGGGCAAACGCTTTAATCGAGGCACTTGATGATATCGAAAAAGGTAGGGCAAAGCCTACTAAACAGGGGGAAGCAAAAACTTCTTATGCTCAAAAAATTACCAAGTTACTCAGTCCTATTGATTGGAATAAATCTGCTTTTGAGGTTCACAATTTAGTAAGAGGGCTTCAAACTTGGCCATGTGCTCAAACGAAATTAAACGGTAAAAATATTAAAATTCATAAAACTGTTTTGTCAGATATTATAGGCGGCAAAGCAGGTGAAATTATAGACAGTAATAAAAAGCTTATTGTCAGCTGCGGCGACGGAAAATGTGTTGAAATTCTTGAACTTCAGCCTGACGGTAAAAAGCGAATGGATACTAAATCTTTTTTGGCAGGAAATAATGTTACTGTCGGTGCTTTATTAGGAGAATGATGTATTATGGGTAGTTATTTTGCTTATTATTTAACAGGTTTCATTATGATTCCCGTATTTATCTTTGCAACATATTGCCAAATTAAAGTAAAACGTTCTTTTTCAAAATATTCAAATGTAAGGAACAGAAGAGGTATGACCGGTGCACAAGCCGCTTATGAACTTCTTATATTAAACGGTATTACAGATGTTAAAATAAAGAAAATCGGCGGTACTCTTACCGATTACTATGACCCGAAGAATAAGGAAATTTGCCTTTCACAAGACGTTTTTGATTCAACAAGTGTTGCCGCTGTAGGTGTCGCTTGCCACGAGGCAGGTCACGCTTGCCAGCACGCACAAGGTTATGCACCGCTTAAGATAAGAAATGCAGTTATTCCTATGACCCGTATCGGTTCTTATCTGGGTGTTCCTCTTGCTATAATAGGTATGTTCCTTTACAGCAATCCTCTTATTTATGCCGGTCTTATTCTTTATTCTGCCGTTGCTCTTTTCCAGCTTATTACTCTTCCTGTTGAATTTAACGCTTCAAAAAGAGCATTACAGACAATTGACGGTAATCATTTTCTTGAAGGTGAAGAATATAACGGCGCAAAAAAGGTGCTTACTGCCGCCGCTTTGACTTATGTTGCTGCTTTAGCGTCTGCGCTTGCAACATTATTAAGATTATTTCTTATTATTAACAGAGGTAACAGAAATTGACAAAAAGTTCACGTCTTATCGCATTTGAAACTTTATATAATATCTTTTATGACGGCTCTTATTCAAACATTGCGCTTGATAAGGCACTTTCGGGTGTAAGTGATGATAAGGCGTTTATATGCGCACTTGTTTACGGTGTTACCGAACGAAAAATAACACTTGATTATTTTATTGACAAGTATGTTACGGGCAGGATTAAGCCTAAAGTCAAAACAATATTGAGGCTCGGTACATATCAGCTTCTTTTTATGGAAAAAGTACCGAATTCAGCCGCAATTAATGAAAGCGTGAAGCTCGCAAAGCAGGTCGGTCAGGATTATTATTCAAAATTAATCAATGCCGTTTTACATAAAATTGACAATGACAGGAATATTCCCGATGATTTATCGGTTAAATATTCGGTACCGCAGAATTTAATCAATATGTGGATTAAGCAATACGGTGAGGATAAAGTAAAAGAATTTTTGCCTTTCATTAATGATAGACCGCCTTTATTTGCTATTGCCAATAAAAAATTCGTCAACAGTGACGAACTTTTATATGAACTTGAATGTGACGGCATAGTCGGTGAAGCTTATGATGATTTTGTTATTATTGAAAACGGTGTTGATTTAACTAAAACAAAGGCTTTTAAAAATGGTCTTTTCTATATTGAGGATTTATCGAGTTATAATTGTGCAAAAGCCTTGAAGGCAAAGCCAGGTGATATTGTTTTAGATATGTGTTCTGCGCCGGGAGGCAAGGCATTCACCATTTCACAATCTATGAATGACAGCGGTAAAATTTACTGCTTTGATATGTATGAACATAGGCTTAAACTAATTGAAGACAGCGTCAAAAGGCTTGATATAAAAAATATTACGACTGCTGTTAATGACGCTGCAAAATATAACGAAAAGCTTAAAAAAGCAGATAAAATATTGTGCGACGTTCCGTGCTCCGGCTTTGGAATCATAAGAAGAAAACCGGAAATAAGATATAAAGAACTTGACACGGTTAAGGATTTACCGCAAATTCAGTATGAAATTCTTGAAACCTCTTCAAAATATTTAAAATCAGGCGGTAATATTATTTATTCAACTTGTACTTTAAATAAAAAAGAAAATGAAAAAGTCGTTTCAAAATTCCTTGATGATTACAAAGATTTTAAACTCTTGGAAGAAAAAACGGTATTTCCCACACCTTTCGGCGGCGACGGCTTTTATTATGCATTAATGAGGAAAAATGATGACTGATATTAATTCGCTTACATATGAACAACTCAATAATGTAATTTCAAAGCTCGGTCAGCCAAAATTCAGGGCAAAGCAAATTTTCACTTGGCTTCATAAAAACGGGGTTACTTCATTTGATGAAATGACCAATGTAAGTAAAGCTTTGAGAGAAAAGCTATGCGAAAATTATTATATTTCAACTTGTGAAATCGAAGATAAATATGTATCAAAAATAGACGATACGGTTAAATATCTTTTTAAACTTAATGACGGAGAATATATAGAATCCGTTATTATGAAATATAAATACGGCTATACTATTTGTGTTTCATCTCAGGTTGGATGTAAAATGGGTTGTACTTTTTGCGCATCAACACTCGCAGGTTTTAAAAGAAATCTGACATCAGGTGAAATAGAAGCTCAGCTTCACAGTGCGCAAAGGGATTTGAATATTAAAATTTCTCATATAGTTTTAATGGGAATAGGCGAACCGCTTGATAATTTCGACAACGTTATTAATTTTTTATATAATGTAAATGATGAAAACGGTTTAAATATCAGTATGCGCAACATTACAATTTCAACTTGCGGAGTTGTTACGAGAATATATGATTTGATGAAACTTAATTTACAGCTTACCTTGACTATTTCTCTTCACGCACCGAATGATGAAATAAGAAGCAATACAATGCCGATAAATAACAAATACAAAATTGACGAATTGCTTAAAGCCTGCCGTGAATACGGATTAAAAACAGGCAGACGTGTAAGCTTTGAATATACGCTGATAAAAGATGTGAATGACAGCAGTGAAAACGCTTTGGAGCTTGCCTCACGTCTTAAAGGAATGAACGCCCACGTTAATCTTATTCCCGTCAATGACGTTAAAGAACGCCGGAATGTAAAGTCTTCAAAGAAAGCAATTTTGAATTTTCAAAATATATTGAAAAAAAGCGGAATAAATGCTACAATAAGACGTACTTTAGGCTCGGATATAAACGCATCCTGCGGTCAATTACGACGTCTTAAAAACAGAGGTGAAATCTAATGAGAATTGTTGCAAAAACAGATAAAGGTCACGTAAGAGATTCTAATCAAGACGCATATGCTGTCGGTGAATTTTCTGACGAGGTTGTATGGGCTGTTGTTTGCGACGGTATGGGCGGCGCCGCCGGCGGTAATATCGCAAGTGCTCTGGCGGTTAAGGTTATCAGTGATAAAATAAACGTATCGTATCGTGAACAAATGCGTGACAGTTCAATTAAAAATATGCTTGACTCTGCCTTGAATGCAGCCAATGTTGAGGTGTTTGATATGGCTGAAAGCAAGCAGGAACTCAAAGGAATGGGAACTACCGTTGTTTGCGCCATTGTAAAAGACGGTCAGGCTTATATTGCTCATGCCGGCGACAGCAGAGCATATATTCTTAAAAACGGTGAAATATCTCAGATTACCACCGACCACAGTATGGTTCAGGACTTGCTTGACCGTGGTAAAATAACGTCTGAGCAGGCATTAAATCACCCTAATAAAAATATTATTACAAGAGCAGTCGGTGTAGATGAAAATATTGAAATAGATTTTGACCAAATTGATTTAGATGATGATACCACCTTGCTTCTTTGCACTGACGGCTTATCTAATTATGTATCTAACGAAGAAATACTTGAGCTTACAAGTGACGGCAAGCACTATGCTTTTGCCGACAGGCTTGTAAATAAGGCTAACGAAAACGGTGGCGGAGATAATATTACCGCAGTTGTAATTTCTAAATAACGGAGTTTATATAGTATGGATAATTATGTAGGAAAAAGACTTGACGGAAGATATGAAATACAGGAAATCGTCGGTGTAGGCGGTATGTCTGTTGTATATAAAGCTTATGATAACGTTGACGACAGGATTGTTGCCGTTAAAATTTTAAAAGATGAATTTTTATCTAATGATGATTTTGTAAGGCGTTTTAAAAATGAATCTAAGGCAATTGCGCTTCTTTCACATCCGAATATTGTAAAGGTTTATGATGTCCACTTCGGTGAAAAACTTCAATATATAGTTATGGAATATGTTGACGGTATTACGCTTAAAGAATATATTCAAAAACAGGGTGCAATTACTTGGAATGACGCATTGTTTTTTACTACTCAAATATTAAAAGCATTGCAGCACGCACACGACAAGGGCATTGTTCACAGAGATATCAAACCGCAAAATATCATTCTTTTGCCAAACGGAAACTTAAAGGTTGCCGATTTCGGTATTGCACGTTTTTCAAGAAGTGAAACAAGAACTCTTACCGATACAGCCATAGGTTCGGTTCATTATATCAGCCCCGAGCAGGCAAAGGGTGAGTTTACTGACGAAAAAGCAGATATTTATTCAGTCGGCGTTGTTTTATATGAAATGCTTGCAGGTAAAGTGCCTTTTGAGGCTGACAGCGCAGTAAGTGTTGCTCTTATGCAGCTTCAAAGCAATGCAAAAAGGCTTACCGAAATTAATCCCGATATTCCGTTAGGTCTTGAACAAATTTGTATTCACGCAATGCAAAAAGACCCTAAGGACAGATACCAATCTGCAACTGAAATGCTTCTTGATGTTGAAGAAGTTATCAAAAATCCTAAAACTGTATTTGATTATTCGTATTTTGTTGATAAATCACCTACAAAGTATGTTGCTAATACCGACAAAATCACAGGTGAAACTCCTGTTATAAAAGAAAAAGAACTTTCTGCAACCGACAGCGACGAGGAAGAGGTCGAATATTACGACCCGGACCATAAAAAGAAAGTTATAACGGCTGTATTAATAGGCGTAATTGTTTTAGTAACCGCCGCTGTGCTTCTTGTAATGGCAATAACAGGCTCATTTAAGACAAGTACAAATACTCTTGATAATTTTGTCGGCTTTTCATATGACGAATTAATCAGTTCTAATAAATATGACTATGAGTTTGTCCTTGAACAAAAGAAAACCGATGAAGTTGAACCGGGTATAGTTATGGAACAATCACCTGAAGCAGGTTCAAAAGTTATTGCAGGCTCTCAGGTCAAACTTGTTGTATCGGCTTCAACGGACGATATTAACGTTCCGAATATTTATAATTTGAATGAAGAAAAAGCCAAAAAAGCACTGTCAAACGAGGGATTGGTTAATTATAAATTTACGACCATTTCAAGCGAAACAGTCGAAGAAGGGCTTGTTGTTTATACCGAACCTAAGGCAGGTACGGTTGTTTCAAGCGATACACAAATCGTAGTATTTGTAAGCTCCGGTCCTACTACTAAAGAAGTTATTAATATCGAAGTTCCTGATGTAACGGGTCTTAAACAAGAGGGAGCAAGAGCATTCCTTGAAAAGATGGGCTTTAACAGCAATAATATCTCTTTTGTTACTCAGGACGATTTAAGACCTAAGGGAATAGTTATTTCTCAATCACCGGCTGCCGGTTCAACCGCTACTGCCGACGATAAGATTAAAGTTGTAATTTCTTCGGGTGTTACTACCACTACAACTAAGGCTGCAGCTAAAATTTCTCTTGCCGTCACACTTCCTAAGGTAGTTGACGATTCAGGCGAATATGTAAAGGATACGCTTGAAATCACTCTTGACGGCGAAACATATCTTAACCAAGCAGTAACCCTTAACGGCCGTAAGGCAAGCGTAAGCATTACACTTGAGGGAGAGGACGAGGCAAATATTAAAGCTTCTCTTACCGATACGGGTGCCGTTGAAACAAAGGTTGTTAGCCCTAAAAACAGCAAGAATCTCAAAGTTGATTTCAGCGGATTTTCTAATGAAAAACCAACTCATTCATCTAATAATTCGCAAACAGTAGCGGCATCGGACGCAAACGGAGCTCAATAATATGGTTTTTAACGGTTTAATTGTTAAAGGAATCGGCGGTTTCTATTATGTGGAAACCGCTGATGGTTTATATGAATGTAAAGCACGTGGTGTTTTTCGTAAAAAAAGAATAACTCCTCTTGTGGGGGATAAGGTAAGTATCAGCGTAAACACAAATGCCGAAAACACCATTGATGAGATATTTGAGAGAAAAAACTCACTTGTCCGTCCGCCCCTTGCAAACATTGATACACTTTTTATTGTTTCGTCTATTGTTGACCCGCAAATCAATACCGTGGTTCTTGACAGACTTATTGCAATTGCGGAATATAAGGAAATTGAACCCGTAATTGTTTTCACTAAAACCGACTTAGACGATTCATACATTAAATATGTTGACATTTATTCTAAAGCAGGCTTTAAAACAATCGTTTGCAACAATGAAAACGGTTTGGGTGCAGATGAGGTTAAAAAGCTTCTTAAAGGCAAAATAAGTGCCTTTGCGGGAAATACAGGAGTAGGTAAATCCTCGCTTTTAAATAATATTGATTCATCTTTACAGCTTGCAACAGGTGAAACAAGTAAGAAACTCGGCAGGGGAAAGCATACAACGAGGCATTGTGAACTTTTCAAATGCGCCGGCGGATATATTGCGGATACTCCGGGATTTTCTTCGCTTGATATTGAAAGATGCGAAAAAATAATGAAAGACGAACTGCCTCATTGCTTCAGAGAATTTGCCGATTATATCTATGAATGTAAGTTTTTAAATAATTGCTCTCATATTAACGATAAAGGCTGTGCGGTAAGAAAAGCTGTTGAAGACGCCAAAATAAGTGAAAGCAGATATAACAGTTACGTTCAAATGTATAACGAGGTTAAGGATATTAAACAATGGGAAAAGAAATAAAAAAGTGCTTAATTATCAGCGGTGCTCCCGAACAGGATATTGATTATTATAAACATTATATCAATGACAGATATATTATCAGTGCGGACAGCGGATATCAAAAATGTGTCAAATTAAATATTGAGCCTGATTTAATAATAGGGGATTTTGATTCTTCAAAAAAGCCTGAAACAAGTATTGAAACTATTGTTCTACCGATTAGAAAAGATGATACCGATACTTTTTTCGCCGTTAAGGAAGCTATAAAACGCAATTTTGATGATATAATAATTTTAGGCGCAATAGGCAATAGGTTTGACCATACATATTGCAATGTTTTGGCACTTAATTACTGCTTTGACAGAAAAGTTAAAGCAGTGTTAATTAATAAGCATAATAAAATAGAAATTATCGATAAATCTTACTCATTTAATAAAGATAATTATAGCTCTTTTTCCCTTTATGCATTGTTTGAATCCTGCGTCGGTCTTACTTCAAGAGGAACACAGTACGATTTGACAGATTATACGTTAACACCCGATTGCCCTCTTGATCAAAGTAATTCATTTAAAGATGATAAGGTAACGATTAATTATAAATCGGGAAAACTTTTATTGATTTTAAGTAACGATTAATTTTCTTTTGAATAGAATATAGTAAATACAGCAAAAGAGGTGTTTACTATATGAAAAAAATGTGCAGGCGTGATTATTTGTGGATAGCATTCGGTGTCGGCTGTGTTATTGCGTGTTGCTGTCCTACGGTTTGGATAACAAGAATACTTGCAATTGTAGTAATCATTCTCGGAATTATGTGCTGTAGAAGATAGTGGGGTAGTTTTATGAAGGTTGTACTTATTAAAAGTCCTAAATTCTTAGCACCTATTCTAAGGGCGTTGTTTAAAATCGAAAAAGTTAAAATCGAAACATAATGAGGCACGCCAAAAGGAGAGGTATCGTAAGGAAGTCTCTCCTTTTGCCTTTTGTAATCGGTTGGAATGATGAATTGTAGGTATAATTTATTATTTCGGAGGATTACAAAAGGCAAAAGTATGTTTTTGATGAAATCAACGGACTTTGGTATGAATTGCAAGGTGATTATTATATTCCTTGTTTAACGGTTTCTGAAGGTGAACACTATTCTATAGGCATTGGGGACAAAGGCATGAAAGGTGGGTCAAGGAAAATCGCAAGGTCAGATACTGCAATCTTATTACAAGTGGCAAACTCAACTCTTATCTTCACAATATTGATTTATTGGCAAATGAAACAGAAAGCAGGCTTATCTACGAATTTGCGAAGAAACAAGGCATAACGGAAGAATTAAAAGCGAATAATATGATGACTTGGTTCGGTGCGATGAATAGCATCAAAAATCAAGTCAGAGAAATTATAAACGAAATAATTTATATATAAAATCATAACCACCAGTTGAACTGGTGGTTTGCACAGGCCCTATAAGGGCCGC
>CAMCHQ010000021.1 GCA_945874765.1 uncultured Clostridia bacterium
AAAGCTTTCTGTTTCCCCCGGTAGAACCGGGGGTTATCAACCATTGCTGGACAATCAGAAAGCTCTTGGCATAGTGTCAAGAGCTTTTTTGTAGTATGACGGGCATATCAATGCTCTGTGGTGAAAGTCCACCGAGGCGTAGTTGCCGACGAACTCAATAGCGACTCCCAAGGTTTGTATCGTGAGATCCAGGCAAGAACAAGGGATAGCGAAATCGTAGCCTGACGGACAGAAACCTGATACTAAGGCGCATTAAGCGGATAAGTTGGCTACAAGCAACGAAGTCCAAAAAGGCAACCGTAACCTTAATGCGTAAATCAGGCAGGTAGACGAGGAAAGAGTATTGGTTTATCCCGTGAGGTCTCACAGGCGGAGAAATCTGTAGTAACAGCGAACTGTGAGAAGTCAGCAGAGGTCATAGTACCGAGAAATCGGAAAGGACCGAACAATTCAAAGCGTCAATTCAAAATGTATGTTTCAAACAGAAAATCTGACAAGATGTGAAATAGAAGCGTAATTGAGAGGAAGCATCAGCACATAGGAACCCAAATTCTCTGCTAATATAAATCACACAATTAAATATTAATAACAGACAGGAAAAAGGCACAGCCTAAACCCACGGTAGGTTAAAATACCGTTATCCTCATTTAAGTTTTGGTTTGTTCGGTGGGGATATAAGCAGTTGTAAGTTGAATCCGACTGCTAATACAAACCCGTCTTTGAATATCAAAGCCGTTACATAGACATCAATTTAAGCGAAGGAAATGCTTTCGTTTGTTTTGGTATCTGTGTAACGGCTTTTTTAGTGAAAAAATACGGACTAATAATTGATTAATTACATTATATGTGATAAAATAAACTTATTAATGTTTATTGGTGATAGTATGACTGAAATTGAAAAGAAAATAGAGGACTTAAGAAAAACGTTAAGATATCATTCTGACAGATATTATAACGATGACGCACCTGAAATCGAAGATTACGAATACGATATGATGATGCGGGAATTGAAAAATCTTGAAGAAAAATATCCCGAATATGATACGCCTGATTCTCCGACAAAAAAGGTCGGCGGTAAGGCAGACAATTCTTTTGCAAGTGTTGAACATACAGTCAGAATGGAAAGCTTGCAAGATGCTTTTTCAAAGGACGAACTAAGAGAATTTGACAACAGGGTAAGAGACAGCGTAAAAAACGTACATTATGTTGTTGAGCCGAAAATCGACGGATTGTCGGTTAGCCTTGAATATCGTGACGGAGTATTTTTTAGAGGTTCCACACGTGGCAACGGTGACGTTGGCGAGGATGTAAGCGGAAATTTGAGAGTTATTCATAATATTCCGTTAAAGCTTAACAAACCAATACCGTATATTGAAGTTCGTGGCGAGGTTTATATGCCGAAAAAGAGTTTCGAAAAGGTTGTGGACAGGCAGCTTCTTAACGGTGAAAAGCCATTCAAAAATCCTCGTAATGCCGCCGCAGGTTCTTTGAGGCAAAAGGACAGCAGTGTTGCCGCAACAAGAGGTCTTGATATTTTTGTATTTAATATCCAGCAAATTGAAGGCGTCGAACTCACTTCGCATAAACAATCTCTTGATTTTATTAAGGAACTCGGTTTTCACACTATTCCGACATACAAGAAGGTTGACAATATTGATGACGCAATCAATGAAATTGACAGAATCGGTGAGGCAAGAGGTTCACTCGAATATGATATTGACGGTGCGGTTATTAAGGTCGATGACTTTTCACAAAGAGAACAGCTCGGTTCAACTGCCAAATATCCAAAATGGGCTATCGCATTTAAGTATCCGCCGGAAGAGAAGCAAACAGTATTAAGAGATATTGAAATTGCGGTAGGCAGAACCGGTGTTTTAACGCCGACGGCTATTCTTGACAGCGTTCATCTTGCAGGTACAACAGTCAGCAGAGCAACGCTTCACAATCAGGATTTTATTAACGAAAAGGGAATAGGAATAGGAGATATTGTAACTGTTCGTAAAGCAGGAGATATTATCCCTGAGGTCTTATGTGTAAATGAACACAATGCAAAGAGTGTATTTAAATTTCCCGATGTTTGCCCTTCCTGCGGTGAAAAGGTCTATCGTGACGAGGACGAGGCGGCTATAAGGTGCATTAATCCCGAATGTCCTGCTCAGCTTTTAAGAAATCTTATTCATTTCTGTTCAAGAGACGCTATGGATATTGAGGGTTTGGGTCCTGCAATTATTGAAACTTTTGTAAACGAGGGTATGATTAATAAAACATACGATATTTATAATCTTGACCCGGAAAAAATTGCGAGCCTTGAGGGCTTCAAGGAAACAAGTGCAAAAAATATTATAAATTCTGTCAACAATTCCAAGAAAAATGATTTGTCAAAACTTATTTTTGCTTTGGGTATTCGTCATATCGGCGCAAAAGCAGGCAAACTCTTAGCTGACAAATTCAAAAATATTGACGCTATTATGAATGCAAGCGTTGATGATATTCTTGAAATAGACGGATACGGTGCTGTCATGGCGCAAAGTGTTGTTGAGTTTTTTGAAAGCGACTCATCTAAGGAACTTATAGAAAAGCTCAAAGAGGCGGGAGTTAATATGGTATCTACAAATGTTATTAAGGATAACAGATTTGAAGGAATGACGTTTGTATTAACCGGTACTTTGCCGACATTAAAGCGCTCAGAGGCTTCAAAAATGATTGAATCGTTTGGCGGTAAAACTTCATCATCCGTATCAAAAAAGACGACTTATGTTTTAGCGGGCGAAGAAGCAGGTTCAAAGCTTGATAAGGCAAATAAACTCGGAATAGAAGTTATAAATGAAGAACAGTTTAAGGAAATGATTAAATGAGAGAAGTAAGAAAAAAGCAAAAGAATTTTTATAAGTTTTTAAAAGGTCTTGTAATATTCAGCGTAATATTTATTTTTGTTTATATAGGTGCTCAGCCTTATGTTAAGTCTTTTAATGAAACTCTTGCAGTTGCCGTTAATTATGCTTGTGACATTCTTGTTATCATTAATCTTGTTGTTATATTTTTATATTACTCAAAATACGGCAAGGTTGAATCATTTCTTAAAGATATTGAAAATGAACTTGAAGACGCAGGTTATTATCTAAATTCACGTGAAAAAGAAAGCGTGGATAAAAGATGCGACACAATCAGCGATGATTTGGAAAATAACGGCTATAAAATGAGCAAAATTGTTGAGGTCAAGGACTTTTCGTTTGACACAAGAGCCATTAAAGGAAGTAATTACTTTTATATCGTTAAGGTCGAAAAACTTGATAAAAACGACATTTTGGCTTATCTTGACGAAATGATATATGATTTAACCTCAAATCTTTTCAAGAGAAAAGGAAACGGCGTTCTTTGTTTTGTGACTGATACAGCTTGTGATGACGCAATTGAAATTTCCAAAATGATTACGCCGCTCGGCAGAAAAGGACAGATGAAAATTGCGCTTGCAATTGACGAAACAGACACGGGCAATGTTTATTTTCAAGGCAGAGAAGAAACAAAAAACAAAACGCAAATTGCAAATTTTGTAATGAATTGCGAAATGCCTATCAAAGATAAATACATACATAAAGAAAAGCTTCCTTATCAAAAAGAACTTGAGAAAAAAGCAGAAAAATTCACTTTAAAAGATTTTAACAACGGTAATTTCTATATTCATTAACGGAGATGAAAAATTATGAATGATAAAGCAAAAAAATATTTTAATTCATTAAAAGGCAAAAAGGTTGCTTTTGTAGGAATGGGCGTTGCCAATGTACCTTGCGCTAAGTTTTTTGCTAAGCTTGGAATTGAAGTTTACGCTTGCGACAAGAGAGATAAAGAATACATCGGCAAAGATATTTGTAATGAGCTTGAAAAACTCGGCGTTCATTTTTCATTGGGCGAAAATTATCTTGATATATTGCCGGATATGGACCTTGTATTTCGTTCTCACGGCATTTTACCTTTTCAAAATCCTTGGATAGGTGAGTGCATTGAAAGAGGGCAAAAGGTAACGACCGAGATGGAAGTTTTCTTTAAACTTTGTCCGTCTAAAATCATTGCGGTTACAGGTTCTAACGGAAAAACAACAACTACTACACTTATTGCTAAATTCCTTGAAGCACAAGGCAGAAAGGTATATTTAGGCGGTAATATCGGCAAAGCGCTTATGCCGGAACTTGAAACAATTACGGAAAATGATTTAGCAGTTGTTGAACTTTCATCATTCCAGCTTTTAACTATGGGCAATATGAAAGACACACCCGATGTAGCCGTTGTAACTAACATTGAGTGTACGCATCAAGACCACCACGTAAATCTTGATGAATATGTTGATGCAAAAAGAAATATTTTAATCTATCAAAACAGCAATTGCAAAACAGTATTGAATGCAGATTGTGATTATTCAATAGGCAACAGAGTTTATCACGATATGAGATATGATGTGAGGGGTAAACTTGCCGAGTTTTCAATAAAACATAAAGTTCAAAACGGTTGCTATATGAATGACAAGGGTGAAATTATATATAATGACAACGGAAAAGAAACTTTTGTTATGAACAGCGGTGATATCAGGATTCCGGGCGCACATAACATTGAAAATTATTGTACCGCAATTTCCGCTACTTGGGGACTTGTCGATGTTCCTGTTTATGACAAGATTGCAAAAACATTCGGCGGTGTAGAGCACAGAATTGAGTTTGTCAGAGAATTTGACGGCGTTAAATATTATAACGATTCAATCGCAACTTCTCCGTCACGTGTAATAAGCGGTTTGAGAGCATTCGGTAAAAAGATTATTGTTATTATGGGCGGCTCGGACAAAGGCAACGATATGAGCGAAATGGTGCCCGATATCTTAAAGTATGTCAAGGTTCTTGTATTAAACGGTGCAACAGCCGACAAGATTTACAATACCGTAACTTCGTTTGACGGATATAAAGAATCGGGACTTAAAATAATTAAAACAGATGTTTTGGAAAATGCTCTTAATGAAGCAAAAAAGGTTGCTCAAAAGGGCGATATAGTTTCACTCAGCCCCGCTTGCCCGGCATTTGACCAATTTAAAACATTTGAATACAGGGGCAGAAAATTTAAAGAACTTGTAAACGGATTTGAGGATTAATGGAAAATACATTAGAATTATTAAAAAAACTGACATCAACCGTAGGTGTGTCGGGTGAAGAAGAAAATATGGTAAAGCTTTTAAAGGAAATGCTTTCAAAATACGGTAAGATAAGCGTTGATTCAATGAATAACGTATTTTGTACTTTTGGAGAGGGATATCACTTTTTGCTCGACGCTCACCTTGACGAAATCGGTATGATTGTTACCGACATAACCGATGACGGTTTTATAAAAGTCAACCGCTGCGGCGGAATTGACAGAAGAATGCTTTTGGGATATGAGGTATCCGTTTGGGGCAAAGAAGAGGTCAAAGGTATAATTTCCACCTTACCGCCTCATCTTCAAACTGCCGACGATGAGAAAAAAGTACCTGAGTTTAAGGATATTTCAATAGACGTCGGAATGTGTAAGTCTGAAATCGAAAAACTTGTATCTCTCGGTGATAAGGTAACGTTCAAACGCAATTTTACACCTCTTTTAAACAATCAATTGTCCGCTTCCTGTCTTGATGACAGAGCAGGCGTTGCTTCGATTGTATTATGCCTTGACCGATTGAAAAAACTTCCCTGCAAAGTAACTGTTATGTTTTCCACTCAGGAGGAGCTCGGCACAAGAGGCGCAAAAATCGGCGCTTATTCAAAAGGCGTTGATGAATTTATCAGCGTTGACGTTTCTTTTGCCTTTACTCCTAATTGTGACAAAGCAGACTGCGGTGAAATCGGCAAGGGTGCAATGATAGGATTTTCACCTATTCTCAATAAGAACATTTCAAAAGAACTTGTGAATATTGCAGAGAAGAACAATATACCGTTCCAATGCGAAATTATGTCGGGCAGTACGGGTACTAACGCGGATGTTCTTACTCTTTGTGAAAGCGGAATAAAAGGCGCTCTTATTTCAATTCCCGAGAAATATATGCACCAGCCGTGCGAAGTTGTTGACATTAACGATATTGAAAGTGTAAGTAATTTAATTTGCGCTTATATAAGTGAAAAGGCAGGTGAGCCGAATGCTTAAAGATTTATGCTTATTAAACGGCACTTCGGGTGACGAGGGCGCTGTAAGAGATTATATAATTTCTAAAATTAAGGATAACTGCGAATATAAGGTTGACGCATTAGGCTCAATTATTGCATTTAAAAAAGGCAAACATAAAGCTGACAAAAAAGTTATGGTTTGCGCTCATATGGACGAGGTAGGTTTCATTATTACCGATATAACTGATGACGGATATTTAAAATTTTATCCTGTTGGCGGTATTGACGCAAGGGTTGTTGCCGACAGAAAAGTAAGCATTAATAATATTGACGGTGTAATCGGTTTAAAACCTATTCATCTTCTTTCGTCCGATGAAAAAGAAAAGGCTGTAAGCTTTAAAAACTTATTTATAGATATCGGCGCTAAAGATAAAGCTGATGCCGAAAAATACGTTTCATTAGGTGACTGTGCCTATTTTTCAAGTGATTATTATGAGTTCGGAAACGGCTTTATCAAAGCAAAGGCGCTTGATGACAGAATCGGCTGTATGCTTATGATTGAGCTTATTAACAGTGAGCTTGAATATGACACATACTTTTGCTTTAACGTACAGGAAGAGGTTGGATTAAGAGGTTCAAAATGTACTTCTTTTGACGTTCAACCCGATGTTTCGGTAATTTTAGAGTCAACTACCGCTGCCGATTTATGCGGCGTTACAGGCGGTGACAGAGTATGCGTATTAGGTAACGGTCCTGTTATTTCGTTTATGGACGGCAGAACCGTTTACGATAAAGATTTATATAATCTTGCAAGAAAAGTCGCTGAAAATAACGGTATTCCGGCTCAAACAAAAACCGCAATTGCAGGCGGAAATGATGCAGGAGCAATACAAACAAGCGCAAAGGGAAGCAAGGTTATTGCTATTTCTCTTCCAAGCAGATATATTCACTCTTCATCAAGCGTTGTAAAGAGTGAGGATATCGAAAATACAAGAAAACTGTTAAATAAATTATTACCTAAGCTATATGATTAAATTAATTGAAAAATCGGACGAATTTAATGCTTTTAATAAGGAAGATATATTTTATATTCGTATTATGTCCTTATTAAAGGCTTATTCAACCGATTACCGTTTTGCGCTTTTTTATAAGCAAATTGATGAAAATGAAAATATAACTGCTATAATATCCCGTCTTGATAATGACTATACGGTTTGCCATAATGAAAATTTTGACCGAAACGAACTTAATGATTTTTTCAAAACACTCGGATTTAATTCAATTCTTTGTGATGATGAAGTAAAATTGGATTTTTCTTTTGATTTCGGAGTTATTATGGAAACAAATAAAAAGATTGAAAAAGTCATAAATTACGCTGCGATTGACGAATACCCCAAATTAATGGATTTGTTTAATTTAGAGGACTATTCATCTGCAGATTTTGAAAGTTGGTATGTTGATGTAAGTCACAGAATCAGGCACGGTGCAGCAAAAGCTGTTACATTAAACGTTAATGACGAAATCGTTTCAAGCGGTATTTTTTCATCAATATATAATGATAATGCAATATTGACATCTGTTTCAACCTTGCCCGAATTCAGAAAAATGGGGTACGCAAGCGCTTTGGTAAGCGCAATGGTTTGTGACATAAAAGGAAAAGTATATTTAATGCGTGATAAAAATAAAAACGAAGAGTTTTACAAAAAACTCGGATTTGAAAATATCGGCTATTGGAGAATGTATAAATGAACGAATTTTTTAAAATTGACAAAAGAATAACAGACGCTTCAGATAAAGCACTTGAGCTTTGCAAAGAGCAGTTTGAATATATAGATAAAATTACCGAATATAATCAACAAAAAGTGCAAAAAGCGTTTATTGACAACAGAATTTCAGAAAGTCATTTCGGCACAAGCACGGGCTACGGTTACGGAGATATCGGACGTGAAACGCTTGACAAAGTATGGGCGCAGGTTTTAGGTGCCGAATCTGCTTTGGTTCGTCATAATTTCACTTGCGGAACTCATACACTTGCGACTGCGCTTTTCGGCGTGTTAAGACCGGGAGATACAATGCTTTGCGTGTCAGGTACACCTTATGATACTATTCACAATGTTATCGGTATCAGCGGTGAGGGAATGGGCTCGCTCAAGGAATTTGGTGTAAAATATGAAGAAGTGGCATTAAAAGACGATCGTCTTGACTATGACGCAATCAAAAAAGCCGTAAACGATAAAACAACTATGGTTTATATTCAAAGAAGCCGTGGATATGAATTAAGACCGAGCCTTTCGGTTGACGAAATAGGTAAAGTTTGTAAAATTGTTAAAGAAAAAAATCCGAATGTTATCGTAATGGTAGATAACTGCTATGGCGAATTTGTCGAAATGAAAGAACCTACACAAGTCGGTGCGGATTTAATTGCAGGTTCTATGATTAAAAATGCCGGAGGCGGAATTGCAACAACAGGCGGATACATTGCCGGTAGGGAAGACCTTGTTGAAAAATGCGCATATAGGCTTACGACACCCGGACTTGGCAAAGAAGTCGGTGCAACCATCGGAATGAACAGAGAGTTATATATGGGGCTGTTTTTTGCTCCGCACACAGTAGGTGAGGCACTTAAAAGCGCCGTTTACATATCTGCACTTTACGAAAGCTTCGGTTATGCCGTAACTCCAAGATATAATGAAGTAAGGCACGATATTGTTCAGTCATTAGGTCTGGAAAACCCAGAAAGCCTTGTTGCATTTTGCCAAGGTATTCAAAGTGGCAGCCCGATTGACAGCTATCTTTTGCCTGAGCCGTGGGATATGCCGGGCTATGACAGCAAAGTTGTTATGGCGGCAGGAGCATTTACTCTCGGTTCTTCAATTGAACTTTCGGCAGACGCACCTATCAGAGAGCCGTATTATGCATGGATTCAAGGCGGATTGAATTTTCACAGTGCTAAATTATGTGCGCTTTTAGCCGCTCAACAAATGGAAGATAAAGGACTGTTAAAATGAGTGAATATAATTTCAAAGGAATAAAACCCGAAAGCATTGAGCTTCTTTGCTTAAACAGATTTAATGATTCAAAGGAATTTTACGAAGAACATAAGCTTGAACTTAAAGAGGGAATAACCGTTCCTATGAGGCAAATTGTTCTTGATTTAAGCGGCTTAATGTATGATATAGACGATAAAATGCTAACCGACCCCGTCAGAAGCGTTTCAAGAATTTATCGAGATACAAGAGGCAACAGAAGCAAAATTAAATACAGAGAAAATATGTGGCTGATGCTCAGACGGTATAAAAACGAATATCCCTCGGCGCCGTTTTTCTATTTTGAATTTTTCCCAAACAGTTTTGGTTACGGTTTGGCTTTTTGGACTTGGAAACAATCGGCATTTAAAGAGGTTCACAATCTCATTCTTGACCATCCGGGAAGGTGGCTTGACGCTGTTGATGCTTGCAAACAGGCGGGTTTTACTTACAGTGCAAGAGATAATTACAAGAAAGATATGTACCCCAACGCTCCCAAAGAGTTAAAACCGTATTTGAGTGCAAAAAATATGCAGTTTAGTTACAATTCTTTTGATATGAGCACAATTAATTCACCCGCTCTTATTGATGAATTAAAACTTGCCTTTGATTTAGCACGACCTATGTACTCTTTTTGGGCTGACGCTTATGATAATATGCTTGATAAAGGGATAATTAAACCAGAGGATTCTATGAGATAACGGGTGATTTTTTGTTAAGATTTGTATTTGGCAGAAGCGGTTGCGGTAAAAGCAACTTTGTATTTAATGAAATAAAAAAGCTTGTAAACAGCGGTGAAAAGGATATTTTGCTTTTAACACCGGAGCAGTATTCACTTATTGCGGAGCGCAGGCTTTTAAAAGATTTAGGCGAGGATAAGGTCAACTTTGTTGACAACTCGTCTTTTTCCCGTATTTCAAACGATGTCAGAAGAAAATACGGAAGCGATACTTTGCCGACACTTTCAAAAGGCGGTAAAGTTATCTTAATGTGCAAAGCTATTGACAGTTGCAAAGATGATTTTCAGCTTTTCAATAAAAGACTCGATTCTTTAAGCTTTGTAACATCAATGATAAAGATTTATGATGAAATGAAATCATGTAATCTTGATTCTTTGCAAATAAATGAATTATCAAAAAATATAGATAATGAAGTTCTTTTCAAAAAGTTAAGCGATATTTCTCTTATTATGAGTTCTTACGAAAAGCTTATTGAAAATAAATTCAATGATTCGTCAAATGAGCTTAACAGAATTTATAATCAAATAGTTGATAAGAATTATTTTGAGGATAAATACATATTTATTGACGGCTTTAACGGCTTTGTTGCGCAGGAATATAAACTTCTTGAATTAATTATAAGCGAGGCAAAATGCGTTACTGTGACCCTTTGTACCGATTCTTATGAAACAGGTGACAATTACAATCTTTTCGCTTATGTCAACAATTCCGCAAAAATCATAAAAAAAATTGCCGATAAATCAAATGTAAAAACCGAAATTGTTAATTTAGATACAAACTACAGATTTAATAACAATGAATTAAAAGCAATAGAAAAACACTTTTTTGAAAATTGCGATTCTATGCTCAGTAGTAATGATAACGTCCAAATTTACGCCTCAAAAAACATTTCAGACGAGTGCGAAAATGTATCAAGGCAGATTAAAAATCTTTTAAGAAGCGGTTATAAAGCGTCGGACATTGCTGTTATAACACGTGATTTAAACAAATATTTAAACGAACTTGAATATAATTTTTCAAAATACGAAGTGCCTTATTTCAGAGATGAAAGGCAACCGATTAATACACAGTCACTTGTTGTAATGATAGAATTTATGCTTAGATGTATCAATTTTTCATTTAAAAGCGACGATATTTTGAGCCTTGCCAAAACGGGGCTTACCGATATTTCAGACGAGGACATAAACGATATTGAAAACTATGTTTTCCTTTGGAATATCAACGGTCTTAAATGGACAAAACCTTTTGAAAATTCAACTAAAGGTTTTACAAAAGAATTAAGCGACAGCGATAAAAAAGCGCTTGAAAAAATAAATAAGACAAGGGAAAAGCTTATCAAACCTCTCATTGTATTCAAGTCGGCTGCAAAAAGCAAAGATTCTAAAAAAATAAGCGAAGCAATTTACAACGCTTTAATTTCTTATAAAGCAGATAAAAAAATCAAGGAATATGCAATTGAACTTGATAATAACGGTTTTTATGCTCTTGCAAACGAACAGGGCAGGGTGTGGGAACTTATAATGAATATTTTAAATCAGCTTGCAACCACTCTGGGGGAGACTGATTTAAAAACATATGCTCAAATGTTTTCGCTTATCATTTCGAGTGAGGATTTGGGAACTGTTCCAAGCGGAATTGACAATGTGCAAATAGGTCAGGCTGACAGAATAAGGACAGATAATCCGAAAGCCGTATTTGTATTAGGTGCAAACGAGGGAGAATTTCCGCAAGCTGTAAACGGCGGAGGGCTTTTATCGGAATCAGAGCGCAGAATTATGCTTGATAACGATTTTAAGCTTTATTCTTACGGTGAAATCATTAATTTACAGGAGAGATATTTTGCCTATATGGCTTGTACCTGTGCAAGCGACAAACTCTATATTTCTTATCTTAAAGGAAACGGAAAAGATTCTTCACCGTCTGAAATAGTAAGCGATATTGAACAAAAATATGATAACTTTTGTGAGTATGATATATCGGATTTAGATGATATCGACCTTGTCGAAACAAAGAAAAATGCCTTTGAACTTATGAGCGAAAAATTTTATGAAAATTCACCTTTTTACTCGTCGCTCAAAGAGTATTTTAAAAATGATGACAGATTTGCTTCAATTGAATATCTTGCGCAAAACAAACCGCTTAAAATTTACGATAAAAAGAAAGCAATTGAACTTTACGGCAAGGATATGTATATATCGGCATCACGTATTGAGGATTTTTACAGTTGTCCGTTCAGATATTTTTGCAAATTCGGTCTCGGCGCCAAGAAAAGAACAAAAGCTGAAATCGACCCGATGCAAAGAGGTACGCTTATTCACTATGTTCTCGAAAAGATTTTATCTGAAATCGGAACAAAAGAACTTTCAACTTTAGATTACAATCAAATCAAAACACTTGTCGACAAGTATATTAATAAATATTTTGAAGATAATATGTCATCAATTAAAGACCAGGGCAAGCATTTTGACTATAATTATAAGCGCTTATCTAAACTCGTTTATGATGTTGTTGCTCATTTATCCGAAGAATTTAAAAATTGTGACTTTGAAGCGAAAGCTTTTGAAATGTCGATTGATAAAGACGGCGAAGTTAAACCGCAGGCACTACCGCTTGAAAGCGGCGGAAGCATACAAATAAGAGGTTCTATTGACCGTGTCGACGTGTACGATTATAACGGAGAAAAATACGTCAGGGTTGTAGATTATAAATCAGGAACGAAAAAGTTTAAACTTTCCGATATTCTTGACGGGCTTAATTTGCAGATGTTTGTATATTTATTTGCTCTTTGTGAGGATAAATCTGCTACCCTCAGCGGTGTACCGGCAGGTGTGCTTTATATGCACGCAGCAAGGAATATACTTAATTTTGATTCTTCTCTTGACGCAAAAAATAAGTTAAATTCTCAAAAAGAGTCAAGTTTTAAAATGAGCGGTCTTGTTCTTGATGATGACGAAAACGTTATTGCTAAGGCTATGGAGCATAATCTTGAAGGAAAGTACATACCCGTGAGCACTAATGCAAAAGGCGTTAAAGGCGATTTAATTACTCTTGAACAACTCGGACTGCTTCATAAAAAAATTGACAGTCTTATTGAAGAAATGGGAAACGAACTTCAAAACGGTATGATTGAACGTTTACCAATCAAAAATTCTACACATTCAAATACTTGCGATTTTTGTGATTACAGCGATATTTGTGCCAACAGCAAGACGATTTATAATAAAATCGGTGCAAATTTGAAAGATGAGCAGGTTATTGAAAACTTACAAAAGGAGTTTGAAAGCGATGCCGAACTGGACAACGCAACAGAATAATGCTATTAATGCAAGAGGCAGGAACATTCTTGTAAGTGCTGCCGCAGGCTCGGGCAAAACTGCCGTTCTTGTTGAAAGAGTTATTAAAAAAATTACCGATGAAGAAAATCCCGTTGATATCGATAAGCTGCTGATTGTAACATTCACCAACAATGCTGCCGCTGAAATGAAGTCAAGAATCACAAAATCATTAAAGGATATATTAAGAAAAGAACCTTTTAATAAAAACGCTTTAAGGCAGCTTAACCTAATGAGCAACGCTCAAATTTGCACAATTGACTCATTTTGCATAAGACTTGTAAGAGAAAACTTCTTTGAACTCGGAATTAATCAGGATTTTACAAATTTAGATGAAAACGAATCAAGTTTGCTTGAGGACAATGTTATCAATGACATTATTGACGAGCATTTTGAAGAAAATGACACCCTATTTATAAGCGTTATGGAACATTTCAATAAACCTGACAGCGAAAAGCCGTTTATTGATGTTATTAAAAAGGTAAGAAGATTTATATACGCTCAGCCTTTTCCTTATACTTGGGCTTACAAAATGGTTGAATTATATAATCCCGACATACCTCTTAAAAATTCCGTTTGGTACGATTATGTAATTAAAGAAGCCGATTATCTTATTTCCATTGCAAAAAACAGTTTGCTCGACAATTTTGATTTGCTCAAATATATTGACGATGAAAAATTACACAGCAGTTTTGAATCAACATTTCAAAGCGATGCTTCTTTAATTAACACTTATGCCGACAAAATACATTCTTCTTGGGATGAGGCTGTTGATTACGGTACTGTAAAATTTTCCAATCTTCCGAGAACCACAAAACTCGACGAAATCGATGCAGTTTTAATAAAGAAAAACAGAGATTTATATAAAGGTATTATTAAAAAAATACCACCGCTTTTTATATGTAAAGAGGATGAATATGTAAACTCTCTCAGAAGCCTTTATCCTATTTTAACGAAACTTGTTGATATCGTCAGGGAAGTTGATAAGCGCTTAATGGAAGAAAAAATAGAACGTAATTCTTACACTTTTTCCGATACGGAGCATTTTGCAATCAACCTTTTATTCGGTATCGAAGATGATAAAATAGTAAAAAAAGACCTTGCAAACAGGCTTTCAAGTGAGTTTGAAGAAATACTTGTCGACGAATATCAGGACACAAACGAAGCGCAGGATTTGCTTTTTACATATCTTTCGAACGGTCACAACTTATTTACTGTAGGCGATATAAAGCAAAGTATATACCGTTTCAGGCTTGCAATGCCAAATATTTTTAACGGTAAAAGAAAAAGCTATGCGCTCTATGATGAAAATGACAATAACATAAGTTCAAAAATAATTTTGGACAAAAATTTCAGAAGTTCAAAAGGCATTTGCGATTATGTTAATTTTGTATTTTCTCTTATTATGAGTGAAAAAATCGGTGAAATCGATTACGACAGGCAGGATTGGCTCAATTACGGTGCAGACTATAAAGAAAGCGGTATACCTGCCGCCCAAATCAATGTTATTGACAGGGTAAAGGGTGAGGATAAAGACAAGATTGAGGCTTTGCAAATTGCCAAGCTTATTAAGCAAAAAGTCGAAAACAAAGAACAAATTAAGGACGGAGACACATACAGAAACGTAAAATACAGTGATTTCGCAATACTTTTCAGAAGAATGAAAAATCACGTTGAGGATTACGTTGAAGTTTTGACAAATAACGCTATACCGGTTGTATGTGACAATTCAACAAGTCTTTTTGAAAGCAACGAAGTAAAAATTATATTATCATATTTAAGAGCAATCGATAATCCCACAAAGGAAATTTCGCTTATTTCTACAATGATCTCGCCGATTTACGGCTTTACCGCCGACGAACTTGCCGAAATAAGAATTGAAAACAAATATAAAAATTTCTATTTTTCTTTAATCAATTCCAAATTGTCTAAGGCTGTTGATTTTATCAATGATATCAAAAATTTGAAAAAGCTCAGTGTAACTATGTCGGTTTCAAATTTCATAAGATATTTGATTGAGGAAAAGGGAATAGTTGCTTTTACTAACGCTATGGGTAACGGAGAACAAAGATATCAAAATATTTTATCTTTAATCTCTTTTGCTCAAAGATTCGATTCAGGCGTTAATATCGGCTTAACCTCATTTATCAGATATGTTGATAAAATTATCGACTCAAATTCAAGCGTCGATGCCAAGGCTTTACTGACGGGCAACGACAACGCAGTCACAATAATGACCATTCACCATTCCAAAGGACTTGAATTTCCTATTTGCATCTTAGCCGGAGCATCAAGAGAATTTAATTCAAATGAGCTTAAAGAAAATTTGCTTATAAATACAAAATACGGTTTCGGCGTCAAAGTTCACAATGAAGAAATGATGTATAATATTCCGTCGCTTCCTTATACGGTTATTAAATCAAAAAGTAATAATGAACTTATGAGTGAAAACTTAAGAGTGTTATACGTTGCTATGACAAGGGCGAAAGAGCAATTTATTACTTTTGTTTCCTGTGAAAATTTGGAAAGCAAGATTAATAAGAAATTTATTCCGAGTCTTATTGACGGGCAAATAACTTCTTATGCTGTCAGTGCCTGTTCAAGCGACGGCGACTTGCTTTTGCTATGTGCTTTGTTTCATAAAGATGGTAAGGTTTTAAGAGATTATTCTCCTATAAATCTTTATGCAAATCCTACAGACTTTGATATGAGTATAAATATCATTGAGCCGGAAGAATATAACGAGGAAAACAGCGAAGAAAAAGAAGTTGATTTTGACGGTGAAATTTTAAAAGAAATTGAAAGTAAATTGGCTTATAAATATGAGTATTTGCCTCTTTCAACCGTATCTTCCAAAATGACCGCTTCATCTCTCGATGACAGCGACACCAATTTTGAATTTATAACTTCATCAAAGCCTGCATTTATGAATAAGGCTGAAATGACACCAGCCCAGCGTGGTACGGCTATGCATACTTTTATGCAGTTTTGCGACTATGAAAATGCTAAGGATAATCTTGAAAAAGAAATATCAAGACTTCTTGACAGCGGTTTCATTTCAAACGAGCAAGCCGACTGCCTGCAAAAAGACAAGCTCACTTCGTTCTTTTCATCAAACTTTGCAAAGAGAATGTTCAATTCCGATAATATTTACCGTGAAATTAAGGTTTCAACGTTTATTAAAGCGAATGATATTTACAATGTAGAATTTGATGATGATATACTTGTTCAGGGTATTGCCGATTGTGTTTTTGAAGAAAACGGAGAACTTGTACTTGTCGATTATAAAACCGACAGAGTAAAAAATGAAACCGAGCTTCTTGAAAGATATAAAAAACAAGTAGCTTTTTACCGACAGGCAATTGAAAAAACACTCAAAAAGCCCGTTAAAGAAGCTGTTTTATATTCGTTTTATCTTGAAAAGGTGTGTATATATAAATAATTTCAAAAAATACTTGCAATTGCTCGCAACTTGTGGTAATATATCAAAGCGAAATGTAGAAAACCAGTAAAGAGGTGAAAATAAATGAAGGACGGCATCCATCCAAACTACGATACTTGCACAGTTAAGTGTGCTTGCGGCGCTACTTATGAAACTAAGAGCACTAAAAGCGAAATGAAGGTTGACATCTGTTCAAAGTGCCACCCGTTTTATACCGGTAAGCAGAAGCTTGTTGATACAGGCGGACGTGTTGACAGATTCAATAAGAGATATGCAAAAAAAGGCTAATCTAAAAAATGAGGGCAACGGTATTTTATCGTTGCCTTGTTTTTTGTCGGTGAAGTATGAAAGAATATAAAACAGTTGAATTTGAAAGTAAAAACGAATTTGTTGAAAAGAAATCACGCTTTATAGGCTATGTTAAACCTGTTAAAACACAAGAGGAAGCAACAAATTTTATAAATTCAATAAAATCAAAGCATTGGGACGCTACTCATAATGTTTCCGCATTTGTATTAAGAGAAAACAATATTCAGCGTTCAAGTGATGACGGAGAGCCGAGCGGAACGGCAGGTGTTCCCACTCTCGACGTACTGCTAAAGGAAAATTTAGTAGATGTTTGCGTTGTTGTTACCCGTTATTTCGGCGGAACGCTTTTAGGTGCCGGCGGTCTTATAAGAGCCTATTCTCACGCATCTAAAATAGCCGTTGAAGCAGGGCATATAATCACTATGGCGCCGTGCAAGATATTAAGCGTAAGCGTTGATTACAGTTTTTATGACAGACTTAATATCTTGCTTTCAGACTTCAATGCAAATATTGAAAACAGCGAATTTACCGATAATGTAGCCGTCACATTTTCTATAAGAGAAAATACCGTACCTCTTCTTCAGGATAAACTCACACAGCAAAGCAACGGTAAATATATCCTCAAAGAAATCGGCGAAAAATTTGCGAAAGTTGAATAAAATTAACAAAACCTACCAATCATTAATTTGAAAGGTAGGTTTTTTATTTTGAAATTCAATAAACTTTTTATTCCTATATTTTTATCATTTGTACTTATTTTAGGCGTTACTCAACCGGTTATTGCCGCTGTAAAAACGAGTGAGGGGATAAGCAATAAGGTTTTCAGGCTTCATATTCTTGCTAATTCCGATTCAACAAAAGACCAAAACATCAAGCTTATGCTCAAAAATTATGTCCTTGAAAATACGCAGGATATAATCGGCGGCAAAACCCTTGACGAAGCTATAGAAAACGCCAAAAATAATACTAAAGAAATTACCGATATGTGCAACAATTATTTAAAATCAAAAGGTTTAGAGTATAAAGTCAAAGTAAACGTTGTAAAAGAATACTTTAAAACACGTGTATATGACGATTTCACACTTCCTGCCGGCAAATATAATTCTCTGAAAATCGAAATAGGCGAGGGGAAAGGTCACAACTGGTGGTGTATTGTGTTTCCGAGCGTTTGCCTTTCCGCCTGCACTGAATCGATGAGTGATTATTTAGACGATGACGAAATGGAACTTGTGTCAAACACCTATTCGCCCAAATTTAAAGTTGTAGAACTTTATGAATCTGTTAAGGAAAAAATTAAGGGCTAATTTAGCTTTTACCTTAGTTTATCACTTACGATATTTATACTTTAATTTTCTTTTCTAAATCTAATATTGTAACGTAGTGGGGGATTGTGAACTTTTCGGGATATGATGAAAGCATAGCCTTGTGTTCCTTCTCCCATTTTGCAATTTCTTCGTCGCTCAATGCACCGGTTCCTATTCCCCGGCAATCTTTAATTCTGCCGTGCCAGCTATCACGGGTGAAGTTGACGTCTGTATCAAATGAAATTTTATTTGATACCTTAAACATATCACCGAGCCAATCAGGTGTTTTGATATCGTATCTTTTAGTGCCTTTTCCTGTCCAGGAAGGATTATATTTAAGTATAAGCTTCTCGCTTTTATATGCTATTTCGCTTTCAAAAGGAAGCCAATCCATAGACATAATTAAAAGATGACCGTCCGTTTTAACCATTTATGTATTTTGGGCAAGAGAATATTTTTATCAAAATACATAAAGCATTGACAAGCTGTTACGACATCAAAAGAATTTTCTTCAAAATCAAGTGTTTCGGCAGGTGATACAATATAATTAATATCTAAGCCCTTACTGAGCTTATTTGCATATTTTATTTGGTTTTCGGATATGTCAACACCCGTCCACTTTGCGCCGTAAGCGTACATATTTCTCGGTAGCACGCCTGTTCCCGTTGCAAGGTCAAGAACTTTTTGCCCGTTTTTACAATAGCCTAAATCTAAAATCCTTTGATAAAATTGTGCAGGGTAAATATCTCTGAATTTCGCATAGTTTTCGCTTGCTTTACCCCAATCAAATTCCTTACCAAAATCAATATTTTCTCTCTTCATATTGATATCTCCCAAAAAAACAACTGCTGACAAACAAATGTGTTCGTCAGCAGTTTATATTATCTATAAATTTATATAATTACTACTTTTGAACACAATGCAAATAAACCCAAGCATAATACTTAGGCTGTTTATATATAGCACTGCTGTTCAATTTTGTAAACAAACAAGTCATAGTAATTACATCTTTTTTTAAAAATAACATATACTTTTACCTTTGTCAAATAAAAATTGAATAAGCTATGTAATATTACCAAAAGCGTTTGCATAAGTATTGATAGAAACTGTAAAGGAGATTCGTTATGGAGCTAAGCAAAGAATTCAAAGAAATGAACTGTAATGAAACAAGAGAAAGAATAAACGAGAGCTTTGACGTAGACTTTCAGCTTAATTTGCCGCAATATCTTGACGATATCGACAAACTTGTAAAATGCTGCGTCAAAAACGTTGTTGCCGATTATGACTTATCATCCTCGTCGATTATTATTTACGGAAAAAGCATAATCACGGTTATGTATAAAGCAAGCGACGGCTCTACGCTTTCCAATATATTTGAAGAAGAGTTTTCAAAAACATTTGATATAACATCCTGCGAGTATCCCGATTTTGCAGAGGTTAATGTTTTTACCGCTTATTCAAACAGCAGACTTGTCAACCAGCGCAGAATTGACGTTCACACGGCTTTAAATGCTCAGATAAACGTTTTTTGCAAAAGGTGTACTCATTGTCTTTCAACATGCGAAAACGCCTTTATTAAAGACACGGAAAAAAGCGTGCTTAATATAAAAGCAACAGGTGTATCGTCAGTCGATTTTGACGAAGCTTTTTCACTCGGTAAAAACGACAGCCAAATAAAGAATATAATTAATATATATATCGACTGCACAGTATCGGATAAGAAAATTATCAAAGATAAAATGCTTGTAAAACTTGATTGTGAGCTTTCGATTGTTTATTGCAATGAAAACGGAAACAGCGACAAGATAAAATACAATTTTTCAACAAGCAAGATTATTGATATTGCAAATTGCCTTGAAACCGATTATTCAATTATTGACGCAAAGGTTTGCCAACTTTATGTAAAACCAAAAGTCAATAACGATAACAAACTTTGCGATATTGAAGCTGTCGGCAGAATTGCGGTAAACTATAAAATATGTTCAATTGAAAAAGAAAGTTTTTCCGTTGATTCATATATTCCGCATTACAAGACAATATCACAAACAGATAAGCTTTCGATAAAATCAAATCCTATTTATTATTTCGATTCAAAAAGCTTTGAATTAACATTTGAAAATGACAAAAGCATAGTTGAAATCATTGACCTCAATGCACAAATAGTTAAAACAAACATTGTTTCATCAACACTTAATTGTGCCGTACTTTTAAGATTTTTCTATTTGGATGAAACCTCACAGCTTTGCTACTTTGAAAAAGAAGAAGTTTACAGTCTCAAATTAAATGACATTGAAATGAACGGTGAGGCAGGGGTAAGTCTTTTAAATTATGATTTCGTTATAAACAATACAAATAAAGTCAATTTAAGGCTTAGCATCGACTACACGGCATTTCTTTATCAGGAAGAAAACATTGAATATATAACTGACATTTCGGCAGATGAAAAACTTGATAATTCAAACACTCCTCAGCTTACATTATATTTTGCAAAGCAAAATGAGAGTGTGTGGGATATTGCAAAAAGTTTTTCAACAGATTCAAAACTTATTATTGACGAAAACGAATTAACATCGGATATTATTGATACCAGACGGGTATTGCTTGTTCCGGGAATGTGAGGGTAAGAATATGTATAATGATATTTACAGTGATATTTCCAAAAGAACAGGCGGAGATATTTATATCGGTGTTGTAGGTCCTGTAAGAACGGGTAAATCGACGTTTATAAAAAGATTTATGGATACGCTTGTTTTGCCGAATATTAATGATGAATATGTGAAACAAAGGGCAATGGATGAGCTTCCGCAGTCAGCCGCAGGCAGAACAATAATGACAACAGAGCCGAAGTTTATACCGGAAGACGCAGTTGAACTTAATATGAACGACAACATAAAAATGCGTGTCCGCCTTATTGACTGCGTTGGCTACATTGTTCCGAGCTCGGTAGGGTATATCGAAGAGGAACAGCCGAGAATGGTAATGACGCCGTGGTATGACGAGGAAATACCGTTTAATATGGCGGCAGAAATCGGAACGAAAAAGGTAATTACAGAGCATTCAACAATAGGTCTTGTTATCACAACCGACGGAACGATTACCTCCATTCCACGTGATGAATATGAGGAGGCGGAAGAGAGGGTTATTGATGAATTAAAAGCGCTTGATAAACCGTTTATCGTTTTAATGAATACCGATAATCCAAAATCGTCAACGGCAATTGAACTTTGCTCCTCACTCACGGATAAATACGGTGTACCTGTTGTACCTGTCAACTGTCTTGAAATGAGTGAGCAGGAAATAAACGATATTTTATCCGACATTTTATATGAATTTCCCGTAAGTTCTGTCGGTATCAATTATCCGTCTTGGATTAACAATCTCGAAAGCGACAATTATCTTAAATCTTCTATATTTACTTCAATTAAGGAAAATACAAATTTAATTACAAATATAAGAAGCGTCGCATCATTTGCCGAAAAACTTAAAGAAAACGAATACATAGATTCAATTAATATTAATTCACTTGACTTGTCAAACGGAAAAATTGATATGAAAGTATATATTGATAACAAATTTTTCTATAAAATTTTATCTGAAAGCTGCAATGTAGCTGTCAACGACGAAAAAGATTTAATGAGCCAGTTTATTAATCTTATCAAAATGAAAAAGCAATACGAACGCTTTAATAAGGCACTTATCGACGTTGAGCAAACGGGTTACGGAATAGTTATGCCTGAAATGAATGAGTTAAGCCTTGATGAACCGGAAATTATGAAACAGGGCGGAAGATACGGCGTAAAGCTTAAAGCGCAGGCTCCGTCAATTCATATGATTAAGTGTAATACATATACGGAAGTTGCACCGATTGTCGGCAGTGAAAGCCAAAGTCAGGAACTTGTTATGTATCTGTTAAAAGAGTTTGAAGAAAATCCGTCTGAAATTTGGGATACAAATATATTCGGCAAATCGCTTCACGAGCTTGTGAGCGAGGGGCTTAACAATAAGCTTTACCGTATGCCGATTGATGCAAGAAACAAGTTCAGAGAAACAATTGAAAGGGTTATTAACGAGGGCTGTAACGGTCTTATCTGTATAATTCTGTAAAAAATAAGGTCGCACTTTAACGTGCGACCTTTAAAAATACCGATATTCTAAACTTCCGATTTAAACTCTTTAAGAGATTTTAAATCAAAATTGCCTATCGAAAGTTTTTCTCCCTTTTGAAAAGCTTTGCCTCTTGCTTCCTCAACCGTATAAACGCTTGCACATTTTGGGCATACAAGAAAATACACCGTTTGTGTGTCAAGAAGTGTAGGCTTAACCGCAAGACGTCTTTCAAAATTTGAAAACACGCCGAAATTAACTTTATTATTACAATTAGGACAAACAAGTTCAACTGTTTCTCCTCTTTGATGTACCCATTTTGAATTTCCGAGTCTGTATTCCATTTCAATCACCGTTTATTATTTTACTATAAAATTAGGAAGTGTTCAAGTGTATAAAAAAATTATTTTATCAATTATTATGATTTTTTGCTTAGCAGGCTGTGCCTCTTTACCGAAAAGTGACAGCAATAACAAAGTCACAACTCAAAACGCATATGTAAAAAGTGTATTTATAACTTATTACGAACTTGAAAGTTTTACAAAAAATAATGAAGAAAAAGCCTTCAAAAAAGAAATAAGCAAAGCCTTTAAAGAACTTTCGAATAAAGGATTTAACCGTGTAACAGTTCAGGTCAGACCTTGTGCCGACGCATTTTATAAGTCAAATTATTTTCCTACAAGCGAATACTGCTTTGGATATCAAGGGTCAAAACTTATATACGACCCGCTTGAAATTATGGTTAATACGGCACATAAATATAATTTATCAATCGAAGCGTGGGTAAATCCGTACAGAGTAAGCCAGAGAAATGATTTTTCGACCCTTGCCAAAAACAATATTGCACTCAAATGGCAAAACACAGGCAAATTAATTGTGCTTGATAACGGTATATATTTTAATCCTTGCTACAGCGATGTCACCGACTTAATCGTGAACGGAGTTAAAGAAATAGTATCGAATTATAATGTCGATTCCGTTTGCTTTGACGATTATTTTTATCCCACAAAAGACAAAAACATTGATAAAGAAGAATATCTAAACTATAAAAACAGCGGGGGAGAGTTAAGCCTTTTTGACTGGCGAAGAGATAACGTAAATAATATGATAAAATCGGTATATTCCGCCGTTAAATCAATAAACAAAAGCGTCACATTCGGTATAAGCCCCGCATCATCAATGGATTATGATTATTCAACAATATATGCCGACGTTATAAAATGGTCGAGAAATGAAGGTTATGTCGACTATATCTGCCCTCAAATATATTTCGGATTTAAAAACGAAAACCAACCGTTTATGCAAACAACAAAGCAGTGGTGCGATAACGCTATATGTGACTTATATGTTGCGCTTCCTATGTATAAATCGGGACTTGTAGACGAATACGCAGGGGAAAGCGGCAAAAACGAATTTAAAAATGAAAAGAATATAGTAGCACGTCAAATTACATATCTTTCAAAAACAGATAAGGTGAAAGGCTACTATATTTTCTCATACAGCAGTCTTAAAGATAATGAAGAAACGTCAAATCTTTATTCCGCAATGCAAAAATCGTCAGAATAATCAATAATTTTAACTTCTAATTCCTCACCGACAATATTTCTGTCATATTTCATTCTTACAGGTAAATAGCTTTTTGTATAGCCTTGAAAAACACCGGGTTCAATTTCGTTTTCAAATAAAACTTTTTCGTTTGTGCCCACAAGATTTTTCAGATAATCGTGTCGGATTTTTTCCGTTTCCTCAATCATAACGGCGGCTCTGCGTTCTTTTTCCTGCTTAGGTACATTATCGCCACGCTTTGACGCTGCCGTTCCCACTCTTTCACTGTAAGGGAAAACGTGAACTTTTTCAAAGGCAATATTTTTAACAAAATTAAGACTTTCGTTAAAGTCATCTTCTGTTTCATCATTAAAACCAACCATAACGTCTGTTGTGAGGCTTGCATTTTCAAATGATGAACGAAGTTTATCACAAAGAGCCTTGTATTCATCGGCAGTATAGTGCCTGTTCATACTTTTAAGCGTTTTGTCACAACCGCTTTGAAGAGAAATGTGAAATTGCGGACAAAGTTTTTCACATTCGGCAAGACCTTCAATAACCTCATCCGTCAAATGGTCAGGTTCGAGAGAGCCTAATCTTATTCGTTTGATTTTTCCGTTACCGTTGCATATTTTAACGGCGTCGACAATATTAAAGTCTTCACCCTTGCCGTAAGCGGAAAGATTGATACCTACAAGGACGATTTCTTTAATTCCGCCGTTTGCAAGTTTATCAATTTCGTTTTTAAGCATATCAAGTGATTTTGAACGAACTCTGCCACGTGATTTCGGAATAATGCAATAGGAACAAAATCTGTCGCAGCCGTCCTCGATTTTAACAAACGCCCTTATTCTCTCGTGAAAGCGGTCAATTGAACAGTCCCAAAAGCTGTCACCGGTTTTATGCTCGTCAATTTTAACAAGTCGGTTTTTATTCAGATTATATTCATTAATGAGCGACAGAATATCACCGTCGTTCTTATTTGAAAATACTATATCGGCTTCAATCAATTCCTTTGCTTCCTCGGGAAAAGCCTGCGGCATACAGCCTGTAAGGATAACAGTTGAATTCGGATGATTTCTCTTAAATTTTCTGATACTTTTTCTTGTTTTTTGGTCGGCAGTAGCCGTAACAGTGCAGGAATTGACTATGTAATAATCAGCGTCCTCATTTTCCTTTACTATTTCAAAGCCGGCATTACGTAAAAGTTCAGCCATATATTCAGTTTCATATTGATTTACCTTGCAACCAAGTGTATAAAAAGCAGCCTTCATTTTTGGCCCTCCGTAATTAATTTAGGTAATTATAACAAAATATTGTAATTAAAACAAGATGCTTATAATAAATATTATTGGGTGATTATATGAAAAGAGCAATAAGTATTATTTTGGCGATGTCAATTTTATTTGCATTTCCGTACAGCACATATGCAAAAGAAAATAAAGAAATTGAAGTTAAATCAAGCATATTAATGAACATTGACACAGGTGAAGTAATTAAAGAAAACAACGCTTATGAGCATCTGTCTCCTGCGTCAGTTACCAAGCTTATGTCAATTCTTTTAATTCTTGAAGCGATTGACAGCGGTAAAATCAAGCTTACAGACGAGGTGGCGGCAACTCAAACGGCAGTTTCAAAAGGCGGTTCTCAAATTTGGCTTGAAGTCGGAGAAAAAATGAGCGTAAACGATTTATTCAAGGCTGTGGTTATTGCTTCGGCTAATGATGCTTGTACTCTTTTGGGTGAATACGTCGCAGGAAGCGACAGCGCTTTCGTTGATATGATGAATCAAAGAGTCAAAACATTGGGCTTAAAAAACTCACATTTTGAAAACTGCACCGGTCTTGATGATGAAATAACCAACCATTATTCCTGTGCTTATGATTTAGCCGTTATTGCTAAGGAAATAATGAAACATAAACTTATACTGAAATACTCAACAGTTTGGCTCGACAGTTTACGTGGCGGCAAAACAGAACTTAATAATACTAATAAACTTATCAATAAATATAACGGAATGACAGGTTTAAAAACAGGAACAACATCAAACGCCGGCTTTTGCCTATGTGCAACGGCAACGAGAGATAATATCAGTTTTGTATCGGTTGTTTTGGGTGCTAAAACAAGTGATGACAGATTTGATTTAACACGTGAACTTCTTGATTACGGCTTTGCAAATTATAAACTTGAAACAATTAAAATCGGCAGCTCAAAGATTAAGGACATTAAAGTTAAAGGCGGAGAAATCAAATCAATAAAACCGACATATTCTCAAACTCAAAAAGTTCTTTTACCTAAAAATTCAGAAAAAATATCATATAAGTATTCATTTAAAAAAGAAGTTAAAGCACCTATAAAAAAAGGGGATAGCCTCGGAAAAATAGAAGTGTTTAGTTCAAACAAAAAGATTTCGACAGTTGAACTCAAATCCGACAAAAATATCAAATCTGTATCATTTTTATATATTTTCAAAAAAATGATAAATAATATATAAAAAGATATTGAATATTTCGAGAAAATAGTGTATTATATCAATTCGAGAGTTTTTAGATAAACACTATTTTTATTGAAACAGAGGCGATTATTTTGGCGATCAAATTTTTTAACGATCACGCATTAAACATTGTGTCAAACGATGATATTAAAGCTATTGCGCCAAAGGCTGTTGAGGCTCTTCATACCCTCAATGACAAATCAGGTGCAGGCAATGATTTTCTCGGTTGGGTTGACCTTCCGACAAATTATGATAAAGAAGAATTTGCAAGAATTAAGAATGCGGCTGAATTCATCAAGAAAAATGCCGACGTTCTTGTAGTTATCGGTATCGGCGGTTCTTACCTCGGTGCAAGAGCAGTTATCGAAGCACTTACTTCACCTAACTACAATGCATTGAAAAAGGACACACCTGATATTTACTTTATAGGTAATTCTATCAGCCCGTCAGCTCTTAATGAGGTTGTATCAATCTGTGAGGGCAAGGATATTTGCGTTAATGTTATCAGTAAGAGCGGTACCACAACCGAGCCTGCTATTGCATTTAGAGTATTCCGTGACCTTGTAAACAGCAAGTACAGCAAGGAAGAGGCTGCAAAGAGAATTTTTGCAACTACAGATAAGGCAAAGGGTACATTAAAGGGTCTTGCAGACGAAGAAGGTTATGAAACATTTGTTGTTCCTGACGATGTAGGCGGCAGATATTCCGTTCTTACAGCAGTAGGTCTTCTTCCTATCGCAGTTGCAGGTATTGATATTGACGAACTTATGGCAGGCGCACAAAAAGCTCAAAACGAACTTTGCAGTGAAAACATTGATGAAAACGATGTACTTAAATATGCAGCCGTAAGAAATGTATTTTATAATAAAGGTACCAAGCTTGAATGTTTTGTATCATACGAGCCTTGTATGGCTATGTTTAACGAATGGCTCAAGCAGTTATTTGCAGAAAGCGAAGGCAAGGACGGAAAGGGTCTTTTCCCTGTATCTTGCATTTTCTCGACCGACCTTCATTCTCTCGGACAGTATATTCAGGAGAGCGGCAGCAAGCTTATGTTTGAAACCGTAATCAAATTCAACAATCCTCATAACGATTTTCTTATTACAGAACAAGAGGGCAACATTGACGGTCTTAACTTCCTTGCAGGTAAGAAGATGAGTTATGTAAATGAAAAGGCAAGAGAGGGCACACTTCTTGCTCATACCGACGGCGGAGTAGGCAATCTTGTTATCGAATGTGATACAATCACACCGAGTGATATCGGCTATTTGATTTATTTCTTTGAAAAGACTTGTGCTGTATCAGGTTATATGCTTGGCGTAAATCCTTTCAATCAGCCGGGTGTTGAAAGCTATAAAAAGAATATGTTTGCACTTTTAGGTAAACCGGGTTACGAAAAGGAAAAAGAAAGTCTTGAAAAACGTCTCGGTATATGCTAATATATAGTTAGAATAAAACTCGGAGGAATTTTAATATGATTAAACTCATAATCGGAAATAAAGGTTCAGGAAAAACTAAGAAGCTTATCGACCAAGTTAATGTTTGCGTTGAGAACTCTGACGGCAACGTTGTTTGCATTGAAAAAGAGCCAAAGCTTACATATGATGTTTCATCTAAGGCTCGTCTTTTAGAGACTGAAACATATCTTATCAACGGTCATAAGGCATTTTACGGCTTCCTTGCAGGTATTTGCGCAGGTAACTATGATGTAACCGATATTCTTATTGATGCTACATTTAAGATTGTAGGCAGAGAGTATGAAAAGCTTCCTCAATTCTTTGAGATGCTTTCAGAACTTTCAGAAGCTACAGACGTAAACTTCTATTTCACAATCAGCTGTGATAAGGAAGATTTACCTGTTGAAATCTTTGATTATTGCGAAGAGTTATAATTAGGAAAATATTAAGCGGTACAGTTAATTCTGTACCGCTTTTTTATACAATTCACAAAGTAAAAAGTGAGGCTGAATTAACAGCCTCACTTAATTTATATATGTATTAATTACATAAGTGAAAGGTAAAGTTGCTTGATTTCCTCAACACTTGTTTCTCTCGGGTTACCCGGACGGCAAGCGTCGTCATAAGCTGACTGAGCAAGGAAGTCAACATCTTCAGGCTTTACGATATCTTTAAGATTTTCAGGAATACCGACATCTTTAGAAAGTTTCTTAACAGCATCAACTGCAGCTTTTCTTGCTTCGTCAAGTGTCATATCGTCTGCGCCTTCAACACCCATTGCTTTTGCAATATCTCTGTATTTTTCACCTGTTGCAGGAGCGTTATATTCCATAACTGTAGGAAGAATGATTGCATTTGCAACACCGTGAGGAGTATCATAAAGTGCACCGAGTGGGTGAGCCATTGAGTGAACAATACCGAGACCTACGTTTGAAAAGCCCATACCTGCAACATACTGACCGAGAGCCATACCTTCTCTGCCTTCAGGTGTATTTTCAACTGCGCCTCTTAAACTCTTAGAAATAATCTCAATTGCTTTAAGGTGGAACATATCGGAAAGTTCCCAAGCACCGGCTGTAATGTAGCCTTCAATAGCATGGGTAAGAGCGTCCATACCTGTTGCCGCAGTAAGTCCCTTAGGCATTGATGACATCATATCAGGGTCAACTACTGCTACTACCGGAATATCTTTAGGGTCAACACAAACCATCTTTCTGTTCTTTTCAGTATCGGTAATTACATAGTTGATTGTAACTTCAGCCGCAGTACCTGCCGTGGTCGGAACTGCGATAATAGGAACACATTTATTTGTTGTAGGTGCAACGCCTTCAAGAGAACGAACATCTGCAAAATCAGGATTTTTAATAATAATACCGATTGCTTTAGCTGTATCCATTGATGAACCGCCGCCGATAGCGATAATGCAGTCAGCACCCGAAGCCTTAAATGCAGCTACACCTGTCTGTACGTTTTCAATAGTCGGGTTTGGCTTAATTTCGCTGTAGATTTCATAATCAATATCAGCGTTGTCAAGAACATCCGTAACCTTTTTTGTTACACCGAACTTAATGAGGTCAGGGTCCGAGCAAACAAAAGCCTTTTTAAATTTTCTTCCCTTTACTTCAGTTGCTATTTCTTTAATAGCGCCTGCGCCGTGATAACTTGTTTCATTTAATACAAATCTGTTTACCATTGTTATTATCTCCTTATATATAAAGTAGGGGAATTTCATCCCACGAAACAATAATACTACTTTGACAATTATTTATCAATAAATACAACAAAATATGCAAGATTTTTTAAAAGATTGTTTACTAATAGACAATATTTAGAAATAAGTTTTATAATAAATCATCCAAAATATAAAATTTAGTTGTCATTTTCAAATTAACTATTGACAAAACACCGCCTTATATATATAATACTTAAAGTGCGAGTGCGAGGTGATTTTATGAGAATTGACCTTAATAATTTGTTAAGCGGTGTTCAAACGCAGCTTGATATTAATTATGTTCTTGATTTAAGTAATCTCATTTACAGCACTTATAATCCTATTAAAAACGGCGTTAATGTTGTCGGATGTCTTTATTCCAAGGCAGATGTTTTATATCTCGATATTAATATCAGCTTTGATTTCTTCGGTTTTTGTGACAGATGTGCAGAGAAGGTAAAAAAGCATTTTTCCTTTGATGTTAAGCGCATTGTTGTTGAAAAACTCGAAAATGAGGAAGATGATGATGACTATATTGTTGTAAGTAATAGGGAACTCGATTTAGACGAATTAGTGAACGAAGAGGTTTCGCTTTCATTGCCTAATAAAATTCTTTGCAAAGAGGATTGTAAAGGTTTATGTCCGAAATGCGGCGCTAATTTGAATGTCAAGCAATGTAACTGCAAAAAAGATGTCGACCCCAGAATGGCAGCTCTGTTGCAGCTACTCGAAGATGAATAATATGGCTTTTTAATAAAAAGGAGGCAATTAAGATGGCAGTACCTGCAAGAAAAACATCAAAAGCAAGAAAGAACAAGAGAAGATCAAGCGTTTGGAAAATGGACGCTCCGACACTTGTAAAGTGCTCAAACTGTGGCGGCTACACTGTATCTCACAAGGTATGCGGCAACTGCGGTTATTATAACGGCAAAGAAGTTATCAGCAAGGAAGCGTAAGATTTTACATTTGTTGGCGGACATTTTGTCCGCCTTTCTTGTTATTTACTACTAAATAGGAGGTTAGCTTATGGCAAAACCTGTTGTTGCGATTGTCGGCAGACCGAATGTCGGCAAATCAACTCTTTTTAATAAATTAATAGGAACAAGGCTTTCTATTGTTGATGATACACCGGGTGTTACAAGAGACAGAATTTACGGTGACTGCGAATGGCTTAATCATAAGTTTTTGCTTGTCGATACAGGCGGTATTGAGCCTAACACATCCGATATAATTTTAAGTCAAATGAGAACTCAGGCTGAAATTGCAATTTCAACTGCCGACGTTATTATTCTTGTGACTAATATCCGTGACGGTGTTGTTGCAAGCGATTATGACGTTGCAACTATGCTTCAAAAAAGCGGTAAACCGATAATTTTATGCGTTAATAAGTGCGACAGTATCGGTGAGCCGGACCCTGAATTTTATGAATTTTATAATCTCGGATTAGGTGACCCTGTTGCAGTTTCTGCCGCACACGGTCACGGCACAGGCGATTTACTTGACGAGGTTCTCAAATATCTTCCCGAAAATGACGAAGAAGATGATGACGACGAGGTAATTAAGGTTGCTATTATCGGTAAACCCAATGTCGGCAAATCATCGCTTGTAAATAAAATCAGCGGTGTAAATCGTGCTATAGTATCGGATATTGCCGGTACAACACGTGATACCACCGATACATTTGTTGAAAATCAATACGGTAAATTCAATTTTATCGATACGGCAGGTCTCAGAAGAAAGAGCCGTGTTGACGATGCAATTGAAAAATACAGTATTATTCGTGCAAGAATGGCTGTTGAAAGAGCAAATGTCTGCGTAATTATGATTGATGCCGTTGAGGGCTTTACCGAGCAAGATTCAAAAGTCGCCGGCATTGCACTTGAACAGGGCAAGGCTTGTATTATAGCTGTCAATAAGTGGGACGCTGTTGAAAAAGACGGTAACACTATGAAAGAATACAGAGAAAAGCTTGCAAACGATTTTTCATTTATGAGTTATGCTCCGATTATGTTTATTTCAGCTAAAACAGGGCAGAGGATTGACAAATTGTATGAAATGATATCATTTGTTCATTCTCAAAACTCTATGAGAATTTCTACCGGTAAACTTAACGAAGTTCTTGCAAGTGCGACTGCACGTGTTCAACCGCCGACCGATAAAGGCAAAAGGCTTAAAATATTCTATATGACGCAGGCTTCCACAAGACCGCCGACGTTTGTATTTTTCGTCAATAATGCCGAACTTTTCCATTTCTCATACCAAAGATATCTTGAAAATCAAATCAGAGATATTTTCGGTCTTGACGGAACTCCGGTTAGATTTATAATAAGAGAACGGGGAGAGGGCAAAAAATGATACCGGCACTGATTATATCGGCAGTTGTTTCATATCTTCTCGGAAGCTTGAATTTTGGTATAATTATATCAAAATCGCTTAATAAAGATGACGTGAGAAGTCACGGAAGCGGTAACGCCGGTTCAACAAATATGCTTAGAAATTACGGTAAAAAATACGCTGTAATGACAATTATAGGGGATATGCTAAAGGTTGCCGTTGCAATTATTATTTCATTTATAATTGTGAGAAAAATGGGAAATATATCGCTGGCTGAAAACGGCGGAGCATATATTTTAGGAATAGACGCAAGAATGTTTACTAAATCATTTTCCGGTCTTTTCTGCGTGCTCGGTCATATTTTTCCTTGCTTTTTCGGCTTCAAAGGCGGCAAGGGCGTTGCCACCGCCGGCGGAATGGTATTTATGATTGATTGGCGTATAGCGCTTATTTTGCTTGCTATATTTGCAATTATTGTGTTAATCACAAAATATGTATCACTCGGAAGCATTGCAATGGCTGTTTTTTATCCCGTATTTATATTTATCTTTTATAAATCTCTGCCGCTTGCACTTTTATCATTAATTTTTACATTGATAGTTTTGCTTGCACACAGAGAAAATATTAAAAAATTGATTAACCATACAGAAAGTAAAATAGGCAGTAAAAAAGAAAATAAATAAAACTTTTTAATCTTACCGAAAAGGAGAGGCTTAGTATCAAGCTTCTCCTTTTTTACATTGTCCAGCAATGGTTGATAACCCCCGGTTCTACCGGGGGAAACAGAAAGCTTT
>CAMCHQ010000022.1 GCA_945874765.1 uncultured Clostridia bacterium
AAAAAGACACCATTTTTAATGGTGTCTTTTTTTATCGTTGTATATTGCAAGGCTCTCCTTTTTTACTTATTACTTATTCACTCTTCACTTTTCACTAAAATGGTCGCCTGTATTTTCAAAATCTAATATATCTTTACATTTTATTAATAATATGTTAAAATAAGTCGTTATATTTTTTGTAACGGCTTATTTTTTTATTTTGGAGGCATATTTATGACAAAAGCACAAATATGCATAATGATTTCCATAGTGGTTTATCTTGCGGCTATGGTTATGATTGGCGTAGTTTACTCGAAAAAAACAAAAAATGTCGGCGACTTTTATCTCGGCGGACGTAAACTCGGTCCTCTTGTTACGGCAATGAGTGCCGAAGCGTCGGATATGTCAAGCTATCTTCTTATGGGCTTGCCCGGTCTTGCTCTTGCAAGCGGTCTTGCGGAGGTCGGCTGGACTGTTATCGGTCTTGCGGTAGGTACATATCTCAACTGGCTTATCGTTGCTAAAAAGCTTCGTAAATATTCGGCAAGAATTAACGCAATTACAATTCCCGATTATTTTTCAAAAAGATATAATGACAAAAGCAGACTTATTATGGCAGTTGCGGCACTTATGATTATCGTGTTCTTCGTGCCTTATACAGCTTCGGGCTTTGCGGCTTGCGGCAAACTTTTCGGCACTCTTTTCGGTGTTGATTATCATATCGCAATGGTTGTGTCGGCTATCGTTATTGTCGGCTATACATCTCTCGGTGGATTTAATGCGGCTTCAATGACGGACTTTATTCAGTCGATTATTATGACTGTTGCTCTTATCATCGTTCTTGTTTTCGGTATTAATCAGGCGGGCGGAATGGAGCAGGTTATTATGAATGCCAAAAATCTTCCGGGCTATCTCAATTTCTTTGAGGGATATAACGCCGCAACAAATTCACCTGGCAGCTACGGCGCATTAAAGGTTATTTCAACCCTTGCTTGGGGTCTCGGTTACTTCGGTATGCCTCATATTCTTTTAAGATTTATGGCTATTGAAAATCCCGATAAAGTTAAAGTTTCAAGACGTGTTGCCGAAATTTGGGTTGTTATCTCAATGGCAGTTGCCGTTTTAATCGGTGTTGTAGGTATGGCTATGATTAAAGAGGGTGCGCTCCCTCAGTTTAAGGACAGCGAAACCGTTATTGTTCAAATCGCAAATCTTCTTTCAAAAGTAGGCGTTGTTCCGGCTCTTTTGGCAGGTATTATCCTTGCAGGTATTTTGGCAAGTACAATGTCAACTGCCGACAGTCAGCTCCTCGCCGCTTCTTCCGCAGCAAGTGAAAATATTATCGGCGGACTTTTCAGAATTAAACTCAGTGAAACCGCTCAAATGATTGTTGCAAGAGTTACTCTTATTGTAATTTCCGTTATCGGCGTAATTATCGCTTGGGATTCAAACTCATCTGTATTCGGTATCGTTTCATTTGCGTGGGCAGGTTTCGGCGCTGTTTTCGGTCCCGTTATGCTCCTTTCACTTTTCTGGAAGAGGTCAAATCGCTACGGCGCACTCGCAGGTATGATTGTAGGCGGTGTTATGGTATTCGTTTGGAAAAACGCTATTGCCAAACTCGGCGGTATCTTTGACATCTATGAGTTACTTCCTGCATTTATTTGCGGACTTTTGGTAAATGTTATCGTTTCTCTCCTCACTCCGAAGCCGGAAAAGGAAATCACGGACGTGTTCGACGAACTCAAGCATAATAAATAATGTTTGTTAATTGAATATTTGATAAAATAAAAAGCACCCGTTTGGGTGCTTTTTTATGCTTTACTGTAGGGGGCGGTCTGCCATTGTCTGTGTATTTATATTACAAAACCACTTATTTACTCTTTTTGACAACGAACACGAGCCAGCCTTTTTCCTCAAAGCGTTCTTTAACCTCAAAGCCGTTTTGCGCAAAGCTTAAAAGAACCTCGTCCTCTCTGCTTTCGATTATTCCGCCTGTGATATATACGCCGTCATCTTCAAGGAATTTGCCGACCTCTTTGTTAAATTCCATAATGATATCGGCAACAATGTTTGCAACAACTACGCTGTATTTTCCGCTTACCTTGTCCGACAAATTACCCTGAAGCGCTTTGAATTTGCTCTCGTCAAAACCGTTTTCAAGTGCGTTTGCCTGCGCTGTTTTAACCGCAAGAGAGTCAATGTCGACACCAAGGGCACTTTTAGCGCCGAGAAGCAGGGAAGCGATAGAAAGAATACCGCTGCCGCAGCCGATATCAAGAACCGTCGAATTTTCGTCAATGTATTTTTCAAGCGTTTCAAGGCATAATTTTGTTGTCGGGTGACTTCCTGTTCCGAACGCAAGCCCCGGCTCAATGTGAAGCACTTTTCTGCCTCCTGCGTCATACTCGTCCTCCCAAGTCGGGCGGATAAGTAACTTCTCGCCGATAGGCATAGGGTGAAAATACTGCTTCCAATTGTTTACCCAATCCTCTGTTGCGCAATCGTCAATTTGGATTGAATAATCGATGTTCTGCTCTTTAAGCCTCTCCTCAATAAACGAAACCGCTTCAATCGGATTTTCGTGTGGGTTTACGTAAACGTGGATAATGCCCTTTGTTCTGTCCGCTTCAAGCAAACTTTCTTCAATAAGGTCAATGTGAGCTATCTCCATAACCTCGTTTTCAAGGTCGGAATAATCTTCAATATATATTCCGTAAGGCACAACCATATTTGCAATATTTCCCGCAACTTCAATATCCTTTGTGTCAACGGTAATTTTTATTTCGCTCCATACTTCGTTTTCAATCGCCATTGTTATTCTCCTAAATTCACCTTGTAGTCGCTCGGTGCAAGACCGTGGTTGAATACTTTTCTGTTGTCAAGCATCCATTGCCTGTCTGAAAATTCACCCGGCTCAACTTTGCTTGCCGCCGAATCAAATTCAAAAATAGTTGCGTCAAGACTGTCAAGAGTTGAAAGAATTTCCGCCTCCAAAAACATAGGACGAACCGCTGCGCCGTAATCCGGAATACCGTGGTGCGACAAAATCATATGTTCAAGAAGTGTTACCGTTTCACTTGTAATTCCAAGCTTTTTAGCGGTATCGTTTACCATCATTGCACCTTTTACAAGATGACCTATAAGCTCACCGCCGACCGTGTAGCCTGTGCAAAGTCCCGTTTTGCCCGTTTTCATTTCAAATGTTTTTGCAACGTCGTGCAGAATTGCGCCGGCAAGTAAAAGCTCTCTGTTGATGTTCGGGTAAACCTCGCAAGTCTTTTCCGCCATTTCAACGATTGAAGCCGTGTGAAGCATTAAACCGCCCACAATTGCGTGGTGAAGCCTGTATGCGGCAGGGAAAACTTCAAGCGCTTCTCTGTTTTGAAGCATAATATCTTTAACGATTGCCTTTAATTCCTCGTCTTTGAAATTGTTTACCTTGTTGAGAAGCATAGCAAATACTGCCTTGCCGTCATGCTCGCTTGCAGGAACAAATTCTTTCATCATATCGCTCGGCGCTTTTTTAATAGAGGTAATGGTAAGCTGATTTTTACCCCTGTAATTGTCAAGCGTGTACTCGATTTCCACAACGTCGTCCTTTTCAAACTGACCGTTGTTTTCAAACTGCCAAACCTTAGCCGGATATTCCTTTTTGTCGCTTCCGATAACAAGAAGGTCAAGATATCCGTTGCCGTTTTTATCCTTTTTTTCAAATAATTCTTTTATATACGCAAAAGATGCCATAATATTTCCTTTCTTTAATTGATTTACTTTACAATTTATTATATAATAATTTACATATTTAATCAACAGCCAATTATACATAGTCCTTGACAAACTATATTTGGCTTGGTAAAATATTTTCAAATAAATAACGGAGTGATTTTCTGTTGAGAAATTTAGATAATTTATGTATGAAGTGCTTTGAGGAGCTGACCGAGGGCAGTGTTTGTTCTAATTGCGGTTATGATAATGACACGCAGGTTAGCTTTATGTATCTTCAACCGAAAACTGTATTAAATAACAGATATGCTGTAGGTGCGCTTTTGTCCCATGAAAGTGACGCCGCTACTTATATGGCATATGATACGCAACTCGGACAGGTTGTTTGCGTTCGTGAATTTTTGCCTAAGGGTATCGCAACGAGGCTTGAGGGCAGTTCAGATGTTCATATAAGAGAAAAATTTAAACCGTCATATGATAAACTCAAAGAGTCTTTTATTAAACTTTGGACTACTATAAGCGAACTTAAAAGTCTTTCTGCGGTTATTCCGACTTATGACGTTTTTGAACTTAATGAAACCGCATATGCCGTAAGCGAATATATGGAGACTATTACTCTTCGTGACTTTTTGCTTCGCAATCCGGACGGCAATATTCTTTGGGACCAGGCAAGAATTATGTTTATGCCCGTGCTCACAACTCTTGAAGCTTTGCACGCAAACGGTATTATCCACGGCGGTATCTGCCCCGATAATCTCGTTCTTTGCAGGGACGGCAAGGTCAGACTTAAAGGCTTTTGCATTGCCGAAGCCAACACTATGTCAAGCGAGCTTGAATTTAATGTAAACGAGGGTTATACGGCGCTCGAACAGTATGATAATAATCATAAAATGTGCCCGGCTACCGATATTTACGCTTTCTCCGCTTGTATATTCAGAGCACTTGTAGGTCAAAATCCACCGAGTGCAAAGAGCAGGGAAGCTAATGATAAATTAATGATTCCTAACACTATTGCCGAGAAAATTCCTACTTATGTTATTCGTGCTCTCGGCGGCGGATTGCAGATTTATCCTGAAAAGAGAACGCAGGATATTGAAACTTTCCGTGAACAGCTCAATGCTTCTCCAACCGTTCAGGCGGCTGCCGCACAGGAGGAAGAGGTTAAAAAAGAGCCTAAGCACAAGAAAAAGGAAGAGGACGTCGACCCGATAGAGCAAGAGGAAAACTACAGAGGCTATCCGGGTTATGATGACAAGCCGAAGAAGAAAAACGGTACTAAAATCGCTATAATTATTTTGGTGATTCTTATTATTGCGGCTGTCGGCGCAGGAGTGTACGTTGCTAAAAACGGAGGCTTCGGCAAAAAAGATGATAATACCACCCAAAGCGTTGCCACCGCACAATATGAAGTGCCTGATTTCGTATCGGCGGGTTATACTCAAAGCGATATTGAAAATAACGGCGCTTGGAATAAACAGTTCAAACTTACCTTTGTTTCCAAATATTCTAAAGATGTTGAAGAGGGAATAGTTTTTGAACAAAGCATTGAACCGGGTAAAAAGGTTGACGAAAAAACAGAAATTCAACTTACCGTGAGCAAGGGCGTTCAGACTGAAACAGTTCCTAACGTTGCGGGTCAATCTCTTAAAGACGCTACCAAAGCACTTGAAGATAAGGGCTTTAAAGTTTCAACGGTCGAGATTTATAATGACGGCTCCCACGAGGCTAATACTGTTAAGGAAAGTTATGCCAGCGCTCCGGCAGCAGGTGAAACCGCAGCGGTAGGCGAAGAGGTTGTTCTTCAGGTTTACGGCGAGGTGCAATCCACAACCGCAGTTGAACCGCAAAACGACGCAGGAACGGATTGATTAATCGGTTATATTCGCCTTCGGCGAGTGAATTTGCTTTACAGTGAAATTATTTCATAGTGAAAAATAAGCAGGGTACGTTTTCGTATCCTGCTTTTACTGTATTAATATTCTTTTTCGGCAATGCCGTTTAAAAATGCGTCGATAAGTATATCGTAATTTCTCAAAAGACTTTTCTTTTTCTCTTTCGCAAGGCGATAATTTCCGCTTTTGAGTGCGCTTATCAAATCGTTTGAAAAATTCAGAAACATTTGTTGATACATTGCCGATATTATCTGCTTAATGACAGTTTCGTTCACTCTCATCTTGACCTTTTTTGACTTGATTATTTGGAGAAATTTGCCCGTCACGCAGTCTGCCCATTCGTTTTTATATCCTTTGAGCCTTAAATAGTTTTTCTCGCTGAAATTTACCTGCGACATTTTTGCTATTCTTTCAATAGTTATTATATCGTTCGGGTTTTTCAGCCAATGATTGATTATTTCATTATAATAATTATGCAAATTGTCCTCAAGCGAAGCGTTTTTGTCAATTTCAAAGTCGTTAATCGCATTTGCAACCTTTTCAAGCGAATATTTAAAGCAGTTGCAAAGCAAATCCTCTTTTGAGGTGAAAAAATGATACATTCTGCCTTTTGAAATTTTGTATTTTTCGCAAATACCGTTTAGCGTGGTTTTGCTGCCGTTTTGCGCAAATTCTTCGTTTGCACAATTTATTATAAATTCAATGCTTTTGTCGCCTTTTGCAAAATGTGCCGTTTTCATCATCCCCTTTATTACAAAACACATCATATCATATTACTTATTTGCTGTCAAAACGTACCGAAAAACGTATGACGGTCTGTTTTAAAATGCCTAACCGCAAACAACCGGAAAACAGACCGTATACAGTCTGTTTTTGTGTATCAAAATTATGCGCAATGTATACTCAAAAAGTAAAATGTTAGGCAATGTTTATATAAAATTACCGAAAATTTAGATGATTATTGAACAATTCGTCAATTTGTAGTAATATATTAATGGAGTCATTTATTATATTAAGGAGTTATGAATAATGAAAACTCACGTAAAACGTTCGCTTAGTCTGTTTTTGTCACTCGTGATGATTATCACAAGCCTGAGTGTTGCTTTTCAGGCATTCGCAGATGATATTCAAGACGCACGTGATGAAAAAATTACGAACGTTGAAGCACAAATTAAAGATTTCTATGATAAGGATAAAAACAATCTTAATTCGACCAAAACCGATGAAGATTCTTTAGCCAATAAAGCGGCTGCAAGAGAGCATTATAATGCAATAAATACTGCTCTTTCGGCTTTGTCATCGAGTGAGAAACTTCAGCTCAATGTTGCATACTATGCATATTGGTTCCAAGTTGTAAGTAATGATATACTTTACGGTGAACTCGGTAAATCGGCTACATCGGATCAAAAGATAGAATTTACTGTCTCACGTGTTGCAGATTTTGAAAAACTTTGCGGTGCATTCCCTGATGAATACAGTCAGGCAATTAAGGCTGTTGCTCCGCTTGCGGAGAAAAACGGTACTGCTTTCGTTTTCACAAGTAAAACTAATTTCAAAAATAATACTGCAGCACAGACAGCGCTTGACACTCTTTTTGATGATTTTGTTAAGCTTTCTGCAAGCCAAATCAAATTCCTTGACCATTTTGTATATTGGTCTTCATATAACGGCGGTTACTACTGCGCTCAAACAAATTTGAGTGAGAAAAGTGCCACAACATTAAATACAATTCTTAATCTTTTGTATCTTGACATTCAGGACGTAGACGCCGACGGCGCAGACCCTAAGAACTTTTCGGCTTCAACATATGTAACAAGGTCAAATACCAAACCTTATACATATGATTGGAAAACAGGTCAAAGTGCGCAGACATATATTGACGCATTTGATAAGTATCAAAAAGATTATGATAAAAACGTAACAGCGGTAAGTAATAAAGTCGTTAATAAGGTTATTACCGCTACCGATAATATGAAGGGCTTTGAGGACCTTTCAAAAGCAGTTAAGACAATTATTGAAGTTGCAACAAAAGTTTATAACAACGAGGCTGTTACAAAAGACGAACTTGAAAATGCCGTAGCACTTCAGGCTAATCTTTCCGAAAACTCACTTCGTTTTTATAACACTATGGCAAGCTCGGCATATTGTAAAGTTGTGGCTACTTCGTCAAATGTTTATACCGACGCAAGTGCTCTTACACCTGAACTTGCTTATACAAAGCCTTCAAAGATTAATACATATAATCTTAACTACTGTCTTATTCAAATCAAGTCAAAAATCAACGATATCGACCTTCAGGATTTTGTTGATTATATCGATAAAATCGATTTGTCAAACGTTACTGAAAGCACTGTAAACGAGGTTAAATCAAAGTATGCTGCTTTGGTTGACGCTAATAAAAAGAAACTTTCGGCCGACACAATTGCAAAGATTATGCAAATTGTTATGCCGGAGCCTGACCACAACGATTTCTCACAGGAAATCAAGGACTACAAAATTACCGATATCGTAAGACCGGCAAACAGCGATATTGCTTGGACTGAGGGCGGTATTCAGTCATCGGCTGACGGACTTTGGAGATTAATCGGTAACGTTGCAGGAATGATTGCACCGGAAGCTAAGGTTAAGGAAACGGGTCTTGATACAATTTTAAAGACAAATGTTTATACCAATAAGATGATTGCTAATGTAATCAGCCTTTATGCTTCTCTTTCAAGAGATAAAACAGACCTTGGTATTGCTAAACTTACCCTCGGAGGTCTTATTAGTTCGATTTGCTCTCCGGAAAATATTGTTAATGACCTTGAAGAAGCAAAATATTCAAAGGCAGTTACAAAGATTAACGAGTCTCTTAATGGATTTAAAGAAACCGAAGAGGAAAACAAGCTTGAACATATCGCAAAAATTGATTTTGTAAACGGTGACTTCGGCTTTGAGGACGGCGACCGTGCAGGTTTTGTTGACGCACTTCTTGCAATTATTCGTCCTATCACAAATCTTCTTGCGCCGGGTGCAAGCATTATGGGATTCGTTTCGATTAATGTTAAAATGTTTGACCATATTACGTCCGACGGCAATTATGAAAACGGTGTATATGCAAACCTTATCCCTGCTCTTGAGGCTATGGGACTTACAAGCATTCCTACAGCTAAGGAATATGAAGAAAACTATTATAATGTAGTTGCAAAAAGCGGCAAGAATATCGCTTCTGATGAATTTTTAAGACCTATTGTTAATGCTGTTTGCACTCAGTATATCGATGTTGTTTCTCCTGACGTTGTAAACGGTTTGATTAAGATTTTACCGGGTATTGCTTATACTATCGGCTCAAATCTTTTAAACGACAGCGTTAAATCTGCTCTTTCACAGGCAGGACTTCTTTCATCTCTTGCATCTTCGCTTGACCTTTCGGGCGACAGCATTAATAAAATGATAACCGCTCAGCCGATTTATATTAACGGCAATCCTATTCAGCTTCAGGCAATTGACTGGCTGAAACTCGGCAACTGCGCTACTGTTTCGTCGGTTAAGAGTAAGTCAAACGGCAACGATTACTTGATGCTTCGCACAGGTGATACGGATACTTGCTTTACAACAGTTTACTATTATGTATATGATGTATTCTTTGCGGATGAAAATAACTTAGAGTCACTGCAAAAGATTATTAATACTTCTATCACAAATGTGCTTGCCGCTGCAACGGTAAACAGAATAATAAACAATATTGCTTACTTAGAAAAAGAGGACTCATATGCAAAATTCCTTTATGTAGTAGACGGTAAACCGACAGGTGCCGAAATTCCGGGCAGACCTACACAGCCAAGCGAGCCTACAACAGAGCCTACAAAACCAAGCGAACCTGCTACAGAGCCTACACAGCCGAGCGAGCCTTCAACTCAGCCTACTGCTCCTGTAACACAGCCGAGTGCTCCTGCTACAACTAAGTCTAATAAGACAAAACTTCCTAAGAATTATAAGAAGGTTGGCAAGGATATTGTCAATACAAAGCAGAAGAAGGCTTCGTTTAAGAAAGTTAAGGCTCAAAGAAAGGCAATTGCTTTTGAGTGGAAGAAAGTATCGGGCATCAAGGGCTATCAAATTCAGTACACAACTGATAAGAAGTTCAAGAAGGGTGTTAAATCTACCACAATCACTAAGCAAAAGACAACCAAGAAAACCGTTAAGAAACTTAAAGGTAAGAAAAAATACTATGTACGTATTCGTACCTATAAGACACAAAAGATTAACGGCAAGACTGTAAAGGTTTACTCAAACTGGTCAAAGACAAAGAGTGTTAAAACCAAATAAGTCGCTGTAATATTAAATCCCTCGCAGGTGAAAGCCTACGGGGGATTTTTTTGTCTGTATTTTGTTATTTTTGCGGTTTGTATTCCTTGCCTGTTACATGCTCAATGTCAAATTCAATAATGCAAAGCGCCTTTAAAGCGGCGTCAATTTCTTTCTTGATTTCTTCATCGCCGAAAGAAACGTATTTCTTTGCAAGCGCCGTCACCGCCTCAATTTTGAGCTTTTCGTTATCAACAATTCTTGCGTTGCCGAATGCAGTTACACTTTTGTAGTAGGTGGTGTATTTTTCCTCAATAACCTTTTGCTCGCTTACAATGTTGAAGCAGGCTTTGCTGTTTTCTTTTATGGCGTCAACCTTATGTCCCGCTTTTGCGCAGTGAAAATAAATCTTGCCGTTATAATAAACAAAATTGAGCGGTACGCAGTACGGATAACCGCCGTCGCCTATAACGGAAAGTGTGCCGTAATCCGCATTTTTTAAAATTTCTTCAACCTGCACGTCAGTCATTTGCTGATGTGCTCTTCTCATTTTTCTGAACATATTATCACCCGAATAAAAATACTAATATAATAACTAAAATCGCAACAATTCCAAGACCGATAAAGAATTTAATCGCTCTGTTAATTGCGTCAAACGTATTTGTCGGCATAATTTGGAAAAATGCATATTTAAGCGGTTCTTTAACCTTGTTTCCCACAAGATTTTTAAACCTTAAATCGTATGTGTCAAAACTGCCGTCTTTTTTAAGCTCGATTACTCTGACGCCTCTGTCCTTGCCAGGACCGTAAACGTGGAAACCTGCGCCCTGCGTGTAGCCGAGGTCGATTCCGTCAACCTTGCCGTTAAAAGAGTTGTTATGGTCGTGACCGAAATATACGCCCAAAACTTCGCCTTTTTCCTTGAATGCGTCAAATTCACCGCTGTTTACCTGCGGGTCGGCAGGGGATTCTTTCATAAAGCCGTTTTTGTTTACCTTGTCTTTATTGAGTATGTAAAATCTGTTGGCGTGAGTTCTGAAGCCTCTTACAGCGCCTTTCGTGTTTTTCTTAACCTCTGTCAAAAGCTCAAATACTTCGCAAAGCGGAATGTGCTGAATAACGATTGACGGGATAAGCCGACCGTATTTTTCCTCGTAACTGTCTCTCGTCTTTTTGTACCATTCAATTTGGTTTTCGTGAACGTTGTCATATCCTATTTCAAGGCTTGAATGGCTGTCGATAAGATAAAGTAAAAATTTAATCTCATCGCCGTCTTTAATCTCAATCACGTGGTTTGCACAGCCGTCGATTCCCTCAACGCTTTCACCGATAAAGCAGTCAAATTCCTTGTAGATTTCAAACTGTTCCTCATTTGTCAAACCTACCTGCCTATCGTGATTGCCGAAGCAGATTGTAAACGGAATTTTTCTTTCCCTGCACGGTTTTGTAAGTATGTCAAGTGAGTTTTTAATCGCCTCACGGTTGCCTTTGAATGTGGTTTTGCCCCAAATCTGGTCGCCCGAATAAACTACTAAATCGGGTTCTTCTCTGTCAAGGGAAGCGTTGATAAGGTCGAGCGTGTCGGGACTTATCTTTTTGCCCTCCTGCGTGTCGGCAATTTGTAATATTTTAAAAGTTTCGTTTTTGAAGCTTAGCATTTCATCACCTCTAAATTGCTATTTTAACATATATTACACCTGCCTTGCAATAATTAAAATAGTATTTTTAAATACTTTGCGTATTTTTTTATCTAATTTTTTGTTTAATATTGCCAAAATTTAATAATTATGTTATAATTCATTGTGTAAATTATATTGCAGGACTTCTATACCTATTTTACGGCGGTGAGGTCATTACGTTAAGGAGGAATTATTTTGAAAGAACCAAAAGCTATGGCATATGTGAATATGTACGGCGTTCTTGCCTGTCTTGAAAATCTTTGCGAAATAGACGACGAGGCAAAGGCTATAGTCAAGTCGCTTAAAAAGCCCGTTTCACTTTGCTTTGATGTTGCAAACGGTCCGTGCTGTACTTTCCATTTTACGCAAGACGGTTGCACAATCAGCGAGGGAAGCTACGGCTGTACCTGTAAGATGAATTTTGCAAGCCCTGAAAAGTTTAATGCGCTTATTGACGATAATAAGCCGGGTATGCCGACAAAGAATGTGCCTCAGGTGCTTTCTTTCCTGCTCGGTCCGTTTACCAAACTTACAAACAGGCTTACAAAGCTTCTTATGCCGAGTGAGGACGATTTAAAAAACAGAGCTTTCTTTGAAGAGTCGACAATTTTGACATTTTATACTATCGCAGGTGCGCTTTCGGCTCTTGCAAACCACGACAGCGTAGCCAAACATTCGGCTTTTTATACTGTTGACGGCGATATTCAAATGGGTATTACAGATGTGTGCTATGCAACTCTTCGTGTTCGCAATCATACATTTGAAACTATTAAGGAAAAGCCTGACACTCCGAGGGCTATTATGGAATTTAAAACTATCGACCTTGCAAACGCTTTGTTCAACGGCACGGCTTCAACCATGGCTGAACTTTGCGCAGGCAATATCTATATGAGCGGTATGATTAATATGATTGATAATGTAAACCGTATTCTCGACAGAGTCGGTATGTATTTAGGTTAAGGAGGATTAGTAATGAGTAAATTTCCCGAATATAAGCACGAAAAATCACAGGAATGGTTTAACAGAGCGTTAGCAGCTATTCCGTCGGGTGTGTACGGCCACCTCGGTCCGTCAGAAGGTCTTTTTCTTCCTATAACTAAATGGCCTCTTATGTCCGACCACGCTAAGGGTACATATTTCTGGGATGTTGACGGAAACAAATATCTTGATTTTATGTGCGCTTACGGTCCAAACGTTTTGGGCTATTGCGACGATGATGTTGATAAAGCGGCTATGGAACAGCTTAAAAGGGGCAACTGCACAACTTCTCCGTCATATAAAATGGTAGAATGTGCCGAGCTTCTTAAAGATACCGTTGCTATGGCTGATTGGGCTTTCTTTATGAAAAACGGCTCCGACGCCACTACTTTCAGCGTTATGTGTGCCCGTGCTCATACAGGTAAAAAGAAGATGATGTTCTTTAAAGGATATTATCACGGCGATTTCCAGTGGGCACAAAAGATTGACTATCCGGGTATTCTTCCCGAAGAGGTTGAAAATAACATTGTTGTTCCTTGGTTTGATATGGACGCTATGCAGGAGGCTTATGACGCTTGCGGCGGTGATGTTGCAGGTCTTATTGCTCAGCCTTATGACCACGGCAATTTCTCCGATAACGTTTGCGCTACCAAAGAGCAATGGGCTAAGGTACGTAAATTCTGCGACGATCACGGTATGGTTCTTATTATCGACGATGTACGTACGGGCTTCCGTCTTGACCTTGCGGGTTCCGACCATTATTACGGCTTTAAGGCAGACCTTATCTGTTTTTGTAAGGCACTTGCAAACGGCTATAATATGTCTTGCGTCTGCGGTCAGGAGCATATGAAAAATACGGCTTCTTCAGTAGTATATACAGGTTCTTATTGGATGAGTGCCGAGCCTTTCGCCGCTTGTCTTGCTTGTATTCCTAAGATGAAAAAGCTTAATACTCCTAAAATGTTTAGGGATATGGGTACTAAGCTTACAGACGGCTTTAAAGCAGCAGGTAAGGAGCACGGCTTTAATCTTGTTGTATCGGGTGAGCCTGCTTTGTTCTATTTGAGAATTGCTAATGATGATAACCTTATGCTTCATCAGGAGTGGATTGCGGAATGTGTATCAAGAGGTCTTTTCCTTGCTTCTCACCACAATCACTTTATGAACGCCGCTGTAACAGATGACGATATCAAGCTTGCAATTGATATTGCCGAGGACGCATTCTCCGTTGTAGCACAGAGGCACCCCGAAGTACCTGGACTTATCAAATAATCAGGTAAATAAAATTAAACGTAATTGGTAAAATTTATAATATTTTATTGGAGGTAAAATTTATGCCAGCTAACTACAAGCCATTCGATAAAGCAGAGTGGCTGCGCCTTGAAAAAAAGGCTGACGAATTAAGACGACTCACAATCCAAACAGCTATTTGGGGCGGTTCGGGTCACCTTGGCGGTGCAATGAGTGCAATGGACGCTATGACTATTTTGTACCACCGTTTTATGAAGCTTGATGTCAACAATCCCGATATGCCTGACAGAGACAGATTTGTTCTCTCCAAAGGTCACGCCGCAGTAGGCTATGCACCTGTTATCTGCGACTACGGATTTATGCCGATTGACGAGCTTAAAATCTTTAACCTTACCGGTGCTAAAATCGGTATGCACCTTGACTGTAACAAGGTCAGAGGTATTGACTGTTCAACGGGTTCTCTCGGTCACGGTCTTTCTCTTGCTGTCGGCTTTGCGCTTGCGGGCAGAGTAAACGGTATCGACTATATGAACTATGTTTTGACAGGCGACGGCGAGCTTAACGAGGGTTCAAACTGGGAGGCTGCTATGAGTGCCGCACAGTTCAAGCTTTCAAACGTTGTTGTTCTTGCCGATGTCAACAAGTGTATGATTGACGGCAGGGTTGACGACGAAATGAAGGTTGAGCCTGTTGACAAGAAGTTTGAGGCTTTCGGCTTCAATGTAAGACGTGTTGACGGTCACAATTTCAAAGAGCTTAATGACGCTATCGAATGGGCTATTGAAAATCATAAAAACGGCGGTGACAAACCGACTGCTATTGTTATGGATACTTTCAAGGGTGAGGGCGTTGACTTTATGAAAGACAACTACTTATGGCATTACGGCTCACTTGACGAGGAAAAGACTGCGCAGGCTTATGCAAGTCTTGACAAATATTACAAAGAACGTTGCGACAGAGCAGAGAAGGAGGCATAAATTATGGGTGGAATGACATATACAATGACTGATACCACAAAGCTTTCAACTGCCGAATGCTACGGTATCGCACTTTGCGAGCTTGGTGAGGAGCACAAGGACGTTGTCGCTCTTACTGCCGACCTTGCGAAATCAACTAAAATCGGTATGTTCGGTGAAAAATTCCCCGAAAGATTTTTCAATGTAGGTATTGCCGAGCAAAATCTTTTCGGCGTTGCCGCAGGTATGGCTAAAAACGGACTTATTCCGTTTGCTTCTACCTTTGCTATCTTTGCGTCTGCACGTTCTCTTGACCAGATACATACGGATATTTGTTATCAAAATGTTCCTGTCAAGATTATTGCTACCCACGCAGGCACATCGTTCGGTCAGGCAGGCTCTACTCACCATTCTCTTATTGATATGGCTTGTATGAGAGTTTTACCTAATATGACTGTTATCTGCCCTTGCGACGGCTCCGAAACTTATCACGCAGTTAAGGCTGCTTACGATATTCCGGGTCCTGTTTACATCAGAATTAACCGTGGTTTTGACCAGGTTATTTACAAGTCACCTGCCGATTGCAATTTCGAGTGGGATAAGGCTACCGTTATGAACGAGGGAACGGATATTACCGTTATCGCTTGCGGTTCTTGTGTGTTTGAGGCTATGCAGGCGGCTCGTATGGTTGAGGCTGACGCAGGTTTAAAGGTAAGAGTTATTAATATGCACACTATCAAGCCGATTGACGAAGAGGCTGTTATGTCTGCTATTATGGATACAAGAAGAATTATCACTGTTGAGGACCACGAAGTTATGGGCGGTTTAGGCTCTGCTGTTGCCGAAGTTGTTGCAAAGAGCGGTAAGGCTTGTGCTTTCAAGATGCTCGGCCACCAAAATGCTTTCTCAACTATCGGTTTGCAGGAGGACCTTCTTGCTATCGCAGGTATTGATGCCAACGGTATCAGCACCGCTATTCAGGAATTGATGCACGCAGACTTTGAAGCAGATGATGCTTGGGACGACGAATTTTAACACCTAACGGTGAGTAATCCGGGCGACGCTTTTATAAAAGAAAGTCCACCCTCGAGCAATTAGCGAATTTGCAAAGAAGCGCTTGGCGGTGAGTAATCCGGGCAACGCTTTTATAAAAGTAAGTCCACCCTCGAGCAATCAGTGAATTTACAAAGAAGCGCTTGGCGGTGAGCAGTTCGGGTTATGCAAATTAAACCCAACATCATCAATCGAAAGGAGTGTATCTTATGGCAAGTGACGAAACTCGCTATACTAATAAAATATTTATGGCGGCAGCTTTACCGCTTATGAAAACTATTGCGACCGACGTACCTGAGCTTAAAAAGAAATTTGAGGGCGTTAATGCTATCTATCAGGTTTCCGCTAAGGTTAATGCCGAGGATAAAGAGGCAGTCCATTTTATCGTTGAAAACGGCGAATGGAGTGTCAAACTCGGCGAATATCTCGGTCAGGAAAAAATTGATGCCGAACTCGCTTTCTCATCAATGGAGAAAATGAACGAGTTTATGAAAGGTAAAATGACTTCTCTTCCTAAAATGAAGATTAAGTCAATGAGCAAATTTGTAAAGTTTATGGCTGTTTTGCTTAAAATGTCATCACTTTTAAGCATTTCAACACCGCCCGAGGACGATGAGGAACTTTCTCTTCTTCTTTGCAAACTTTATTTCTATTTGCTCTCTTCCGGTATTTCCCAGCTTAACAAAATGGGTCACCCGCAGGTTCACGATTGGGCGCTTAAAAGTCCCGACCGTTGCTATCAGTGGGCGGTTGAGGGTCACCCCGAATGTACTGCTTATATGCGTGTTAAGGCAGGCAAGTCAAGAGCAGGCAGAGGTGAATACAAGCGTGCAAAGCCGTTTTTCTGTATGAAATTCGACTGTGCTACCTCGGCACTTAAAATATTGCTCGGCACGGGTGATATGTTCCAAATGACTGCAAACAAGCAGCTTATTATGGAGGGTGCTCCCGAATTCGGTGTGCAAATCGGTGACTTTATGATGCTCGTCGGCGGCTTGGCAAAATAATATTTTTTATAAAATTAACCTCCTTGCTTCATTTATGAGGCAGGGAGGTTGTTTTATACCACGATTTCACATTCCTTCACCCTGAATTATTGAATTGATTTTTCTATAATAATATAATAAAAATACATTTCAATATTTTTTAAGGGGGAGAATTTATGAAAAAAGTTCTCAGCTTATTCGTTTCATTCGTATTGCTTATGACAAGTGTAATCTGCGTTAATTTCAGCGCAAGCGCACAAAGCAATATTTCTTACCGCTTGGGTTTTAACGGCAGTCTTTTGTACGGTACGGACGACGCTCAGCCTTACAGTGTATTTAATGCAAGCGGCAATGTTCTCACTGTTGACGGCAAAGATTATTATTATGATGCAAACAACAGTTATTATGTAGCTGGCGATGGCAGTTCGATTCCGTCTTGGGAAGTAAGTTTGGATTATGACAGTGTTAAATTAGGCACTAATACGGTTAAGGTAGAGTATAATTCAAGCTATTGCTATGTTTACTACAATACCGTTTCCGTTACGCAAAGTCCTAAGATTGACACCGCACTCGGTCAAACTCAGGTGTTCAGCTTAAACGGAGGCAATCCGGCTTATCAGCTTTACCGTTTTACTATACCTTTTTCCGCAACATATTATTGCGATTTCACAGGCTACAGTGCAATATATGATATTTTGGATGCTTCGGGCAAGACAGTTAATATGAATAATAATTATAACGACCCGGGTTATTCACTTATCGGCGGTCAAACTTATTATGCCTGCGTTTATTCCTACAGTCACGAGGTTGTAATAAACGCTGTAATGAATTTAAGAACAACCACTGTTTCCTGTCCTCACACTTCAACAAGAACCGTAAACGCTTATAATGCAAGTTGTGAAAACGGCGGATATATGGGTGAGGTTTACTGCAATTATTGTGACAAACTTCTTTATTTCGGCGATTACACAAACCCTGTAGGTCATAATTTCGGCAACAATTCACCTGTTTGCCTTGTCTGCGGTGCGGTTAATCCTTATTATGTTACACCTGTTCAAATTCCGAGTGTTAAGTCAACTTCAATCAAAAAGCTTACTAAGGCTAAGAAGTCGTTTAAAGTTACTTGGAAAAAGGTAAGCGGTGTATCGGGTTACCAAATTCAGTATTCGACAAATAAAAAGTTCAAGAGTTCAAACAAAACAGCCACCGTTAAAAAAGGCTCAACCACTTCTTTAACAGTTAAAAAGCTTAAAAGCAAGAAAACTTATTATGTAAGAGTTCGTGCTTATAAAAACGTAAACGGCAGGAAAGTTTATTCCTCTTGGTCAAAAGTGAAAAATATCAAAACCAAATAAATTTTATAAGCCTTTTCGTACTTATTGCGGAAAGGTTTATTTTTTTGCTTATTTATGTTAAACTTAAAATATAAATTTAAAGAGGTGCGCTATGGAATACAATAATCAAATTTTTCTTGATGAATTTAAAAATAAAATGCTTAAATTAAATCCCCAAAAGGTGCTTTTTGTCTGTTCAAAGGAATATGACAGATACGGCTATCGCAAATTTCTTGATGAAATTAATATAAAAAGCGTGAGTTTTTCGTCATTTGAGCCGTGCCCTGAGGTAAGTTCGGTTCAAAAGGGAATTGAAGCGTATAAGTCAAACGGCTGTGATTTTGTTGTGGCAGTCGGCGGCGGAAGCGCAATTGATACGGCTAAAGGGATTAAATTTTATTCAAAACTTGATTTCGATATTTTGGCAGTGCCGACTACGGCAGGTACGGGTGCTGAGGTTACACGATTTGCCGTTTTGTATAAAAATAAGGACAAGGAATCGGTCAGCGACTGTTCAATAATTCCGAATTTTCAAATATTTGATTATACCACCCTTAAATCTTTGCCCTATGAGCAAAAAATTGTCACCGCACTTGACGCATTTTGCCATAGTGTTGAGGCTTTTTGGTCACTTGATGCAACAGATGAAAGCAGGCAGTTTAGCAAAAAATCCCTCTCTCTTTTTAACGATAATTTTGCAAAATATATTGAAAATGACGAGAGCACTTTTGAGCCTATGCTTGAGTGCAGTATGCTTGCAGGCAAGGCAATTAATATCGCACGTACTACCGCACCGCACGCATTCAGCTATAAACTTCATAAATTAAAAGGCTTTTATCACGGCAGAGCGGTCGCAGTCAGCCTTGCATACATTTGGAAATTTATGGAAAAAAGCGGTAAACTTGATTCCTTGATGAAAGAAACGAGGGAGATTACGGGTTTTGACGTTGACGGCTATATTAATTTCCTCTCAAAATTGGGGCTTTGTAACGACTTAACTATGACCGAATCTCAATTTGATGAAACAATCCACGGCGTCAATACCCAAAGACTTCAAAACTTCCCGCTTAAACTAACCGCCGACGATATCGAAAATATCTATTCTTTATTTATTAAAGTAAAATAAAAATCGGGTAAACGGTGATTTTTACACTGTTTGCCCGATAATTTTTTTGTTGAATTTTATTAAAATTGTATGCTCCAATATGCCAGGGAGACTTTGAACACATTAATACTTATCATCATAATAAGCCAATCAAGGACTATTGCACCGCCGAGAATATAGTCGAGTTTAAGCACTTTATGATAAGGTATTGCAATTATCCTTTTCATAAGCGGTGTAAAGAAATATTCCATAAGAAATACAACTCCGAGTGAAAGCGCCGTTGTTGTCGGAACGCTTGTGTACTGCGTTACGTGAAGAGGAATACCGCTGTAGTTCCAAAGCTGAATACCGCTGATTTGCTCAAACATTGTTCCCACGATTATTTCACCGAAAAATACGAAAAGAAATACAACCGTAAAGTAGTAAAGCTGAGATAAAAGCTGCGTCTTTTTATCGTCTTTTGTAAAAAGTCTTATGTTAAATGCCCTTGCTTTTTTAGGTGTGCCGAGCGCAAAATACAGTGCCCACATAGCTATCGAATAGCAAAAGAGAAACGGCAATATCTGATTTCTTGAGTCTAAAACACCCTTTGATACGAGGCGGAAAAGATTTTCAACCCAATATCCTATATGCGCATATACCAAACTTGCAAGCCAAAGGTGGCTGATGTCATAATCATACAGTTTGATTATTTTTCTTTTATTAACCGTTGATTTTGTGAAAATCGGATTTTTAGCTAAATTTTCCTGTAAAGTCATACTATTGCCTCCCGTCTGTCTTAAATATGTTACTCTCCTTTTCTCAACTTTACCTCAAATTTTTATAGGACTGTTGTCTTTTTATTCGTGAAATGTTAAAATGTTATCAGTTTTAAGAGGTGATGTTATGTTTAATATTCTTATTGTTGAGGACGATAAAAGCGTCGGCAGGCTTATGAAAAGTGTGCTTTGTGACGAGGGATATAATTGTACCCTTTCTCAAAACGGCAAAGAAGCGCTTGACGTTATGGACAATCAACAAATTGACCTTGCCGTAGTCGATATAATGATGCCTGTTATGAACGGTTACGAATTTACAAAAACGCTTAGGCAGGGCGGTTGCGATATTCCTATTCTTATGGTTACGGCTAAAATCAGCCACGAGGATAAAAAACAGGGCTTTGCACTCGGAATTGATGATTTTCTTGCAAAACCTTTTGATACCGACGAGCTTTTGTGGAGAGTTAAAGCGCTTGCAAGAAGGTCAAAAATCGCAAGTGAAAAGAAACTTACTTTAGGCTCAACCGTGCTTGATTACAATGCTTTCAGTGTAAGTGTTGACAAAAATGAGATAAGTGTTACACCTAAGGAATTTTTGCTTTTGTATAAACTTTTGGCATATCCCAATAAACTTTTTACAAAAAGGCAGATTATGGACGAAATATGGAGCTTTGACAGCGAAAGCGACGAGCATACGGTTGAGGTGCACATCAACAGACTGCGTGAAAAATTTAAGGATAACAAGGATTTTTCTATTAAAACAATTCGTGGCTTTGGATATATGGGAGTTGTGGAAAACGATGAAAAATAAAAAGAAAAATTATGATTTCAAGCTGAAAAATGTAAGATTTATCGCTTCTGCCATAGTATTTTGCATTGAACTTGTAACAACGCTGATAACCGTCGGTCTTTACTATCTCTTGCTCTTTTTCCGTCTTATGCCCGAGGGCACAATCATTTCCGTTTGGATGCCGGTTATAATTTTTGCGTCCTGCAATCTTGTCGGCGCCGTTGTTGCTTCAATTTTTTCGTCTCAAATTCTTAAACCGATAGGTGAAACGATAGACGCACTTCAAAAGGTTGCAAAGGGTGATTTTGATATCAGACTTGAAACCGAAACAGGTAATTCACGAACAAAACAGCTCAAGCAGTCGCTCAACGAAACGGCTAAGGAACTCGGCTCAATAGAGGTTATGCGAAATGATTTTACAAATATTATTTCCCACGAGTTTAAAACTCCGGTGTCCTCTATTATGGGTTATGCTCAAAGACTCAAAAGCGCCGAACTTGACGAAAAGGAAAAATCGGAGTGTATAGACACAATTATTGACGAGTCGAAAAAACTAAGCTCAATGACAAATAATATTCTCCTTTTAACTAAAATTGAAAATACGGGTATTGTGCCGGATAAAAAGGAATTTTCACTTGATGAGCAGATAAGAAACTGCGTTGCCTTGCTTCAAAACGATTGGCTTTCTAAAAATATTATTCCAAACGGCGATTTGGAAGAGATTAATTATGTCGGCAATGAAGAGTTGATATCTCATATTTGGCTTAATCTTATTCAAAATGCGATAAAATATACAGATGAAAACGGCAAAATAGACGTTAAACTTTTTGAAAAAGACGGCAATATCGCAGTCGAAATCAGCGATAACGGCAAGGGTATGAGTGAAGAAGAGCAAAAACATATTTTTGATAAATTCTATCAGGCAGACGGCAACCACAGTATCGGCGGAAACGGTTTGGGCTTGCCTATCGCAAAGAAAATTGCACAAATGCACGGCGGTGATATTACAGTTTTATCGAAACTCGGCGTCGGCACTTCTTTTACGGTTACTTTGCCTAAAAATCAGCACTGAAAAGGTTATAACCGTTTTGTTTTGTATAAAATAAATAATAATAACCGTTATTAGACCTTAATATTCTATCTATTGCAATTTGAAAAAAACGCTTTTATGTGGTAAAATGAATTTGTAATAAATTAATGGAGGCAACAAAATGCTTTATTCTGAAATGACAAAAGAACAGCTCCTTGATGAAAAAAAGGCGCTTGATGAAAGATACAATGCTTTTAAGGCTAAAAACCTCAAACTCGATATGAGCCGTGGTAAACCTTGTAAAGAACAGCTTGACCTTTCTATGGGTATGCTTGACTGTAAAGATTATGTAGTTGACGGCGTTGATTACAGAAACTACGGTATTCTTGACGGTATTCCAAGCTGTAAAAAACTTTTTGCCGAGCTTATGGGAGTTGATGCAAAGAACGTTGTAGTAGGTCCGTCTGCAAGCCTTAATCTTATGTTTGACTATATTTCCCAGTGCTATGTTAAGGGCGCAGGCTCAACTCCTTGGTCAAAGCTTGACGAGGTTAAATTCTTATGCCCTGTTCCGGGATATGACAGACATTTCACCATTTGCGAGCATTTCGGCATTAAAATGATTAATGTTCCTATGCTTGAGGACGGCCCGGATATGGACGTTATCGAGGAACTTATTGAGGACGAAAGCGTTAAGGGTATGTTCTGCGTGCCTAAGTATTCCAATCCTCAGGGTATTACTTACAGCGACGAGGTTGTTGAACGTATTGCCGCATTAAATCCAGCCGCTGAAGATTTCAGAATTATTTGGGATAATGCTTATTGCGTTCACGAACTTACCGATAACGGCGATAAACTTTTAAACATTTTTGACCTTCTTCCTAAATATAACAACGAGGATATGGTTGTTGAAGTTTGCTCAACTTCTAAAATCACTTTCCCGGGTGCAGGCGTTTCCGCTATTATTGCAAGCGATAACAATATTGCCGCAATTAAGAAAAGACTTAATGTTGAAACAATCAGCTATGATAAGATGAACCAACAGCGCCACGTTGCTTTCTTTAAAAATGCAGACGGTATCCGTGAGCATATGAAAAAGCACGCAGCAATTCTTAAGCCTAAGTTTGATATGGTGCTTGACCATCTTGAAAACGAACTCGGCGGTAAAGGTATCGCTTCTTGGTTTAATCCAAAGGGCGGTTATTTCATCAGCCTTGACGTTATGCCGGGTTGCGCTAAGAGAGTAGGCGAACTTTGCAAAGAGGCAGGCGTTACTCTTACAAGCGTCGGTGCAACATATCCGTACGGCTACGACCCGAGTGACAGCAACATTCGTATTGCTCCGTCATTCCCACCTTTAAACGAGCTTGATATGGCGGCAGAACTTCTTTGTATCTGTACTCAAATCGCTTGTATTGAAAAGCTTGTAGGTTAATGATATGAAACTTGGTGCGTCAACAGCTTGCTTTTATCCGCTTGAAACGGAAAAGGCACTTGAAAAGGTTTGTAAGCTTGGGTATAAATATGCCGAGGTGTTTATGAATGCACCCTGCGAGCTCGAAGAGCCTTTTTTAAAACAACTTAACACCATTGCCAAAGACGGAGGAACAGATATTGTGTCTGTTCATCCGTTTTCGAGCTTTATGGAAAGTCCCTGCATTTTTACCGATTATCAAAGAAGATTTGACGATTTTATTTCCATTTATGATAAAACGTGCCACGCCGCCGCAGTTTTGGGTGCAAAATATGTTGTAATTCACGGTGCGGTTGCTCACCCTAAAATTCCTATTCCCGATGAAAGATATTTTGAGAGATTTAATAAACTTATCGAAATAGGCAAGCGTGAGGGCGTTACCGTTTGTCAGGAAAATGTCAACAGATTTAAAAGCGAAAGCATTGATTTTTGCAAAAAAATGAGAAATGCTCTCGGCGACGATTTTCATATGGTGTTTGATATCAAGCAAACCGTAAGGGCAGGGCAGGACACTTTTGAATTTTTAGAGGAATTTAAAAATCAAATTGTTCATATGCATATAAGTGATAATAATAAAGAACGTGACTGTTTACCGCCGGGTAAGGGCACGTTTGATTATAAAAAAATGAAAAATATCCTTGAAAGCGCAAATTATCAGGGAGTTTATATGACCGAAATATATTCTCTCGGTTTTGACGTTGAAAAGGAATTAAGAGAAAGTAAGTCTTATTTGGAAACGATATGAAAAAAACTAACAATACCGCCAAGGGTATAATGTGTATACTTTTTTCCGCTTTGAGTTTCAGCGGAATGAGCATTTTTATAAATATGTCGGGTGATGTGCCTGTAATGCAAAAGGTCTTTTTCAGAAACCTTGTTGCGCTTTTTATCGCCACATTTACTCTTGCTAAAAGTAAACAATCGTTTAAACCGCATAAGGGCTGTATTAAATATCATCTTTTGCGCTCGTCGCTCGGTCTTTCGGGTATGATAGGCAATTTCTACGCAACAACCAAGATGTCATCAACTTCCGATGCGGCTATGCTTAATAAAATGAGCCCGTTTTTCACCCTCATTTTTTCATATATCTTTCTTAAAGAAAAATTTAAACCGAAGCAGGCGCTTGCCATTGCTATTGCTTTTGCAGGCTCGCTTTTTGTAATTAAGCCAACTCTTTCAAATGTCGAACTTTTGCCGAGTATCGCAGGATTTTTGGGCGGCGTCGGCGCAGGTGCGGCTTATACTTGCGTAAGGCATATGGCAAATAAGGGCGAAAACGGAACGTTTACCGTATTTTTCTTCTCTCTTTTCTCTGTAATTTGCACAGCGCCGTTTTTGATTTTCGGCTTTACTCCTATGACAACTAAGCAGTGGATTTGCTTAATTCTTGTAGGTGTGTGCGCAGCAGGCGGACAGTTCGGTATCACTTCGGCTTATACATTTGCTCCGAGCAGTAAAATCAGCGTTTATGATTATTCAAATGTTATCTTTACCGCAATCGGCGGATACTTTTTGCTCAACCATCAATTGCCTGACTTGTGGTCGGTTTTGGGTTATATAATTATTTGCTCAATGGCAATTTGGATGTTCATATACAATAAAAGGGAAGAAGACTTGAAAAACGCCAATTCTTAACTATATATTGGTGTAAAGTAAAAATACTTGCAATTATCTATATATTGTGTTATAATTAGTTATCATCAAATCTGGAGGATGATTAATTATGAGATGTCCGTTTTGTGGTTATGAGGAAAGTAAAGTTATTGATTCCCGTCCGACTGATGAAAACGAGCGAATCAGAAGAAGAAGAGAATGTCTCAGGTGCTCTAAGCGTTTTACCACTTATGAGGTTATTGAGGACGTTCCTATTATTGTAATTAAAAAGGATAAGAGCCGTGAGGTATTTGACAGAAACAAGATTTTAAAGGGTATGCTTCGTGCGTGCGAAAAAAGGTCTGTCACTATCAATGAGCTTGAAACCGCTATATCCGAGATTGAGGCTACACTTCAATCCGCTATCGACCGTGAGGTTACTTCGGCAAGAATAGGCGAGCTTATTATGGAAAAGCTTAAAAATATCGACGAGGTTGCCTATGTTCGTTTTGCGTCTGTTTATAAGGCTTTCGACAGTGTTGAGGCTTTCAGGGACGAAATTTCCAAGATGTAATATAAATGATTTAGGGCGATTATCTTTTAGTAGTCGCCTGACGTTTTTATAAGGAGATAAGTAATGAAAAAGTTTTTAAGTATATTTTTATCGCTTGTTATGGCTTTGAGTGTTTGCTCTGTTACTTTTGTGTCAAATGCGCAGACTATTGCTCAACCGCTTAAATATGACTATACTCTTGAAAAAATTGCTATGCAAAGAGTGTGTGAGCTTGTTTATCTTTATGAGCACAAAAGACCTAACGGCTCAAGTGTGTTTACAGCTTACAGCGATTACGGTTACAATTCAAACGGTAAGGGTGAAAATATTGCTCAAATCACTTATCAAGGCGAAAATACCGTTGATAATGCCGCTGCCGTTCATAACGCTTGGCGTGAGGATAAGGAGTATTATGCCGGTCAAGGACACAGACGTGCAATGCTCGACCCTCGCTATACTGCTGTAGGTATCGCTCATATCTATTATTTTGACGGAACAAAATTTGTCCACTTTTGGGCTGAGGAGTTCGGCACAACCGTAAGCAATACCAATGCTACGGCGCCTAATGATTTTGATACTAATGTTTCGCTTATGAATGATAACAGTGTGGTTGTATCTAATCTTACACCTAATGTGACGTCATCAAGCGTTAAATCAAGCATTAACGTTAAGTTTGAACAGACAAATGCAAGAACTGTTCTCGGTATGATTAACAGCTTCAGACAAAGCAATGATGCTTGGTACTGGAACAGCGACAATACTACTAAAACTTATGTCAACGGCTACACAGAACCTACAAAAACAGTAATTAATTCCGTTACTTCCAAAGGTAATACGTCAACGTCAACCGCTACTCTTCAAAGCGCTTCAAAGCCTAAGAAGCCGACAATTAAGTCGCTTAAAAAAGGTAAGAAATCTTTTATTCTTCAGTGGAAAAAGCTGAAAGATGTGAAGGGATATCAGGTTCAGTATTCAACAAGTAAGAAATTTAAAAAGGCAAAGAAAGTTAATATTAAAAAATCAAGCACAACTAAACTTACAGTCAAAAAGCTTAGAAAAAAGCAAAAATATTACGTTCGTATGCGTTCTTATAAGGTTGTAAACGGCAAAAAAGTTTATTCCTCTTGGTCAAAAACCAAAACAGTCAAAACAAAATAATGTATAATTTAAGCGCCTTACGGTATAACACTTGGTTTACCATAGGGCGCTTTTGATTTTTATCAGGCGACCGAAGGTTGCCCCTACGATATCAAAAAGTTTACATTTTTGGGATATACGATAAAATTTCAATTTTACCGTAGGGGGCGAACATTGTTCGCCTTATTTTTTATACGAAATTTATTCAAACACGGAGTGTTAATCAATTCGGGGTCCCCGGAAAGCGTAAGCTTTTTGGGGAAGAGGAGAATGGAACGGAGTATTACAGAACCTGACGCACTACTGTACGGCAGGTTCTGAGAGGAGTGAATTGTGCGAAGCACAAGAGACACGTGGCTCCAAATTCACTTGTGAATTTGGGAGAAACAGTACAGTGTACTGTTTCGTAGCAAGTGGAAATTCGGAGTGTTTACTATAAATTTTGCGAAGCGAAATTTATTCAAACACGGAGTGTTAATCAATTCGGGGTCCCCGGAAAGCATAAGCTTTTTGGGGAAGAGGAGAATGGAACGGAGTATTACAGAACCTGACGCACTACTGTACGGCAGGTTCTGAGAGGAGAATAATTCGGAGTGTTTACTATAAATTTTGCGAAGCGAAATTTATTCAAACACGGAGT
>CAMCHQ010000023.1 GCA_945874765.1 uncultured Clostridia bacterium
CATTATAGACAATACTTTAAATCATTGTAATTTTAAATTTAAACGAAGCCGTTTCGTCGCTTTTAAGAATTGTCATTCCTCTTTTATGTTCAAAAAGTCCGTCCTCGTCACTGCAGCTTGCAAGACCTGTCCACGGTTCAAGAGCAACAAAAGGAGCATTGCCAACGGCAGACCAAATAAGAAGATTATTCATATCCTGAAATTCAATCTTCACACCCTTACCGCTTTTACCGATAAGAGTAGCGCTTTTTGCTTCGCAGTTTTCAAAAATGAGTGCGTCTTTTTCCTCAAACAAACCGTGAACAAGAGGCAAAGTATTACCGCCGTGCATTTCGTCAAACTTTTCATCAACATTCACAAGACCTGTACTGTGGTCGGGTCTTAAACAAGGTTTAGTAATATTTTCATCAAAAATAACCTTGTAATCCTCAAATTTTTCTCCGCTTTCGATAGGGCAATTAAAAGCAGGATGACCGCCGATAACAAACGGAAGTTTATCCTTACCCGTATTTGTGATTATGTACTCGTTCGTAACGGTGTCGCCGTTGATTGTATATTTTATTTTAAGTTCATAATCAAACGGGAAATCACGCTTTGTATTTTCATTGCTTCTTTGAACAAAAGTAACGCTGTTTTTATGCTGTTCAAATACCTCGAACGGATTAATTCTTGCAACGCCGTGGCGCTTCATTGTGCATTTTTTGCCGAAAGCTTCCATTTCACCGTTTGGAAGCACACCCGTAATCGGGAAGCATACCGGAGCCTGCCCTGCCCAATACTTTGCATCCCCCTGCCAAAGATATTCGGTATTATTTTTATTAAGCGAATTAAGCATTGCGCCGTCAAGACCCAGAACGGCATAATTTTCACCGCTTGTAATTTTTATTTGCATAGTATCATTCCTTAAATTATCAAAATTTTATACACATCAATTATAACTTATATAAAATTATAATGCAATATTGAAAATGGATATATTATAGTATATAATAACAATAAATCAATTGCGAAATAGGAGTAATAAGATGGATATTGAAAGCTATATTCAAGAAGCGATTTTTGGGGAAAACGAACAGCACACCTGTTTTTATCAATTAATGTGGGATACCTTTAAGGAAAGCGGCTTTGTTATTACAGACGAGGACGGTCACGAAATCGACGCAATTTTCAAGGCAACGGCACTTCAAAACCTTTTAGGTGAATTTATGTATAGGCTTTATGACGAGGTAAACGAAACGGGATTTGAGGACGTTATCGATTACATTCAAACTCTCGGATACAGTGATGAGGACATTTTGGAATATTGCAAGTCGGACCCTGAGATTGAAGTAGACGAGGATGATTTTGACCTCACGGTTAAAAATGCGCTTGACTATATTACGGAATTAACGGCAGATAAAATGCTTGACGAATTTTCGGCAGATGACCTTTTCGATTTAATGTTTACTGCAAGCTACGCCTTTGAGCAGGACTTTACGTTCGATTTTGAGGACTATGATGAAATGCAGGCATTTATTGACACCAACCACGACCAGCTTGATAATTACAAGGAAGAATATCCGTCAGTAATGAACTGGATTGAATCAGGTATGATTTGCTAAGGCAAATGATATAAAAATTTAATAAGGAGATTTTAAAAAATGAAAAAAGTAACAAAAATCACAACAATCATTATGGCAGTAATTATGATACTGTCATCAACCACAACTGCGCTTGCGGCAAGTTATAATACAGCCCAAACCGCAGAAAGTGTAGGTATAGGTACAACCTATACCACATTTAAGTACGGCTATCCCGACGGCAACTATAGAAACGCTTTAAACTATACTGAAAAATTCTTTTCATTTGTTCCGAGCGTAACCGGCTATTATGAATTTGTCGCAACAGGATATGAAAACACACAGTACATTGAGGGAAAAACACCTTATGTTGAAATAACAATCAGAGATGCACAGGGCAACTACGTTAGGTCAACATACACAAATGCATATACACTTGAAACAAAGGTAGCGGCAGAATTAACGGCAGGACAGGTTTATTATATCAATGTTAGTGATACGCTTTTTAACACTGTTTCCTATAAAAGCTCATCATACGGCTATGTTGAACAGACAATTGCGTTGAAAGTTGCACCTCACAGCCATACATTTACAAGCATACAATACAGCGCATACACCGTTAATAGCTGCAGCTATTGCAATTACAGCGAGAAGGTTGAAAATGTTGCGGCAATTAAAAGCGTAAAACTCAGCCAAACAACATTCACGTATAACGGAAGTGTTCAAACCCCTACAGTTATTGCTTACAATACAAGCGGTCAGAGAATTTCAAGTTATGCTTACACCACCACAATAAGCGGCAATAAAAAGTCTATCGGAAAATACACGGTAACTGTTAAATTCGGTTATGCTTATGACGGTAAAACTTATAAATTCACATACACTATTGCACCTAAGGGCACTTCAATTTCCAAGCTTTCAGCTAAGAAAAAGGGCTTCACTGTTAAATGGAAGAAGCAAAAGTCCAACACATCGGGCTATGCGGTAAGATATTCGACAAATTCAAAAATGAAGAATGCAAAAACGGTTTACGTTTCAGGCAACGGCAAAACAAGCAAGAGCATTTCAAATCTTAAAAAGGGCAAGAAATATTACGTTCAAGTTGCTACCTACAAGTCTGTTAAGGGCGGCAAGGCAGTAAGCAAATATTCAAGCGCTAAATCAGTAAAAACGAAATAAAATATTTCAAATCAACAAAACCCCCAACAACCGAAATTAACGAGTTAATGGTTGTTAGGGGTTTTTGTTATATATTTATGCAAGGCGGCAAACTCCCTTACATTAATATAGCTGACAAAGTAAAAGACAATAATCGGCATAGGTATATCTCAATTAATTTTCAATGCTGTCACGGTATTAAACTGCAACTATATGTGTATTTTGGTGGGGTTATTACTTTGAAAAAACTTTTGCCGATTACCGTCAATTACTGCCAAAGCGCTATTGAAAAATCAAAAAAGCTTTGGAAAAAGCACAAAAATAACAAATATCAAAGTGCTTTCATATATATGTCAGCCAAAACGAAAAATATGTCGCAAAAAATTTTAAAAGTTTTCAAAAAAATTAAGAGGCGAACAAAGTTCGCCCCTACGATATACATATAATATATTAATTATCTTCGTCGCTCGAAAGTTTAAGAACTGCAAGGAAAGCTTCCTGCGGAACTTCAACCTGACCGAATTGGCGCATACGTTTCTTACCCTCTTTTTGCTTTTCAAGAAGTTTTTTCTTACGGGTAACGTCACCGCCGTAGCATTTTGCAAGAACGTCTTTACGAAGTGCCTTAACCGTTTCTCTTGCAATAACCTTACCGCCGATTGCAACCTGAATAGGAATTTCAAACAAATGGCGAGGAATATGCTTCTTTAACTGTTCGGCAATTCTTCTTGCACGTGCATAAGCCTTTTCCCTATGGATAATAAACGAAAGAGCGTCGATAATATCACCGTTTAAAAGAACATCAACCTTGCAAAGGTCACTCTTTCTGTAATCGGAAAGCTCGTAATCAAACGAAGCGTAGCCCCTCGTTCTCGATTTAAGGTCATCAAAGAAATCGTAAATAATTTCATTAAGCGGCATTTCATAATGAATATCGACACGGTCGGTTGTGATATATTTCATATCTTTGAAAATACCACGTCTGTCCTGACACATATCCATAACGGTGCCCACGTAATCGCTTGGAACATAAATATACGCATTTGCAAACGGTTCCTCACAGTAGTCGATATATGCCGGGTCGGGATAATTTGTAGGATTATCAATTTCAACCATAGTGCCGTCTGTCATATGAATTTTATATACAACGCTCGGAACTGTTGTAATAAGGTCAAGATTATATTCTCTTTCAAGCCTTTCCTGAATAATTTCAAGATGCAAAAGTCCCAAAAAGCCGCATCTGAAGCCAAAGCCGAGAGCACCCGACGTTTCAGGCTCATATGAAAGAGAAGCGTCGTTTAACTGCAGTTTTTCAAGTGCGTCACGCAAATTTTCATAATCGGCGCCGTCGGCAGGATAAACACCGCAGAATACCATGGGATTAACCTTACGGTAACCGGGAAGCGCCTCATGTGCAGGATTGGTTGCAAGGGTCACGGTATCACCCACTCTTGCGTCGCCTACCGTTTTAATTGATGCAGTAATATATCCAACCTCGCCGGCACAAAGTTCGTCCGTCTTTTCAAGCGAAGTTGCACGCATATAGCCAACCTCAACAACAGTAAATTCTGCCCCCGTCGCCATCATACGCATAGTGTCGCCTGCTTTAATCTTACCGTCCATAATTCTTACATAAACGATAACGCCACGGTAAGAGTCATAAACGGAGTCGAAAATAAGCGCTTTAAGCGGTTTATTGTCATCACCTTGCGGCGGCTTAATCTCATTAACGATATATTCAAGCACTTCTTCAACATTTTGACCTGTTTTTGCACTTACTCTCGGTGCGTCCATACAAGGAATACCTATAACGTCCTCAACCTCGTGCGCAACTCTGTCAGGGTCAGCGGCAGGAAGGTCGATTTTATTAATTACCGGCAAAATATCAAGGTCGTGGTCAAGTGCAAGATATGTATTTGCAAGAGTTTGCGCCTCAACGCCCTGAGATGCGTCAACTATTAAGATAGCGCCCTCGCAAGCCGCAAGAGAACGTGAAACCTCATAGTTGAAATCGACGTGACCCGGGGTATCGATAAGATTAAATTCATAAACCTCACCGTTTTTAGCCGTATAATCAAGTTTAACGGCGTGGGCTTTGATAGTGATACCACGTTCACGTTCCAAATCCATATCGTCAAGTATCTGCTCTTGCATATCACGCTTTGCAACAGAACTTGTAAGTTCCAAAAGCCTGTCCGCCAAAGTTGATTTGCCGTGGTCGATATGGGCAATTATTGAAAAATTCCTAATATGGTCTTTACTTACTGACAAGAGTTAAAATCCTCCGAATACTACTTAATATTTTTTAAATCAGATATTTCTTTATTTATCTTCTTACGTTTAAATTTATATTTTTGAAAAATTCTTACTATATAGAAAAGCGGAAGCAAAATCGGGTGACGTTCGCAAATTTGATACGTTTTCATAATCTGTCTTTTAGGCGGAAAAAGTCTTTTGAGAATATACTTAAACTTTGAACCGTCATACTTTTCCTCGATTATTTCGCCAAAGCCGATTCTTTTGCCGTAAACACCGCCTGATAATATAAAATCCAAAAGTTCCTGTTCACTTTCGCTGACAGACTTTCCGTCAAAAACAGCCTTAGCAAGACCGATTAAGTCATTGCCAAACTGCTCAATACCGAATTTTTTAAGCGTTGAATTAACATAAGTCATATCAAGACTTTCAAGTTTATTTAAAAGCAAATAGACATCGCAGACAAACCTGATTCCGAATCCGTTTTGGCAATAATGGTCATAAGCGTGACAAACAGAATAAATAAACAAATCGCTTTCATCAATGTTATATTTTGACGGCTTTTTTTCGTCTTTCTTCGCTCTCTTCCAAAGGTCGAAATCCGGATGAAATTCATCTCTGTCATCAAAGATGGTTCTGTGCCATTCAAAAGTATAATAAGGCGGTTTAAAGAAATCGTCGGTATTAGCCTCCGACGTTTCAAGCAAAAATCCACGTTTTTTCATCATAGACACAAGACGTTCTCTGTCCCCTTCGTGATAAAGGATATCGATATCGCTCATCTGCCTCATTTTTTGCTTAGGATAATAGAATTTAATAACGCTTCCCTTTAAAAGCATATAGTCTATTTTCAAGTCGGCAAGGTCTTTTTCCATTTGCTCAAGCTCGTTTTTCATCGCAATCATACGCACAAGCTCATTTTGTGTATAAAAAGTAAGTTCCTGCGCTTGCTCTGCCGGAATATTGATTTTATTGATAACAGGCGCAATTGTGGAATAAACCTGCTGCTCATTAGAAAGCTTGACAAGTTTTTCCCAATTAAGTCCCGCAGGAACATAGGGCACACTCTCATTTTTCAGCGCACATTTGAGAAGCGAGACAAGATATTCACTTTCCACGCAAGTGTATTTCATAATTATTCCTCAATAATATTCTTTGATTTAAGAAGATTTAAAAGTTCGTTGACATCGGCTCTGACTGTAGCCTCGTCAACATCGTATTTATCAGTCATAGCCTTAACAATGCTGTCCTCTGTCTGCTCTGTTTTGAGAAGTTCAAAAATAAAAGCGGCAGTAGGATTGTTTTTGATAAGACCGTTAAATTCCTTTGAAGCTTCACCCGTAGCAATGGCAAAACTTTCACCGTCGATTGAATTTGTAACAATTCCGTTTTTAAGTTTCATAAATATCACCCTTAATAAATATATGTAAATTAATTATTTTATTCTATCAAAGCAACCGCTTCAACATGTGGCGTACGTGGGAACATATCGACAGCGCACACCTTTTTTGTTTTATATCCCTTTTCATCAAGGATTTTCAAATCCCTTGCAAGAGTTGAGCTGTCGCAGGAAACATAAACAATCCTTTTAGGATTCATTTGGCAAACGGTATCAAAAAGCGAACCGTCGCACCCCTTTCTCGGTGGGTCGAGAATTATGACGTCGGCTTTTATCCCCTCTTTTTCAAGCTTTTTTGCCGCAGTAGGTGCGTCTGCACAAATAAATTCTGCATTATCCGTATTATTAAGCTTTGCATTGATTTTTGCATTTTCAACAGCCTGCGAAATAATCTCAACGCCGATAAGCCTTTTAACGTCCTCTGCCATAGTCAAACCGATTGTACCCACGCCGCAATAAAGGTCCAAAAGCGTTTCGTCTTTACTCAGATTGGCATACTCCCTTGCCTTTGTGTAAAGTTTTTCACACTGGTCGTGATTAACCTGATAAAAAGAATTTGGAGAAATAACAAACGTTTTTCCCAAAAGTTTATCGCTTATATAATCATCGCCCCATACGGTTTTGCACTCTTTGCCCAAAATGACATTGGAATTTTCACGATTGATATTAATAACAACACTTTTAAGCCCTGCAAGCTTTTCCCTTAAAAGAGATACAAGAAGTTCACTTTCAGGAATCGAATTGCCGTTAATAACAGCGCAAGCCATTATATCGCCTGTTGCAAAGCCCTTTCTGAAATAAATATGGCGCAAAAGACCTTTGCCTGTGTTTTCGTCATAAGAGGTGACGTCTGCTTTTTCCGTCCAAATTTTGAAAGCTTCAAGTCCGTCTTTAAATTCCTTCGGCTGCAAAGCGCAATCATCATTACAAATAATTCTGTGGCTCTTATATGCATAAAAACCCGCAAAAAGTTCGCCGTCGCAAATCGATACGGGATACTGCGCTTTATTACGGTAATGAGAGCAGTTATCGGCGCCGAGTATTTCCTCAACTTTTACATCAAGTTTGCCGATACGTTCAAGTGCGTCCTGCACCCTGTCCTTTTTATATCTAAGCTCCTCTTCATAGCTTACATTTCTAAATGAGCAACCGCCGCATTTAGAGGAGACGGGACAATCGCTTTCAACCCTGAATTTTGACGGTTTAATAATATCTTTAACTATGCCGATTGCATAATTTTTTGAGCATTTAATGATATGGGCAACAATCTCATCACCCGGGACAACGCCCCTTACAAAAACAGCAAAGCCGTCAAAGCGACCGATACCGCTCCCCTCGGAAGTCAGAGCGTCAATATTCAATTTAATGTCATCATTTTTAGACAGCTTCACCTAAATCACCAAAATATATAATATCATAAATTAATACAATAATAAAGACCTTTTTTTGAACATTTTTTATACAAAAGATAAGCGAATTCCAAACAAAAGCTTGAAATTCGCCAAAACTAACATTATTTAACAAGAATATTTGCATTATTCTCAAGTTCTTCGATAACACTTCTTGAACATTTCTTAACTATTTCCCCGACACCCGTCTCAAAATCCGGCTTACGTGAAGAAAGATTATGACAGTCCGAGCCGATAAGATGAATTCTGCCTGTTTGAAGCAGTTTGAAAAGTTTTTTCTTCAAATGCCTCGGAGAGTCGACAAACGAGCTTATATTAACCTGAGCAAGACAGCCCATATCAATATATTCGTCAAGCAGGTCAAAATCCTCCATAAAAGCGGAATAGCGTTCAATATGTGCCAAAATAGGTTTAACGCCGTAATCGTAATTCAAATTGAGCAAACGGTCATATATATCCTGAGAGAAATCGCAGGAAAAAGGATGCTCGATAAGCGCATAATCGGTATTGCCTATTTTGATTTTATCAAGGTTTGAATTATGCAGGAGATATTTAGTAATATAAACCTCCGCCGCCGGTATAAGCTTGGGGCTGTCAGGCGGAAGAGACGACTTTAAAAGTTCAAGTGCATTATCACGCTTTGCAATAAAGTCCTCGTAACTTATGGAGTCGGAATAATAATGCGGAGTTAAAATAATTGCCTGTGCGCCCTGTTTTTTAAGCATATCAATCATTTTCAAGCTGGTATCGACATCGGGAGAACCGTCATCAATACCGGGCAAGATATGACTGTGTACCTCAACAAGATTGTCAATCATTTTGTCACACCCTAACTATCTGTTAATATCTTGGGTCATATCGACCGTATTCAAAACCGCCGCCGTGATATTCGCCGTAGCCGTAGTAATAATTGTAGCCTCTGCGTGGACCGAAGCCGCCGTAATTATAAGAATCGTAAGACGAGCCGCCGCTCTTTCCTACCTTAGATTCAACAAAATTGACAACGAAGCCCAAAATCTTGGCATCGATAAATTCAAGAGAAGAAAGTGCCTTTTGAAGTTCGGGATGAGTAGTCTGATTATCCCTTACAACAAGAACGATACCGTCGGATTCACGAATAAGCGGCAATGCGTCTGACACTACGTTGAGAGGCGGAGTATCGATAATGATATAATCAAAATCCTTGCTGATACCGTTAAGAAAATCTCTCATAAAATCGGAGCCTAAAAGCTCGGCAGGATTAGGCGGAATAGTGCCGGAAGTTATAACCGAAAGATTTTCATATCTTGTCGGGTGAATAATTCCGAAAATATCCATCTTATGTCTTGCTGAAGCGACATCGCTCAAATAATCGGTAAGACCGGGTGCGCTCGGAATTGCGAAATACTGGTGAACCTTAGGTTTACGCAAATCGCCGTCAATGAGAAGCACTCTTTGGTCAGCCTGAGAAATAGAAGCCGCAAGGTTTACGGTGGTGGTGGTTTTACCCTCGTTCGGAAGAGAAGAAGAAACAACGATTATTTTACAGCCTTTTTTAACGACTGAAAACATAATGTTTGCACGAATTGATTTATAAGCTTCTTCGATTCTGAATTTCAAATCATTTGAAATGCTTGCGTCATCAACAAGAACACGCTGTTCGGAATGAAGCCTTTTCTTTTTATCCTTAGCCATTATTTCTCCCCCTTATCGCTTTTCTTTTTTGATTTTCTGCTGTCTACCTCAAATTCCGGAATTGTACCGAGTACAGGAATGTTATACCTTGTGGTAAGTTCCTCACTCGTCTTAACTCTTACGTCAAGAAGGTCACGGAAAATAATATATGCGACTGCAATAACGCCGCCGGCGATAAAGCCGAGAATAGTCTTTTTAACCGTACCCATTCCGTTAGGTGCGCTTGCCTCAATAGCGGCGTCTTCAACAGAAGCGTTTAAAAGACCGTTATTTTTGCTTTGCATAACCTTAGGAACGGTGGTTTCAAGCTGATGTGCGATTTGGAAAGCCGTTGCCTTATCATTAGTGGTAACCGTCATTGTCATAATAGCGGTATCCTCTTTTGTCGTAATCGCAATGCTCTTGCTTATGTCTTTATATGTGTAATTCGAGCTGTACTTTTTGTTAAGTTCATTTGCTACTCTTTTGGCAAACTCACTTGTATTAAGCATTTCGGTATATGTTTCCATCATCTGCATAGCGTAGTTCATTTTGCTCGTGTTACTTGCCGCATTTCTTGCAAGGGTGGAATCGGAAAGTTCCTGCTGAGTTTCAACCGCATATACAAAAAATTTAACACTTGACGAATATGTTTTGGTCGCAAAATTAGCAGAATAAATACCAACCGCAAGTGCGCCGATTAAGCAAAATACTGCAACAAGCTTCCATTTTTTCAATACAAGCTTCAGCATTTTTTGCAAATCAATCTCTGTGTTCATTAAGTTCTCCTCCGCTTAGATATAAATAATAAATAAATAATACCTTGAATATGTCCGTTTGTCAACTGATTTATTAAAATTGTTTATTAAATTCGGTGTATCTATTGACAAAAATTATTAAATAGTCGATAATTAAATGCGTATTATTTCTATCTTTTGAAAGGAGTTTTCAATGACCGATAACAAAATCAAAATGCCCCTATGGGGTCCTTACTCAAAAAAATATATGGGCATATCAAAAATAATCGAAGAGCTTGCAGACAAAGGCGCAAGATACGATTTTTCAATCCACCCTACCCTTTGGAACAGCTCAACACCGGTGCCAAACGTTACGATTCCGTCAAATTATCATTTATGGAGCTGTAAAAACGATTACACCTTTTATTCTTACAGATACGAGCTTATGTGGAAGGATATGGTTTACGCCGACGTTTCATTTTCAAAAGCGGACGACGACGCATATCTTATGAGATGTGAAATTTTCAACAACACCTCGCTTACACAAAACTGTATTTTAAATATATTCGCATCTCTTGAATTTCCTTATCCAACCTATTGTGAGGTAAGCGTACCGAGCGGTGCAATTCTTAAAACAGCAAACGATTATGTCGATTATGCACACTCTGTTGAAAGACCGTGGGACGAGGAAACACCCGACGGAATGTTTAAGGGAATGTTTGCGGACAAGGATTTTTATCTTGGCAAAGGTCTCGGCGACAGATGTGAAAACTATCACGTACATTTCTTAAATCTCCGGCCTTTCGGTTACGAAAAAGGCGACAGAGTATCTTACAAATTTGACGATAACGATATTAAAAATCCCGTTATTGCGGTAAGATACAAAACCGTTACAGACGGTGACGCAGAATTTGATATGAACGGCAAAACGGTCACATTCCCTCACAGTGACGAACTTAATATTGCATACATTCCTTATATGCAGGAGTTTACGCTTAAAAGTCTCGGCAAAGCGGGAATTGAATTTGACTTTTTATGTGTTTTGGACGAGAGTGAAAAGGAAAATATCAAGTGTGAAACAAAGGCGCAGCCGTATATGCCGCAAATTGAGACAAAAGAACTTGAAAACGGACACGTTACAAAGCTTACATATGACACGCTCGACAAGCCGTTTTACATCTTGACAAACAACAAAAACACACGTGAAAGAAAGCTTGATTCGGGCTGTCTTGAAGATGCGCTTATCAACAGACTTTCAAACGGTGACCACACATATGACGAGCTTAGAGAAACTTTCTCCGGCTCTTTCCAAAAAAAGCACAGTGACGACGGATTTTTCCATAATTCGCTTATCAAATCAATATTTATTAAGCCGAACACTTCTCACGTTGAATATGTTATGCTTTCACAAAGCGAACCAAAGCAGCTTTCAAATGAGGAATACGAAGCAATTTATCAAAATGCAAAGAAAGGCTCGGAGCCGGCAAACTTTAACGAAGCGGGCAAAAAATATACCCTTTCGACCGAAATTCTCAAATCGACACTTTTAACAAACGTCGTATATCCCGTTTACCGCCACGGAGAAAATGTTATTCACCACACACCGGGCAAGAGATGGGACAGTTTTTACACTTGGGACAGCGGTTTCATCGGAATGGGACTTTTGGAATTTTCACCGAAGCTTTGCCAATATGCGCTTGATATGTATTTGTGCGACGAGACAAACAAGGACTTCTGTTTCTTGCTTCACGGCTCGCTTGTTCCGACTCAATTTGTTGAATATCTTGAACTTTTAAAGCGTACAAATGATAAAAAGAGCCTTGAATTTTTATACGATAAGGCTAAACTTTATTACGAATTTTTACGTGGCAGAACTCACGCATCAACCGTTGCAAAATTCAATAACGGTCTTCTCACAACATACGATTATTGGTATTCTCACTGCGGAATGGACGACTATCCGGCTCAGGTTGAAATGATGGCAAGAAAGTCGCAGAAATACACTTGTCCCTGCCTTTCGACAGCGCAGATTATCCGTGCCGGCAAGATTATGAAAATGGTTGCGGATTCTCTCGGCAGATATGACGATATCAAGGTTTATGACGAAGATATCGAATATTCGACAAAGGCACTCAATGACCTTGCCTGGGACGAGGAAAGCGGCTATTTCGGCTACACGGAATATGACGAAAACGGCAACGTTACGGGTATTATGAGAACCGATGACGGCGAAAACTTCAACAAGGGTATGGACGGTATTTATCCTATTGTTGCAGGCGCTGTTGACGGAGAACGTAAAAAAAGACTTCTTGAACATATCAAAAATCCTAAGGAAATGTGGTCGGCGGCAGGCGTATCGGCAGTAGATATGAGCGCTTCCTACTATTTCGACGACGGATATTGGAACGGCAATGTTTGGATGAGCCATCAATGGTTTATTTGGAAAACAATGCTTGACAACGGCGAGGCTGACTTCGCTTTTGACATTGCAAAACGTGCGCTTGATATGTGGAAGGACGAAACAGACTTTACATACAACACTTATGAATGTTTCGGCATTGCGACAAAGCGTGGCGGATGGTTTCACAACTTCGGCGGTCTCTCCGCTCCTATTTGCATTTGGGCTAACGCTTACTTTAAACCGCAGACAGTTACAACGGGCTTTGACGTTTGGACTGATTATCAAAAAACTTCTGACAACAGCGCCGAGATTAAGTTTAAATATTTCGGCAATTGTGACAAATACACTATGGTAGTCACCCTTTCGGACAAAGCGGATTACGTTGCTTATCTTGACGGGGAAAAAGTTGATTTTAATGAGAGAAACAAAGGCTCACTCGAATTTACATTTGACAAAAATGTAAAAGGCGGTGTACTTGAAATTAAAGAAAAGCAGGAGTAAAAAATGGCAAATAAAATTTGGGGAAGCAATAATGAGCCTCTTAAAATTCAATTTATAACAGATACTCATTATTATTCAAGAAAAGGCGGCACCGAGGGCAAGGCTTACGAAAAAGCCGAGTCGAAGTCGCAAAAAATAATCAAGGACAGCGACCTTGTAATCAAAGCGGGATTTGATATGCTTTGCAAGGACACGTCGACCGATATCGTTGTTCTTGCAGGCGATACAACACGTGACGGTGAGATTGAATCGCACAAAGAATTTATTGAAATGCTCAGAGACCTCAAAAAAAGAGGCAAAAGAGTTTATGTTATCACCGCTACTCACGATTTCAGAGACAGAGGTGTTGCAGACGGATATGACGGGGACAACAAGATTGAAGTTCCCGCAGTGGAGGACAGGCACGAATTATGGGATATGTACTATGAATTCGGCCCTAACGAAGCTATCTCAACTCACCCCGAGTCAATGAGTTACGTTGTTCAGCTTGCGCCGGGTTATCGCCTTTTTGCGCTTAATGACGATACCAACTACAAACCGGAGGGTGAACGTGGTTCAGGCTTTTCCGACGATTGTATGAAATGGATTATGGAACAGCTTGAGGACGCTAAGAAAAACGACCAATTCGTTATCGCAATGACGCACCACCCTATGATTGCTCCGTCACCGTTTTACGCTATTATCGGCAAGGGGGATATGCAGAGAAACCACGAAACAACGAGAGAGATTTTTGCAGACTCAGGTCTTTCGTGTATGCTTACGGGTCACACTCATATTCACGATATCAGCTACGTTGTAACCGAAAAGGGCAATACGTTTTATGACATCGCCTGCGGTGCAATGATCGGCTGTCCGCCTACTATGAGAAACGTTACAATCGACCCTAAACACAAAAAGATTGACGTTGATACAATAATGATTAAAGACGTGCCGGGTCTTGACACAAACGGCAAGCCTTTTGACGAATATATGAAAGGCTTTTTCTTCGGAATGATCGACGAAATCGTTTGGGCAATGGGCAATGATATTGACAGACTTGCGGAAATGACAGACGCATTTTCAATCCCCGGTGAAAAGGTTAAGAAGCTTGCTTGGCTCATCAAGCCTATCGGCAAATGGCTCAACAAGCTCACATTCAAAAAAGTTTGGCGCCTTTGCAAAAAGGAAAGCGGTCTTAAAAAGGCTGACATAGCGGATATCGCAGACAACAAGGTTGTGGACTTCATTCTCGAACTTGTGCAAAACCTTTATTGCGGCGACTCCCCTTACGGTCCGGACACAAGAGAATACAAACTCACCTGCGGTCTTTTAAACATAATTGATTCATTCCTCAATACAATTCATTTGAATATAGGCAAATTCTTAAAGGGTGCAACAAGTGTAAGAGGACTTGTAGAACCTCTTCTTTGGAATCCGGGTTACTGCGACGCAGAGGCTACGCTTCCGCTTTATCCGCTTTACGATGACGAAAATCCCGCACCAAAAGAAGTATTCGATAAAAAAGAATTTAAAGACCCTGTCAAAAAAAGCAAAAAAGGTCCTCTTGTATTGTTAATTCTTATTCTCATTGTAATACTTCTTCTTGCAATTGTTGTAGGAATTGCGGCGCTTATTGTTTGGGCGGTAATCGCAATTATTCACGCAATTGCAGGTTCGGCAATGCTCGGATTATTATTTTCTTAAAAAAATTATTGCAATAATGTCTAATTGTTGCTATAATGTTAAAGACTTATTAATTTTTTACATTTAAAGGAGTAAAATTATGGCAGACGAAAAGAAAAAATTCAGCCTCGGCGGCATTGATAATGCTGCTGCGGAAAAGGGTTCATTTATCAAGACAGTTTGGCAGTTTGTTAAGTTCCTTGTTGTTTCGGGTCTTGTAACAATCATTCAGCTTGTTCTTGCAAATGTTCTCCCACTCATCTTTGACAGCGTAACAGCTACACTTCCGACATTCCTTCAGGGAATTTTCAAGCCGGACGTTATCTTTGACGCTTCAACAGCACAGGGTGCTAAGCAGATTGCTAAGTACGTTGTAGGCGGCGTAGTAACTTGGGGTTACTTGCTTCCGTTCTTCCTTTCAAACCTTATCGCAAACATTTACGGCTTCTATCAGAACAAGAAGACAACATTTAAGTCTGATGCACCTTGGTACAATTTCGCTATTTACATTGTACTTATGATTGCATTAATCCTCTTCTCAACTTGGTTCCAGGGCTGGCTTGTAGGTATCATTGCTAAGGCTCCATGGGCTTGGTTAAACGGTCTTGCAAGAACAATCGCAGGTCTTGCAGCAGGTTTCGTTCAGATGGTAGTTCTCTTCCCTATGGAAAAGTTTGTACTTCTCAAAGAAAAGAAGGGCGACGAAGGCGAAGAGGCAAAGGCTTAATCGTTAAATTATATAAATCTCCAAAGACTTCCGAGAAATCGGAAGTCTTTTTATTTGGTTGATAATCTGAATTAAGCCTTTCTTGAAAAAGCAGGGATTATCGTGCGCTGGCGTAGGGGCGAACTTTGTTCGCCTAATTCAGAAATTCATTCAAATTTGACGATAGGATATACTTGTGGTATAATATATGTCGACTTTTAAAGGAGGCTGTCGAATGAAAAAGATCAGTTCTTTTATTTTGGCATTTATTATATCCGTAACCTGTATTTTTTCGGCAGGTGTTTCATATGCAGACAATCGACCTCATGTTGAGGACGCTTTAAATAATCTTCAAACGCAAGCGGGATACATTCCTAAAGGCAATTCATCTGTTCAATATAACTGCTTCGGCTTTATAAGTGACGTGTGTGCCCGTCTTTACGGCGTTACATATTATTATGAACAGCAAGTGGGAAATTACAGATTTAACCACACATCAAATTATTTTACGGTATCGCAGGCAACATTTCCCGATTCAAGCTACGCTAAATCGTTAAAGGAATGGCTTTGTGCAAATGCGGCTGTCGGCGACGTGCTTCAAATCGGCTGTGCAAATGATAACGACAGCAAGAAGCATACGGTTTTAATTCAGCATATCGATGACAAAAAGATTATGCTTTACCATTCAAATTACGCAACGTCGGGTATTCCGTCATCTGCTTGCAGAGTTGATACGGTTTATTGGAAAAGTTTTATCTCAAATCCTACTTCCAACACGTCAAGTTCGCTTAATTTGCTTTTAGGCTCTAACTTCAAGCGCTACGGCGGTGTCGGAATGTCGCTTAACAGATATTCGTTTTTGGAACAATACTATCAGCTTGATTCACTTACAAAATACACTTCGGATATCACAAAAACGGAACGTGACAGTTCAACATCGGTAAAAATTTATTATAAACAAATAGCAGACGCAACGGCATACAGTGTTGAATACCGTGCAAGCGACTCTAATAAATGGATAAATGCAAGCAGCAGCATAACCGCACTGAGCTACTCGGTTAAAAATCTTACAACAGGCGGTACATATTGCTTCAGAGTAAGAGCATTTGCAAACGGAAAGTGGCAGGATTATTCAACGGAAGTTGCGAAAACAGTTCAGCCGCCAAAGCCTTCAAAGGTATCGGCAACGGCTGACAATAACGCTATTACGCTTACTTGGGCGCAAAGAAAAGATATCAGCGGCGTAACGATTTACCGTTCAACGAGCAAGAACGGAAATTACGAACAGCTTACAAACGTGCCGCAGGAAAACGGTGCAACTTTTACCGACACGAATATAACAAACAATCAAAAATATTATTATAAAATTCAGCGATACATCAACGTTAAAAGCGCTACGTATCAAAGCGAGGTTTCGCCAAGCACAAGCGCTCAATACGAACTCGGAGCGGTAACAAATCTCAAGGTTAAAAACGATACAAAATCGACGCTTAAAGTTTCGTGGTCGCCGGCTCAAAATGCACAATCGTACACAATAGGCTATGCAAAAGTCAACACAAACAACTATAAATACATTGTGACAAACAGCACGAGTTATACATTAAAAGGCTTAAATCTCGGCAGTACATATACGGTTGCAGTTTGTGCCAACAACAATATCGGCTCAACCGTTGCCGCCGTTGCAAGTCCTGTTAAAGTTAAGCTTAAAACCCCTACTCTAAAAGCTTCAAAAAAAGGTAAAAGCACAAAACTTTCGTGGAGCAAGGTAAGCGGTGCATCGGGTTATAAGATTTATCGTGCCACGTCAAAAAACGGCAAATATAAGCTCATTAAAACCGTTAAAGGAAACAAAACTTTCAAATATACGGACAAGAAAGTTTACAAGGGCACGAGGTATTATTACAGTGTAAAAGCTTATGCAACAAAGAACAAAAAGCAATATTATAGTAATAATTCCGCCAAGAAAAGTGTTAAAATTTAGTAATCATTCACAATTTTACAAATATCGATAAAATTATTAACAAAATACTTGACAAGGCAATTATTTTTGTATATAATCTTGTGCAGATATTTAATTAACAGTATCAAATACCCCCGAAGAGGTCGGAGGGAGGGAATAAAATGAGCCAAGTAAAAGTAAAAGAAAATGAGTCTCTTGACAGCGCACTCAGACGCTTTAAGCGCCAGACTTCTCGTGATGGTATCATCCAGGAAGTTCGCAAAAGAGAGCATTATGAAAAGCCTTCTGTTGCTCGTAAAAAGAAGAGCGAGGCTGCTCGTAAAAGAAAGTATAAATAATTATACATATGGGAGCGGTAATATCGCTCCCATTATTTTTTATTTACGGTGATTAAAATGAAAAAAATACTTGTATTAAACGGCCCTAATCTTAATATGACCGGAATAAGGAAAAAGAATGTTTACGGCGGCGAGACGTTAAAGCAGATTAATGAGGAATTAAAGCTTTACGGCAAAGCAAACGGCGCTAAGGTATCTTTTTTCCAGTCAAATCACGAGGGTGACATTATTGACGTTATCCACGAGAGCAAGGACGAATTTGACGGTGTGGTCATCAATGCAGGTGCATATACCCACTATTCTTATGCGATAAGAGACGCTATAGAGGCGGTGCAGGAGTTCACTCCTTTTGTTGAGGTTCATATGTCGGATATACATAAAAGAGAGGATTTTCGTAAGATTTCCGTTATAACAGACGTATGCGTTAAACAAATTTGCGGCTATGGCAAGGATAGTTACAAAATGGGTATTGATTTATTGATGGAAATATTATAAAATAAGACTATATTAATTTTAAAATTACATTTTACTCGGAGGTAAAAATATGATTTCAGCAGGCGATTTCAGAAACGGCGTTACATTTGAAGAGGACGGCAATGTGCTTCAGGTTATCGAATTCCAGCACGTTAAGCCGGGTAAGGGCGCTGCTTTCGTAAGAACAAAGACAAAGAACGTTATCACAGGTTCAGTAGTTGAAAAGAGCTACAACCCAACAGCTAAGTTCCCTACTGCTTACATTGAAAGAAAAGAAATGACCTACTCATACAACGATGAAGGTCTTTACTACTTTATGGATAACGATACATTCGAGATGATTCCTGTTTCTAAGGACGACCTTTCAGACAACTTTAAGTTCGTTAAGGAAAACGAGGTTTGCCGTATCCTTTCATACAAAGGCAAGGTATTCGGTGTTGAGCCTCCTACATTCGTTACTCTTGAAGTAACTGAAACAGAGCCGGGTCTTAAGGGCAACACAGCTACTAACACTCTTAAGCCTGCAAAGGTTGAAACAGGCGCAGAAATTCGTGTTCCTCTTTTCATCAACGAAGGCGATATGATTAGAATTGACACAAGAACCTGCGAATATATGGAAAGAGCATAAGTTTGACCGTATATTAAATCAAAAGCGGATATTTTCTGCTTGTATAATTTATTTTAGAAAGGAGTATCTATTATGGATACAACTGAAAGCTTAGGCTATCTTAAAGGTTTAATCGAAGGTCTTGACCTCGGCAACAACAAGAAGGAAACAAAGGTTTTCTCTGCAATTGTTGACGTTCTTTCAAATCTTGTTGAGGATATCGACGATATGACTGACGGCGTTGAAATGCTTGCAGACCAGGTTGACGCTGTTGACGAGGATTTAGCAGACCTTGAAGAATATGTATATGACGATGACGAATGCGATTGCGACGATTGCTGTGACGACGACGAGGATGATGAAGAATTTGAAGTTGAATGTCCTCTTTGCAACACTCCTTTCACAGTAGACGCCGAGACTGCACTTAACGGTTCTGTTCCTTGCCCGAATTGCGGCGAAATGCTTGAATTTGAGGTTGAAGAAGCAGACGATGACGACGAGGACGCTGAATAATCAGTATTGAAAGGCTTTTGCAATGAAAAAGTTTTTAGCAGTATTGCTTGCAGTTATTACTGTAGCTTGTGTTTTTGTTGCCTGCTCAAAAGCGGATAACAAAGATACTACAAATGAGAGTTCTACCACTTCGGCGGTAATTGCTACCGACAAGGCAAAGATTAAGGACTCCGACGCAATTGACTTTATCAAAAACGCTTATACTAAAAAAGAGCTTGGTCTTGACAAGGTTAAGGAAAAGTATTCTTTTATGATTAGTGAAAACGGCGTTACTATTGATAAAAAGCAATATATTAAGGTTGCCGCCAACGTTATGAAGAAGAATGATACAACTTCAAAAGACGGCAAACAGACATATTCACTTACCCCTGTCGGCGAGTATTACATTTCGTTTAACGGTGACGAGGTGCTTATGAAAGACCTTAAAACCGGCGAGTACAAAAAGCTTGATAACCGTTATCAGGACTACAGCGCCAAGGGTCAGACTAATAACGCAAGCACAAAGAAATAAGCGTAAATTTAAAAAGCAAGACGATTTTTCGTCTTGCTTTTTTTGTTTTATATTATATGCAAAATTACAATGACAGTAAAGGCAACCGAAGGTCAACCCTACGCTGCAATTTTATTTTACTTTCTCTGCACGTTCGCAGTAATCCTTGATTACCGAACAAGTATGAGCCATCTGTTCTTTTTCTTTATCATCGAGTGGAAGTTCAATAATATCTTCAATACCGTTTCTGCCGATTACGCAAGGAACACCGCAGGCAACGCCGTTAATGCCGTATTCACCTTCAAGCAAAACAGAAGCAGGGATAACTCTCTTTTCATCGTGGAAAATTGCCTTGCAAATATCTGCGCAAGCGGCACCGATACCAAATTCCGTTGAACCTTTGCCGTTGATGATATCATAGCCGATATAACGTGTTCTCTCCAAAACAAAATCCTCTGTAAGCTTGCTGTACTTTTCAGGCTTAGATTCCTGAAGTTCCTTGTAATTCTTTCCGCCGAGAGTAAGGGTTGAGAAAGGAACGAAAGAAGAGTCGCCGTGTTCACCGATAGCGCAGGTTGTAACGCTTCTTCTGTCAATATCGGCAAGCTCACTTACAGTTCTTTTAAGTCTTGCGGTATCGAGAGAAGTGCCTGTTGAAAAACATCTTTCTCTCGGTAGACCCAAATGAACTCTTGCGTAATTTGCAACAACGTCGGCAGGATTTGTAATAGATACGAAAATGCCTTTGAAATCAATCGGTTTAAGATTTTCAACAACATCCTTTAACATTCTGATTGAATCGTCGAGCATATCAAGCCTTGTTTGACCCGGTTTACGAGGCATACCGATTGAATTAATAATGATATCCGCATCCTTGCAGTCCTCATAATCCCCCACTTTAATCTTAGTTGTAGTGCCTAAAAAAAGGCAGGCGTCGGCTACATCATAGCAGTTTGCAACAGCTTTTTCGTGGTCTTTATCAATAAAAACTATCTCATCGCAAGTGCCCTGAAAGCAAAGCGCCATAGCAACGTGAGAACCGACGTGACCGGCACCGATAATTACTACTTTACGTTTATCTAACATAATTTCTTCCTCCGATAAAAGTATTATATTTACATTAATTATTATACACCTATTTATATTAAATTCAATAGAAAATAAAGTTTTAAAAAATAGGCAAAAAATTGTTGACAAGTCTATTTCTTAATGCTATACTGAAGCCATAATAACTGTGATATTTAAGTTAGCACAGTTGACGATATTAAATTACAGGAGGGCACTATGGAAAGTGAAATATTGATTAAAACAATTGACCTTTCACGTCACTACAAAGTCGGTGACGAAGAGGTTATTGCACTTGACAAGGTCAATCTTGAAATAGAAAGAAATAAGATATGCGCAATTTTGGGCACGTCCGGCTCAGGTAAATCCACCCTTTTGAATATGCTTGCGGGAATTGAGCGCCCGAGCGGCGGCGAGGTTTATATAGGCAAGTATCGAATAGATAATTTAAGCGAGGCTGATTTGGCAAAATTCAGGCAGAAATTTACAGGTTTTATTTTTCAATCATATAATCTTATGCCGACTATGACGGCGCTTGAAAACGTGGCGCTTCCGCTTATGTTTAAAGGTATCGGCAAAGAAGAACGGGAAGCAAAGGCAATGGAAATGCTCAAACTTGTCGGAATTGAAAACAGATACCGACACAAGCCAAAGGAAATGAGCGGCGGTCAGCAACAAAGAGTAGGCATTGCAAGAGCATTTGTAACCGACCCGAGCGTAATATTTGCAGACGAGCCGACAGGTAACCTTGACAGCAAAACCACTACCGAGGTTATGGACCTTATCAAACAGCTTGTATATACGAAAAAGCAAACGCTTGTAATGGTAACGCACGATGCAAACGTTGCGAAATATTCCGACATAACGGTTAAAATTTCCGACGGACGAATTATATCAAAAGAATATAACAATTAAAGGAGAAAAGTGATGAAAAAATTTCAATTATTAACCTCGATTTTATTAGTATTATTAATGGTTATTGCACCGCAGAGCATTGCATTTGCGGCAGATGACAGTCCCCAGGCATCGGCTGTAAGTTTAGTTTCCGACGGTTTCAGCGTTGACAAAAAATCAATATATGCAGGCGACACGTTTAAACTTACATATAAAATCAAAAATACAAATTCAAAATTAGACGTTAAAAATCTCAATATGCGTTTATCGGGCGGCGACACATTCACCGTTGCAAACGATGTTGACACAATTTACTCCTCTTCCCTTTCAAAAGGCGCAAGCGCACAGTTTAGCAAAAACTTTTATGTAAGCGCAGGTGCAAGTGCGGGAATGTATCCTATCACCGTAAGTGCTTCTTATGACTACACCGAGGACGGAGAAACAATGAGCGCTACGGCAGAGTTTTCATATACCGTTCAGGTTTTGCCGGGTGCAACGCAAAGCGTCGGCAACAGCCCAAGCCTTGTAGCAAGTTTTGGCATAAACAAAGGCAATTTAACGGCAGGCGATAACTTTAAACTCAATTTCAAACTTTCAAACAAGAGTGCACAATACAATGTAAACAACGTAAACATTAAACTTGCAGGCGGCGAC
>CAMCHQ010000024.1 GCA_945874765.1 uncultured Clostridia bacterium
TCAATACTTTTTATTTTTTAATATCTCGGTGTCACATCATTGACAAATGAACAAAAGTTGTGAATGGTGTAGAAAGGAATGCGTAGGGGCGAACATTGTTCGCCCACTTTTCAAACACGGAGTTTCTTTCGACGTTGTAGGGATGGGGCTTGCTCCATCCTAAAAAAATTCAACGGCAGGAGTAAACCCCTGCCCTACAGTGTTTTGTGATATTGCGGGTGACCGATGGTCGCCCCTAACGGTATCTAAAATGAAACGAATATCGTAGGGGCGATTATCAATCGCCCGATAGTATTTGAACGGTTATGGCTATTTATTTGTGACCGTGCGAAAAGAAAAAGGGAAAGCATTGCTTTCCCTTAAACGAACCTTAATTAATTTATACTTACCAGCCTAAGCGCATAATTGTAAGTGTGCATTTGCCGGTGCCGTATCTGTAGCAAGCTCTGTGTCCTTCAGGTGTGAAGATATCTACTCGACCTACCTGTGAAAGTCCTGAGCCGCCTCTGTCGACTACTGTGTAGTTTGTACCGTCAATGTTGACGATTGAACCCATAGGAAGCCAGTTGCAGGCAATGTAATAAGGATTTTTCATTCCGTTTGATACACGTCTGCCGCTTGCAGTTTGACCTGAACCTGTACCGCAAATGCCGCAAGCACAATAGTGTGTATATCTGCCTGTGATAACCTGACCTACTTTGTAGCCTCTTTTACTTGAAACGCCGTTTGTTTTAACCTTAGCGCCGTCAGTTTCCTTTGTGCCGACTTTTACTACCTGGTTTTTAGCCTTGGTAACAACCTTTTTTTTGACAACTTTCTGTGATTTCTTTTTGCCGTTTACATATTTAACGTTATATGTTACGTTGGCAGTACCTTTTTTACCTTTTTTAACTACGGTTTCAATGCCTTCGTAAACATCGTCGTTTTCTTTTTCAACGGTTTTATACTTGATTTTTTCTTTTTTGGTAACTTTCTTATATGTTACACGGTTAACTGTTACCTTAGTTTTGTTTGTAATCTGCTTGTTTTGAGCAGGAGTGGTGTAGTCATCGCTTCCCAAAGTTACGTTTGCAGCGTCGAGAAGGTCTGATACTGTTCCGCTTACAACAGGCACCTTGTATGTTTCACCGTCAACTTTAAGTGTTGTTGTCTTAGATGAAATATACTTGATTACCATACCGCTTGTAACTGTATCGCTAAGCTGACAGTTAAGAGTAACATTATTAGTGTTGAAGCCGATTTCATCAAGAGCTTCCTTAACTGTGTCGCCATATACGTTATAAGTGTTGATTGTGCCATTGAATTCTACATTAACATCATTAAGTCTGTCAACCTTGATTACTCCGCCCTTACCTGCATTAAAAGAGCTGATGTCGAGCTTATCTGTGTCATTCAATGTAATGTTTGCTTGTGACAGGATTTCGATAGGTTCCGTTTCGTTTGTTGTAATTGAATAAGTGTTATTGTCAACATCAATTTGAACAGTATAGTTAGAAGCCATTTGTGCAAATGCTGTTGATGCAAAAATTACGATTGCCAACACGAACACAATTACTGCCGTTACGACTTTGCGACTGATGCCACGTATGTCGCCGGTTGTTGATTGGTTAGTCATCTTAATCTCCTTTTGTGATAGAAATATTAGGGTTTCGCTTTGAAACATAGTTCCTAATACCGACACGAATGTAGCTACATAAAAATTTCGTATCGAGCAGAATAGTTTTTTCTGCTTCACCGTTATTATTTCCTCGAGCGATTGCCATTATAGTGACAAATGCATAATGTGTCAATAATTTGGAAGATAAGATTTTGTATAATTTGCACAAACGTTTTTAACATTCTTGTATGGTTACAAAAGGGTTACACTATATCTTGTGGTTATATTCTTTCACGATTTAATGTGTAAAAGTATTTTTTTGTAAAATCCTTAGAAATGCCACTTTTAATTCTTACAATTTGTAACATTTTTATTTGTAACTTTTTCAAAACCCAACATATTGTATAAAATCGAAAAAAACGCAAAACGCATAACATTATATAGATATTGTACGAATAACTAACAGTTAGTGATTCGTACAATTATTTTTGGCTCATTTTAAGCACTTTTGTTCGAAAAAATGCCTCAAAATCGCACCGTTACATATATATGATATTTATTATATATTATATTATTTAAAACTATTATATATAGGACGCACGAATCAGGACAAATAAAAAAGTCTGCAACCGTAAAAATAGGTTACAGACTGTAATTAATTGCAATATTGTGTCGTTATTTTGAATCAAGCGACTTTGTAATTTCTACATTTGCAAAAACAGAGATTGCCGTAAGCAAAACTCCCAAAACAATGCTGACTATGCAAGCACCTTTTGCCGCCGTGCCGAATGCCACCTGATAAATTTGCGGTGAGATATCAAGATTCTGCGCAACCTTTGCAATAAGGCTTGCAATTCCCGATACGGTGAATGTTAAACCCGATAACGTGAAAGCTGCAAAAATGTTGAACATAATCTCACGTGAACGCCTGAATAAAACTAAAAGTAAAATTATAGGCAAAGCCACAAGAAGCGCACCGATTGAAAGAAAATGCAGGTAGTTGTTATTGACCGTGCTTATAAAATTTGCAATCGAGTCGGTATTTTTAAGCCCAAAGCAGTCAGAATAAGCCTGAGCCGCCTTTACCGCCGTGTTGTGAATAAGCGTTTTGTCGTATTGCATATTGTTTCCCTCAAGGTATTCCTTGCAAAGGGATTCAAATTGCTCAATCTGATTTTCGGAATAAAGGTCAGGGTTGTCACTGCTGTAAAGACGTGTCAACGCACTTGAGTTTGAAATGTCGTTTGTCTTATAAACTGCGTCAAAAACCCTTGCCGGAACGCCGCTTTGCGCTTCCAAAACGGTTATTTGCTGCTTGAATGCTTTTTCGCACTGTTCGTTTACATTGCATTTATCAAAAATATAATTCATATATCTTTGCGACAAAACAGTCGATTTGGTTATAGCCGTGCCGAAAAACAAAATCGAACCTGCGGCAATGAGAAGAGTAAGGAAAAAGCACAATATTTTTCTTGATTTTGAAAGTGACATTTGCTCCTCCTTATGCGTTTACCTTTGTGCCGCTTTTCATAACCGCAACACAAACGTAATATTCATTCGATATTCCTGCACCGACGCTGTTATCTGTATAAAGCACCAACGCTCTTGAAAGTCCTGCGCCGCATTTTTCAAGCTCGTGCCTGTTTTTAACGGTGAAGGTGCTTTTGATTGTGTATTCATAAGAGGAGTAGAAAGTGTCGATATTTATTGTGTCGCCCTCGCTTGCAAGCTTGATTTTTGCACTGTTGTTTTTATAAACCTCTGCAAAGCAAGTGCCAATCTCACCGGGGAGAGATGAGCCGATGTTAATGTTGAACTTCTCGTTTGCATTAACCTTGTCAGCATGATAAATAAGCGGTAAACTTTCATCATCAACAGAAAGAGTGCCTATAATCGAGTTACCCTCAAGCTTGTTAAAAGACGATTTTTTGATATTGCCGTTTTCTTCTTTAATGTCAAAGGAGGTTATTTCGTTGACCTTTGCTCCCTGCTCGGCTGCCATTTGAAAGCTCTTGTTAGGAGTAAGCATATTGACAATTCCCACATATGAAACAGAAAGAATAACAGCAATAAAAATCGGCAGAAGTATTCCGTTGATTAATAGTCTTTTTTCATTTTTTGTCATATTATTGCCCTGTTATCTGTTGTTAATGTCCTGCGCCTGAAGTGCGTTTTGCATAAAGTTATTCTTTTTCTTCTTTGGCTTGTATGCAGGCGGATTTTTAAGCTTTTTCATAAGAGAACTGCCTTTTTTAGCAGTGAGCTTGTTGATTTCGTGAACGGGACCCGACATATAGTCAGACATATATTTGTCGGCAACCGCCATCATATCCTTATCGTTTTGCATAGCGCCTAAAATAGTTACGCCGATAACGTCCTGAACTTCGTTTGTGCCGTCCTCGTAAACCTCGTTAAGCATTTTGAAAAGCTTTTTCTGCTCTGCGGTGTTGCCGTTTTTGATTACGTCGATTACCTTTGGTGTGCCAATCTCCGTAAAGAATGTTTCAGGCAAAAATTCGCCGTACTTAACAATGTTTTTCTTAATATCATCCTTAAATTCCGGATAGAGAGTGCCGAAACGGTTTGCAAGAGAGTCACAGTCATAGCTGATAATTCCGTTTTTGGCTTTAGTTCTTGAAACAGCCTTAGGCATTTTAACCTTGTCAAGATTAACCTGCTTTCTTGCCTTGAAAATACCGCCGATTTCATCGTTGATTTCGTTGCCGAGGCTCTTTGCGTCTTTTTCATTGTAAGTCTCTGCGTCATAAAGCGAACGAGAAATAGTTTCAAACTGCGGCTCGTCAGCCTTGTAGTCATAGCAGCACTCAAAAGCCATAGTGTTTGCACCGTTGTCATACATAATTCTGTATGCGCCTTTTTCGCCTGCAAATGTTATGCTCTTTTCGTCCTCGCTTACTTTTTTAAAATCAAGCTCTTCATTAGTTTGAATGAGCTGCTTTTCGGCAATTTTAAAAATTTCACTGATTTCCATATCTTTATCGTTCTCCAATTAAATTTTAAATTAAAAACTAAGTATTTAATCAGCTTATTATAACATTAAAGTGTGTGATTGTCACTATATTTTTTATTTATTAACAATTATTATATTATAATTATAAAAATCTTTATTATAAAAGTGTCTATTTGTATATAATACATTATTGATTATTGAATGTGATTGTGCTAAAATATTATGAATATATATAGACTTAGGTGGCATAAAAAATGAATGATAACAAAAAATTAACTCTTGCGGTTATTTTCGGCGGCGCTTCGTCGGAACACGATATCAGCTGTATTTCGGCTAAAGGTATCGTTTCAAATATTGATTATGACAAATATAATGTTGTTCTCCTCGGTATAACCAAAGACGGCAGATGGTTTATTTTTAACGATAATATCGAGCTTTTGCCTGAGGATAAGTGGCTTAATTCAAAGAGCCTTGTTCCCGCATATATTTCTCCCGATTCATCTGTTCACGGCATAGTTACCGCTAAAGGGGATATCATTAAGCTTGACTGCGTATTTCCTGTTCTTCACGGTAAAAACGGTGAGGACGGAACAATTCAGGGTCTTTTGCAGCTTGCTCAAATTCCTTATGTAGGCTGTGACGCAACTTCATCGGGTGTTTGTATGGATAAGGCTGTTGCAAACGCTGTTGCCGACGCATTCGGTATCAATCAGGCTAAGTGGTGCGCATTTACTCAGTATGATTTTAATAAGAACAGGCAGGAATGTATCGATACTGCCGTTAATAAACTCGGCTTTCCTATTTTCGTTAAGCCTGCAAATGCCGGTTCGTCCGTAGGTATTACAAAGGCACACGACGTACCTGAACTTATTGACGCTGTGAACGTAGCGTTTAAAGAGGATAAAAAGGCAGTTTTGGAGGAATTTATTGACGGTCACGAGGTTGAGTGTGCCGTTTTGGGTAATGAAGAGCCTATTGCTGCCGAGGTCGGTGAGATTAAGGCTGCGGCAGAATTTTATGATTTTGACGCTAAATATAATAACCCTGCAAGTGAGCTTTGTATTCCTGCCGAAATCGGTGAGGAAAAGAGAAACGAGGTCAAAGCTCAGGCTGTAAGGGCATATAAAGCACTCGGCTGTGAGGGTATGTCACGTGTTGACTTTTTTGTAAGAAACAGTGACGGTGCAGTTCTTCTCAACGAGATAAATACTATCCCCGGTCAAACTCCTATCAGTATGTACCCTAAGCTTTTTGAAGCAGCAGGCGTACCTTATAAGGAGCTTATTGACAGACTTATCGGCTGTGCGCTTTCACGTGGCGGCAAGTTTTAATTATGGAAAAGGTATTAATTGAAGTAGTAGGCACTCAAAATATCGATAACCGGTTTGACAAAACAGAACTTAAAACAATCGGTACTTTTGAGGAGCTTGAAGAAAAATTTATTATCAAATATAAGGAAGAGCAGGGCGAGGGTGAAAAACCCATTGATGTCAGCGTTGTTGTTTTGAAGGACGAAAGTGTTGTTGAAATGACACGCAGCGGTGAAATTTCATCACGTCTTGTTATTGAGCGTTCGCAGAGAAATCTTTGTCACTACGGCACGGCTTACGGCGATATACTTATGGGTATTTCGGGTCATTCGATTGAGCACGAGCCGAGTGAAAACGGCGGTAAATTTTCTTTCGGATATGATATCGATATCAACGGCGCTCTTGCTTCTAAAAATCGTGTAAAGCTCAGCTATAAAAAGAAAAAGCAACCTAAATAATAGGAGTAACTAAGATGTCAAAAATAGTTAAACAGACAGAAAACGAATTAAAAAATATAATTGTGGAAGCAATTAAAAAAGCTATTGCCGACGGTGCTTTGCCGGAAGCTGAAATTCCGCAGTTTAATATCGAAAAGCCTGCTAATAAGGACAACGGCGATTATTCAACAAACGTTGCAATGGCAGGTGCACGTGCATTTAAGAAAGCACCGAGAATGATTGCCGAGGCTATTGAATCTTGCATTGACCTTGACGGTACCGTTTTTGAAAAGGTGGAAATTGCAGGTCCGGGATTTATGAATTTCTTTTTATCTCAGCAGTTTTATTCCGACGTGCTTAAAGACATTTTTGCCTGTGGCAAGGATTACGGCAAGAGCGATTACGGTCAGGGCAAAAGAATACTTGTTGAATTTGTATCTGCCAACCCGACAGGTCCTATGCATATAGGTAATGCCCGTGGCGGCGCAATAGGCGACTGTCTTGCGAGTGTTCTTGATTGGGCAGGATATGATGTAAGCCGTGAGTTTTACGTAAATGACGCCGGCAATCAGATTGAAAAGTTTGCAACTTCACTTGAAGTAAGATATCTTCAGCATTTTGAATCGTCTATTGAGCTTCCCGAAGATGCTTATCACGGTCAGGATATTGTTGAGCACGCCGAGAATTTCATTAAGGAATACGGCGATAAATATGTAAACGCAGATTCAAAAGAGCGTCGCAAGGCACTTGTTGATTATGCGCTTCCTAAGAATATTGCAGGTCTTGAAAGAGACCTTAAAAGATACAGAATCACTTATGATAAGTGGTTTAGAGAGTCAACGCTTCATAATGACGGCTCCGTTCAAAAGGTTATCGACGCACTCAAAGCAAAGGGCGTAACATATGAGCAAGACGGCGCATTGTGGTTTAAAGCAAGCGAATACGGCAATGATAAGGATATAGTTCTTGTAAGGGCTAACGGTCTTCCGACATATATTGTGCCCGATATCGCTTATCATTATAATAAACTCGTTACACGTGGATATGATAAGGCAATTGACGTTTTGGGTGCTGACCACCACGGCTATGTTCCACGTATGAAAGCGGCACTTACCGCTTTGGGTCTTGACGCTTCAAGGCTTGATTGCGTAATTATGCAAATGGTAAGGCTTGTAAGAGACGGCGAAACAATTAAGCTTTCAAAGCGTTCGGGCAAGGCAATTACTCTTAACACTCTTATTGACGAAGTGCCTCTTGACGCTGCAAGATTTTTCTTTAATTTGAGGGAACCAAATTCTCATTTTGATTTTGATTTGGAGCTTGCCGCTAAAGAGTCAAGCGAAAACCCTGTATATTATGTTCAGTATGCGCACGCAAGAATTTGCTCTATTATTAAGAAAGCGCAGGAGCAGGGTGTTGAACTCAGAAATCCGAGTGATGACGAACTTGCACTTCTCAATTCAAAAGAGGAAAAAGACCTTATCCGTCACCTTTCATCGCTTACAGATGAGGTCGTTTCTGCCGCAAAATCATATGACCCGGCAAAAATCACACATTATGTTATTGAGCTTGCAACTCTTTTCCATAAGTTTTATAATGCGCAAAGAGTTATGCTTGACGATAAGGAAAGTCTTATGCAGGCAAGGCTTTTCCTTTGCAAGGCTGTAAAGGACACTATTTATAATATTTTAACTATGCTTAAAATAACTGCTCCCGAGGTTATGTAAGAGAGGTAACATCATATGGCAAACATTAAGGATAAGACGCTTCATTTTGTGGGAAACAGGCTTCTTAAATACGTTTATAAAAATCCTCAAAAAAATATGCTTAAACTGATAAAAATAGGCAAGGCGGTTGCGGGTAAAATGTACCCTGAAAGCACTTTTACAAAGCCTATTGAAATTATCAGCGACCCTACAAATGTTTGGCATAAATATTTATTTGACGGCTTGAGGGATATCGACCCCGATTTATTCAGGTCTGCCGCTCTCACCTTTGCTATTGATTTGGGACTTAACGGAACTAAAACAATTCGTAAAAAACGTGAAGAAGAGCATTGCAATATCCCTTGGGTAATTCTTATGGACCCGACTTCTGCCTGCAATTTAAAATGTAAAGGCTGTTGGGCTGCGGAATACGGTCATAATTCAAACCTTACTCTTGACGAAATGCGTAAAATTGTAAGGGAAAGTAAGGCGCTCGGCACTCATTTTTATATGTTTACCGGCGGCGAACCTCTTATTCGCAAAAAAGATATTATCACTCTTGCAAAGGAAAATAGGGATTGCATTTTCCTTGCGTTTACCAACGGTACGCTTGTTGACGATAAACTTTGTGAGGATTTGAAAGAGTGCGGCAATTTTGCGCTTGCACTTTCAATCGAAGGCTCTGAAGAAGTGAACGACAGCAGAAGAGGCGAGGGTGTTTATCAAAAAACGCTTAACGCTATGAAACTTCTTAAAAAGCATAAATGCCTTTTCGGCACATCCGTTTGCTACACCTCTAAGAATTGCGACAGCGTAACAAGTGATGAATTTTATGATTTTATGATAGAAAACGGCGCAAAATTTGCGTGGTATTTCCACTATATGCCTGTAGGCGCAGACGCTGATACCGAACTTCTTTTAAGTCCGGAGCAAAGAGAGCACGTTTATCGTACCATTCGTCAAAACCGTAACAGCAAAACCGGTAAGCCTATTTTTACTGTCGATTTTCAAAATGACGGCGAATTTGTAGGCGGTTGCATTGCAGGCGGACGTAATTATTTCCACGTCAACAGTGAGGGCGACGTCGAGCCTTGCGTATTTATTCACTACAGCGATTCAAATATAAGAGAAAAGAGTATTTTGGAATGTCTTAAATCTCCTCTTTTCCACGAATATTACAAGGGTCAGCCGTTTAATGATAATATGCTTCGTCCTTGCCCTATGCTTGAAAATCCGCAAAAACTCAGGCAGCTTATCAATAAGACGGGCGCTAAATCAACAAATCTTTTAGCACCTGAAAGTGCGGAGGAACTTTGCGCAAAGTGTGACCTTTATGCTCAAAAGTGGGCGCCTAAGGCTAAGGAAATTTGGGAGGAGCAGGAGCGCTTCCACCCGTTCACGCAATATTACCGTGACACTCCCGAGGGCAAAAAGGAGTTTGCGAATAAATAATTTGATATTAACAAAAAGCAGGTGTTGAATTAATCAACACCTGTTTTTTCATTTCACCATATCAATTAATTTTTTCGCATTTTGTGGGGTCAGCTTGAAGAATGTGGCTTCAAGCATTTGGGCATAATTGCAATTTTTCTTAACCCAAATTTCAAATGAATTTCCGTTTGAAAGTTTAAATATAAGCCTGTATTCTCCGGCGTCCTTCATACTTCCATCTATACCTATTGAGTGAAGTTCATCATATATTTCCCCATTTTGTCCGTTAAATTCACTCTTTAAAAATTTTGATGACGAGAAAAGACTGATTATTTCATTAATTTTGTCCTCTTGGCTGATGGTTTTGATTTTGATGTCCTTTGACGTTTGGGTTTTGATTTTTTTACCGTTAAAGCACGTCATATAATCATCAACAATTTCATCCTGCCAAACCTCAATACTGCTTATTTTGTTTGATTTATCAAGCGAGTAGATTTTTAATATATCGTCAAAGCCTGAGGCGCTTTTTTCTTGTTCTTCTCTGAAATTTCCGCTTTAACTGCCGATTTAACCTTGGCTTTTGAGTAAGTCGGCGCTTTAATTGATTCTAAATACTCAAAATAAATCTTGTTCATAAATCATCTATCCTTTCAATTCATTTTTTAGCTTTTCTTTCGCTCGCTTAAGGTGCGATTTTACGGTGCTTTCTTTCATTTTCAAGGTCTTTGATATTTGAGAAATTTTATAATCCTCATAATAATATAAAAATATACAAATTCGCTCATCTGCACTTAATTTTTTCAAAGCCTCGTTAATATCAATATTGTTTTCAATATTTTGTTCAAAATCACCCGTTATGCTTTCGTTGTCATTAAGCTCGGAATAATTATTGTCCTTTCGTTTCAAGCTGTTTTTGCAAAGATTAATCGTAACTCTTATTATCCACGCTTTTTCGTGCGTTTCATTTGCGAAATCCCTGTTATTCAAAAACAGCTTAACAAATACTTCCTGCATAATATCCTCTGCGTTGAAAAATTAAATGTGTATTGATATGCGATTTTATATATCAAATCACAATATTTATCGTATTTTTCTTCAAAGGCGGCATCGTCAAACGTTAAGTTTCTCAAATAATCATCCCCTTTCACCTATAAAACAAACCAAAACAGTAAAAAGTTGCAAAAAATAAAATATAAAAAGTGCAATTTTTTTGCACTTTCATTTGTATACATTATAAAAAATTATGCATAATAAAAACAACCCCCGATGCAGAGAAATTGCATCGGGGGTTATGTAATATTTATTACTTATTTCTGTAAATAATTGCTTCTCTTTCAGGGCCGTTTGATACCATTGTGATAGGATAGCCGATTTCTTTTTCAATAAATTCAACGTAATCCTTTGTTTCCTGAGGGAGGTCGTCATAATTCTTGATACCTCTGATATTACAGTGCCAACCCTTCATAGTTGTGAATACAGGCTTGCACTTTTTAAGTGTAGGAGTGGTCGGGAAGTCTTTAATAACTTTGCCGTCAACCTCATAACCTGTGCAAATCTTAATTTCTTCAAGATATGAAAGACAGTCAAGCGCCGTCATAACAACCTGAGTAGCACCCTGGCAAGAAACGCCGTAACGTGTAGCAACGCAGTCAAACCAGCCGACTCTTCTCGGTCTGCCTGTTGTAGCGCCGAACTCGCCCTTGTCACCGCCGTGAACACGAAGTTCCTGTGCCTCGTCCTCGTCAAGAATCTCTGAAACAAATTCGCCTGCGCCTACTGCTGATGAATAAGCCTTTGTAACAACAACGATATCCTCAATTGAATGTGGCGGTAAGCCTGCACCGACAGCACCGTAGCCTGCAAGTGTTGAAGAAGAGGTTACCATAGGATAAATACCGAAGTCAGGGTCTTTAAGAGTACCGAGCTGACCTTCAAGAAGAATGTTCTTGCCCTCTTTAAGTGCGTTTTGAAGATATGTATGTGTATCGCAAACGTAAGGAGCAATCTTCTCTCTGTATTCAAGACAGGTTTTGTAAAGCTCGTCCTCGTCAAGAAGAGGCTTGTTATATACATATTTGATAGTAAGATTTTTGAGTGTGCAGATATTCTTAAGCTTAGCCTTAAGTGTTTCGTCATCAAAAAGCTCATTTACCTGAATACCGATTTTAGCATACTTGTCGCTGAAAAACGGTGCAATACCGCTCTTTGTTGAGCCGAATGCGTTTTTGCCGAGCCTTTCCTCCTCATATTCGTCAAGTAAAATATGATAAGGCATAAGAATTTGCGCTCTTTCGCTAACTAAAAGCTTAGGATTAAGACCTGCTTTTTTTACATCTTCAAGTTCCTTGCAAAACTTGTTGATATCAAGTGCAACGCCGTTACCGATAATACAAGTGGTGTGGTCATAGCATACACCCGACGGCATAAGATGAAATGCAAATCTGCCGTGTTCGTTAATAATTGTGTGGCCTGCGTTTGCACCGCCCTGGAAACGGATAACAATGTCGCTTTGACCTGCGAATAAATCAGTGATTTTGCCTTTACCTTCGTCGCCCCAGTTTGCGCCGACAATAGCTCTAACCATTTTAAAAATCTCCTGTTTTAATTAATATTAAATCAAATTTTAAGAGCGCAGTGATGGATTGCTCACTGCGCCCTTGATTTATTATATAATAGCTATCTTATAAAGTCAACTTTATTTTTTGATTTTGCCGCCTTTATTGCCGGAATATTTAATTTTGCTGACTTTAACTTTGCCTGAGGCCGAACTGATATATATTCCTTTTTTCTTGTTTTTCTGTATCTTGCAATTTTTAATCGAGCCTTTTGACTTGCTTACAAAGTAAATTCCGTTGCCGCCGTTTGACGATACCGTGCAGTTTTTAATATCAGCCGTGCTTTGAGTAATGTAAATACCGTCGCTTTTGTTAGACGATACGGTGCAGTTACTGATTGTGGCACTTGAATTTTGCGTTAAATAAATTCCGTGAAGCTTGGCACCTGTTGTTTTATTGCCCGTTAAAGTATTTGATTTTGATTTAATAAGAAAAATCGCATTGTCAACATAAGGCACACCTTTAACATTGACCGTGTTTTTATTCAAATTAACCTTGCTTGAATTTGCAAGCCTGATACCGAATACTTTTTGTTTTGCTTTGTATTTTTTATTTGTAAATGTAATATTGTTATTTTTAACGCTGCATTTTTTAGCCCCGTCAATCCAAATTCCCGTTGCATTTCGTGCAATTGATACGGTATTGTTTGAAATCAAAATGTTTTGTGCCGAATAATCGCCTTTTTTAACGATTTTTTCATTTGATTTGACAACCTCGCCGTAAAGCCTTATTCCGTACGGCCATTGCTTCATAGTCGAATCCTTTGTATCGATAATGTTTATTACATTACCTGAAATTTGAGAGGATTTGTCAACAGTCGGTGAATATGATTTACCCGAGCATTTATATGTGTTCGGTCTTTGAGATTTGCTGTCGGGCTTTGGATTAATGCTTTTGTAGTAAATTCCCGAACCGCAGTTATTAATAATATTGTTGTTGATTGTAACGTTTAAAAAACTTGAAGCAAGAACGGCATATCCCGAAACATTATTAAATGTGTTGTTTGAAATATTGATGCTTTTCATATATTTGCCTGAAAATACACTGTGTGCACCGACGCCACGGTTGACATTTTCAAATACATTGTCCGAAATATTAATGTTTTCATTCATTGTGCCGTCGTATGAACGGGAGTGACCTTTGTAGTTTGGAAAATGTCCCTCTTCAAGAATATCAAGCTGAACAGCCTCCATATTATCTCCGCTTTTGTTGCCCTGTCCGGTAAAAGTACAAGATGTAATATTTACGTTGTTACAGCCTGCAAAGGTGATATGATGTCCGTTGTAGCAGTCTTTAAAAGTTGCGCCGTTAATCGTTATATTACTTGCGTGTGCAAAACTTAATATGCTTCCGCTTTTCTTGTTTGCGTCAAATGTACCGCCGTTAATTGTGATGTTTTTATAGTAATCTCTGCCGTACGGTGCGTCCTGATTTTGACCTATTGCAAGCATAGTGCTGTTTTGATAATTTTTAATGAATGTTGCACCCTCACAGTTAAACGTTGTATTTGAGTAAACAACAAGTCGGTTTGAAAGAGTATACGTTCCCTCAACCGTAACAATCAAATGCGTTGACGTATCGTATTTATTTTTATCAAGCGCTTTTTGTATATCGTTTTCACTTGAAAAATTGTTTGCAAGCGCACTCGGTGCAAAGCATAAGCACGTGCATATAATCATAAGTGCCGACAGGAAAAGTGATGTTGCCTTTTTCATAAAATTATCCCCCTTAAATTTTTATATTTTTATTATATCATAATTGTTTTGCTATTGTAAACCTGAGATGAGGTTTTGTTATTGTAAATGAAGATGAACTATGATATTATATGGTAGAAATAAAACTTTTTGAGGTATAAATATGAAAATTTACAATGTTATGCAATATGGCGCAAAGGGTGACGGAAAAACGAATGACGCCTTTTCTATTCAGCACGCTATTGACGATTGTGCAAAATCGGGCGGCGGACAGGTTGTTCTCCCAAGCGGATATGTTTTTTACAGCGATTCTATCAGGCTTAAAAAGAACGTTGACCTCCATATCCAAAAGGGCGCTACCATAAAAGCCACAAGCAATATTGACGGATATATCAGACCGAATAAACTTATCAATGACCCAAAAACGGCGCTTATCGGCAACCCTGTTACAGGCAAGCCGAGTTTTGTGTTCATTTATGCTTATGAGGCAGACGGTTGCTCAATTTCAGGTGAGGGCACAATCGACGCCAACGGTCACGCTTTTGTTGCACGTAAAGACCAATATTATGTAACAGGTGATTTTTATCCTCGTCCGACAGTTATGTATGTTGAAAAAAGCAATCACATTTCATTCAGAGATTTTACGGTTGTTGACGCTCCGTTTTGGACGCTTCATCCGGCAGGTTGTGATGACGTTCTTATTGATAAAATCAGAATTTTAAATGACCTTGACGTTGCAAACAGCGACGGTATCGACCCTGACCATTGCTCAAATGTAAGGATTCTCGGCTGTCACGTAACTTGTGCCGATGACTGCATTTGCCTTAAAGCTTCCAAGGGTAACAGCGAGTACGGCCCTTGCGAAAACATTATAATCGACGGCTGTACTCTCGTTTCTACTTCTGCCGCAATTAAGATAGGCACCGAGGGTGTAGGCGATTTCAAAAACGTTATTGTTTCCAACTGCATTATCAGCCGTTCAAACAGGGGACTTTCTATCCAAATTCGTGACGGCGGTTGCGTTGAAAATGTAAGCTATTCAAATATTATTATTGAAACAAGGCGCTTTTGCCCTGATTGGTGGGGTACTGCAGAGCCGATTGTTATTACTACTTTTAACCGTGACGAAAACACAAAGAGCGGTACAATTAAAAATATTCGTTTCTTCAATGTTACTGCAAAGGGTGAAAACGGTGTTCTTATCCACGGCAATGAGGATAATATTATTGAGGATGTCACATTTGAAAACTGTTCAATCGAGCTTACCAAAACAAGCAAGTGGCAGTGCGGTCTTTATGATTTGCGTCCGTGCCTTGATTACGGTGTTGAAAGCCACGATAACTCCGCATTCTTTATCCGCTATGCAAAGGATATAAGTATCAGGAAAACAAAGACACGCTGGGGCAATCTTTGTGACAGTTACAGTTATGCAATTGACGCCGCAAACGTTGAAAATCTTAATCTTTCCGAGTTTGACGGCAAGAGTGCAAAGGAAAATTTGGACGATATTAAAATTGACCACGTTAAATTAAATTATCAAAAGTAAAGGGGATAGAATTATGGTAGAACTCAGAGCGTTTAAAGTTAATAAACTTGAAGTTGAAAACAGAGTTGCACCCGGCACTCAGCTTAAACTTCAAAATCAGGTTAAGTATAATGTGAACTATATGGACGGCGACAAGAAATGCGTCGGCATTTTGGAACTCAGAGTGGCAGACGCTGATTTACAGCCGTTTGAAATCAAGATTGAAGCAGTTGCAGAATTTGCCTACGGTGACGAGGATGCAAAGCCGGATATCCACACCTCGTCTTTTGACCAGCTTTTCCCGTTTGTAAGAGAAATTATTCATAATGTTACGGGATATACGGGAATGTCGGGACTTCTTATTCCGATTATCCGTCTTAATAAAGATACGGTCAAGGTTGGCGGACCGAATGAGAAGGAAACTTCCCCGTTAAATTAAAGAAAATAAGAATTATATCGGGCGAACTATGTTCGCCCGCTTGATTTCCGGTTATAATATGAAAAAAGAGCAGGCTCATTATGAGTCTGCTCTAATCTTATTATTTGAAAATTAAGCGTTTACCTTTTTTGCAAGGTTGCTCTTCTTTCTTGCTGCACAGTTCTTGTGGATAAGGTTGTTAGCTGCAGCCTTGTCAATCTTCTTAACTGCGTCTTTAACAAGTACGTCCTTATCAGCTGCGTTTGTTTCGATAGCAACGTTAGCCTTTTTGATAGCTGTCTTAAGTGCTGAGTTAGCAGCCTTGTTAGCAGCAGCCTTCTTAGCGTTTACCTTTACTCTCTTCTTTGCTGACTTAATGTTTGGCATATTTTTCACTCCTTTAAAACGTGATGTGTATATACGGGAATACTATTCCCTTGTGTTCTAATGCTTAAACATATTATCACAAACTTTTTAAAATTGCAAGTATTTTTTTGTTTTTGGGCATACTTTTATTAAAAAAACTTTGATTTTAGGTGATTTTTATGGAAAATCGTACAGATTTGGCTGTTGAATCGTATGAAAACGGAGGAAAAACAGTTTTAGACGGAGTAAAGGTTGAGGAAAACGATAACGTCACAACAGTTACTGTTTTTAACGAAAACGGAGCGGCGGCACTCGGCAAAGGGATAGGAAAGTATATTACGTATTGCACCGATACGGCGCTTGACGATTCGCAGATTTTTGACGGCAGGCTTGATGAACTTTCAAAAATACTCTCTTCGCTTTTGCCGAAAAATATAAAAAGCGTTCTTGTCGCAGGTCTCGGCAACACGGATATAACCGCCGACGCACTCGGTCCTAAAACGGTAAATTATGTTCTTGCCACACGTCATATTATTAATGATTATAATAACGATAACAGCTATTTTTCCGATTTTTTTAACGTTTCGTCAATTTCAACCGGAGTGCTCGGTGATACTGGCATAGAATCTGCCGAAATTATAAAGGGCGTTGTCAACCAAATTAAACCCGATTGTGTGATAGCGGTTGACGCACTTGCCGCCTCGTCGTCATCTCGTTTGGGTAATACCGTTCAGCTTTCGGATGTCGGCATTTCTCCCGGTTCGGGCGTCGGCAATCACAGATACGAAATATCAGAAAGCACTCTCGGCGTCCCCGTTGTCTCAATCGGCATTCCGACCGTTGTGTCAACCTCTGTCATTCGTGGCAAAAATGATAACGGCGCTATGTTCGTCACTCCGAGAGAAATTGACAGGATAATTGAACACGGCGCAAAGCTTATCGCAATGACCGTAAATGTCTGTCTTCAAAAAAATATTGACGCAAAAGATTTATTTTCTTTGGTTGGGTGATATATTTCACTTTTTTTCGCCATATATATTAGGTATAAAATAATATATACTATCGGTGAAGATATGAAAAAGGATTTATATACATTAATAATAAACTCGCTTTTGGCAGTGTGCATAACCGTCGGCGTTGTGCTCGGTGTACCTAAGATTTCAATTACAGATAATTCAAAAACGGTCGATGTTTTTTCTCCGTCGCAAATAGTTTCTCAAATCAAAGATAAATATAATAAGGATAATACCGATAATAAGTCGCAAAAAGACAAGCAAAAAAACGATACGGTATCTCCGTCTAAAAATGTAAGTTCCGATATTACTCAAATTCCGCCTGATATTCAGTCGCTTATGGACAAAGCCCAAAAGAATATTTCAAAGGAAAAGAAGATAGGCAAAACTACCGAAGAAGCATATTTCGGCGGGGGAACATTGATTAAAAGTGACGGTATAGAAATTCAAAGCAAAATTCCCGAAAGTTTTTATAAAATAAATGCAAAAAAATTACTCGATGAAAAAGCTGATTTAAAAATTAAAGATGTTTCAAAGCCTACTGTTCTGATTTATCATACTCACACAACAGAATCGTATTCGCTTCTCGATGTCGGATATTATACAGGCTCTCTTGATACCCGTTCTTCAAAAGCGGACAGAAATATGGTGCGTGTCGGTGATGACTTATGTAAATATCTTAATGATATGGGAATAAAAACGATTCACGATACAGAAATTCACGACGATAATTATACAGGCGCATATAAACATTCACGCAAGTCTGTTTTAAAATATCTTGAAGAGTATCCCTCAATTGAGATTACAATAGACGTTCACCGTGATGATATAACATATGAAAATAAAACAAAGGTAAAGCCAACGGCAACGATTAACGGCAAAAAGGCGGCACGTATGATGATTATTGCAGGGGCACAATACGGCTCGGTTACCAATTATTCAACGTGGGAGTATAATTTGCGTTTTGATATGGCAGTGCAAAATAAGGTCAACAGTATGTATCCTTCTTTAATGCGGCCTATTTTATTTGCCGAACGTAAATATAATATGGATTTAACTCATAACTCTTTTTTGCTTGAAGTTGGAACGGACGCTAACACTTTGGATGAGGCAACATATTCGGCTCGTTTGTTTGCAACTGCACTCGGCGAGCTTTTAAAGGATGATTATATTGAAAAATAAAATTAAGGTTGTAATGATTTTTGTGATGTCGGCAGTGATTTTAACGCTTGGCATATCGGTTGCATACTATAATACGTGTTCGCTTGCATTTGACGGTGAGCCGGTAATTGCGTCCGTTGACAATGAAAAAGTCACTTTTCTCGATTTTTCAATTTCAAAAAAAGAACTTAAAAAGGTAAAAAGTGAAATTGACAAGGCAATACCCGACAGAGCGATAAATATGTAAACCGTATATTATTATATATAGCAGCAGGAAGATGTATAGCGTAAAAATACGGACAAACTACATTATTTAGTGCAGTTTATATATTATATACATTATATATAGTACCAATGTGAGATTGACAGAAAATTACCGAAATGGAACGCTCGGTAGAGTGTGACAAAACCTGTTGACAAAGGGAGAAATAGGTGGTAATATGTGAAAGTCGCAACGAGAGAGCGGCGAGCGAAAATGGTATAACTTGAGTTTGGAAAGACACTTGAAAAAAGTTTTTAAAAAAACTTGAAAAAAGGTG
>CAMCHQ010000025.1 GCA_945874765.1 uncultured Clostridia bacterium
TTATGCAAAATATCTCTTAAGAAGACCTTCAAATGCTTTACCGTGTCTTGCTTCATCCCTTGCCATCTCATGAACAGCGTCGTGGATAGCGTCAAGACCCTGCTCCTTAGCAAGCTTTGCAAGCTGAGTTTTGCCGAGTGTTGCGCCGTTTTCTGCAGCAGCTCTCATTTCAAGATTCTTCTTAGTTGAATCTGTTACAACCTCACCGAGCATTTCAGCAAATCTTGAAGCATGGTCAGCTTCTTCGTAAGCTGCCTTTTCCCAATAAAGACCGATTTCAGGATAGCCCTCTCTGTGAGCTACTCTTGCCATTGCAAGATACATACCTACCTCAGTGCATTCACCCTGGAAGTTTTCACGAAGACCCTTTACGATTTCTTCGCTTACGCCGTCGATAATGCCTACCTTGTGCTCAGCAGCCCAAGTGGTTTCGCCCTCTTCTCTAACTGCCATTTTTGCACCGCAAACAGGGCAAACATCAATAGGTTCGTCACTTTCGTATCCGCATACCGGACAATAATACTTCTTAGCCATAATAAATTACTCCTTTAAATTAAAATTATTTTAGTTTTTTGTTTTTCCTTTACAGACTTTGCAAACGCCGCTGTAATATACATCTCTGCGCTCGATATCAAAACCGTCAATGCCCTCAACATTGGTGACTTTGCAAGTGAAATCAAAAATACCGCCGCAACATCTGCATTTAAAATGCGAATGAAAATTAGGATTGGCGTCATATCTTATCTTTTCACTCTCAATAACAACCGGAATAATCAGCCCGCAGTCGGTAAGCGCCTGCAAACAGTTATAAACAGTAGTTTTTGAAAAAGACGGATTATCCTTAACCAGATTTTTATAAACGGTATCGACATCGGGGTGAATCCTGTTTTCATAAAGATATTTATAAACAGCAATTCTTTGCGCCGTTGCTTTGATACCTTTTTGTTTGAAAAGCTCTGTTATTTCCTTAGTCTGCATTCGCTCACTTCCTTTCGCTCTGGTTTGTAACAATTGTTATCTTGTATCGATTACAATTTAGATTATACACATATTTTTTGAAATGTCAATATTTTTTTCAAAATTTTTTCAAAAAAAATCAGCCGCAGCAAAACTGCGACCGATACAATAGATATTATATAAATTGATTGTGTTCTTCGTCATATTCAAAGCCTGCCGAGGAAAGCTTTTTTAAAAGCTCACTCTTATCGACATTCATATCCTCGCACAAAGCGTCGAGATTTGAGTAAAAATCACGAAGTTTAAGATTAATTACGCTCATAAGCATAACAGGGTCATTTGGTAATTGCATAATTTTCCTCCTTTATTTTTGGGTTCATAATAAAATCAAGCGGCTTTTGCCAAAAATCAAAACACAAAAGCGCTGTTATTGCAAACGAAATAATAATTGCTATCCATTCCCATCCCTCGCCTATTTGACGGATAAGATAAAAAAGACCTGCATTTTCCATTATATATAAAATCGGACGGTGATAAATATAAATTTGAAGCGTTTTACTGCCTGCCGATGTAATTTTAAACCTCTTTCGAGGGCAAAGCGATATTATCGAAAATATCAAAAGTCCAACGACAGCATAATATCCCAGACGTAAAAGGCAGCCGTAATTTTGAATACTGTCATCAAGAGCAAAAAATCTTCTGCGACCGCTTAAAAGAGGAAAAAGCTTCCAAGATGAATCGATAGTGACGGTAATAACAAGCACGAAAACTACAAAATATATTAACGAAAAAATCTTTGCACGCTTAGAAGAAGTAATCTTGTCAACTTTATCTAAATCAAGCACATATCCGGCATAGAAGAACGGAAAAAACGTTATTACTCTCATAATGCAGAGAAAATCGGTATTTCCTTTCATATATCCGACAAAGCAGGCAAACACCAAACTTGTAATAAACACATATTTAGAATCAATTTTTCTCACTGCCCACGCAATCATATACCAAATTGCCATTGCCATCATATACCACGGCTCATCTTTGGATGAAAAGACGTCAAAAAAAGAGTGAACTCCAAATATGATATTAGGTATAAAATAAAGCACTCTTGCAAATAAATAGAGCATTACAAAAGAAAAAGCACGCTTTATCGGCGGAGAATCGCTTTTCACTTTCCTTTTGCAAAAAAGACCGCTGATAAAAACAAATGCAGGCATATGAAAGGTATAAATAACCGTTGTCATTGTGCGAAACATTTGGCTTGAAGCGGAATAATCAAACGCAATATGTCCGAGCACAACCAAAAAAATCAGGAATAACTTGAGATTATCCCAAAGCGCTATTCTTTTACCCATTTTAAAACCCCAAAATCTAAAATAGTATATAGATTATAGTTTAATTTAGCACATAATATGTTGATTTTCAATAATAATGTTTTAAATAATAAAAAATATATAATTTAATATTGAATATTTACTGATTTTATGCAATAATATTATGTAATTTTAAAATGGAATTTTATACATAAGGGTGAAAAAATGATGAATTTTGACGAACTTGCTAATTTACTTTTTCCAAACATAGACAAAACACCTGATTATTTTGAAGAAAAATATCCTAAAAGGCAGCTTAAAGAAGGCGCAAGAGTAACGAGGTTTGCACCAAGTCCTACGGGATATCTTCATTTCGGCAATCTTTATACCTGCTTCGCTTCTTACCTTACGGCAAAGAATACAGGCGGCGTATTCTTTGTAAGAGTTGAGGATACCGACCAAAAGAGGAAAGTTGACGGCGCTGTTGACGCCATGCTCAAAGGGCTTGAAGTTTACGGCGTTAAGGCTGACGAGGGCGTTATCGGTGAAGGAAACGAAATCGGAGACTACGGTCCGTACTACCAAAGCGCAAGAAAAGAAATTTACCAAACATATGCAAAAAGTCTTGTTAAACAGGGAATTGCTTATCCGTGTTTTTGCACTGCCGAGGAGATTGACGAAATCAGGCAGCAACAAGAGGGCGAAGATATCAAAGGTTATTGGGGCAAATATGCAAAATGCCGTGACCTTTCATTTGAGCAAATCAAGCAAAACATTGAAAACGGTATGCCGTGGACTTTAAGATTAAAATCACCCGGCGATATTGAAAAGAAATGTTATTTTGACGATATGATTAAGGGCAAGATTGAAATGCCTGAAAATGTTATTGACGTTGTTCTTCTTAAAACCGACGGTATTCCCACCTATCACTTTGCACACGCAATTGACGACCATTTGATGAGAACGACGCACGTAACAAGGGGCGACGAATGGATTGCTTCCGTTCCGCTTCATCTTCAGCTTTTCAAGGTGCTTGGATTTAAGCCTGTTAAATATGCTCACGTTGCTCCTATTATGAAAGAGGAAAACGGCGGCAAACGCAAGCTTTCAAAGAGAAAAGATCCCGAGGCTGCTGTTTCGTATTATTCAGAAGTCGGATATCCTGCTGACAGCGTAAATGAATATATGATGACTATTTTAAACTCTAACTTTGAAGATTGGAGAAGAGCTAATCAAAACGCAAGTATTTATGATTTCCCGTTCAATCTCAAAAAGATGAGTGCGTCGGGCGCATTGTTTGACTTTGTTAAGCTTACGGATATTTCCAAAAACGTCATAAGCAAAATGAGCGCAAAAGAAGTTTTTGAATTATCAAATACTTGGGCAAAAGAATATAACGAAGAACTTGCAAACCTTTATGCAAAAGACGAGCAATATGCAACCGACATTTTAAATATCGACCGTGAGAACAAGAAGCCGAGAAAAGACATTGCAAAATGGTCCGACATTCCCGATTACATCAGCTATATGTATGACGAAACGTTTACCCCTTGCTATGAACTTTGCGGCAATGCAACAGGCGAACTTGCCGTTTCGGTTCTCGAAAAATATATAAACGAAGTTAATTTGAATGATGACAAGGACGCTTGGTTTTCAAGAATCAAATCAATTTGTGCTCCTTGCGGCTGTACTCCCAACGTTAAGGAATACAAGCAAAATCCCGACGGTTTCAAAGGTCACGTCGGCGACGTATCGACAATTATACGTGTTGCTTTGACAGGCAGAACAAACACGCCCGACCTTTTCTCTATCACCGCACTTTTAGGCGAAAAGAGAGTTAAAGAAAGACTTACAAAAGCACTTGAATATTACAAGGAGAATAAATAATGGCAGAAGTAGAAAAGAACGAAGAAGTAAAAGCACCGTCAAATTTCATTCATGACTTTATTGACGAGGATTTAGCCGAGGGCAAATACACAAAAATTCAGACACGTTTTCCGCCTGAGCCGAACGGATATCTTCATATCGGTCACGCAAAGGCAATTTGCATTAATTTCGGCGTAAAGGAAAAGTATCACGGAATATGCAATCTCCGTCTTGACGATACGAATCCTATTAAAGAAGATACGGAATATGTTGACGCTATTAAAGAGGATATAAAGTGGCTCGGTTTTGACTGGGACAATCTCTATTATGCGTCGGACTATTTTGATTTCTTATATGAATGTGCAATCAAGCTTATCAAAAAAGGCAAGGCTTACGTTTGTGAGCTTTCACCGGAGCAGATGAGAGAGTACAGAGGAACGCTTACCGAACCGGGTAAAAATTCACCTTACCGTGACAGAAGCATCGAGGAAAACCTTGACCTTTTCGACAGAATGACAAAAGGTGAATTTGAAGAGGGCAAAATGGTGCTCAGGGCAAAAATCGATATGGCGTCTCCTAACCTCAATATGCGTGACCCTATCATTTACAGAATTATGTATGCTCACCACCACAGAACAGGTGACAAATGGTGCGTATATCCTATGTACGACTTTGCTCATCCCCTTTCAGACGCTTATGAGGGTGTAACACATTCTCTTTGCTCACTTGAATTTGAAAATCACAGACCGCTTTACAACTGGTTTGTCGACGAACTTATTGAGGGCGAAAAGCCAAGGCAGATTGAGTTTGCAAGAATGAATCTTAACTACACTCTTACCTCTAAGAGAAAGTGCCTGAAGCTTGTTCAGGACAATATTGTTTCAGGCTGGGACGACCCGAGAATGGCAACAATCAGCGGTATGAGAAGAAGAGGTTATCCTGCTGCCGCTATACGTGATTTTTGCGAAAGAATAGGTGTATCAAAGGCATACAGCGTTATTGATTTTGCGCTTCTCGAGGCTTGCGTAAGAGATAATTTAGGTGCCAACTCACCGAGAGCCATGGCGGTTATTGACCCGGTTAAGCTTGTTATTGACAATTATCCCGATGACAAGGTTGAGGAGATTGAGTGTGAATATCACCCTGACCACCCTGAATACGGCACAAGAAAAATTCCGTTTTCAAAAGAACTTTGGATTGAGAAAAACGACTTTATGGTTGAGCCTATCAAGAAGTACAGACGTCTTTTTGTCGGCAACGAGGTCAGACTTTACAAGGCTTATTATGTAACCTGCACGGGCTATGACCTTGACGAAAACGGCGAGGTTTGCTGTGTTCACGCAACATACGACCCTGAAACATTCGGCGGTGACTCACCTGACGGAAGAAAAGTTAAAGGCACAATTCACTGGGTATCGGCAAAAGAAAACGTACCTTGCGAAATCAGACTTTATGAAAGACTTTTCAACACCCCTAACCCGAGCGATGAAGAGGGCGTAAGCTCATTTGAGGATAATCTTAACCCCGACTCATTGAAGATTGCAAAAGGATATGTTGAAAAAGCACTTGACGCTTGCGAGGTCGGCGCTAAATATCAGTTTATGAGAAACGGATATTTCTGCAAGGATAAAGATTCAACAGATGAAAATCCTGTATTTAACAGAACGGTTGCACTGCGTGACAGCTTCAAAATTACAAAATAACGCAGAATTTGAAATAAGGTGATTTAATTGAGTACAAGAAAAGACATAAAAAACATTGCTATCATTGCCCACGTTGACCACGGCAAGACTACCCTTGTTGACGAAATGCTCCACCAAAGCGGTATTTTCCGTGATAACGAGGCTGTGCAGGAAAGAGTTATGGACTCCAACGACCTTGAAAAAGAGCGTGGTATTACAATTCTTTCAAAAAACACTTCTATCCACTATAAAAACACAAAAATCAACATTGTAGATACTCCGGGTCACGCTGACTTCGGCGGTGAGGTTGAACGTATACTTACAATGGTTGACGGCGTAATCCTTGTTGTTGACGCATTTGAGGGTTGTATGCCGCAGACACGTTTTGTTCTTAAAAAGGCTTTGGGACTTAAGAAAACTCCGCTTGTAGTTGTAAACAAAATTGACCGTGACGGCGCAAGACCGCAGGAGGTTATTGATGAAGTTCTCGACCTATTTATCGAGCTTGGTGCAGATGATGACCAGATTGATTTCCCTGTAGTTTTCGCTTCGGCAAAAGAGGGATATTCAAGTCTTGACCCTAATGTAAGAGAGGGAGATATGAGACCTCTTCTTGACGCTATTCTTAAATACATACCGTCTCCTACAGGCGACCCGAACGGCCCTGCTCAAATCCTTTTCTCTTCACTTGAATATGACGATTACGTTGGCAGAATCGGCGTCGGCAGAGTTGAAAGAGGTACTATTAAGGTTAATAATCCTTACGTTCTTTGCAGGCAGGACGGCACTCAGGAAAACGTTAAATTCTCAAAGATTTATCAATTTGAAGGTCTTAAAAGAGTTGACTGCAATGAGGCTGAATTTGGCGATATCGTTTGCGTTGCAGGTATTGCAGACCTTAATATAGGTGAAACGGCTTGCGACCCCGACTGTATCGAGCCGCTTCCTTTCGTTAAAATCGACGAGCCTACAATTTCTATGAACTTTATGGTAAACGATTCTCCGTTTGCAGGCAGAGAGGGCAAATACGTAACTTCCCGTAACCTTCGTGACAGACTTTTCAAAGAGGTTGAGACGAACGTATCAATGAGAGTTGAGGAAACAGATTCTATGGATACTTTCAAGGTATCGGGCAGAGGCGAACTTCACCTTTCAATTCTTATTGAAACTATGAGAAGAGAAGATTACGAATTTCAGGTTTCACGTCCGCAGGTTATTCTTAAAAAGGACGAAAACGGCAGAACTCTTGAACCTATGGAGCTTGCAATCATCGAAGTGCCTGAGGAATATGTCGGCAACGTTATGCAAAAACTTTGCTCACGTAAGGGCGAAATCGAAAATATGGATACACGTTCAACAGGTATGACCCACCTTGAAATCAAAATTCCGTCAAGAGGTCTTATCGGCTACCGTTCCGAATTTTTGACCGATACAAACGGCAACGGCATTATGAACCAGCTTTTTGCAGGATATGAGGAATACAAGGGCGATATCGAAACAAGAGATCGAGGTTCAATCGTTGTTCACGAAACAGGTACAACAACAGGCTACGGTCTTTGGAACACTCAGGATCGAGGACGTCTTTTTGTTGGTCCGGGTGTTGAAGTATATGAGGGTATGATTGTCGGCGAATGTGCTAAAGACGAGGATATCGTTTGCAACGTATGTAAGAAAAAACACGTTACAAATACCCGTGCAAGCGGCTCTGACGAAGCATTGAAACTTGTTCCGCCTACTACCCTTTCGCTTGAACAGAGTATGGAATTTTTGGCTGATGACGAACTTTTGGAAGTAACGCCTAAGTCAATCCGTTTAAGAAAGACTATTCTTGACAAGTCGCAAAGACTTAAAGCGGAGAGCAGAAAAAAATAAGAATTTTAAAGACTGTCGATATCGATTTATCGACAGTCTTTTTTGGCTGAAAATGTATATTGATTAATATTATATTATTTGTTATAATTAATATATACTTATTATAAAGGGTGATTTATGTGAAAAAGGCATTATCAATCTTTTTATCCCTTGTTATGCTTTTGACTGTGAGTGCGGGGCTTAACATTACGGCAAGGGCGGAGCAAAGCGTTATATCAAGTTTTGAAGATGCAACCGGTACGCTTACTTTTTCGGGTAACGGCGCCGTGAGTGCCGACAGCTATGATATAAGCGGAGATAAAATTATCAAAATTATTATTGAGCAGGGCATTACATCTGTTCAAAAAAATGCTTTTTACAATGCAAACAATTTGACAAGCATTGCCGTTTATGACAGAAATTGCCAAATCAGTGCAGACGGAATTTTGCCTTTAAACAAGGACGACGTCACCTTTTACGGCTTTGAGGGTTCTACAACTCAGGATTGGGCAACGAAAAGAGAATTTGCTTTCAAGCATATTTACACTATTACCTTTGTCGATTACGAGAAAAATCCTATCGGCAAGGCCGTTAATGCATTAGAGGGCGAATCGGCTCAAGAACTTGCAAAAAAAGCGCCTGAATTTTCTTTCCCTGCAACGCACAATAAAAACGGCACTGATACTTATTTCAAATGGAATCCCGATTTATCGACAGTCAGCCGTGATTCTGTTTATGCCGAAAAGCAAGTAAGAAATGCCGCTTGCGATGAAAATACCGTTACCGACAAGAAAGCAACCTGCGAAGAAGAAGGTCATTACAGTGTTTACTGTTCAAGAACAAACACATTATTAAGGGACGGCACTATTCCGAAAGCCGACCACGTTTTTGACGATAAAGAGGAATTTTGTATAGTTTGCCACAAGGCTAAAAATCCTAATTATACAACAACTACTACAACAACCACTACTACGACTACACAGCCGAGCACTTCGACTGCAAAGCCTACAAAAAATGCCAAAAAGGTATCAGGCGATTGGGTTGACAGCAAGTACAAAAAGGCTTCAATTTCTAAGCTCTCAAAGGGTAAAAAAGCTATCGGCATAAGCTGGAAAAAGGTAAGCACAATCAAGGGCTATCAAATTCAGCTTGCAACCGATAAGAATTTTAAAAAGAATAAAAAGACAGTAACCGTTTCTAAGCAGAAAACCACAAAAACGACTGTCAAAAAACTTAAAGCCAAGAAAAAATATTACGTTCGTATTCGCACATATAAAAATGTGAAATATCAGGGAAAAACAATAAAGGTTTATTCCTCTTGGTCTAAAGTTAAAACAGTAAAAACAAAATAACGTTTACTTTCAAAGAGCCGTATTGTTTATGCGGCTCTGTTTTTTTATAAAAAAATTCATTAACACCCCTTGACAATAAACGAAAATGGTCTATAATATTAATTAGCACTCGGGTATGTAGAGTGCTAATTTGATGATAAAAAGGTGATATATATGAGAAAAAAGCAATTTAAAGCAGAGTCTAAAAAGCTGCTTGATATGATGATTAATTCAATTTATACTCACAAGGAAATATTTTTACGTGAGCTTATTTCTAATGCAAGCGACGCTATAGACAAGCTCTATTTCAAATCTCTTACAGATGACAGTGTCAAACTTGCAAGAGAAGATTTTAAAATTCACATTGACCTTGACAAGGAAAACAGAACCATTAAAATCAGCGATAACGGTATCGGTATGACTGCCGACGAGCTTGAAAACAACCTCGGCACAATTGCAAAGAGCGGTTCGTTCAATTTCAAAAAAGAGAATGCCGACAATGAAAAAGCAGACGATATTTCGGTTATCGGTCAATTCGGTGTCGGCTTCTATTCTTCATTTATGGTTGCCGACAAGGTTGAGGTAGTTTCAAAAGCATTCGGTGAGGACGTTGCTCATAAGTGGACTTCAACAGGTGCCGACGGTTACACAATCGAAGACTGCGAAAAAGAAAATGCCGGAACAGAAATTACTCTTTACATCAAAGAAGATACCGAAAACGAGGACTACTCAAAGTATCTTGAACAGTACACAATTGATGAACTTATAAAGAAATATTCAGACTACATTCGTTACCCTATCGTTATGGAAATGAGCCATCAGGTTCCCGACCCTGACAAAGAGGGCGAATACATTACAGAGGTAAGTGAGGAAACGCTTAACTCAATGGTTCCGCTTTGGAGAAAGAACAAGAATGAAATCAAGCCTGAGGAATATAACGAATTTTACAAGCAAAAGTTTATGGATTACAACAATCCGTTGCACGTTATTCACACAAAAACAGAGGGTCAGGCAACATTTGACGCACTTCTTTACATTCCCGAAAATCCGCCGTATGATTTCTATTCAAAGGAATATGAAAAAGGCTTACAGCTTTATTCAAACGGCGTTCTCATTATGGACAAGTGTGCCGACCTCTTACCCGATTACTTCAGCTTTGTAAAAGGTCTTGTTGACAGTGCGGATTTAAGCCTTAATATCAGCCGTGAAATGCTTCAGCACGACCATCAGCTTAAAATTATAGCTAAAGCAATTGATAAAAAGATTAAAAATGAGCTTGCAAAAATGCTCAAAAATGACAGAGAAAAGTATGAAAAATTCTTCAAGACATTCGGTTTACAGTTAAAGTACGGTGTTTATGCTAACTACGGTATGGAAAAAGACGGTCTTAAAGACTTGCTTTTGTTTGAAACATCAGCCGACGAGAAGCCGACAACTCTTAAAGAATACGTAGGCAGAATGGCAGATTCGCAAAACGACATTTACTATGCCTGCGGTGAAAATGCACAGAAAATTGCACTTCTTCCTCAGGTTGAAGCTGTTAAGGCAAAGGGTTATGAGGTACTTTACTTTACAGATGAGGTCGACGAATTTGCAATTCAAATGCTTATGGAATATGACGGTAAGCACTTTGTAAACGTTTGCAAAGATGACCTTGATTTAAGCACCGACGCCGAAAAAGAAGCAATGACAAAGAAGAACGAGGACGCAAAAGAACTTCTTGACAAAATGAAAGAGGCACTCGACGGCAAGGTAACGGCTGTTAAGCTTACAAACAAACTCGGTTCTCACCCTGTTTGCCTTTCAGCCGAGGGTTACGTTTCACTTGAAATGGAAAAAGTTCTCAACTCTATGCCGGGCGCTAACCAAGGCGTTAAGGCTCAGCTTGTTCTTGAAGTTAATGCCGACCACCCAATTGTTGAAAAGCTTAAGAATGCAGACGATGAAACGCTGAAGAAATATACAAATCTTCTTTACTCATCGGCAAGACTTATTGCAGGACTTGATTTGGAAAATCCTACAGAATTTTCAGACGACCTTGCCGAAATGATGTAATTTCTTTTAAACTATGCTCTCACCTATGTGAGGGCATAGTTTTTAATAACAAAACGTGTACTAAAAAAGCGCAACAAAAAATCCCACGGAAAATTCCGTGGGATAATTTTTTTATAAATCTTAAATTACTGCTCAACAGGATAAACAGAAACCATCTTTCTGTCCTTACCCATTCTTTCAAACTTAACGGTGCCGTCAACAAGAGCGAAAAGAGTGTCGTCCTTACCGATACCAACGTTATTGCCCGGATGAATGTGTGTTCCTCTCTGACGGTAAAGGATATTGCCTGCAAGAACAAACTGGCCGTCAGCTCTCTTAGCGCCGAGACGCTTAGACTCTGAATCTCTGCCGTTCTTTGTAGAACCCATACCTTTCTTATGAGCGAAAAGCTGTAAATCTAATTTAAGCATTATTACACCTCCGATAAATCACTTTTATGTTTTCAGGATACTGCTTGGCAAGTTCAGTCAAATGAAGCCTTAAACCTTTCAGCACGTCCTGAGCCTTTGCGGAATTTTCAAGAATCATCAATTTTAAATATCCGTCATCCGACTGAGCGTCGCAATCAAGACCGATAATCTCCGTCACGGTATTTGCCGCCATTAAGCAAGCACTCGAAACAAAAGCACAAATAATGTCCTCTCCCGAATCGGCACTCATTGAATGCCCTGTTGCTTCAAAGCCGCATAAGCCGTTAATTCCGCTGAAAAATTCAACATTAATCATTACGCATTAATCTTGGTAATCTCAACCTTAGTGTATGGCTGACGATGACCCTTCTTGCGTTTTTCGTCCTTCTTTGGCTTGTAAGTAAATACAGTAATCTTCTTACCCTTGCCATTCTTAAGAACCTTAGCATCAACAGTAGCCTTAGCGCAATCCTTACCAGCCTTAAAGCTGTCGTCTGCACCGATTGCAAGAACTGTGTCGAATGTTACATTCTCGTCTGCCTGAGCATCAAGCTTTTCGATATAAAGAACATCGCCTTCAGCAACCTTGTACTGCTTACCGCCTGTAACAATAACAGCGTACATAGTCTTTTTATCTCCTTTTCAAGTCTCGCTATAATAGGCGGATACTGCGTATCTCTTGCGTGCCCATAATATGCGGTGTAAAGATTATATAATAAGTATTATAAAAAGTCAAGAGTAATTTTATAATAATTATATTTTGCTTATAAGCCAGTCGGCAATATCTTTATACACGTCTGTTTTATCAAGCTCGTTGAGTATCTCGTGGCGGTCATTAGGATAAAGTTTTATACTCGTATCCGTAATATTTGCCGATTCGTATTTAAATAAAAGTTTTTCACAAGCCCTTTTACCGCCGACAGGGTCGACTTCACCCGACGTTATCAAAATCGGCAATTCTTTTGAAATACCCTCGCAATCTTTATTAATCGCAATTGAATGTATAATTTTAAAGAAATCGTTATAAGCCTTTGCCGTAAAAGTAAAACCGCAAAGTTTATCGTTTACATATTCGTCAACAGCCTTTTCGTCCCTTGAAAGCCAATCGTCGCTCGTTCTGTTCGGAGCAAAAGCCTTATTATTTGACCCCAAGGTCAAGTTTTCAAGAAGCTTGCTTTTATATCTTTCGCCTTTTGTTTTGCATATTAATGACGAAAGCATCATACCTATTTTAGCGGCGGAGTCTGCAATAAAGCCCGTACCCATAATAACTGCGCCGTCAAGTTCAACACTGTATTTGGTCAAAAATACCCTTGTGAAAAATGAGCCCATACTGTGACCGAGTATAAAAAGCGGTACGCCGAGCCATTTATCCTTTGCATAAAGCATAACGGTATGCAAATCCTCAATAACAATTTTGTCGCCGTCTTTTGAAGCGAAAAAGCCTAAATCATCATCGCTTTTAACACTTTTGCCGTGACCCAAATGGTCATTGCCTATAACCGCAAAGCCGTTTTGAGTTAAATAATTTGCGAAATCGTCATACCTTTCAACGTATTCGCACATTCCGTGAACAATTTGCAAAATCGCCCTCGGATATTCCGTGTCAGGCTCCCAAATTACAGTATGAAGTTGATTTTTGCCGTCATTTGACGGAAGATATACCTCCGATTTTTTCATAAAATTTACCCCTCTCGTTGTATTATTTTGTTTAAAGCATAACAGTATGGCTGATTATGCTAAAAAACTATACAACTATACAAATGTATTCTATCATATTTAATATATTTTTTCAATATTGATATATGCAAAAAGACAAAGATATATACAAACACAAATAATTGTCATATTTATAATGAATTTTGCTTGATATTTCTACAATATACTACAATATTGTTACATTATTGTCAATGTCTTGTATATTATCACGAATTTTCAAATCAATCATTGACAAAAAGTTAAACAATAGTATAATAGGTGATACAGGTTTTAAAAAGAAATCAAATTTTTTATATAAGAGAGGAAACCAATTATGGCAAGAGTTTACAATTTCAGTGCGGGTCCGTCAACACTTCCCGAAAAAGTGTTAAAACAAGCGGCAGACGAGATGCTCGATTATCAGGGCTGCGGTCAGTCTGTTATGGAGATGAGCCACCGCTCAAAAGTATTTGACAAAATCATTAAGGACGCAGAGGCTCTTATGCGTGAGCTTTACAATGTTCCTGACAATTACAAGGTATTATTCCTTCAGGGCGGTGCATCTGCTCAGTTTTCAGCTATTCCGCTTAACTTTATGAACGGCAGCGGTAAGGCTGATTATATTATCACAGGTCAGTGGGCAAAGAAAGCATTTGCAGAGGCTCAAAAGTACGGCGACGTTGTTGCTGCAGCTTCATCTGCCGACAAAACATTTACATACATTCCAAAGACAAAGCCTGAGGACTTCCGTGAGGACGCAGACTATGTATATATGTGTATGAACAATACTATTTACGGTACAGTTTACAAGGAGCTTCCTCCTGTAGGCGACAAGGTACTTATTGCGGATATATCTTCTTGTGCTCTTTCCGAACCGCTTGATATCAGCAAGTTCGGTATGGTTTATTTCGGCGCTCAAAAGAACGTTGCTCCGGCAGGTCTTGTTGTTGCAATCATTCGTGAGGACCTTTTAGGCAACGCAAGAGATATCACACCGGTTATGATGAACTATAAGGTTCAGGCAGACGCAGATTCACTTTACAACACTCCTCCTTGCTGGGCTATTTATATCTGCAAGCTTGTTCTTGAATGGATTAAAAATGATATCGGCGGTCTTGAAAAGATGAAAGAGAGAAATGAAAAGAAAGCCGCTATTCTTTATAACTTCCTTGACAATTCAAAGTTATTCAAAGGCACCGTTGTTCCTGAGGACCGTTCACTTATGAACGTACCTTTCGTTATCGGCGACGACGAGCTTGAAAAGAAATTTATCTCAGAGGCTGAAGCAAACGGCTTTGTAAACCTTAAAGGTCACAGAACAGTAGGCGGTATGAGAGCTTCTATCTATAACGCAATGCCTATCGAGGGTGTTGAAAAACTTGTTGAATTTATGGCTAAGTTTGAGGAGGAAAACAAATAATGTTTACTGTTAAAACTCTCAATAAAATTTCAAATGTAGGCTTGTCAAAATTCGACGAGGCTAAATACACACTTGACGACAATGCACAGTCACCTGACGCAATTATGGTAAGAAGTGCGGCTATGCACGATATGGAAATGCCGTCATCACTTCTTGCAATTGCAAGAGCAGGTGCCGGTGTAAACAATATTCCTATTCAAAAATGCACAGACCTCGGTATTGCCGTATTTAACACTCCGGGTGCCAATGCAAACGCTGTTAAAGAGCTTGTAATTTGCGGTTTGCTCCTTTCAAGCCGTAAGGTTACAAAAGCTATTGATTGGTGCAAAACCATTAAAGACGAGGGCGACAACGTAGGCAAAACGGTTGAAAAAGGCAAGAGTGCATTTGCAGGCCCTGAAATCAAGGGCAAAACACTTGCGGTAATCGGTCTCGGCGCTATCGGACGTCTTGTTGCTGAGGCGGCAGTTGACCTTGGTATGAATGTTATCGGCTATGACCCGTTCTTACCGGCAGGCGTTACTCTTAAAGCAGGAATTACAGTCAACAACAATCTTGACGAAGTTTTCCCTGTTGCAGACTATATCACGCTTCACGTACCGCTTACAGACGATACAAGAAAGATGATTTGCACCGAGTCAATTGATAAAATGAAAAATACAGTCAGAGTTCTTAACTTTGCACGTGGCGACCTTGCAGATTCGCAGGCAGTAGTTGCCGCTCTTGAAGAGGGCAAAATGGCTGCTTATGTTACCGATTTTCCATCAGCCGACATTATCGGCATTGACGGAGTTATCGCTATTCCTCACCTTGGCGCAAGCACACCTGAAAGTGAAGAAAACTGCGCTTCAATGGGTGCAGACGAGCTTATCGATTATCTTGAAAACGGAAACATTAAAAATTCCGTAAACCTCCCTGCTGTTTCAATGGCAAAATCGGGTGTTTCAAGAATTACGGTAATTCACAAAAACCAGCCGAATATGATTGCAACTATTACAGATACAATCAGCCGTGACGGAATTAACATTGCGTCATTTGAGGATAAAAACAGAGGCGAAATCGCTTACTCAATTATTGATATCGACGAAGAACCTGCACAAAAGGTACTTGACGATATCACAGCTATCAACGGTGTTGTTAAAGTACGTTCAATTTACTAAAGTTTTGATAAAACGGCATAGCAAAACGGACAGTTCATTTTTTGAACTGTCCGTTATTTTTATATCTTATTAATTATTTAACCGAAAATCTAAATTCAGTTGTTGTCTTAAATTCCTCGTTTGGCTCAACATACTTAAATGGGAAATTTGAATGATTAACGGAATCGGGATAAAACTGAGTTTCAAGTGCAACGCCACGGCGGAAAGTTACCTTAGAGTCGCCCTTACCCGAATTGCCGTCTTTTGCAAGCCAGCCGCCGCAATATACCTGAATACCGACAAGGTCTGTATAAACCTGCATCTGCCTGCCTGACGCCTCATCATAAAGCACAGCCGCCTCTGTAAGCTCGCCGATTTTTTTATCATAAAGGCAGAAGTTATTATCATAACCGATACCCTCGATAATTGCCCTAAACGGCTCGTCAATCTTATCGCCGATTTTATGCATAGTCCTAAAG
>CAMCHQ010000026.1 GCA_945874765.1 uncultured Clostridia bacterium
CTTTGTAAAGCTATGGTTATTAGGATTTACTGCTGTCTCGTTTCTATGCTCTGTCTTATGGCAACGGGAGCAAGTATAAACATCATAACCCTTTTCGGTACAAGTTGCAGCTACTGTGCTTGTCTTTGTAAAGCTATGGTTATTAGGATTTACTGCTGTCTCGTTTCTATGCTCTGTCGTATGGCAACGAGAACATGTATAAACATCATAACCTTTTTCGGTACAAGTTGCAGCTACTGTTTTTGTTTTTGTGAAAACGTGCTTAGAAGCGTCAGCAGGCTTAATATTTCTCTTCTCGGTTGCGCCGCATTTTGAACAAGTGTAAAGGTCGTATCCCTCTTCATTACAATTCGGTGCAACAGTCTTTGTAAACTGATAATCGTGACTGCCTGAGGTTGCAGGCTTGATATTTCTCTTTTCGGTTACATCACATCTTGAGCACTTATATAAATCGTAACCTTCCTCTGTGCAGGTAGGTGCGACTGTTTTTTCAAGCTGCATATCGTGACCGAGAGCCTTTGTATTATTTGTTGTATCTGTATATGACTGACCGCAAACAGAGCACTTTTTAACAAGAACTTCATCTGTTGTGCAGGTTGCGTCTTTAGATTTTTCGTCATCTCTTACAAAATTACAATATGCCCAATCAACATAGCCACATTGGGCTACGGTACATTTACGTGTATGTGCATACTGACCGCCTTGATATACAGGAGTGTAACTTGTATAAGTATGCGCAGTTTTAGCAGGAATTACTGCTTTTTCGACATAGTCGGCATCTGCTGTAGCCGTAGCTGAAATTGCAGGCTGCCATTCATAAGAAACAGTATAATGACCTTCAGGATCGGTATTTACAAACTTATCGTCGTCAAGGCTTGGCTGAATAATAGTTTCATTAGCCTTGTAATAATGGTCTGCAATAAGAGCACCCTGTGCGTCTGTAAATGTAATACGATATTGTCTGCTGTTTTCAACATTAAGTTTTGCAGCCTCGTAATTATCTACAAGCTTTTTAATTTCAGTTGTGCACTTACCTACACGAAGAGCAATATCTTCAACATCTGTTGCTGTCTTGCCGTCGTTTTGGTCAAAATAAGTGTTAGGGTCAAAATCATATAATGCCTGAACAGCATCATAATAAGCGTTAATCGATTCAGGAGTATAATCTGTTTGAATTAAATTCTTTAAATCGTCAGCAGCTTCATTAGCGGCGTCAACGATAGGCTTATAGTTTACAACATAAATTGTAGAGCTTGACTGCCAAGAGTTATTATCTTTTGAAGGATTAAATGTTTTAGAATTTAACGAGTTGGTTGTCCAATAAAGCTTTTCAGACATATAGCCGTCACTGTCAAACGTGATGCCTGAATCAATATGGAGAAAACTTGCAAAGTTCACACTGCCTTTTGTGTCGCCGAAATTATAATACTTATTTGGATTTTCGCCGTCACTGACAAATTTACTTAATACGTTAGCCTCAAAATAATTTGCAGAGCCTTCGCCAAACTTATTTTTGTTAAAGTCCTGAATTTGTCCGCCGCCGCTGACACTGCGCCATCTGTCTGCAAAGAAGTTTGCGCTGTGTTCGGGTGAAGTTGCATTATCCGGACGTGCAACATCATACGGAGCGGCATAGTAAATAGTTCTGCTGCCGTCAAGAATACCTGTATTTTGAGCAATACAAACAATCGGCATATATGTATCAGTTGAACCGTCCCACATAAGAACAGCGGACGGATAAAACATTCTGAAATCAAGTCTGTTTGCATTTGCCTTAATACAATCGGTTGTTCCGACATAGTTGCTCGGCCAATAAAGTACGTTAGACGACGGAGCAAATGACTGCCTGTAAGTTTGACCGTCAGTGGTTTTAACTTCGGTACAGTTAAGCCAGCCGACTTCACTCATACCTTTTTTAGCCGTAAAGGTTGTTGACGGAGCTGTTTTATATTTAGCTTCCGTTTCCGCAATGTTTGAGCTTTTTGCCTCAACGGCTGAAGCGGTAACGGCTGTAAATGGGGTTATAGTCATTACCATAATTAAAGCCATAAGGCAAGCGAATAACTTTTTGAATGAAATTTTCACTTTGAATGTCCTCCTATTTTTGATATTTATTCAAACAGTACTCTATAATGAATATAGCACAAGATACAAACTTTTGCAACAGTTTATACACAATGAATTAACAAATTCGAAGAGTTTTTAGCCATTTGTTATATATCTGCCAATAATTATATAAAATTTAGAGTACACTGCGTACAAAAAAGACGCCGCAAAAAGCGACGCCTTAAATCATTATTATATAGTTTTTAATAATTAAACAGGATGAACCTTTGATTCAAAGTCCTCATGCTTACCGTCGAGATTGTACTTTTTATCTCTTCTCTTTTGGAAGAACTTAATTGCAACCTGACCGAACTGAGCATATGAGAGGATATCCTCTTCCTGCTCATAATATTCCTTGATATCATTCTTGAAATCTTCAATCTTATCGTGAATAAGGTCGGCAGGACGGCAAGTGATAATTTCTTCATCGCCGACAATCTTCTTCTGGAAGTCAGGGTCGATATCGCAAGGAGTTTTACCGTACTTGCCGGCAACCAAATCCTTGAATTCCTTAGTAACCATCTTATATCTCTCGCCCATAATTACGTTAAATACAGACTGCGTACCGACGATTTGAGAAGTAGGAGTAACAAGAGGAGGATAACCTGCGTCTTTTCTTACTCTCGGAACTTCGGCAAGAACCTCATCAAGCTTATCAGCCTTACCTGCCTGCTTGAGCTGAGATACAAGGTTAGAAAGCATACCGCCCGGTACCTGATAAAGAAGAGTATTAGCGTCAACGCCGAGCATCTTAGGGTCAAGAAGACCTGAAGCAAGATACTTTTCACGAAGAGGAGTAAAGAAATCTCTGATTTCGGAAAGAGCCTTGATATCAAGACCTGTATCATACTCTGTACCCTTAAGTGCGGCAACCATAGATTCTGTAGCCGGATGAGAAGTACCCATAGCAAGCGGGCTCATAGCAGTATCGATTACGTCAACACCTGCCTCAATACCTTTAAGGTGAACCATTGAAGCAAGACCCGATGTATAGTGAGAGTGAAGCTGAATAGGAATATTAACTGTACTCTTAAGTGCTTTAACAAGGTCATAAGTTCCGTAAGGAGTTAAAAGACCTGCCATATCCTTAATACAAATTGAATCAGCGCCTGCATTTTCAAGTTGCTTTGCATAATTGCAATAATAGTCAATATCAAAAACAGGACCTGTTGTATAAGAAATAGCTGCCTGAACGTGACCGCCGTATTTCTTAGCAGCGTCAATAGCTGTTTGAAGGTTACGAACGTCGTTAAGAGCATCAAAAATTCTCAAAATATCGATACCGTTATCAATACTCTTTTTTACAAAATAATCAACAAGCTCATCAGAATAATGACGATAGCCGAGCATATTCTGACCTCTGAAGAGCATTTGGAGCTTAGTGTTAGGACATTTTTTACGAATAAGACGAAGCCTGTCCCAAGGGTCTTCATCAAGGAATCTAAGGCAAGCGTCAAATGTTGCACCGCCCCAACATTCAAGTGAATGGTAGCCGATTTTATCCATTTTTTCAAGGATGCCCTCAAATTCGTCAGTTCTCATACGTGTTGCAATCAAAGACTGATGAGCATCACGAAGGACTGTTTCAGTAATTCCGATTTTAGCCATTTACGACACCTCTTAGTTTAATGTAATGATAACCTGGCCTGCTTCAACGCTGTCACTCTTAGCAACATTGATAGAAGCAACAGTGCCATCCTGAGGAGCAACGATTTCGTTTTCCATCTTCATAGCTTCAAGAATGCAAAGAACAGAACCGCTTGAAACTGAGTCGCCTACTGAAACCTTAATGTCAAGAATTGTGCCCGGCATAGGAGCCTCAACCTTAACAGAACCTGCTGTACCCTGAGTTGCAGGAGCAGCCGGTGCGGCAGGAGCGGCAGCCGGTGCCGGAGCAGGTGCTGCAGCAGGAGCAGCCGGAGCAGATACGGGAGCAGCGGCAACAGGAGCGCCTGCGCCCTCTTCAACAGTTACATTATAAGGTGTACCGTTTACGGTAATTGTATAGTTTTTCATATTATTATCCTCCATTATTTAACAGAATGTTTTCTCGGTAAAGTATTTTCTCTTTTTCCTGCAAGAATATCAAGTGCGGCAATAACCTTTGCACGTGTATCGGCAGGAGCAAAAATATCGTCAACTGCACCGCAAGCAGCAGCAGTAAACGGAGAAGCAACCTTCTCTGTATATTCTTTTTCAAGGTCTGCTTTGCTTTCGCCGTTTGCAAGTCTGTCATTGAACAAGAACTGAACGGCAGACTCGGTAGGAAGCGGAGAAGCAACGCTCTTATCCCAAGCAAAAGTAAAGTCTGCATTAGCGCCCTTACCTGCAAGAGCAATATATGCAATACCGACTGCGTTACCTGTGATTACGGAAATCTTAGGTGTTGTAGCGGTAGCATAAGCGCTTGTAAGTTTAGTAAATGCTGTAAGGCACTGGTTTTCCTTACCTGCCTTATTAACTGCGCCGTTTGCATTAACCAAAGTAACAACAGGGATTGAATAAGCGTCGCAAAGCTTAACCATAGCCTCAGCCTTATATGAGCAGCAAGGGCAAATAGGCTCACCCTCAAATGCAACGAAACCGACTGTTGTACCCATAACTGTTGCAAGAACAGTCTTACATTTATTTTCAGAATATCCGCCTTTAAGTTCAACTGCCGAATTTGCGTCTGCAATGCTGTTGATAACAGTCATAGCGTCGTCACCGTCATTAGCGAAAGTGCTCGGAGCCGAGAACTCAAAAAGAGGAGCGGGAGAAATATTGTTAGACGGAAGAAGAGAAGCAATATTCTTAACTGCATTAACTGCCTCTTCAAATGTATCGCAAAGAACATCTACTGTTCCTGCTTCATAGCTTTCCTCGGCTGTAACCTCACTCGGAGCAGTTACATAGAAATCTGCGTCCTTAACCGCTACAACCACATCAGCCATATTTGCGATAAGAGCAGATGTACCGAGGCAGGAGCCTGCGATAATAGAAATCTGAGGGCATACGCCGCTCATTGATGTTGATGCCTTAACAAGCTCGCCATAGGCATTCAAAACCTCAAATCCCTCGGTAAGCTTAACACCGTTTGAATCATACACACCGATAACCGGACAACCGGTCTTTAATGCGAGATCATAAATCTTTTTAATTTTAGCACACTGTGCAACACTTACAGCACCGCCGTCAACAGTAACATCCTGTGAAAACGCATATACTGCGCACTCGTTTACTGTTCCGAAGCCGGCAACAACCTCAACCGAACCGTCAGCCGATTTAGCATAAGCGTCAATCTCGGTAAATGAGCCGTCATCAAAAAGTGCTTCAAGTCTTTTAAGTGCTTTTGAGTCGTTCACTGTTTAGTCCTCCTTGAAAATGTGACAGAGCATTTATGAAAATTTAATTTATTCCAAATTTGCCTAGAATAGATTTTAACACTTTGGCAAATTAATATCAATAATAAATTATGAATTTTATAATATTTTGCTGATTTTATCAAAAATTTATTCAAGATATTCGTATCATTTGAGCATAAATAAAAAAATCAAGACCCGAACCGTTAAGTTCGAGCCTCGATTTATTGATATAAGGGAAATATAATATCTGTGTTTATTACTCGCTGAAAAGCGGAGTTGAAAGATATCTGTCACCTGTATCAGGTAAAAGAGCAACGATTGTCTTACCCTTATTTTCAGGTCTTTTAGCAAGTTCTTTAGCTGCCCAAAGAGCGGCACCGCTTGAAATACCTACGAGAACGCCCTCTTGCTTAGGGAATGCTTTACCTGTTGCAAAAGCGTCTTCATTTGATACAGGGATAATTTCATCATAAATTTTTGTGTTAAGAGTATCAGGAACAAAGCCTGCGCCGATACCCTGGATTTTATGAGGACCTGCTGTGCCCTTTGAAAGAACAGGAGAAGTAGCGGGCTCAACTGCAACAACCTTAACATCAGGGTTCTTGCTCTTGAGATATTCGCCTACACCTGAAAGTGTACCGCCTGTGCCGACACCTGCAACGAAGATATCAACCTTACCCTCGGTATCGTTCCAAATTTCAGGACCTGTTGTTGCCTTATGAGTAGCAGGGTTTACAGGGTTTGTAAACTGACCTGCGATAAAGCTGTTAGGAATTTCATTAGCAAGTTCGTCTGCCTTAGCGATAGCGCCCTTCATACCCTTTGCACCGTCTGTAAGTACAAGTTCTGCGCCGTAAGCCTTCATAAGATTACGTCTTTCAACGCTCATAGTTTCAGGCATTGTGATGATAAGTCTGTAGCCCTTTGCTGCTGCAACAGAAGCAAGACCGATACCGGTGTTACCGCTTGTAGGCTCAATGATTACAGAATCAGGTTTAAGTTTACCTGTCTTTTCCGCATCCTCGATAATTGCCTTAGCGATTCTGTCCTTAACAGAGCCTGCCGGATTGAAGTATTCAAGTTTAACAAGAACTGTTGCTTCAAGATTGTTGTCTTTTTCAAAATGTGTAGCCTCAAGAAGAGGGGTATTGCCTACAAGGTCAAGTGCTGATTTATAGATAGCCATAATAAATAATCTCCTTAATATTTAATCAAATAATCAAATTAGTCGATTGCGGCGAAAGCTTCGTCGAGATCGTGGATAATATCGTCAATATGCTCTGTACCGATAGAAAGTCTGATTGTATTAGGCTTAATATCCTGCTCAGCAAGCTCTTCAGGGCTAAGCTGGCTGTGTGTTGTGGTTGCAGGGTGAATAACGAGTGATTTAACGTCTGCTACGTTTGCAAGGATTGAGAAAATCTTTAAGTTATCGATAAACTTCTTAGCTTCTGCTTCTCCGCCCTTGATTTCAAATGTGAAGATAGAACCTGCTCCGTTAGGGAAATACTTATTGTAAAGGTCCTTATATCTTGGGTCTACGCTTGGGTGATTAACCTTTTCAACCTTTGGATTATTAACAAGATATTCAATAACCTTCTTTGTGTTTTCAACGTGACGTTCAACACGAAGCGAAAGTGTTTCAAGTCCCTGTAAAAGAAGGAATGCGTTAAACGGTGAAATGGTAGCGCCTGTATCACGAAGAATGATAGCACGAATGTAAGTTACGAATGCTGCAGGACCGGCTGCTTCCTGGAATGAGATACCGTGGTAGCTTGGGTTTGGCTCTGAAATATGAGGGAACTTACCGCTTGCTTTCCAATCGAACTTACCGCCGTCAACGATTACACCGCCGAGTGTTGTGCCGTGACCGCCGATAAACTTAGTAGCACTGTGAACTACTATATCTGCACCGTATTCGATAGGTCTTAAAAGATAAGGTGTTGCGAATGTTGAGTCAATAACAAGCGGAATATTGTGTGAATGAGCAATATCTGCAAGTTTTTGAATATCAACAAGGTTTGAATTAGGATTTCCGAGTGTTTCAACAAAAATTGCCTTTGTGTTATCCTGAATAGCATTTTCAAAATTTGAAAGGTCATCAGGGTCAACAAATGTTGTATTTACGCCAAACTGTGAAAATGTATGTTCAAGGTAGTTATATGTACCGCCGTAAATTGTCTTAGCCGATACAATGTGGTCGCCTGCCTGAGCAAGAGCCTGGAATGTATAAGCAAGTGCTGCTGCGCCCGAAGCTGTTGCAAGAGCAGCTACGCCGCCCTCAAGAGCCGCAACTCTCTTTTCAAATACGTCCTGAGTTGAATTTGTAAGTCTGCCGTAAATGTTACCTGCGTCTGCAAGACCGAATCTTGCCTGTGCGTGGTCGCTGTTTTTGAATACATAAGAAGTAGTCTGATAAATCGGAACTGCTCTTGAATCTGTAGCCGGGTCCGGCTCTTCCTGTCCTACGTGAAGTTGAAGTGTTTCAAAATGATATTTATAATCTGACATAATGTTATTTCCTTTCGATGTTAAAAAAATTAGTTTTTAAAGTTAGTAGTTAAAATAAAGCTATAATAATTTTTGTGATTGCTCACATACAACATCGAAAACACATTCGTTGATTTTTGATATTTGCGACTGTTAATTTGCTGTAAATCTTTGTCATAACAATCTCTCCTTAAAATATTTCCCTTATTACCTATGAGGTTCATAGGTTTTCTCTGTGATGTCTACACTATACACTACATTACCTATTTTGTCAATAGGTTTTTAGTATTTTTTGAAAAATTTTTCAAAACGCATTTTCAAAAGTACAAAAAAGTGCCATAAACACTTGGTTTTCGGCACTTTTGAGAATTATTTTTGTTTTGTGATTTTTGTATCGTTAATTGCTTTAAAAAGAGACAAATCATTATTATACGGTAAATCGCAGGTCATATGCCAAATCATAATTCCGCCGAGACCGGCATCAATTGCGAATGCTGTTTTATCGGATATCATTTGGTATGAATTGATATATTGCGGTGCCGTCATAGGATTGCCGTCGTGGTCGAAATCGTTAAAATAGAGCAAATTAGTATATTTATCAAGTTTACCCTCATATTGATTATAATTTCCCCAATAAGCAAGTTTGTTGGTAGGTCTTGAATAGAAAGGAACGCCGAGGTCAAGTTGTTTTGCGTCAAAACCGCCTTTGAGCATTTTATTAATTCCGTTTACGGTTACGGGGAATGTTGAATGATAGCCGTGAGCCGTAAACATATCATAAAGCATAACCTCTGCCCTATCGATAATTTTTATAACGTCGTCGTCAAACTGCAAATCCCAAGGAGCAACGGCAAGAGAAATGATTTTATCGGGCAAAGCCTTGTCGATTTTTCTCAAAAAGTTATTAAACTGCTTCCATTCATTTTTAGAATTAGGAAATTCATAGTCCATATCAAAGCCGTCAAAACCGTATTTTTCAACAAAAGCCTTAATATTTTTAACTGTATTATCAACATTTTCGTCACTCAACATAGAGATAATATCTGCGTTATCGTCACCGTACGGCATTGCAATATCGCAAATAAGATTAATATTTTTACCCTTTACGGCATTTTTCAAAATATTGATTTTATCGCTGTAGAATTTTTCATCTGTTTCGTTGCCGTCACCGTCGACGAAAATAATATTGCCTTTTTTATCATATTTGGCAGTGCCGAAAAGAATAATATCGCTTATGGCGTCAAGCATTGAAAAATCGGTTTTATCGCTTATTTCGTTGACAATTAAATAAGAATTGACTCTCAAATTTTGAGCCTTACCTGACTTAATATTATACACGCCGATATCATAAAGTTTGAAACGACCCGACGATTGATTTACAAATATGCGAATATATCTGTAACTTACATCTCCCACATAGCAGGTATGACCGCCCTCAATACAGTCGCTTTGATAAAGAAATTTATAATCCTTATCTTTATCGTTACTTGCATAGATTTCAAAAAGGGTTACCTTTTTTCCGTTTTCTTTAAGCACAACGGTATTGAAATCCGTTTTCTTGCCAAGGTCAACAGTTACGTAATTGTTTTCCTCAGCCTTACCTGTAAGTTTAAATTTTTTTCTTTCCTTGCCGTCGGGTTTAATCGTAACGCTTGTTTTTGCAAGATTGTCATAACCCGAATAAGTATTGTTCATAATAGTCTTACCGTTTGGAAAGCAAGCGGTAAAAAGCGTAACAATCAACACTGCCGACAGGAAAGTCGCTAATAATTTTACACCCTTTTTCATAGTAATAAATTCCCCTTAAAAATATTATTTGCCGAGTATATCACAAGTTTAGCATATATATTGAATTTTTGCAAACAAAAAATACCGCAAGCAAAAAGCTCACGGTATAAAGAGATTTATTTAAATTATCTGAGCACAAAGCCGATTTTCTTCATTGCCTTATCAAGCGTACGCTGAGATACACGGCGTGCAAGGTCGGCACCCTGCGTCCATTTTTCCTGAAGATATGCTTTATCCTGCATAAGTTCGTTATAACGTTTTTGAACAGGTTCAAGTTCCGCAATTACAGCCTCACCTACAGCCGTCTTAAAATCGCCGTAGCCCTTGCCTGCAAATTCCGATTCGATAGTATCAAAATCCTTACCGGTAACGGCGGAATAAATTGACATAAGGTTATTAATTCCGTCTTTACCCTCGGCATAGCGAACACTCATTTCACTGTCGGTTACAGCGCCCTTAAATTTCTTCATAATAACGCTTGGCTCATCTGTAAGATAAACAGTGCCCTTAGGGTTAGGGTCGGACTTACTCATTTTTCTTGTAGGGTCTGCAAGGCTCATAACCTTAGCCGCAGTCTTAGTGATATAAGCCTCGGGAACGGTGAAAACATTGCCGTAAATACCGTTAAAACGTTCTGCGATATCCCTTGTGATTTCAAGGTGCTGTTTTTGGTCAACGCCTACCGGAACAACGTCTGCCTGATAAAGAAGAATATCGGCAGCCATAAGAGACGGATAAGTGAAAAGACCTGCGTTAACATTATCTGCGTGCTGTTGGGATTTATCCTTAAACTGCGTCATTCTGCTGAGTTCGCCGAATTGAGTATAACAGTTAAGAATCCAAGCAAGCTGAGAATGCTGAGGTACGTGTGACTGAATGAAGAGAATACTCTTATCAGGGTCAAGACCGGTCGCCATAAGGAGTGCATAAAGCTGAGTGGTTTGAGTTCTAAGCTTTTGCGGGTCCTGCCTTACAGTGATTGAATGTAAATCGGCAATGCCGAAAACAGTATCGAAATCGTCCTGAAAGTCTTTCCAGCCACGCATAGCGCCGAGATAGTTGCCCAAAGTGGGAACAGAAGTCGGCTGAATGAGTGAAAGGCTTCTTTTTTTACGTTCTTTTTTAATTTCTTCTGCCATAGTTTTTCTCCGATTATCTATAAGATTTAGCTACTTCGCCCAAAGCCTTAACGCCGTTGATAATTCCGTCATCGGTAGGAGTTGAGAAATTAAGGCGAATATAATGTGATTCTTGCGTATCGTCCATCAAAAATGCATTGCCCGGAACGACAGCGACATTCTTTTCAACTGCTTTTTTAACAAAATCAAGCATATTGACATCATCCGGAAGCTTGCACCATACGAAAAGACCGCCCTGAGGCTTAACGTATTCCACAAAATCACCGAGATGTTCATCAATACAGTCGCACATAAGATTAAGTTTATTTCTGTAAATATCCTGAATATGCTTAATATGAGCGTCAACGTCATACTGCTTAAACCATTCGTCAACAATCATCTGATTAAGGCAAGGGGTATGAACATCGCTTGCCTGCTTGCCGACTGTCATTTTAGCGATAACTTTTTTAGGAGCGATACAATAAGCAACACGCAAGCCCGGTGAAAGAATTTTTGAAAACGAACCTGCATAAATAACGATACCGTCCTCGTCCATAGACTTAATTGTAGGAATAGGCTCGCCGCAAACTCTCAAATCGCCGTAAGGGTTATCCTCCAAAATCATAACGCCGTACTGCTTAGCAAGAGCATAAACTTTCTTTCTCTTTTCAAGCGACATTGTAGCGCCAGACGGATTTTGGAAATTAGGAATGGTATAAATAAATTTAGCATTAGGTGTTGTTTTAAGTGCCTGTTCAAGAAGTTCGACATTCATTCCGTCAGCTTCAACCGCAACGCCTTTAAGTTTACAGCCGTAAGAACGGAAACAGTTGAGTGAGCCGATAAATGACGGTTCCTCACAAATAACGGTATCACCCTCGTTACAAAGCACCTTTGTGGTTAAATCCATAACTTGAGTAGCACCCGATACGATAATGATATCATCAAAATCCCTGCCGATATTTTCGTGATTTTTCATCCACTTTTTTACAGTGTCACGAAGCGGTTGATAGCCCTCGGACACACCGTACTGAAGTGCGTCGATAGGGCGGGAATCAAGAATTTGAGCGGCAATAGCCCTTACCTCTTCTACAGGGAATGCGTCGGGAGCCGGATTGCCTGCTGCAAGAGGAATAATTTTCGGGTCTGCCGTTGCTTTAAGAATTTCTCTTATAGCGCTCGGCTGAAGAGAAGATATTTTATTTGAAAACGTATATTCCATTGTTTTTGCCTTCTTTAATATAAATTCTAAGCTTTGAGCAACATAGAAATAAACTTAGCAAGTATTTCCGCATTGTTAGCCTTAGTGTTTTCAACATATTCGCATTTGAATTTGTAAAGCATATCAAAATCGTAATTTTCAGATTTAATTGCATTTACAAGTTCTTCTGCATTTTCAAAAGTTGCGCTTGGCATTTCTTCTTTAAGATTAACGTTAATTCCACGTTCGCTTGAATATTCGTCATAATCGGGAACGAAGAAATAAAGCGGTTTCATAAGAACGCTTGCCTCAAACGCACAAGCCGAATAATCGGTAATAATAACATCGGCAATTTTCATCAAATCGTAAGTTGAGAAATCGCCGCTGTAGGAAAATTCATCTTCAATCTTAATTTTAGAGAAAAGAGGGTGAGCGCTTATAATCAAGTGGTAGCCGTCAAGACCGCGAAATTCAACTTTAAGCTGCTCGGCAACATAGGCGTCCCTTTCCCTGAAAGTAGGAAGATAGAGAACAATTTTATCGTGACTGAGCCCCGGATTTTCCGTAAAAAATCTTGAAGCGGCATTATTGTCAGTCAATATATCGTCAACTCTCGGAAGCGAACAAATCTTGATTTTTGAATTGTCGCAGCCGAAAGCTTCCATATAAAACTTAGCTGTTTTTTTACTCGGAGCAAGAACGTAATCGTAATTTTTATGCATACACATAGCACGGCTGATTTTCTCGTCCCTGCCCTCTTTAGTTCCGACGCTTTGAAGCCCAAACTTTTTAAGCGCACCCAAAGCGTGCCACATTTGAATAACCTTCAAACTTTTCTTATGCTTTAAGCACGAAACGGTAATTGAATAGGTATCGAGAATCGCAACCTTGGAAGTGGCAAGATAATACATATCACCGATAACGGAGAAACAATACGATATTTTACCGCCGAAGCTTTCAGGTATCATTTTAAGTCTGAAAACCTGCTCGGTATCGGGACATTCCTTATCGATTTCTTTTTCAAGAAGCCTCATATCAAGGCTTTTATCGTTGCTCTGCCTTGAAAGGTAAACTATTCTGTTCTTAGTTTTAAACAGCTTAATAGGCGCATAAATAATGCGAAGAAAAAATTTCAGTATCTCAATTAACAATACTTTCATAATATCACTTCTTTTAATTACTCATAAAGAGGATATTTAGCGCAAATCTCAGCAACGCCGTTTGTGATATAATCCTTTTTATTATCAAAATCGGTTACCGCAAGAGTGATATATTCGGCAATCTTGTCCATATCGTCTGTATTAAGACCTCTTGTTGTAGCGGCAGGAGTACCGATACGAACGCCGGAGGTTACAAACGGTGAAAGAGGCTCGTTAGGAACAGTATTCTTATTAAGAGTAATATGAACCTCATCAAGTCTGTTTTCAAGTTCCTTACCCGTTACATTAGTGCCACGAAGGTCAAGCAGGCAAAGGTGGTTATCCGTACCGCCCGAAACAAGTTTCATACCTCTGTTGATAAGTCCGTTTGCAAGAGCCTTTGCATTTTCAACAACTCTCTTTTGATATTCGTTAAATTCAGGTTTAAGAGCTTCACCGAAGCAAACAGCCTTACCTGCGATAACGTGCATAAGAGGACCGCCCTGAGTACCCGGGAATACGGCAGAATTAAGCTTTTTGATAAGATATTCATTATTGCAAAGAATAAGACCGCCACGAGGACCTCTCAAAGTTTTATGAGTAGTAGTTGTAACAACATCCGCATACGGAATTGGGGATTGATGAAGACCTGCGGCAACAAGACCTGCAATATGAGCCATATCAACCATAAACATAGCGCCGTTTGCGTGAGCAATATCAGCCATAGTCTTAAAATCAATCTCTCTCGGATAAGCGGAAGCACCTGCAACAACAAGTTTAGGTTTAACCTTATTAACCTGCTTTGCAAATTCCTTATAATCGATAAAGCCGTTTTCATCAACGCCGTAAGGAACAAAGTTAAAATATTTACCGCTGATATTTGCAGGTGAGCCGTGAGTAAGGTGACCGCCGTTATCAAGGCTCATACCCATAACGGTATCGCCCGGTTTAAGAAGTGCAAGATAAACTGCGGTATTAGCCTGAGCACCCGAATGAGGCTGAACGTTGGCATAGTTACATTTAAAAAGTTCGCAAGCTCTCTTAATAGCAATATTTTCAACGATATCGACATACTGACATCCGCCGTAGTAACGTTTACCCGGCAAACCCTCGGCATACTTATTTGTAAGCACACTGCCCATTGCAGCCATAACCTGAGGGGAAACAAGGTTTTCCGAAGCGATAAGTTCGATATTGTCACGCTGACGTTTAAGTTCTAATGCCATTGCGTCTGCAACTTCCTTATCTGTCTCGGCAACCTTACCGATTGAATCGTAATAATCTGAATACATATATAATCCTCCTGAATAATTATGCAAATTTATATAATTATACGTATTTATAATATCATACAACAAGTAAATATACAACAACAAATTAAAAAAGTGTGCAAAAATATTTGTTCATTTGTCAATGATGTGACACCGAGATATTAAAAAATAAAAAGTATTGA
>CAMCHQ010000027.1 GCA_945874765.1 uncultured Clostridia bacterium
GAAACGGCTTCGTTTAAATTTAAAATTACAATGATTTAAAGTATTGTCTATAATGTGTTAATATTATAATTATAAAATATATTTGGTGATTAAATGAATTACGGATTTATAAAAACGGCGGCAAGCAGTTTGAAACTCAAAGTTGCCGATGTAAGCTTCAATGTTTCTATGATTAAAGAGACAATTGACAATGCACTTGAAAGAGGGGTAAGGCTTCTTGTCACTCCCGAACTTTCGATTACGGGTTACACCTGTGCCGATTTGTTCTTTTCAAGAACTCTTTTGGTTGAAAGTGAAAGGGCAGTGGGGGAACTTGCGGATTATATTAAGGGGAAAGATATTGTTCTTCTCGTCGGCGCTCCCGTTGCTTTCTTTAATAAACTTTATAATTGTGCAATAGTTATTGATAAAGACGGCGTTAAAGGTATTGTCCCTAAAAAATATCTTGCCAATTATAATGAATTTTATGAAAAAAGATGGTTCGCTTCAGGCTTTGATTTTAAAGAGGCACAGGATATCTCTTTCGCCGGTTTCGATACTCAAATAGGTGATATTATTTTTGATTTGGGCGACGGCGCAGTGCTCGGCGTTGAACTTTGCGAGGATTTGTGGGTGCCTAATCCGCCAAGCAGTTCTCTTGCTTTGAACGGTGCAAATATCATTGCCAATCTTTCGGCAAGTGACGAATACGTTTCCAAGGCGGAGTATCGCCGTGACCTTGTTTTAAACCAGTGCGCAAGGTGCGTGTGCGCTTATGTTTATTCAGGTGCTTCCGTTTTTGAAAGTACAACAGACCTTGTTTTCTCGGGTGCAACTCTTGTATGTGAAAACGGTGCGATTTTGAATGAAGGCGAACGTTTCAAGCGTGAAAATGTATTGACTGTTGCCGATATAGACGTTGAAAAACTTTCAAGCCAAAGGCGCTCGAATATGTCGTTTGAAAACAGCGGTGATGAAATAAAGATTGTTAAATTAAATCTTGAAAACAAAAATAATGACCTTGAGGACAGATTTGTCGATTCAATGCCTTTCGTTCCGAGCGATAACGAAAAAAGAGCGCAAAGGTGTAAGGAAATATTCTCAATTCAGGCAAGCGGTCTTGCAAAAAGGATTGAACACGTCGGCTCAAGCGGTGTCGTTGTAGGTATCTCCGGCGGTCTTGATTCAACTCTTGCGCTTCTTGTAAGCGTTTCGGCAATGAAACTTCTCGGCAAGGATAACAGCGATATTTTGGGCGTTACTATGCCGGGCTTCGGCACAACGGATAGAACATATCAAAATGCGATTGACCTTATGAAATCTCTCGGAGTTACGATTAAGGAAATCAGTATTAAAGATGCATGTATTTTGCATATGAAAGATATTGAGCACGACAGTGCCGTTAAGGATATTACTTACGAAAATACGCAGGCAAGGGAGAGAACGCAAATTCTTTTTGACCTTGCAAATAAACACGGCAAACTTCTTGTCGGCACGGGGGATTTGAGTGAACTTGCAATGGGTTGGTGCACATATAACGGAGACCATATGAGTATGTACGGCGTTAATGCAAGCGTTCCTAAAACTCTTGTTAAATATCTTGTTGAATATGTTGCGAATATAAGCGATAAGAAAACGGCGGATATTCTTTTTGACGTGCTTGATACTCCTGTTTCACCCGAGCTTTTACCGCCTGACGAAAACGGAAATATTGCTCAAAAAACAGAGGATAATATCGGCCCTTACGAACTTCACGATTTTTTCTTGTATAATTTTGTTCGTTTCGGCTTTGAAAAAAATAAAATCAAAATACTTGCACTAAAGGCTTTTGACGGCAAATATGATGAAAATACAATTTCAAAATGGCTGTCTGTATTTATAAAGAGATTTTTTATCAGTCAATTTAAGCGTTCCTGTATTCCCGATTCTCCTAAAGTCGGCTCTGTTTCACTCAGTCCGAGAGGGGATTGGAGAATGCCGAGCGACGCTTCGTTTAATGCATTTATATAATTAATTTTAGGGGTGTTATTTATGAAAAAAATTATTTCGGCTTTGTTAGCTGTAACTATGGTTGTGACTATGGCTTTCGGCTTTGCTTCGTGCTCTTCGAAAGAGTATAAGGATACCGACGCTACAGTACCTGTTACAAACGAGCAGGGGGAAACGGTTACGGATAAGAACGGCGAGGCAGTAACCGAGTTGTCAACCGAATCAAAGAAAAACGATGATTCTTCAACCGCTTCTTCAAAAAGCGAAACTTCTTCAACTTCGGCAAAAAAGACTGAAAATGCAAAAGAAAAGGAAAGCAATAAGGACAAAACTACAAAAAAAGCTTCGTCAACCAAGAAAGCGCAGACAACCAAAAAGGCTGAAACCACAACTAAGGAAACTACTACAGAAAAGCCTGAAAAGCGTGAGGTTAGCGTAAGCGTTGCAATCCCTACTTACAGGCAGGTCAAGGACGCTAAGCTTACAATTAAATATAAAACCGAGAAAGATAAAGAATATCAGGTTCTTAAAATGGATGACCCTAACGATAAGAAAAACAAGCTTGATTATGAGGTAGTTAAGCTTGACGGAAAGACTGTAAAAACTTACAGCCTCGGCAAAATTAAGGGTGACGTTAAGGTTAAAGTATCGCTCTCGGGTATCGACCTTACGGGCAATACCGCAACCGTTAAATCAAACGAAAGCAGCGTTACGATTTCTCCGGCAACCGGTATTGATATTGTAAACGGAAAATTCGATTAATTAGTAAAAATCGCAATATTGTATAATTAAATTGTTGAATTTAAAAAAATATAGTGATATAATCAAATCAAGACTAACGTAATTATTGATATGACGGGATATAACTTTGGTATATTTGTCATATATTAATTACATTAATTAACTTAAGGGAGGAAATTTAATGGCAAGAAAGAAAAAGACTATGGACGGTAACAGTGCCGCTGCGCACGTGAGTTATGCGTTTACAGAGGTCGCTGCTATTTATCCTATCACTCCGTCATCAAATATGGCTGAGGAAACGGACGCTATGGCAGCAAGGGGAGTAAAAAATATCTTTGGACAAACAGTACGTGTTGCCGAGATGGAATCTGAGGGCGGTGCAGCAGGCGCTGTTCACGGCTCACTTTCGGCAGGTGCACTTACTACAACATATACGGCGTCACAGGGACTTCTTTTGATGATTCCCAATATGTATAAAATCGCAGGTGAGCTTATTCCGTCGGTTATCCACGTATCGGCTCGTTGCGTTTCTACTCATGCGCTTAATATCTTCGGCGACCATTCAGACGTTATGGCTTGCCGTCAGACAGGTTATGCAATGCTTTGCTCGGCTAATGTTCAGGAGGTTATGGACCTCGGTGCGGTAGCTCACCTTTCAACACTTAAGAGCAGAGTGCCGTTTCTTCATTTCTTTGACGGTTTCCGTACTTCACACGAAATTCAGAAGATTGAAGTTTGGGATTATGACGACCTTAAATCAATGGTGGATATGGACGATGTTCAGGCTTTCCGTGCAAGAGCGCTTAATCCTGAAAGACCTGTTCTTCGTGGCTCAGCCGAAAACAGTGATATCTTCTTCCAGCACAGAGAGGCTTGCAATAAGTATTATAACGACGCTGTTGCAACAACCGAAATGTATATGAATATGGTTAATGAAAAGCTCGGAACGGATTATAAGCTTTTCAACTATTACGGTGCTGAAGATGCAGACAGAGTAATTGTTGCTATGGGTTCTGTTTGCGATACTATTAAAGAAACAGTTGATTTCCTTAATGCACGTGGCGAAAAGGTCGGTATGATTAAAGTTCATCTTTACAGACCTTTCTCCGTTAAACACCTTATCGACGTTATTCCTGACAGCGTTAAGACTATTTCCGTTATTGACAGAACTAAGGAACCGGGTTCTCTCGGCGAACCTCTTTTCCTTGATGTTGTTGCAGCTCTTAAAAATTCTAAGTTCAGCGACGTCCCTGTTTACGGCGGACGTTACGGCTTAGGTTCAAAGGATACGCTTCCTGCTCATATCATTTCCGTTTATAATAATATGAATGCAGAAAAGCCAAAGACAGAGTTTACTCTTTCAATCAATGATGATGTAACAAATCTTTCACTTGATGTTACCGAAAGCCCGGATACAACACCTAAGGGCACAACTTCTTGTAAGTTCTGGGGTCTCGGTTCTGACGGTACAGTCGGTGCAAATAAGGATTCTATCAAAATTATCGGCGATAATACGGATATGTACGCTCAGGGTTATTTCTTCTACGATTCTAAGAAATCGGGCGGTATAACCGTATCTCACCTTCGTTTCGGCTCATCTCCGATTACTTCAACATATCTTATCAATAAGGCTAATTTTGTTGCCTGCCACAATCCTTCTTACGTAACCAAATATGATATGGTTCAGGATATCGTACCGGGCGGTACATTCCTTCTTAACTGTATTTGGTCACCTGAAGAACTTGACAAGCAGCTTCCTGCTAAGATGAAGAGATATATTGCCGAAAACAATATTAATTTCTATACAATCAACGGTATTAAAATTGCAGAAGAGGTCGGTCTCCCGGGCAGAGCTTCAACAATTCTTCAGTCTGCATTCTTCACAATTGCCAATATTATCCCTGTTGATAAGGCAATTGAACTTATGAAGAAAGCTGTTGTTAAGAAGTTCTCTAAGAAGGGTGAAGCTATTGTAAACGCTAACTGTAACGGTATTGATCGTGGCTCTAAGGAAGTAGTTAAGATTGATGTTCCCGAAAGCTGGAAAAATGCAGTTGATGAGGAAAAAGAGCTTGTTATTCCTACAAACCGTCCTGAAATGAAAGACTTTGTTAAGAATATTCTCAGCCCTATCGACCATCTCCACGGTGACGATTTACCTGTTTCAAAGTTTGTAGACAGAGCAGACGGCGTATATCCTTCAGGCTCATCTGCATTTGAAAAGAGAGGCATTGCAATTACTGTTCCTGAATGGGACGGCACAAAGTGTGCTCAGTGTAATCTTTGCTCAATGGTTTGCCCTCACGCAGTTATCCGTCCTGTTTGTCTTAACGAGGAAGAGGCTAAGAATGCTCCTGAGGGAACAAAACTTGTTAAGCATAAAAAGACAGATTATCAATATGCAATTATTGTATCAACTCTTGACTGTACGGGTTGCGGCTCTTGTGCTAATGTTTGCCCTACAAAGTCGCTTACAATGAAGCCTATCGCTTCTCAGCTTAAATCTCAGCCGGTTTATGACGCACTTTCACAGATTGACGCTAAGCCGGAGGTTCTTACAAATAATACAATCGGCGTTCAGTACAGAAAACCTTATCTTGAATTTTCGGGTGCGTGTGCAGGCTGCGGTGAAACACCTTATGCTAAACTTGCTACTCAGCTTTACGGTGACAGAATGTATATCGCAAACGCTACAGGCTGTTCGTCAATTTGGGGCGGTTCTGCTCCGTCAACTCCGTATACCGTTGATAAAAACGGTCACGGTCCTGCTTGGTCAAACTCACTCTTTGAGGATAATGCCGAGTTCGGTTACGGTATGATGCTTGCTCAAAAGCAAATCCGTGAAAGACTTGCCGCTGATGCACAGGTTCTTCTTGATACATCTGTTTCAGCCGAGGCTCAGGCTTGGCTTGACACTTATGAGAATGCCGCAACAAATACTGAGGCTGCCGACGCTCTTATTGCCGCTCTTGAAAATGCAAATCTTGACGGCGAAGCCGGCAACGCTAAGGCTGATTTCCTTAAGGATAAGGATTATGCCGCTAAGAAGTATCAGTTCATCTTCGGCGGTGACGGCTGGGCTTATGATATCGGTTTCGGCGGTCTTGACCACGTAATCGCTCAAAATCAAGACGTTAATATCGTAGTATTTGATACAGAAGTTTATTCTAATACCGGCGGTCAGGCTTCTAAGGCTACTCCTACAGGCGCAGTTGCTAAGTTTGCCGCTTCGGGTAAGGTTGTTAAGAAGAAAGACCTTGCTCAAATCGCTATGAGTTACGGCTATGTATATGTTGCTCAGGTTGCTATGGGTGCTAATGCGGCTCAATGTCTTAAAGCATTCCAGGAGGCTGCCGCTTATAACGGACCGTCACTTATCATCTGCTACGCTCCTTGTATTAACCACGGTATCAAGATGCCGTTTAATCAGGCTGAGCAGAAGAAGGCTGTTGCAGCAGGTTATTGGAACTTGTTTAGATTTAATCCTGCACTTGCAGAAGAGGGCAAAAACCCATTCTCACTTGACAGTAAGGCTCCAAGTGCTGACTATGTTGAGTTTATCGAGGGCGAAACAAGATATTCCGCTCTTAAACGTTCATTCCCGGGCAAGGCAGAGGAACTCTTTGAAAAGGCAGCAGAGAATTCAATTGAAAAGTATAATAAACTTGCTAAACTTGTTGATTTCTATGCACCTGATAAAGACTGATATACAATTATATTTAAGGGTAACGGTTAATGCCGTTACCCTTTTATGTTGCCGTCACATATGGAATTTTGCGCCGCTATTGTTGCAAGGCTGTAACCGAGTTGTGTAAAAATACGGATAACAGCGTCAGTTCGTCATTGCTTTTGTCTTTTGCAATTGCACAGGCAAGCGCCGATACAGTTAAGTTTAATTCGCACCCATCCAAAATTATCACCTTATTTTATTATTTTTTAATCGAGCATTATATATGAAAAAACGAGAATAAACGAGTAAATGAGAGATTATCACTATATTTATAAATTTGTTATTGACTATTAAACTCTCTTGTGTTATTATATTCAAGCAAAAGAAAAAGGACCGTTTAGGTCAATTATTTTAGGAGGATTTGATTATGTCAACATTTTTACCAAAAGCTGACGAAATCACTCGTAACTGGTATGTTATTGACGCTGCCGGCAAGCCTCTCGGACGTGTAGCAAGCGAAGCTGCAGTTCTCCTTAGAGGTAAGCACAAGCCAATCTTCACACCAAACGTAGATTGCGGTGACTTCGTAATTATTATCAACACAGACAAAGCAGTTCTTACAGGTGACAAGCTTAACAAGAAGCTTTATCAGCATCACACAGGTTATATCGGTAACCTTAAGGAAGTTAAGTACGGCACTCTTATGGCTGAAAAGAGCGACTTCGCTATGCAGCTTGCTGTTAAGGGTATGATTCCTGATACAACACTCGGCAGAAAGCAGCTCACAAGATGCCACATCTACAAGGGCGCAGACCACAAGCATGAGGCTCAGAAGCCTGTAGCTTATGAATTATAATAGGAGGTATCTGAGTTATGTATGAAACTAATCCATATTTCTACGGAACAGGTAGAAGAAAAGAATCAGTAGCACGTGTACGCTTATACGCAGGTACCGGCAAAATCACAATCAACGACAGAGATATTGACGATTACTTTGGTCTTGAAACACTTAAACTTATCGTTCGTCAGCCACTCACTCTTACAGAAACAGGCGAAAAGCTTGACGTTGTATGCAGAGTAAACGGTGGCGGTGTAACAGGTCAGGCCGGTGCAATCCGTCACGGTATTGCAAGAGCTCTTCTTCAGTATGACGAGTCACTTCGTCCTGCTCTTAAGAAGGCTGGCTTCCTCACTCGTGACCCGAGAATGAAGGAAAGAAAGAAACCTGGTCTCAAAAAAGCACGTCGTGCACCACAGTTCTCAAAGAGATAATCATTTATCTTCTCACGACTTCTCAAAGCCTTTATTTACAAGGCTTTCGGAGCTTTCAGTTGTATTTAAAAGTTGTAAATTTGAAACAGTATGTAACAAGTATGCAACATATATGCAACAAAATTTCACTAATAAAGGATGCTTTCAATTTGAAGGCATCCTTTTTCTTTTGTCCAGCAATGGTTGATAACCCCCGGTTCTACCGGGGGAAACAGAAAGCTT
>CAMCHQ010000028.1 GCA_945874765.1 uncultured Clostridia bacterium
CAAGAGTGCACAATACAATGTAAACAACGTAAACATTAAACTTGCAGGCGGCGACGCTTTTTCGATTGCAAGTGACGTTGATACAATTTATAAATCAAAAATCAACAAGGCTTCAAGCGCTAATTTCTCAAAGCAATTTATTTGCAACAAAAATGCAAGCGGCGGAATGTATCCTATCACAGCAAGCGTAACGTATGAATACACGGCAAACGGCGAAAAACAGCAAGGCACGGCGGAATTTACATTCAGCATTAAGGTTAATTCAAAAAAAGGTTCTAAAAAAGCAACGGCTTTAACACCTCAGCTTATCGTTTCAAGTTTCAATTACGGCAAAACGTCAATCTCGGGCGGAAAGCAGTTTACTTTGAGCTTTAACATTAAAAACAATTCACCTTCAATCAAGGCGCAAAATGTTCTTATCAAACTTGCAGGCGGCGACAGCTTTGTTGTTGCAGACGGAACAGATACAATTTCAATTAAATCAATTAAGCCCAACGGCACGGTAAACGTAAGCAAAAAATTCAGTTGTTTGAGCACTGCCACATCGGGTGTTTATCCTATTACAGCTACCGTATCATATGAATACATTGAAGGCGGAAAACAAAGCGGTTCCAACGATTTGACAATGAGCATACCTGTTGTTCAGCCTGACAAGGTACAGTTCCAGCAGATTGCACTTGCAGATAAGACAATAAATGTAAGCGAAGAAAACGATTGTGCATTCCAAATTATCAATATGGGACAAACAAAGCTTTCAAACGGTACAGTTAAGCTTCTCAACGAAAAAGGCAAAGAATTAAACAGCGCTTATGTCGGCAATATTGAGGCAGGCGGACAGTTTGCAAGCAACTACACCCTCCCTGTTACATTCAACAAAACAGGCGACTACAAGCTCACTCTTGTTTTTGAATATGAAAACGAGAATATGGATAAGAAATCAATTGAGCAGAAATTTAAAGTAACTGTTCAAAAAGCGGAAGACCCGTTTGACGATATTGACGATAATTCAGCAGACAACGGCGAGGCGCAAGATGACCACAGCAATGTTAAAAAAATTATCTTAGGCTCTGTTATCGGCGGTGTTGTTTTAATTACGGCAATAGTAAGCATAGTAGTTATCAAAAAGAAAAAGCACAAGAAAGGCAGTGTAAAGTTCGATGAAGAAATCTGACCTCTTTGCAATGGCTTGGCAAAACCTGCGAAATCGAAAAACGAGAACAAGACTTACAATCGCAGGCGTAGTAGTGGGTACTTTTGCAATCATAATAATGGTGTCGATCGGTATCGGTATTGACAAAATGATTACTTCGCAGTATAAAGCCGATTCAACGCTTAATAAAATCTCCGTTTACTCAATGGGTGACTATACAAACGAAAATGGCGAAATACAACAAGCAATGCCGTTTGATGACAGCGCTGTTTCATATTTTTCCAAGATTGACAAAGTTAAAGCAGTAGTGCCTACTCTTGAAATAAGCCAGTACGCAAAAATCAGCCGAGGTAAATACACCTACAGCAGTACTATTTATGGTATTCCTCTTAAAGAAATGGAAGCACTCGGCTACAAAACAGAGCAAGGCGACTTTAGAAAAGCTGGCGAAAAAAATGCTTGCCTTGCAGGTAAAGATACAGTTACAAGCTTTTATGATGTTCAGGGCAACCCTCCAAAATACAAGTATGATTCAGACTATAATGTTACCGACTGTGAACTCGATTTGATGAAAGACAGCATAACTATTTCGGCTAAAAATCAAAACAGTGATTCCTCAGACAGTTACAACAGTTCAACATCAATCGACCAAAACGGTCAAAGCAACAGCACAAATCAGCAGGAAAACGGCGGCGTGCAAAAGCTCAATATTATAGGCACACTCAAGCAAACGAGCAACGATTACGAATCATCAAGCGCCATGTATATTGACCTTGACAAAGCAAAGCAAATTGTTGCCCAAAGCAATCGTTTAAGCTCGGTTAAAAACTACAAGCTTCAATATTCGTCAATCAGCGTCTATTGCAATGATGCAAAAGATGTTGCACAAGTAAAAAAAGAACTTCAAAGCAAAGGCTACAGTTGTTCTACAGATGATGAGGGACTTCAACAGCAAAAGAAAGTTATGCGAGTAGTACAGCTCATTCTCGGAGCTATAGGCGCCGTATCAATGTTTGTTGCCGCTTTTGGCATCAGTAATACAATGGTAATGAGTGTATTTGAGAGAACGAAAGAAATCGGCATTATGAAAGTGCTCGGCTGTGACATCAAGGACATCAAGGATATGTTCCTTTACGAAGCGGGAATAATCGGACTTTTCGGCGGAACGATAGGAATAATTATAAGTTATATTATTTCGATTATCGCAAACCTTGTCGCCAAACAGGTGATGAGCGGAATGGTTGACGCAAGTTCGGGCGTTAAGATTTGCGTATCGTCTATTCCGTTATGGCTTGCAATTTTAGGTATAGCCTTTTCGGTAGCGGTAGGTGTGCTTGCAGGTCTCTCCCCTGCCAACAAGAGTGTTAAAGTCAGCGCACTTACGGCAATACATAACGAATAAGAGACAGATATGAAAAAGGCAAAAAATGTAGTCAGTGGAATTATAGGTGTTGCAGTTTATGCTGTATTGAGTAAAATCAAACAAAAATAGCAAAGAAGCCTTGCATTAAGCAAGGCTTCTTTCATTTAAAGACGCCGCAAGCGATATGTAACTTGCGACGACGTGGTCCGCTCGGAGAGATTCGAACTCTCGGTCTTTAGAATCGGAATCTAATGCATTAGCCACTGTGCTACGAGCGGATATTAAATTTTGAACAGTCGGGCGACCTTGCGGTCGCCCTTTATTTTATATAATCACATTTTCTTCAATCTGATAACGTTCCAGCTAAAAGGCTTGATTTCGGCTGTAAGAGTTTTACCGTCAATCTCTGGCAACGGATTATTATGCGGTTTAACAAAAGGATTTTCAAAAGAATTGACATCGTTTTTGTCATAACCGTCCATTGAAATAAATTCAAACGGCTTATATCCGTCAAAATCGAGAAGATTTACATCGAGCGTCATACCCTCGTTCATTGACTTATTAACGCAGAAAACGGTCATTGTTTCATTTTCCTCGTCAAATGTCGCAATTGCTTCAAGGTAAGGCACATCAGTATAAGCCTTACAATCGTACTTAGGGCTTGAAATAATAGGATTAAGCGCAACACCTCTGCCGAAATTGCTCAAATGCTCGAAAGGATAAAAAATAGTTTGAGCAAATATTCCGCCTCCCGTTTGAGTGAAAATAGGAGCGATAACGTTAACAAGTTGGGCAAGGCAGGCAATTTTAATTCTGTCGCAATGGCGAAGGAAAGTTATAAGCATTGAGCCGACAAGAAGTGCATCCTCAAAATTATAAATATCCTCAAGCCTCGGCGGTGCCATTGACCATTTTTCATAAGGTGCGTCATTTGAATGATACCAAACGTTCCACTCGTCAAATGAAAGCATCATAGTTTTTTTAGAATGTTTCTTAGCCTTGATATAGTCGCAAACGCAAATAACCGTATGTATAAATTCTTCAAGCTGGAGGGTATATGAAAGATAGCTCATTGTGTCCCCGTCGTGGTTACCGTAATACTGATGAAGTGAAACGTAATCAACGCTTTCATAGGCAATATCAAGAGATTCAGCCTCCCACTGACCGAACGTTTTTGAATTAACGCTTGACGAACCGCAAAGCACTGTTTCGATTGTAGGGTCGGTCCATTTCATCATTTTTGAAGCTTCAAGCGCAACCCTGCCGTATTCTGCAGCCGTTTTCGCACCCATTTGCCAAGCGCCGTCCATCTCATTGCCGAGACACCAAAGTTTGATATCCCAAGGTTTCTCATATCCGTGCTCTTTTCTTAAATCCGACCACGCCGAACCTGATTTATGATTTGTATATTCAACAAGATTTCTGGCTTCATCAGCGCCACGTGTACCGAGATTTACTGCCATCATACAGTTCGTTCCGGCTTTTTTGCACCATTTCATAAACTCGTTTGTGCCGAAATAGTTAGGCTCGGTAGTACCCCAAGCAAGGTCAAGCCTTTTAGGTCTTTTTTCAACAGGACCGACGCCGTCCTCCCAATTATAGCCCGAAACGAAATTACCGCCGGGGTAGCGGACAATAGGAACATTAAGTTTTTTTACAAGGTCGATAACGTCGCCTCTGAAACCGTCCTCATCTGCTGTCGGGTGGTCAGGCTCATAAATTCCGCCGTAAACCGCACGGCCGAGATGTTCGATAAACGAGCCGTAAATTCTTTTATCAATCTCGCCTATTTTAAATTCCTTTGCAAGAGTAATTTTTGCCTTCATCAATTTTTCTCCTCTTTATCATTTTTATGCTTTTTGAGTTTATCAACATTCATATTAACGCTGAAAATTCCGAGGCAAACGAGAACGAGTGCCAAAATTGAAAGCCATAATTGCTGTGTAAGTTGTTCTTTAAGAATTATTGCCGACAATGCGAAGCCGAAAACGGGTGTCATAAAGCCGAAAACGGAAACGCTTGAAACGTCGTTATATTTAAGCAAAATTCCCCAAATTGTATAAGCGCATGCAGAAAGAAGCGCAAGATAAATAATAATTGCAAAAGCAGGAAGCGATACAACCCTGAGTCTGCCACCGAAAATGAGACCTGCCAAAATCATAACCGCACCGCCGAGCATAAACTGATAACCGCTCAGCGCAACCGGGCTTTCGCTTTTAGAATAACGGCTTACAAGAACGCTTGAAAAAGCATACGAAAGTGCCGAAAGAATAATAAATCCCTCACCGTTAAACGCAAACGAGCCCATTTGAGAACCCGGTGACAAATTGATAAGCACAACGCCGACAAAGCCGACAACGCAGCCTATAATTTTATTAACCGTAAGCTTCTCCTGCTTGAAAATAAGGCAGGAAATGAGCACGGCAAAGAATACGCTTGTTGAATCCAAAATCGAGCTTTTTGAGCCTGTTGTGTGTGCCAAACCGACATAGAAAAATATGTATTGCATAATAGTTTGGAAAACGGCAAGAACACCGACTTTTTTCCAATTTTCCTTTTTCTTAATCACAATAAATTTATCGGCAAAAATACTGCCTAAAAGAATTGTAAAAAAGCCCGCAAGCAAAAATCTCACACCGGCAAAGAGAATTTGAGAAGATGTATCAGTACCAGCTATATTTAAAAATCCATATCCTATTTTAATAACGGGAAACGCACTTCCCCACAATGCACAACAAAGCATTGCAGCAAGCGCAACATTTATTTTTTTAGTAAAAAATTTTTTCATTTTATTATTGCCTTTAGAATTTTATATTTATTTTTACGCAAAGTGATAAAGTTATTTTGTTGTACTGCCGAATCCGCCGTCACGTACGCCGTCGGTATCGTCATCAACGGTTATGCCGAACTGAGTAAAAATACCTTGTGCAAAGCCGTCGCCTGCCGCAACTTCTGCCTTATGACCGTCATCGTGAGCGTCACAACTGATTTTAATCATAATATGACCCTCATTTGAAGAGTTATAATAGTCGGAATCGATAATTCCCACAGTATTATCAAGCTGGCAGCGGTGCTTAAAGCCGAGACCCGAACGTGGATAAATCGAAAGCACCCAGCCCTCATCAATCTTTGAACGAATACCGGTAGGAACAAGAGTTGATTTACCTTTTTCAAATAAAACGTTTGCCGGTGCATAAAAGTCATATCCTGCCGAGCCTGTTGTTGCTCTTTTAGGAAGTTTAATACTGTCATACACTGCCCTTACGTCTTTTGTATCGGGAAAATTTTTGAGCCAATCTTTTTCAAACTGCTCAAACGAAACCTTTTCAAATTTTGCAATTTTCATCATTTATAATCAATCCTTTATATGCTTTTTGAATATCTTAACACATATAAAAAAATAAAACAATCTTATTTTCATTCTCTTTTAAAAAAATCGAGAAATTAATAAGATTGTCGAAAAAATTATTATAAACCGAAGCTTACAGTCAATGCGTGGTCGACCTTACCCATATCCGTATTATCAAGGCTTCCCATTTTTTCTTTAAGTCGCCTTTTATCAATAGTTCTGACCTGTTCCAAAAGCACCACGCTGTCCTTTGCAAGTCCGCAATTTCCTGCGTCGACCTCGATATGAGTGGGCAGTGCGCTTTTATCCTTTTGGGAAGTAATGGCGGCGGCAATAACAGTCGGGGAAAATTTATTTCCCACATCGTTTTGCACTATCAAAACAGGTCTTACTCCGCCCTGCTCGCTTCCCACAACCGGACTAAGGTCTGCATAGTAAATTTCGCCTCGTTTAATAAGCAAAATAATCACACCTTTATACTGTTAAATATCTCTAAGGCTTTGCCCTACGTTATTATGATTACCTGATTTAATCATTTTTAAACATCACATTCCATTATATGTAAAAAAATTATTATGGCAAATGAGAATATTAAACATAGAATAAAGAGTAAATCTATACAGAAAGGTGAATTTTATGGAAGAATATACAGAGCTTTTCAAGCCGTCCTTTTTAAGAAATGAAGAACGTCCGGCTATTCCCGTTGACGCCACGCCGACTATGGCATATATCCCACTACAGCTTGATTTAATGAGTTACGAAACAGACAAGGCACTCAACACAGGAACGCTCTTTCCTACTCTTGACAAACCGTTTTTAGGCAGGAGGGCACGATAATGGAAAAGAAAAAGTTATTAAAAAGGCTGTCGGCTCTCGGCTTTGCAATGTACGAATGCCGTTTATACTGCGACACTCACCCAAACGACACCGAAGCGCTTCAAATGCTCAACGATTACAAAAGCAAATACGAAGCAGTCAAGGCTGAATTTGAAAAAGAATACGGCCCTTTAACCTTAAACGGCTTTAACAGCGACGAATGGCTTAAAGATCCGTGGCCGTGGGACTTCGTCGAATAACACTCCGTGTTTGAATAAATTTCGCTTCGCAAAATTTATAGTAAACACTCCG
>CAMCHQ010000029.1 GCA_945874765.1 uncultured Clostridia bacterium
ACATGACAGTGTTTTTCGAGATACTGTGGCAAGTAAAATTGTGAATATCTAAATTAAAATAATTGTATGGGTTAATTCCAGTTTTACAGAGACTCAAATTTCAGTTTGTCGGATTTACTCTAAAATTAGCAAAGACCGCTTACGTCGTGTAGGCGGTCTCTTTTTGTGTTTAGAAATATTTGATTTTGACCTTTCTTTTCTTGGCTGAAAGCACCTTGCAGAGAACATCGTCAACTCCGTCGGTGTATCTGCCTTGTGCTATCAGACTGTTCTTTAAGCGGATAAGTGATTGTATTACTCTGCTATATTCGTCATCATTAAGATAGATATGGAACTTTTCTTCTCTCACAGTCGCTTCCTCCATTCATTGAATTTTGCTCTGATTACCGAAACATCTGCTTCGACATCAGAATAAATAAAGATATGTACGCTTTTGAAAACTGCTTTTACTCTATCGGCATACTCCGCTTCCGTTTCGGTTGTCTTAAAAGGGAGTTTTACAAGTTTTATATTTCGCTGCTTGCATAGATGGCTTTTGAGAACCTCCATATGTTCTGAGCCGTTCGTAAATTCTATCGCCAGCTTTTCTGACGGAATGTAGGTTTCAAGTGGTATTCCTAATAGTTTATCTGAACCGAGCTGTACCTTTAATCCTTTTTGATTGGCGTAATAGGCGACCGCCAAGCCGGGGAATACGGAGCGATATTCTTTTTCGCACACAGTGCATTTTTCTCCGATAATTGTTCTATCGCTGATTTTTGCTTTCCAAGAGTGTCCCAGTGAACATTTCCACCACACACTTTTCATCGACCTTCTTGACACTTGTGTCGGGAGCAGAGAGTTTGTTTCGTAATCCCATTCAGCAAGCAGTCTCCTGTCAGTTGTGGCTAAATCATTGTATCCTGCAAGAACCGCCCTGTCCGCACAAACCGGGCATACTGTTCCTTTTACACGAGCATTGATAACGGACTTCCACTCATTGCCACAGGTCTTACACTTCCACCAAACATTGTGTCTTGATTTTGCGTTTACCTCATCAGGCATTAGGGGATAATTTCTTTCTGACCACTCAGCCGCAAGTTCAGGGTGCGTAGTCGCCAAGTCATTAAATCCTTTGAGCAATGTATATCCGCTACAATACGGACATCTGCTCCCATCGGAACGGGTTGAAATAAGAGTGTACCACTCGTTTCCGCAATCTTTGCATTTCCACCAAGCCTTACTGTTTGCAAAGGCTGTCACCATTGTAGGCAGCAACGGAAGATTTCTGTCAGACCATTCAGCAGCAATATCGGGATACTGTGAAGCAAGGTCATTGAACCCGGCAAGGACTTTATTATGTGAGCAGTATGGACAGCCTGTGCCGTTTACCGTTCTGCTTTTAACGCTTGCTTCCCATTCGTGTCCGTGTTTACATTTCCAAATAATCTTCTTATGAGAAGCGACAGATACCTCGGTAGGCTTTAATTTGTTCTTTTTAGACCACTCCTGAGCCAACAGGGGCTTCAATGTGGCTAAATCATTGATACCCTCTATTACTCTCGCTCCTGAGCATATCGGGCATTTCTCGCCCTTTGAACGAGCTTTGACGCTCGTTTCCCACTCGTGTCCGCAAGCACCTTTCCACCACACTCTTTTATTTGAACCGAAGGTTATCTTATCCGGCGTTAGCGGTAAGTTCTTCTCTGACCATTCAGGAATAAGCTCCGGATGTACTTTCGCCAAACTATTACTCATAGCAAAACCGCTCCTTCCTCTCTGTTTGCACTCATTATATTGAGGAAAGAGAAATCGGGGTAGTTTGCGAACATGGGGAGAAATAAAAAAAGCCCCTTGAAAAAGGTTCATCCTCTTTCAAGGGATTATTCGACAAACGGGAAGTTATGATTATCTATACTCTTCAGGAAGTTCCATATGAAATACTTCGCACAACAACTTTACATCATGCATATCATTTTCATCATAATCGTATCCCAAATGGAACAGCAGTTGACTATACGGTTCAATACAAGAAACTTCTATTTCCTCAATTTTTCCTATTCCCGAAAAAATCTCTGATGGAAAACAATCCCCTTCGTAAAGAATTTCACCATTTTTTGTATATTCAAAACAATGTAAATCAATAATTCTTTTCTTCAAATCCTCCCATACTGTATGGTTCGTTGTTGTATACTCCATTTTTATCTCATAGAAACCATTGTTTTTAATTATCTGTATAAATTTATGATAATCTTTCTTTTCTACAAATATATCAATATCGTTATGTCTTCTTGTTTCATATCCAATAAGCGCATCTACACCCCAACCGCCGTCAAGAAATACTTTAATCTCCGCATCCGTTGCAAGTCTGATAATCTGTTTTGCATCTGTTATACTGACCATATTTTCCTCCCCTAAATCCCGATTTGTTTATCTGTCTTTTCAAATAATGGGCGACCTCGAAAGAAAGTCGCCCATTCACACTTTGAAATTATGCGATTTTTTTGCCTCTGCACGTTTTCCTACATCGATTGGTGTAAGTTTGGTGTAAGGCGTAAGGTTTTTCGTTTCCCCTGTGTCCGAAAACCCTTGATATTACGGGCTTTTTCGCGTTTCGGTCAATCTAAGGGCTTCATTGTGGGGAACAAAAGTACATCACGGATTGAATAGCTGTCTGTAAGGAGCATTACAAGTCTGTCAATACCGATACCGAGACCGCCCGTAGGAGGCATACCGTATTCAAGAGCCGTTACGAAATCGTGGTCAATCATATTGGCCTCATCGTCGCCTGCCTCACGAAGCTTCATCTGTGCCTCGAAACGTGACATTTGGTCGATAGGGTCATTAAGTTCCGAATAAGCGTTGCCATATTCACCGCCCATAATGAAAAGTTCAAAACGTTCGGTCAAAACAGGGCAATCCGGCTTTCTCTTAGTAAGCGGGCTAACCTCAACAGGATAGTCCATAATAAAGGTAGGCTGAGTAAGATTTGCCTCAACAAATTCTTCAAAGAACGAATTAAGAATATCGCCCCAAGTTGCCTTGCCGTTTTCAATTTCAATGCCTTTTTTCTTAGCAATTGCGATTGCCTTTTCGTTATCGCTCATAAACTCGGCAAAATCAACACCGCTGTATTCCTTAACGGCGTCAATCATAGTAAGACGTCTGAACGGACTTTCAAGGTCGATAGGTGTGCCGTTAAATGTGATATGAAGGCTGTCGCAAACCTCGTTAGCGGCGTTGCGAATAAGTGCCTCGGCAATATCCATCATTCCGTGATAATCGGTAAAAGCCTGATAAAGTTCGATACAGGTAAATTCAGGATTATGACGGACGTCCATACCCTCGTTTCTGAAGTTTCTGCCGATTTCATATACACGTTCCATACCGCCGACGATAAGACGCTTCAAGTAAAGTTCCGTTGCGATACGAAGATACATATCCATATCAAGTGTGTTATGGTGAGTAATGAAAGGTCTTGCAGCGGCACCGCCCGGGATAGTGTTGAGAATAGGTGTTTCAACCTCGATAAAGCCGTGGCTGTCAAGATAATTTCTGATTGAAGTGATGATTTTTGAACGCTTGATAAACGTTTCCTTAACGTCAGGGTTCATAATCATATCAAGATAACGTTTTCTGTAACGTGTATCGGTATCTGTAAGACCGTGGAACTTTTCGGGAAGAGGAAGAAGCGACTTCGAAAGCAGCCTGATTTCCTTAGCGTGAACTGAAATTTCGCCTGTCTTTGTTTTAAACACAAAGCCCTTAATTTCAACTATATCGCCTAAATCCCAAGTTTTAAATTCCTTGAAAGTGTCCTCGCCGATATCGTTCATTCTTACGTAAGCTTGGATTCTGCCGTTTCTGTCCTGAATATCGATAAAATTAGCCTTACCCATATCACGCCATGTCATAATTCTGCCGGCAATAATAACGTCCTTGCCCTCAAGTTCGTCAAAGTTTGCCTTGATTTCATCAGAATGGTGAGTTTGGCTTGCAAGTGTAATTTCAAACGGGTCACGTCCCGAATCCTGAAGAGCCTTAAGCTTATCTATTCTAATCTGCTTTTGCTCATTTTCGGAAAGAACAACCTCCGCCATAGCCATAGGAGCGGCATTTGCGTTGTTTCCGATTTTTTCGATAATATCAAGAACTTTTGCCTCACTGTCGGCACTGCCCTCAAGAGCAACTGCTCCGGTTTGAAGGAATAATGTATATTTCACCTTGTCGCCGTCTGCTTCAACAAGATATTTAGGATTAGTCTTTTCTTCGTTGTTTGCAAGTGTGTTTTGAACTTTCATTCTGCTGTTTTTCTTAACAGCCTTAACACCTCTCTTGCACGCATCTTCCTTGTCAAAAACAGGGCTTTTGCCGACTGCGTTATCATCAATAAAAAATTCAAATGAGAAAGTGCCGTCGCCTGCCTTGGTGATTTCAAACTTTCCTGCCATATTTATACCTCTTGTTTCAATAAATTAGTTAATTGACAAAATCTCGTAATCAAGATTGCCGATAGGTGCTTCAACAGTAACTGTTTCGCCCTGCTTCTTGCCCATAAGTGCCATACCGATTGGGCTTTCGTCCGAAATCTTGCCTTCTGCCGGATTTGACTGTGCAAAACCGACAATCTCAAATGACAACTCGGCGCCGTCGGATACTCTCTTAACTTTAAGCTTAGAGCCCATACTTACTGCGTCTTTATCTACGCTGTCAACAATTTCAACATTATCAAGCTGATATTCAAGCTCGCTGATACGTGCCTCAATTTTAGCCTGCTCACTTTTAGCCTCATCATATTCACTGTTTTCGGAAAGGTCACCGTATGAACGTGCAACCTTAAGTTTTTCTGCTATATCAATTCTGCCTTCGGTTTTAAGGTAATCGAGTTCCTTTTCAAGCTCAGCCTTACCTGCCGATGTCATCTTAAAAGTTTTTGCTGCCATAAAAATGTCTCCTTTTCAGAATTTTAATCACTATATTATATATTATATTACTAATACTGTCAAGTAAAATCACTTGCCTGCTATTGCATTGATTTGCATGATTTCCGATTTTGAAAGAGGTTCACATTCAAGCGCCTTTAAATTTTCCAAAAGCTGTGCTTTTGAATGAACGCCTATAAGTACGCTTGTAACCTCACCCCATTGCAAAAGCCACTCAATTGCAAGCTGAGAAAGGGTTTGACCTCTGCCTTTTGCGATTTTATACAGCTGAGCAATTTGCGCCTGCCTGCCCTCGCTGTAGCCGACCTTTTTTTGAAGTTCCTCGTTATTGAAAAGTCTCGAATTTTCAACAATTCCGTTTGCAAGTTTATCGGTAAGCTGACCTTGTGCAAGAGGAGAAAAGGCAATTAAACCTTTTTTCTTAGACTTAGCCTCTTTTTTCAAATCGTTTTTTTCAACCGTTCTGTCAAATATCGAATAACGGTTTTGATTTATGATAAACGGCACATTTAAATCGTCGCATCTGTGATACATTCTGTGCATTTTTTTGCCGTTATAATTGCTCATTCCGACGTAAATCGTTTTACCGCTTCGTGTTATATCTGCCAGTGCAAGCGCCGTTTCTTTAAGTTCGGTATCGGGCGTCATACAATGGTGATAAAAAATATCGACATAATCAAGACCGAGACGTTTCAGGCTTTGGTCAAGAGATGAAATAAGATATTTTCTGCCCCCGCCGATACCGTAAGGACCGTCCCACATTCTGTATCCTGCCTTTGTGCTGATAATAAGTTCATCACGGTACGGCATAAGATTTTCACGAACGATTTTGCCGAAATTTACCTCTGCCGCACCCGGTTTAGGACCGTAATTATTTGCCAAATCAAAATGAGTAACGCCCATATCAAATGCAGTTAAAACAATATCTTTCATCTCGTCATAATCCGCATTATCGCCGAAGTTTTGCCACAAACCAAGTGAAATTTTAGGAAGATAAAGACCGCTTTCACCGCACTTGTTAAAAGTCATTTTTTCATATCTTTTTTCATCAGGATTATACATTTTTATCCCCTCTCTCAAACAGTATCATTCCGCCACGTCTGCCAAAAGCATTATTCCACAAATCGTCAAAATCGAACCACATCCACTCGCCGTAGCTGATTATTTTAACCATAAGGCTATTCTCAAATTCCTCATATCCGCCGAGAATAAACCAATGCCAAACATAGTCTTTAAGAAGCGGATTTTTATGCTTTAAAAGAAGAAACGGCACGGGATAATTTTTATCAATTTGATTTTTGAGTACCGCTTTCGCCTTTTCATAATTTTCTTTTCCGTCAAAACCCGAAAGTGAAAGTGAGTTTTCACTGACAGATTTAAGATAGCCGTTAAAGCCGTCGATATAGATATCGAGTTTATCGATTCCGCTGAAACGTGGATACAAAAAAGGACGCATTTTTTGCGAAAACGAAACGTAATCGTCAAATGAAATATTATTTACGTCTAAAGCACAAAGCGAATTCAAGCCGAAATATTTTTTAAAATAAATCGCCGAATCGCACGCAGTAACGCAGGCACATCCGCCGCCACGCATTATTAAATTGGGAAATTCATCTTGATTAAAACCGAAGTTTTTTTCAACATAAAAATAAGGCAGTTCCTTTTTCATATAATTCACCACTTAAATAATAAAAATATTATACTATATTTAAACTTTTAAAACAATGTTGAAAAGACAATTTCTCTATGATAAAATTATATTATTAAAATTATATATCGAGGCATAAAAATGGACGATAAAACAAATGTAATGAGAATACTTG
>CAMCHQ010000030.1 GCA_945874765.1 uncultured Clostridia bacterium
GTATATTATCGGTGCCGAGGAGGTTTAAATATGAAAATAACGGTTATAGGCGGTGGCGGAGTTCGCTCAATGTTTCTTGCAAAAAGCATTTCTCAAAAGGCTGAAAGACTGCATATTGATGAGCTTTGCTTTATGGACAACAACGAGGAAAAGCTGAGAATTTACGGCGGTATGGCAAATCACGTCGCAAAACTTCTTTGCCCCAAAATGAAATTTACATTGACAACAGACGAAATCGAAGCGGTTAAAGACGCCGATTACGTTATAACCACAATTCGTGTCGGCGAGGACGATATGAGGGCAAAAGACGAGAGAATTGCTTTAAATCACGGCGTGCTCGGTCAGGAAACAACAGGTGCGGCAGGGCTTTCGTTTGCGATGAGAAGTGTGCCGGCGCTTGCAAAATACTGCGAACTTATCAAAAAATATTCAAAGCCGAATGTTAAAGTGTTCAATTTTACAAACCCTGCCGGTGTAGTAAGCCAAACGCTTAGAGATATGGGATATGATTTTACATACGGAATATGCGACGCTCCGTCGGGAATGCTCAGGACGTTTGCGCTTATGTACGGTGAAAATCCTGACAATATAACGGGAGAGTGCTACGGCTTAAATCACCTTTCATATTTTAAAAGCATTAAATTAAACGGCAAAGAAATCATGAGCGACCTTATTGAAAATGATGAGGCTTACAAAAAAAGCGATATGCGTTATTTTGAAAAAGAGCTTCTTAGGGACAGGGGCTGCGTTTTAAACGAATATCTTTATTATTTTTACTACCGTGAAAAGGCGGTCGAAAATATACTCAAAGCGAAACAAACACGTGGCGAACAAATTAGGGATATTAATAAATCCATGACAGCCGAACTTTCGAAAATAGATATTGAAAACGATTTTGAAAATTGCCTTAAAGTTTTCAGCAAGTGGTACGGTATGCGTGAGGGCAGTTATATGGCAAGCGAAACAGGCGAAAAGAGAACCCAGCCGTGGCATTTTGATATTTACGAAGAGGATGACGGCGGTTATGCGGGGGTTGCGCTTAAATTTATCGAAACTGCTCAAAGCGGCAGTAAGGGCACAATGATTATGTGTATTCCAAACGAAGGTTCAATTGACGGTTTGAGAGATGACGACGTTGTTGAAATTACGTGCGACGTAGATAAAAACGGCTGCACGCCTCACAAAATCGGCAAGGTAGACGAGCAAAATCTTGAACTTATCCGCAGAGTTAAAAACTACGAACGTCTTTCATCAAAGGCGATAAGGCAGAGAAGCAGAAGTGCGGCAATTCAGGCGCTTACGCTTCATCCGCTTGTAAACAGTTATTCCATAGCGGTTAAACTTGTTGACGAATATATTGAGCACAATAAAAACTATTGTGACGGTTGGAAATAAAATAATTTGGGTAAAATTTATTGAACGGGGTTATTATTTATGGAAAAAGAAGCACGTTATGTAGGCGTTAAAGAAACGCTTGCATATGGCCTTGCAAATGCGGGTCAGGTTTTCGGTTATAATCTTATAGCCGGCGGATACCTTTCGCTGTTTTTCACAAAGGTATTTGAAGTTCCGCCTGCTGCCGTGTCGACAATGATATTGTTTCTCGGCATTTGGGACGCAGTAAACGACCCGCTTATGGGCGGACTTATTGACAAAACACGTACAAGATACGGCAAGCTCAGACCTTACCTGTTATTTGTACCGTTACCGCTTGCGATAACAACCATTTTGCTCTTTGCCGGACCTGAAATTTTGGCAGACGCAAAATCGACCACGATAAAAATCATATATATGTATGTTTCGTACTTTATATGGGAACTGTTTTATACACTCGGCGATGTTCCGTTTTGGAGTATGAGTGCCGCAATTTCACCGTCACCGAGTGACAGAACAAGGGTTATTTCAACGGCAAGATTTTTATCAAGCCTTATAGGCGGTCTTTCAACCACAATACTTGTTGTTATGATGGATTTAAGTAACAAAGGCGTTTGGAAAATCACTCTTGCGCAGGATTTCTTAATTCTTGCGTGCATTGCCGGTGTGTTTGGTATGGGACTGTTTTCTCTTGCGGGACTAAAAACAAGAGAAAGAGTAAGCCAAACGGTAAAAGAGCCGTCACTTCTCGATAACTTCAAGGTTCTTGTTAAAAATAAGCCGTTGCTTTTAATCATTATCGCCAATGTTCTCGGCAGTCTCGGCGGTATTTCAAACGTTTTCCAAACATATTACTATTCGGAAGTACTCGACCTTAACTCTGCCGTTTTGTGGATAACGCTTCCGGGTACGCTTCTCGGATTTATTTCGTATCTTCTTATTCCGAAACTTAAAGAAAAACTTGATAATAAGCATATAGTTATGATGAATATTATCTTCAACGCCGTTTTGGGTACAGCCGTATTCTTCTGCGGACTTGGATTTTACAAAACAAATGTTGTTGCGATTTCAATTCTTCTTATGCTTCAAAACTTCCTTTATGCATTTTTCCAAACCGTAAACAACGTTATCCCGACGGAAATGATCGGCGACACGGTTGATTATATGGAATGGAAAACGGGAAAAAGAAACGAAGGAATCAGTTTTTCCGTTCTCACATTTGTCGGCAAACTTACAGGTTCGCTTTCAACTTCTATAGGCACTGCGCTTTTGCCTCTTATCGGCTTGACATTTACAAAAAATTCTGCCGGAGAATCGGTTGCAATGAAAGGCGAGCATACCGATTTATGGATTTGGGCACTTTTTGTGCTTATTCCTAAACTTTTAGGTCTTGTAACGCTCATTCCGTACATCTTTTATGACCTCAACGGTGAAAAGTTAAAACAAATTCGCCGTGAGCTTAAAGAAAAACGAGAGAAAAACGACGCACTTAAAGTAGACGGAGGTGTTGAAAATGAGTAACAAATGCCCTAAATGCGGTGCTAAATTAAGCCCTTTTTATCTTAAACCGACTTGCCCGAAATGCCAAACTAACATTATGCAATACGGATTTGAGGAAAGAATCGAAAACGACAGAATAAAAGCCGAAAAGGAATGGGAGCAATTTGACAATTTCCTTTTGGGAATAAAAAAATCCTCTATAGGCTCTTTGGTTGCGATTATCAGGCTTGTATCGTTTTTCCTGCCTATAGCTGCGCTTCTTATACCCGTATATAAAGTAAACACATCAAGCGTTAATCTCATTTCGATAATTAAAAATATCATTTCTGATTCTTCGTCGGTATTTTCAGATACCGCTATGCTTTTATGTTTTATATCGTTTGCTTCGGTTATTTTGCTTTCGCTTCCTTGCGCAATTATTTCGCTTTTTTCCTACACGAAAAACGGATTTAAAAGAAACGTAATTTTTTCAGCCTTGCAAATAATTGTATTTGTCGCTTTATCCGTTGCGGCATTTGTCAACGGCGCAAGTATTCATATCGGATTTATTGCAGTTATACTTTTACAGATACTCCCTGTATTTTTACACGTCTTACACAAAAATTCCCTGAGGAGAACAGAAATTAATGAATAACAAAAAGAAAATATATACCGTTGCCACAGCGCACCTTGACACCGTGTGGAGCTGGGATTTTGAAACAACCGTAAGTAAATATATCTATAACACCTTGGTTGATAATTTCAAACTTTTTGAAAAATATCCTACATATAAATTCTCGTTTGAGGGCTCGTACCGCTATGAGCTTATGGAGGAATATTACCCTGAGCTTTTCGAGAAAATGAAAGAATACATAAAGCAGGGCAGGTGGAATGTCTGCGGTTCCGCTTTTGAAAACGGCGACGTCAACATTCCGTCACCCGAGGCGCTTTTCAGAAATATTCTTTTCGGAAATTCCTATTTTGACGAGAAATTCGGCAAAAGAAGCGTTGATATTTATCTTCCCGACTGTTTCGGCTTCGGCTGGGCATTACCGAGCATTGCAAATCACGCTGATTTAATGGGTTTCACAACTCAAAAACTTGCTTGGGGAAGTGCCTACGGTACTCCTTTCGATATAGGAAAATGGAGAGGTGTTGACGGCAAAGAAATATATGCAAGCGTTAATCCGCACGATTACTATTTCACCCTTACAAAACTTCGCAATTGGGATTTCGTTCAAAAGAAGCTCAAAGAAAACGAAAAATACGGGCTTGATATGACATATATTTTCCACGGTATAGGCGACAGAGGCGGTGCACCCAAAGAGGAAAGCGTTGCCTTTGTAGAAGAGGAAATCAAGAAAAATGATAAAAGCGATATTGAGGTTATTGCCGCATCAGCCGATGAAATTTATCACGATATTGAAGACAATTTTACGCCCGAGCAAAAAGAGAAACTTCCGCTTTGGGATAATGAACTTGTTATGAAAGACCACGCAGTCGGCGGCTACACCTCACGTGCAATCGGCAAGCGCTGGAACAAAAGGTGCGAAGAACTTGCAAACATTGCCGAAAGAGCAAGCATTACTGCGTCATATCTCGGTGCAAAAAGTTATAACACGCAGGCACTCAACAGGGCTTGGAAAAGATTTATTGCTCATCAGTTCCACGACGATATCCCGGGCACAAGTGCTCATGTACGGTAAGGAAGCAAGCAACCGAAAACAAGAGATAGACCGCCAGCA
>CAMCHQ010000031.1 GCA_945874765.1 uncultured Clostridia bacterium
CACCTTTTTTCAAGTTTTTTTAAAAACTTTTTTCAAGTGTCTTTCCAAACTCAAGCTGTACCATTTTCGCTCGCCGCTCTCTCGTTGCGACTTTCACATATTACCACCTATTCCTCCCTTTGTCAACACATTTTTACGATTTTTTTGTGTATTTTATGATATTGACATAAATTTATAACAAAATTCAACATTTATGTGCATAATTTACTACAATTTGATACTATATGATGTAAACGGTATCAAATTGTAACATATTAAAGTACATATAGTATTTTTCGGCAACACAATATATACGATTAGGCTAATATTATATTGTATTGTATTTATAAATAAGTGTTACAGATAATATAATATACATTATATAGATATTGAAATTTAGGTTAAGTTTTGTTATAATGTATAAACGCTATAAGAAAGGGGCTGATATAATGCCGATTCGTATTGACGATGAATTGCCGGCTAAGCAAAATCTGGAAATAGAGAATATATTTGTCATGAGCAAGTCAAGGGCTAATATGCAGGATATCAGACCTTTGAAGATAATTATACTTAATCTTATGCCGACAAAGCTTGAAACAGAGACACAGCTTTTAAGATTACTCAGTAACTCCCCTTTGCAGGTGGATATTGATTTTCTTCAGGTTAAAAGTCATAAGGCTAAAAATGTTTCAAGAATCCATATGGACAAATTCTACAACACATTTGATGATATCAAGGATAACAAGTACGACGGAATGATTATTACCGGTGCGCCTGTTGAGCAGCTTGAATTTGAAGAGGTTGACTATTGGGACGAGCTTTGTATGATTATGGAATGGAGCAAGAAGAATGTTTACTCCACATTCCATATTTGCTGGGGTGCTCAGGCGGCGCTCTATTATCATTACGGCATAAAGAAATATCCGCTTAAAAAGAAAATGTTTGGAGTATTCCCTCACAAGTCACTTGACGTCACCCACCCGCTTATGAGAGGGCTTGACGATGTTTATTACGTTCCTCATTCAAGGCATACGGAAACAAGGCTTCAGGATATTGCTCTTGTTAAACAGCTTCAGGTTATTTCTTACAGCGAAATGTCGGGCGTTCATATTATTTCGGATATGGATTGCAGGCAGTTTTTCGTGACAGGTCACAGCGAATATGACAGGGACACACTTGCCAAGGAATATTTCAGGGATAAGGAAAAAGGGCTTGATATTGACGTGCCTTATAATTATTTCCCTAATGATGACGACAAGGCAGTGCCGATTATGAGTTGGAAAAGTTCGGCTAATATAATTTTCAGCAATTGGCTTAACTATTTTGTTTATCAAAAAACGCCGTATGATTTGGCGCAATTATAATATCGCATATAGTAATACCCCCAACACGAGATTGTGTCGGGGGTATTTTTTACTTTGTTTTGACTGTTTTAACCTTAGACCAAGAGGAATAAACCTTTTTGCCCTTAACTGTTTTGTACGTGCGAATACGAACGTAGTATTTCTTCTTAGCTTTAAGCTTTTTGACAGTTACTTTTGTTGTCTTTTGCTTTTTAACAGTTACGGTTTTCTTATTCTTCTTGAACTTCTTATCGGTTGCGACTTGGATTTCATAACCGTTTACACCGCTGACTTTTTTCCATTCAATCGCAATTGCTTTCTTTGCAGATTTAAGCTTTTTGATTGCAGCGGATTTCGGCTTTGATACAGGTTTAGCACTTGGTGCAGACTGAGTTGGTGCTACATAGTTAGGGTTAGCCTCACCGCAAACTAAACATTTAGCAGAATTATTTGCAAAATTATGACCTGTTGCAGGAATTTTAACAGTTTCTGTATATCCGTCATAACTGCAAGTTCTTTGCTTTAAGCCGGAAACAGTACAGGTTGCTTCTTTAGCTACAGTCCAATCGCCAAAATAATTGTGATTATTTTCTGTGCAAGCAACAAAATTACAGTATATTGTTGCATTTTTTAAGTCTTTATTATTATCACGAATATTTAATTTGTTCCATTCTTCTTGCGAACCTTTATAATATACATTCTTTAAATTGTCGCAAATATAGAATGCGTGAGCGCCAATATTTGTTAAAGTATTAGGTATTGTTACGTTAACTAAATTTTTGCAATTATAGAATGCACCATACTCAATACTTGTAACACTGTCAGGTATTGTTACATTTTTTAAACTTGTGCAACCGGAAAATGTATCGCCGCCAATTGTTTTTACACTATTTGATATCGTTACACTTGTTAAATTTTTGCAATTTTTAAATGCAGAATTGCCAATACTTGTTACACTATTCGGTATAGTTATACTTGTTAAATTTTTACAATTTTCAAATGCAAAATCGTTGATACTTGTAACTTTAAAAGTAAAGCCTTTATAATAAATACTTTCAGGTATTGTTATTATTTCTTGTGAATCTTCACAGCCAACTATTTGAACAGTTTCATCAAGATTTAACTTGTAATTAATATTATCAACAACAACATCAATGGCTGCAGTTCCATTAGGCATAAAACTATCAGTACATTTTACTAAATTTTCAATTAAATTATCGTTATTTGAGCCAATATTGATTGCTTTCCACTGCGCTGCTGTTCCGCTATAGTAGAATTTATTTAAGGTTGCACTGTCACAAAAAACAGAATCGCCTATTTCTTTTACACTATCCGGTATTGTTACAGTTGTTAAGTTTCGGCAATTTGAAAATGCAGATGTGTCAATACTTTTTACTCTGTTTGGTATTTCATATGTTGCTCTTTCGTTTTCGATGGGATATTGTATAAGTTCTGTTTTAGCCTTATCGAATAATACACCATCTTGAGATGAATAATAAAAGTTGTTTTCTTCTACATTGAAACTTGTTAAGCTTGTGCAATTTAAAAATGCAAAATCACCGATACTTGTTACACTATTCGGTATCGTTATACTTGTAAAACTTGTGCAGCCTTCAAATGCA